>DATLRB010000074.1:0-11339 GCA_035534875.1 Saccharimonadales bacterium (SeqCode)
TCGTCGAGACGGAGTGATAGACACCATTTAGGCCGCGCTTGAACAGGCTCCAGAAGCCCTCAATGGTTTGCGTGTGGACGTCGCCGTCCACGTAGACGCGAGCCGAGTGCTTGACCCGCTGGTGGTAGTACGTGTTGTGGACGCGGCTGTAAATGTTGCTCTCGTCGGTGAAGATGTTGGCCGAGGGTAGGACGAACGTCTTGAGGTGCGCGTCGGCCTCCAAGCGCGTCGCGCGGGGAACGTGACGCGCCACTATGCGACCACCGCGCTCGACGGAGCCCATGATGACGCGCTCGTTTAGGGTCGGGCCAGAGCCACCGCGGCGGTCCTCCCACGGACGGTTCCGGTGGCTGCGATTGAGGTAGGTTTCGTCCATCTCGACGTCGCCAGAGAGGACGATATCGCCCACGCCGAGTAGGTCGCGGATCTTGTGGAACATGCGGAGCGCGGTCTTGTAGTTGACGCCGATCTCGCGCTCGAGCTGCTTCGCTGAAATGCCGCAACGGGTCGAGGACATTAGGTAGACGCCCTGGAACCACAGATGGAGCGACGTGCTGCTCTTGTGGAACACGGTCCCCGCCGTCGGGTGGACGTGGTTGCCGCATGACTGGCACGACCACGACGGACGGCTCTTGACGCGGTAGTGCGTCGTGACCTTCTCGCAGTTCTTGCAGTAGATCCCGTCGGGGTAGCGCTCGTCCTTCAACCACTCCAGGCACGTATCGTCGTCGGGGAAGTCGCGAGCGAACTCAACCCGGCTGTACGTGCTGTCGCTCGACGGGGAGCGGAGGGTGGATCGACGGTCGCGGGGTGCCATACCGACATACTACCACTTTGTCTACCTACTGTCAATGGCCAGTTACACAAATCCGTATAGTCTGTTGACTGCCCGGGTGCACGCCCGGCACGGCCGGAGGGCGATCGGTACCCGAATCACGTCTCGGAGGTCGCCCATCGTGACCCAGCTCAAGGCGCTCATCGACGCCTGGATCCTCATCGCTCAGGCTGGCTCGCGAGCGTCGGTGCGCTGGCATCAGCGATTGCTGAATTGCTTTGTATGCCTGCCAAGGCTCGCTGGTGGGATCGAGCCATTGGTCACCACGGACTGGGGACGTTCAGCACTGGAGCCAGGAGAGCATTCGTACGAGAGTAGCCATTGAGACACTCAGCTTGGAGCGATCTCCCGGCCGACGAGACAAGGGGCAATCCGATGATGTGGGGTCCTGGCTACGGTGCAGGAGGCTGGGCAATGATGCTCGGCTCAGTCGTCGTCGGCCTCATGCTCGTTGCCTTCGTAGTCGTCGGCGTCCTGTGGCTCACACGGACACAGCAGGGCGCGACTCCTGGTGCCGGCGAGAGCATGTCCGCAAAGGCCATCCTGGATGCGCGCTACGCGCGCGGTGAGATTGACGGTGCCGAATACGCGCAACGGCGCGATGTGCTGACGGGCGGCTCCGCCAAGTCAGCAGCAAAGCCCTGAGTTGACCGGTCGTCCGTAGAGCGCGTCGTGCCTCTGTCGGGTGCGGAGCCGCCCCGATCTATACCCCTACCTGCTAGGGGTATAGTAAGCCCTATGCAAGGCTACATCGCCCACAAGGAAGACATCCAGAAGCGACTGCTCCGAATCGAGGGCCAAGCGCGAGGCCTCCAGAAGATGGTGGATGGCGAACGCTACTGCATCGACATCCTTACCCAGATCAAGTCCATGAAGGCTGCCCTCGACCGGGTCGCTCTTCTGTTGCTTGACGACCACGTCGGACACTGCGTCGCGGATGCGGTCAAAAGCGGCGATGGAGCCGAGAAGCTTCGTGAGCTGAGCCAGGCGATCGGCCGCTTCGTGGAAGGCTGACGATGATCGTGTTCGTCCTTGAACACATTGGCTCGGCGCTCCGACTGTCGTTCGCAATGTTCTGGCAGGTGCTCTGGCCGCTAGCTCTCGGATTCATGCTGTCGGCGGTCGTGGAAACGCTCGTTTCCAAGCAGGCGGTATCGCGTTTGCTGGGCCGGGACACGCCGAAATCAGTCGCGCTGGCGACTGGCTTTGGAGCCGCCTCTTCCTCGTGCTCATACGCAGCGGTTGCGGTGGCACGAACCCTGCTTCGGAAGGGTTCGACGCTCCCGAATGCGGTCATCTTCGAGTTCGCGTCAACCAACCTGGTCTTTGAGCTCGGCCTCGTGCTGCTCATCCTTCTGGGCTGGCAATTCGTAGCGGCGGAGTTCAGCGGCGGCCTCGTGATGATTGTGCTGCTCGCCGTAATCTTCCGTTTGACGCTGCGCCGAAGCCTCGTGGATCAGGCGCGCCGCCAGGCCGACCGCGGCTTGCTGGGCAAGATGGAAGGCCACGGCGCAATGGACATGTCCGTCAGCGGCGGGCCGTTCCTGCGCCGGCTCTTCTCGGCGCGTGCATTGACGTCCATCAGCCACTACTTCTTCATGAATGTCTTCGGCCTCTGGACGGACCTGGCGCTCGGATTCCTGATCGCCGGCGCTCTCGGCGCGTGGGTACCCGACACCGTGTGGTCAGGCGTGTTCTTCACCGGGCACGGTGCTGCGACCGAGATCTGGGGCGCATTCATCGGTCCACTGATCGCCGTCATCAGCTTCGTCTGCTCCGTCGGAAACGTTCCCTTGGCTGCCGTGCTCTGGAGAGGCGGAATCAGCTTCGCCGGGGTGATCGCCTTTATCTTCGGCGACCTGGTCATCCTTCCGATCCTCAACATCTATCGCAAGTACTACGGTGCGCGCGTGAGCCTCTACCTCTTCATGGTGTCGTATGCGGCGATGGTGCTTGCAGGCCTCATCGTTGGGCTCGTCTTCAACGTCGCCGGAGCCGTTCCCACCAACCGAAACATCATCGTCTTCAACACGACGATCAGCTGGAATTACGACACATTTCTCAACATTGCCTTCCTTGTCCTCATCGCCGGACTCGGAGTGCGGTTCCTTCGCACTGGCGGCTTGGCAATGCTCCGCGAGATGGAGATCCCGCCCGAGCAACAGGCGTCGACCAAGGACCCGGTCTGCGGGATGACAGTTGACCCCGCCAGGACGAGCCAACGCTCGCTCTACCAGGGCATCACCTATCTGTTCTGCTCCGGCGGCTGCCGATCAGCCTTTGAAGAGGATCCGAGTCGCTACGCGAACGAGGCGCCCACCATAGCCTCGGCCGGAATTCACGACGTCGGCCGAGCAGACCCGCATCCGTAGCTGGTCGTTCTCCGTGGCCGACGTGACGAGTGCCTCGTGGTCAGTGGCGAGCAGCTTGACAGACATACACAAATCCGTATAGTCTGTCCGGTGTCCAGGTCTCACCTGGAACGGCCGGAGGGGCGACCGATCACCGAAAGCCTGCGTATCGGAGGTCGCGCATCATGGTTCAACTCAAGGCGCTCATCGACAACTGGATCCTCATCGCACAGGGCCTGCTCGCGAGCGTCGGCGCGCTCGCCTTCCTCATCGCGTTCATGTACAAGATCGTGGCGGTCGATCCAGCGAGCGTCGCACAGGCAAAGAAGTGGATCGGCCGCATCGTCTTCGGCACCATCGGCGTCGAAGTTGCGGGAACACTGACCCACGCGCTCATCGCCAGCGTCCCGGCAACCATTCACTGAGCCGGGCTGATGCAGTCGCTCCCGGGCATCGTTCAGGGGATCCGCGATCCCCTCGGCACGATCCTTCAACTGTTGACCGGTGTGCTCTCGCACTTCATCGCGACCGCCAGAACCGACCTCAACTCGGAGCTGAGCCGGTATCTCTTTACCACCGTCGACCCGACCGGATCAGGCATTCGCCCGTTGACGGCGAATCCCGCGATCTCACACCTGAACGGCGCGCTGGCGCTCGTCGCGGATGTGCTCGTGGGCGCGGTCCTGGTGTATGCCTCCCTCCGGAGCATCTTCGAGCACTCGATCCACGCGCGCTACGCGCTCCACCTGGTGATCCCGCGCGTCATGGCGTCACTCGTCATGGTGCACGGATCGGCCTACTTCATCCAGATGGCCGTGGACCTCAACAACGCGATCGGCGGGATCGTGCAATCGCTCGGCGGCCCGCTGACCATGAACACCCTTCCCTGGTCAGGGTCGATGAGTGCCGCGACCGTATCCATCATCCAGGGTTCCCAGGACCTGTTCCACGCCGTCTTCGCACTCGGCGTGGTGGTCGCCGTCGTGATCCTGGTCCTCTCCTATGTGATCCGCATCGCGATGCTCGACATACTCGTCGTGCTCGCGCCACTTGCCGCACTGTGCTCAGTGCTCCCGGACACACGCCGCTATGCGTACACCTGGCTCCGTCTCTTCATGGTCGCGGTGTTCATGCAGGCCGTGCAATTGATCATCCTGCGGGTCGCGACGGCGGTCGGATTCGGTGCCGGGAGTGGTATCGCGGAAAGCCTGTTCGCGCTGGCGATACTCTGGATCGTCCTCAAGGTTCCGGGAACGCTCCACGCCGCGACACACGTCGAGACCAATGCGCACACCGCGATGCGCCATGTCCGGAGGTCGATGCACAAGGCGCTGGTGCCGGCGCACCACGTCGTGCGCCACCGGACTGCGCTGTGATCCGCGCCTGCGCGGTGCTCACGGCGCTGATGGCCCTCGGCCTCTGCGGCGGCACAGCATTCGGGAGCGCTGCCGCGGACATCAGCCCCGCGGGCGCGCGTTTCGTCAAACCGCTCGCGCATTCGTGGTCGTCGCAGGGGTTCGGGTGCACCAGCTTCGCCTTCGAACCGGTGGACCGTGCGTGTCCCGGCGGCCACTGGCACTCCGGGATCGACCTGGCAGCGGCCCGCGGCACGCCCGTGATGGCGACGCTCCCCGGCATTGCCACGGTCATCGTGTCGGCCACCGGATACGGCCTGCACGTGGTCATCGATCATGGCGGCGGTCTCAGCAGTCTCTACGGCCACCTCGACACCGTGCTCGTCAAGAGCGGCGACCTCGTGACAGCCGGCGAGGTCATCGGAACCGTGGGGTCAACCGGCAACGCGACCGGACCGCACCTGCATTTCGAGATCCGGCGCGATGGCATCGCCGAGGATCCGCAGTTGGATCTTGCGCTCCCGTGAAACGCCTAGCCCGTGGGCACCCCCGAGGCGCTGCGGGTCTCCGCCGCGATGCGTCGCGCCTGCTGCCAGACAACCCAGATCCGCTGCACCGCGGTGACGTTGGTCAGGATGGCGAGGATCCAGAGTGCCCATATGAGCACGGGCGCGATCACCAGACCGACAACGGTGATCACCACACGCTCGGGACGGGCCAGCAGTCCACCATCACCGTTGAACCCCAGGGACTGCGCGCGCGCTCGCACATAGGAGACGAGCAGGGATCCTGTCAGCGCGAAGACCACGAGCATCGGCTCGAGCGTGTGATGGCCGTGAAAGATGAAGTAGTAGAGGAGCGCGATCGATGTCATCGCCTCCGCGTAGCGATCCACCGTCGAGTCGAGAAACGCTCCGTAGCTCTGCTCGCGACCGCTCACCCGCGCCAGCGCGCCGTCGAGAATGTCGAACCCACTGGCAAACAGCAGCAGCACGCCGCCGGGCAGGAGAAACCCGAGGGCGATCAGGACCGCGGAGCCGGCGCAGATGATCAGCCCGAGCATGGTCAGGATGTTCGGAGTCAGGTGCAGCGCGCGGAGGGTAGGAACGACGCGCCGAGCGCCGGACCTAACCCAGTCCTGGAGCCTGGACGTGAACACCGGATACCACCGTGCTCGCGCCGGCACGCTCACGCGCCACGCGATACACGTCGAGAACCTCGTCGACAACGTGTTCCCAGTCATACAGCTGCGCTTTCGCGAGCCCGCGCTCGCTCATCGCCGTGCGCCGCCCCGGGTCATCGAGCAGGGCGCCGAGCGCCACCGCCCATTCCTTTGGCTGGCGAGGGGCAACGAGCACACCGTCCACGTCATGCAGGATCACGCTGCTGAAGCCCGGGATGGACGACGCGATCACGGGCACGCCGCTGGCCATTGCCTCCAGCAACACGATCCCGAAGCTCTCTCCGCCGGTCGCCGGCGCGCAGAAGATGTCGGCGGACGCGTAATACCGGGGCAGCAGCTCCGAGGAAACCCTGCCCGCGAACTCGACGTCGGGAATGCCCATTGCCGCGACCTGACTCTCGTAGCCCCAGCGCATCGGACCATCCCCGACCACGACCAGGCGCGCGTCGCCGCGGGTGCGTCGCAGCTGACCGTAGGCCTCCAGCAACGTCGGCAGCCCCTTCCGTGACTCGAGGCGGCCGACGAAGAGGATCGTCGCCTTGCCGGGCGTGCGCAGCTCATCGAGCTGGACGTGGTTGGGATTGAACCGGGAGCAGTCGATGCCGTTCGGCACAACCCGGTACTCACCCTCAAAATACCTCGCGATGAAATCCCGCGCCGGCACGCTCACAGCGACGTGGACGTGGAGACGGTTGAAGTAGCGCTTGAGGAACGGCCTGCCGTAGTAGTAGCCGAGGTTGCGCCGCGCCATCGCGTGGAACGTCCCGACGTTCGCACCGCTGTGGAACCGCAACACCGTGATCGGCAACGAGGGTACGAGCGGCTCGTGGTAGTGGACGACGTCGAAGTGATTCTCATCGAGCAGGGCTCGCACGCGCCGCACCAGGTGGAACGACAGCGCGATGCGAGCCACGGAGCCATTGGCCCGCACCGGGACGCTCCGGCCGATGCGCACGTACCCGGGGATGCCATGGTCGTCGCCGACGCGGCTCGACGGTGCGAGCACGGTCACGTCATGGCCGCGCGCGCGCAGCTTCGCCGAGAGGTGCCGGACGTGCTCGGTCACCCCGCCCGGGTGCATGAAGTCGTACGGGGAGACCAGGCAGATCTTCATCGTGTCCCGACCCAGATGGGGTCGAGGACGTGCCACTGGTCGGGGTGCTCGCGGATCGCCGCCTCGAAGATGCGCAACAACACCTGCGCAGTCTTGCGCACCTCCGCGTCCCTGGGCGCATCCGGCGAATACCGGATCTCCGGGTGCACCACCGCGTTGACCCGATAGCGGTTGCGGAAGAGCACGATCGGGACGATCGCTGCCCCGGCTCGAATGGCGATCTCGACCGACCCGATGGGGATCGGTGCCGGGGTGCCGAAGAACTCGAGCGGCTCGCCGTTCCCGATCAGATCGCGGTCGAGCGCCATCGCCACGACACCGCCGGAACGGAGCACCCTGAACACCTCGCGCATCGACGCGGCGCCAACCCGCCGCGCCACCCGAGGATCGCCATCGCGCATCGCCTGCGTGTCGATGGGAATGATGTGGACGCCTTGGGCACGCCGCGCTCCGACGACCCGGTCGAAGAGCTGTCGAGGGCGGAGCACCTCGGCGAGCAGCGCCATCCTGCCGCCCATCTTGTTCCAGCCCGCGAGACCAACCTCCCAGGACCCGAAATGCATCGAAGCGACGACCACGCCGTTGCCCCGCGCGATGGCATCCTCGAAGTGGTACAGGTCCCTGATGTCGATTCGCGACGGCAGGTCGGTGCGTCGCGACGACATCTCCATCACATCGACCCAGCAGTGGGTGAGGTTGCGGACGTTCTTGCGGACGAGGCGCTTGAGCGGACGGTCGCCGATACCAGGCATGACGTGGCGCAGGTTGTCTCGAAGGCCGTCGAACCGGCTCGGCACCGCGATCAGCAGCGCGTCCGCCGCGCGGTCGCCGAGCCAGTACGACACCGACTGCGGGAGCGCGCCGACCAGCACCTCGGCACCGCGGTAGGCGTAGTAGGCCAGCATCGGATCCCGCGCAACGCGCTCGGTGGCGCGCGCCTTCACCGTCATGTCGCCGGCCTGCATCAACGCTGTCGGCTCCCGATCGCTCGGCGGACTAATTCGTCGCGGGGGTGGCGGGTTCCGCTTCCGCGGCAGCCGGCAGGGCGTCGGCGACGCGGCCGTTGCGCCGGCCGCCATTCACCTCGACACCGGCGATGAACTCCTCGGTGGCGCGGTGGGCCTCGTCGTCCGAGACCTGACGTGGGGGTGACTTCATGAAGTACGACGCCGGAGCTTCGAGCGTACCGCTCAGGCCCCGGTCGAGCCCGAGCTTGCAGCAGCGCACCGCATCGATGACGATGCCCGCGCTGTTCGGCGAGTCGTGCACCTCGAGCTTCAATTCGACGTTGAGCGGCACGTCGCCGAAGGATTTGCCTTCGAGGCGGATGAACGCCCATTTGCGATCATGGAGCCACGGCACGTAGTCCGACGGGCCGATGTGGATGTGGTCCTTCTCCATGGGCGTCGCGAGCTGTGACTGCACGCTGTTGGTCTTGCTGATCTTCTTGCTCATCAAGCGCTCGCGTTCGAGCATGTTGAGGAAGTCGGTGTTGCCGCCGAAGTTGAGCTGATACGTGTTTTCGAGCTCGACGCCGCGGTCACGGAACAGGTGCGTGAGGACGCGGTGCACGATGGTTGCCCCGACCTGCGACTTGATGTCGTCACCGATGATCGGTACCCCGGCCTTGCGGAACCGCGCCTGCCAGTAGTCCTCGCGAGCGATGAACACCGGCATACAGTTCACCATCGCGCAGGGCGCCTCGAGGATCTGCTCGGTGTACCAACGGGTTGCGGCCTCGCTGCCGACGGGCAGGTAGTTGACGACCACGTCGGTGCCGGTGTCCTTGAGCACCTGGGCGATGTCGACAGTGGACCCGGGTGCCTTGGTGATGACTTCGGACAGATACTTGCCGAGGCCGTCGTGAGTCATCCCACGCTGAACGGGAATGTTCAACTTCGGAACGTCACTGAACTTCACCGTGTTGTTCAGGCCGCTGAAGATCGCCTCGGAAACGTCCTTGCCGACCTTCAAGATGTCGATGTCGAAGGCCGCGGAGATCTCGATATCGGAGATGTGGTAGCCGCCGAGGTTCACGTGCATGAGCCCGGGCACCGTGTCATTGGGATCCGCGTGCTTGTAGTACTCGAGTCCCTGGACGAACGACGAGGCGCAGTTGCCCACGCCGATGATCGCGACTCTGACTTTGTTGCTCACGACGCGCCCTCGTGTACTGGTGTTGTTGATGTGATCTCGGCGGGCACCCCTGCTGAGGAGATGAGCCGAGCAAAGCTCTTGAAGTGAGTTGCGATGGCGTCGCGGTCGAGGCGGCAGAAGACCTCTCGACCCTCGCGCCGCGTCCGGATCACCTCCGCTCTGCGGAGGATGCGCAGATGCCAGCTCATGCGCGGCTGGCTCACCTGGCAGAAATCGGCGAGCTCGGAGACGCGCATCTCCGAGGTGGTCGCGAGCCGCTCGACGATGAGCAGCCTCGTCGGGTTGGCGAGGCCCTCGAAGTGCACCGAGAGGTCACTCGCTCCGGCGGCAATGCTCCCGGGGAGCGCGCGACGCGGCGGCCGCGTCGGTGCGTCAGAACCCATAAAGGAATCTTTCATAAAGGATCGCTTATGCATGTTAGCGGGTTCAGACATGGCCGCGCAAGCCCCCCGAGCTCAGTTCTGCCGTTCCTCGTCGCCGCCGGCCACCTGAGTCGGGCTCGACGGAGTGCCCTCGTCAGAGGAGGCCGGCCCATCCGGCGCCGCCTCTACGTCGCGATCCTCGTACGAGGGGAGGATGGCTGCAAGCAGCCGGAGGATCACGACGCAGACGAGGATCACCACCAGGAAGGCGACCACCGCCAGGCCGATGCCGGCCAGGACCGATCCGATGTCGAGGAGCATCCGGGAAGGATGGCAGGCAAGGCTAGGATCGATCCGATGGCCGAGTTGCCCAGCCCCGCCGAGCTTCCCGCCTCGCTCACGATCCGGCGGGGCAGGATCGTGTTCCGCGCACGACGACCGGTCGCGCTCGTGGTCCCGCTTCTTGCGGTCACCGAGCTCGCGGGAGTCGTCTGTCTGCTCATCGGCGCCACGATCGGCTGGTTCATCATCGCCGCCCCGCTGGTCGGGCTGGCGACCACCGCGGTGGTTCTCCGTCCAGCCCTGGAACTCACCCGCGACGGCCTGGTCCAGCGCCAGTACCCGTACAGCAGCCTCACCCGCTGGGACGTCATCGCGGAGGTCGGCATCGCCCGGGCAGGAAACCGCGTGATCCTCGCGTACAAGCTCGTCCCGGGCATTCCACCACCCCGGCACCAGCCCGCCGCGGACATGCTCAGGGCAGTCGACGCGCCCTACGACGGCGGGTGGTTCGCCGATTCCCTTGCCGGAGGGCCCGACGAGGCGCTCGGCGTGGTGACGCGTTATCTGAACGATCCGGGCCTTCGCGAGATGCTCCCGGTCACCCGGCGCTGAGGCGCGGCAGGCGCGTCCTCAATCCTTCCGGCGACGCACCCGGCGAGGTCTACGACACACCGCAGCGAGGCCGACCGCCCGTTCCATGTCAACGGTCGGGTCGTCGGCCTTCGCCCAGACGATGTCCGAGGCCAGCCACTCCTGGGGGGCCGGCTGCGCCGGCACGGCCGGCACAGATGGCCGCGTCGGCTCGACGGCACGCTTGATCCGCTCGACGGCGCCGGGTGCCACCTTTCGCAGGAGCGCCGCGGAGACTCGAATCACCTGCGGGCGGGGGTGCTGCGCGGGCGATGGCTGAGCCTCCGTGGGTGGAGGCACGGTGTTCATCGCCCCCTCCGGGAAGACCCGCACCATGAGGCTGACCTCATCGAACGCGGTCCGGAGCAGCGCGATCAACGCGGGCGGGGTGAACTCCATCATGTGCGAGCGGGCAAGCAGGTGTCCGTCCGGCACATGGTCGATCGACCACTGCCGGTTCGGTGTGCCGACAAAGCACACGCCGCTGTCGTTGAGACTCGCCGCCATCCCGCGCACGAAGGCGAACGGGTCGACGACGTGCTCGAGAACCTCGGAGCTGGCGACCAGATCGTATGACCTGGGTGTGAAGGCATCCGGCAGCGGCTTGACGAGGTCTGCGACGAAGAACCGAATCCCAAGCCCGGCGTAGTGGTCGGTTGCGTAGCCGATTGCCGCCGGAGAGCTGTCGATGCCGTCGACTGTGGCTCCCGCCTTGGCCATCAGCGCGGCGCCGTATCCGGTCCCGCAGCCGAAGTCGAGCGCCCTCGTCCCCTCCTTGACCAGGTTCTCAGCGATCCACTCGTACACCCCCTCATGGCCCGCTGATGTGATGTCCCGGGTTTCGGTCGGGACGTACCGGTCCTGGCCGTCGGCGGTGGCGAGATCAACGTCGGGCATCGGGGGGGAAGCTTACTGCTGCTGCGCTCGTGCCTCGGAGGTCTCGGCACCGCTGCCGGAGGTCGCCACCGGACCCTCAGCACGGCGCGGGGATGGTGCTGAGCGGCAAGGGACACGACCGTCGCGGCCGCGTCGTCGCGGGTTGTCCTGGCTACTATTGGCAGGCTCGGCCG
>DATLRB010000075.1:0-5346 GCA_035534875.1 Saccharimonadales bacterium (SeqCode)
CGAGCAGCTCATCGACGATGGGTTCGTCGTCCTCCCGTACGCCAACGACGATCCCGTCCTGGCGCGCCGACTCGAGGACCTCGGCTGCGCCGCCGTGATGCCGCTCGGCGCCCCGATCGGCAGCGGCTCGGGCATCCGCAATCCGTACAACCTGCGGATCATTCGCGACCGCGCCCGAGTGCCCGTCGTCCTCGACGCGGGCGTCGGCACGGCCTCGGATGCGGCAATCGCGATGGAGCTGGGGTGCGACGCGGTCCTCGTGGCGTCGGCGATCACTCGAGCGGCCGACCCCGTCCTCATGGCCCGCGCCATCCGGTACGGGGTCGATGCGGGGCGCCTGGCGTTTCGCGCTGGGAGGATCCCGCAACGTCTCTACGCAAACGCCTCGACGTCGTGGGAAGGCATCGCCGACCTCGGTGGCACGCCCGTGATCGTGCCGGCCCTGGGTGATGTCGACGCTGGGTGAGGCGAGGCGCGAGCGACTCGCCCGTGCCCGGCTCTACCTCGTCACCGACGCCCGCCAGACGCAGGGCGATCTCGAGGCGTTCCTGGAGTCGGTGCTGGCCGCGGGTGTCGACATCGTGCAGCTGCGTCAGAAGGATGCAGAGGCCGGCGATCTTCTGCGCTGGAGCACGGTCTTCCGCGCTGCGGCCGACCGCTACGGAGCACTGTTTATCCTGAATGACCGTCCGGACGTCGCCGTGGCCGCCGATGCCGACGGGGTGCACGTCGGGCAGAACGATCTCCCTACTCGGATGGTCCGACGCGCCGTCGGGGAGGAGCTCATCATCGGGCTGTCGACCCACTCGACCGCCGAGTACGAGGCGTCTCCGCCAGACGCGGACTACCTCTGTGTCGGACCCCTCTACGCGACGCCAACCAAGCCCGGGCGCCCCGCCACGGGCGTCAGCATCGTCGAGTACGCGGCCGCACGCGAGCGAGACGGCTCGGAGCTCCGGCCCTGGTTCGCGATCGGCGGCATCAGCGCAGCGACGCTTCCTGAGGTCGTCGAGGCTGGTGCCGCGCGGGTCGCGGTGGTTCGAGCGATCACCGAATCCCTTGTTCCAGCTTCATCTGTCTGCCGCCTGATCGATGCGCTGCAAGGTCGCCCCGTTTCTTAACCATCAGCTAACACCTGCACAAACTTCTCCCCGCTAGGCTGCGAAGTGTGGTGGCTGGAGCGGGATTCATGAGTTTCCCCTCGCCGGCGATCGTTCACCAGAACGGCGCGGCGGTTGGGACTGCTGTGGCGATCAAGGGGCTGACCGTCAGGCTCGGCGAGCGCCGTCTGCTCGACGGCATCTCCGTCGGGTTCTCGGGCAAGCGCATCACTGCCATCGTCGGTCCTACTGGATGCGGCAAGACAACGCTGTTGCGTTCGGTGAATCGCATGCACGACCACACGACCGGCATGTCTGTCGACGGCTCGGTCGCGGTTGAGGGCATCGAGATCTACGGCGACGACGTGAACGTTCGCGAGCTCCGTCGCCGTGTGGGCATGCTGTTCCAGCGCGCGAACCCGTTTCCGCAGAGCATCCAGGACAACATCTCGATCGCTCCGCGTGCGCACGGGATGATCTCGCGTGGCGGCGACGCAACACTCGTTGAACAGCGGCTCACCGAAGTCGGTCTTTGGGACGCGGTCAAGGATCGTCTCCGTTCCTCGCCATTCACGCTCTCCGGTGGCCAGCAGCAGTTGCTGTGCCTCGCGCGTGCGCTGGCACTCTCGCCTGACGTGTTGCTGCTCGACGAGCCGACGTCAGCACTCGATCCGGGGACCACTGAGCACATTGAAGACTTGCTGCGAACCTTGCGCGACACGATGACAATTCTCATCGTCACGCACAACCTCGCGCAGGCGCTGCGAATCAGCGATGACGTCGTGTTTCTCATGGCAGGAAAGCTCGTCGAGACCGCGCCGAGCGACAAGTTCTTTCACGGGGCAGAGGACGAACGCAGCCGCGAATACGTGAGCGGCCGAATCGGTTAATCCACATCGTCGAAGCCGGTACTCGCCGGTGGCGAATCAAACACGCACTCAATCAGGGGAGGTTTCCATGCGCACAGGGCTGTTGGGGGGGATCGCACTACTCGGAACGCTCGCTGTCGCCGCATGCGGCGGCAGCAGCAATGCCACGACGCCGACACCCGCGTCAGGGACGCCGGCTGCCGCCGCGACGGGCAACCCGACGAGCGCGGTGACGTTGCACGAGTCCGGCTCGTCGCTCCTGTATCCGTTCCTCGAAGAGCTGGTCGCGCCACTCACGCAAGCGTATTCGAATATCACCCTCGCGCCAGCACCCGGTGGCTCGGGTAAGGGAATCAGCGATGCGATCGCCGGGGCCACGAGCTTCGGGGGCTCCGATGCGTATCTCAGCCCCGGGCAGGCGTCGCAAAACGCGACGCTGGAGAACATACCGATCGCGGTCTCCGCCCAGGCGGTCAACTACAACCTTCCCGGCATCACGAACCTGAAGCTCTCCGGTGGTGTGCTCGCCAAAATCTATAAGGGCACGATCACGAAATGGAATGATTCGGCGATCGCCGCGTTGAATCCGGGGGTGACGTTGCCGGCGACCGGAATCATCCCGGTCCGCCGCCTCGACGGCTCCGGAGATACGTTCATCTTCACGTCGCTGCTGAGCGCGACCGACCCATCGTGGTCGTCAGGCCCGGGTTTTGGGACGACCATCAACTGGCCGGCCGTGAGCAGCGAGCAGTCAGCGATGGGCAACCCCGCCATGGTCGCGACGTGCTCCAAGTCGCAGAACGTTGGCTGCGTTGCCTACATCGGCGTGAGCGCCGAGGCGAGTGCTCTGAGCGCGGGCCTTGGCGAAGCCGAGCTGCAGAACCAGGCTGGAAACTTCGTCACGCCGACGCAAACGGCGATCGAGGCTGCGGTCGCGGCCGCTGCCGGCAGCACGCCCGCGAACCTGCGCCAATCCCTCATCTACTCGAACGGTGCGCAGGCGTATCCGATCGTGAACTTTGAGTACATCATCGTCAATACGACGCAGACGGATGCAAACACCGCACTTGCAATCCGCACCTTTCTCTCATGGGCGATCGATCCCAACGGCGGATCGCAGTCGCAGTTCCTGCAGAAGGAGGACTTCGTCGGCCTGCCCTCGTCCGTTATCCCGAAGGTACAGGCCGCGATCGCCGCGATCAAGGGATGAGGTCGGCTTGTTGACGATGCGATGTCGGTAATCCACGCGCAGTCCGGCGGCCCGGCCGCCGGACTGTTGCGTCGCCGGGGAGCGGGAGGCGAGCTCACGCGAGCGGATCGAGCGCTCCGGGCCGTCGGTGCGGTAGCGGCCGCCGTGCCCGGGGCGTTGCTCGCCTTTCTTCTCATCATCCTCGTCCTCACCGCGATCCCCGCGATCGTCTTCAGCGGTCTCGACTTCTTCACGAAGTCGGCATTCAGCCTTGGCAACCTCTACGCCACGACCACGGTCACGCACAACGGCGTCGCTGCGCCCCCGGGCGCAAGCTACGGCGGCCTCGCGTTCATCGTCGGCACGTTGGCAACATCGTTGATCGCACTTGCTCTCGCGGTGCCGATATCGGTCGGCGGTGTCCTCATCCTGACCGAGTGGTTTCCACGTAGAGTGCAGAACGCCCTGTCCGTGTTTCTCGAGTTGCTCGCCGGCATACCGAGCGTCGTCTTCGGATTGTGGGGGGTCTCGATCTTCGGCCCCTGGGCCGCCGTACACGTGTATCCAACGCTGTCGCACGTCGGTGCGGTGGTTCCGTGGCTCAAGGGCCCCGTCGGCACCGGAGAGGGTCTGTTGACCGCTTCCCTCGTGCTGACGGTGATGATCATTCCGATCATTGCGTCAACAACGCGCGAGTTGCTCCGGCGCGTGCCCATCCTGTCTCGAGAGGGCGCACTGGCGCTCGGCATGACCCGCCACGAAACAGTGAAGGTCGTGACCCTCCCCTACATCAGAACCGGCATTATCGCCGCGGCGCTCCTCGGGTGGGCGCGGGCTCTTGGCGAGACGATCGCGGTCCTGCTCATCATCGGGAACGCGAACGTGCTGCCACACACCGTGTTCTCGCAGACGGGAACCATCGCGGCAACCATCGCTGCAGTCCTCGACAGCGCGCTCACCGACGCGACCGGGATGGGCGTCCATGCGCTCGCGGAGCTGGGGCTGTTCCTGCTGATTCTCAGCGTGATCACCAACCTTGCCGGTCGGCTCGTCGTCCGCCGGGTCACCGGCGGCGTCCTCCCGGTGGGTCGTGGAATCTAGACACGTGCCATTGCGTCATCTTCGTGCGGCGATTTTCTGGGCGCTGTGTGGTATCGGTCTCGTCCTCATCATCGCCCCGGCGATCGACATCATCGTGAGTGTCCTCGCCGTGGCGGCGCCGGCCTTGAAGCCGAGCCTCATCACTCAGACCACCAGCGGCGGCCAGCTGGGACTCCAGAACGCGATCACGGGGACGCTCGTGCTCAGCGTGGGCGTCCTGCTCACCGCCGGGCCGGTCGGCATCCTCGCCGGTCTGTACATTGCCGAGTTCGCGCCTCCCAGGGTCGCCTCGACCGCGCGCTTCTTCTCCGAGGTGCTTGCCGGTGTTCCATCGATCGTCATCGGGTACGTCGGGTATGTGGTGCTCGTCGTGGGGCTTCATTGGGGATTCTCGCTGCTCGGCGGCATCCTGGCGCTCGGGTCATTGATCCTGCCGTACATCGTCAAGACAACGGAGCTGGCTTTCAGCAGTGTGCCGCGCACCCTTCGTGAGGGCGCCATCGCGCTCGGTCTCTCTCGCGGACGGATGATTCGCAAGGCATTGCTGCCACCGGCGCTCCCTGGGATCGTTTCGGGCCTGGTCATCGCGATGGCAATATCGACAGGAGAGACGGCACCGCTGCTTTTCACCGCCGGGTTCAGCGACGCCAACCCCACGCTCAGCTTGATGCACAACCCGGTCGGCTACCTGACTGGCGTCACGTACAACGACCTGGTCCTGCCGGGAGCCGGCTACGCTGCGCTGGCGAACGCAGCTGCGGGCGTGACCATCCTGCTCGTGCTGCTGCTCATCTTCGGCGGGCGCCTCGTCACACGGCGGTCCCGAGTGATGATCGCGAGGATGGACGTCTGACGATTGGCATGCTAGGATTGAGCGCAATGGTCGCAACTGCGTCTCGATACTTTGGCCCGCCAGCCGTAAGGCTGCCGGGGGTCTTCTAGACAAACCGCGCAGTTTCTTACCAGGGCTGGTTCATCAGAGATGGGTCAGCCCCGGATCCCGTGAGGTGGCCCATCACCACACGGAGGATCCTTACGGTGACCATAGAGCCGCTGCTCCCGAGCGCGACACATCGTCACGCCACGC
>DATLRB010000076.1:0-41493 GCA_035534875.1 Saccharimonadales bacterium (SeqCode)
GAGTGGCACCTCGAGCTCGAGCGGATTGCCGGGGACGGCGGTGGTTGGACCGTCGTCGACATTCAACCCCGACCCGTTCACCACGCTGATGGTCGAGAGCCGCGGGTCGGGCGTCTCCCCGAAGATGATCGTCACAGAGGCAGGCGCCGCCTGCACTTCGGCGCCCTCCGGCGGAATGGCACGCTGTGGCAGTGCGTGCGCCGAGGCGGTCAAGGGCATCACCAGCGCTGTGGCTCCAGCGAACGCAGCCGCCACGGCCAGAGCCCGTCCCCACCGCACTGCTACGCTTTCCGGCGGCGCAATCCGATCACAAGGTTACCCGCGCCGAGGAGGACGGCAAGGATCATCGCGACGATCGCGAGGACCATCGCGCCGGCGGCGCCGTTCTTCGCCTCCGCAGCGGTGGTCGCAGCGGACCGAGCGCTCGCCACCGCGGCTGCCGCGCGCTGATTGACCGCGTCGACCTTGGTCGCCACCTGAGCGATCGCGGGCACGACAACAGGAAAGTCGACCGCGCTGGAGTCGGCGACGGAGTCGAACGTCGCGGGTCCCGAGGTGACCGTCCGGTCGATCGCCGTTCCGTCGATGCTGCCGAAGATGTGGAAGGTGTAGGCGCCGACAACCGTCGGTATCAACGGATAGTCGTACTCGTCGAGCCTACCGATACCGGTGTCGCCGTCATATACCGGCGCCGGGCAGAAGGGGCTGCTCGTGATGGTGCCGACTCTGACGGTGACCTGGAAATCCGGATGCGAGCAGTCCTGGTTGAGCGCGCCCACCGGCGTGCCGTGGGAATCGCCCGCTGATGCGACGTCGACGAGCACCTGGATCGCGTTCTGCGCACCGACGTAGGTGTCGGAGCCTGATGAGGGTTCGTTCTGCCAGCCCATGGCGATCCGGTACCTGCCTGCCGTGAAGACGTAGTGTGCGGAGGCGACGGCGAAGGATGTTGCCACCGCGAGCAGCGTTGCAATGGCAGCTGCCGACAGTCGAAGACTGGTTTTCCCCACGTGATGACTCCTCGTTTGTGAACGATCGAAGGTGAGCCGAAGCTCACGGACGTCCGGTCAGGTGTCGAGAAGCAGTGGGGGCGGCCGTCGCAGGTGATGCCGCCCCAGCCGGTCGAGGGGGGAGCTCTCCCGCCCGGCCGGGCGGGAGAGCACAACAGTTGCCGTGCGACGGCGGCGGGCGATGGCACGCAGGAGCGCTTCCAGACGCTCGACGGCGACCTCGCGACGGTGCAGCAAGATCTGGCAGATGCGGACCAGGCAGGCGAGCAGCAGCGACACGTAGAGGTGGACGATCGGGGCCGCCCAGTGGATCCCGGTGACGGTGCCGAGTCCCGGCGCCGGCTGGGAGCGAGCCAGCGCCTCGATGTTCTCCTGCGCGAGGTAGAGGGCAATCTGTGCCGCTGCGAGCGGCAGCCAGAGAGCCACCAGCCGTGTTCCCCGAGCCGCCCGAGGCTGGGCCGGAACGCCGGATGCCGCGGCCGGCCGTCCCCGCCAGAGGCGACGGATACCCGCGGCCGCGCGCTCGAGCCGGTCGTTGAGCGTCTGCCAGGCTCTCGCCAGGTGGAAAGCGAAGACCGCGCTGAGCGCAACGAGCACGCCGGCAACGGGGAGCATGTACGCATGCACCGGATTGGTCATCGACTCGACGATCCCACCGGACCCCCATACCCGGAGGTACTCGAGCGTGTGACCGATGAACAGTCCGACCAGCGCCAGGAGGACACCGCCTGAAGCGGCAAGCCTCGTCTGCCGATGCGGGATCACGCCGGGAGCATACGCTGGCACTCCACACGCGTCACGTGGGGGGATCAAGCGAGCCATAATTGGCGCCGCGCTCGACGGCAGGACGTCAGGGGCAGTTGCGGAGTCAAACGTCAGGCAGCGTTGCCAAAGAGCGAGGTTTGTGGATGAAGCCCTCGAGAAGCCTTGGAGCCATCACGCGATCCAAGCGAGGACAGGCGTTGCTCGTCGTCCTCGCGCTCGCGGGAGGCCTGGGCATCGGGGCGATCATGTCAATGGCGATCCATCCGCGAGCGTCGACGACCGCCGCCCAGGTGAACATCACGCCGTCCGCCAACGTGATCGGCGCACCGCTGACGCGTCAGCCGACTCCGCCGCTCACAGGGCTGGTCGACCAGAACGGCAAGCAGGTCTCGCTTCCGGACGAGAAGGGCCACGTCGTGCTGCTTGCGTTCATGGACCCGCTGTGCGTCGAGCTCTGCCCGGTGCTTGGCCGTGACATCGTCGCCGTGGAACAGGCGCTGCCGAAGGGGATCAAACCGGTCCTCCTCATCGTCAGCGTCATGCCCGACCGCACTCCCGCCGACGTCACCCACTTCATCAGCACCAACCTCACGACCCATTGGTCGCCGGGCTGGCACTGGCTGCTCGGGCCGGATCCAACGCTCGAGATCACCTGGCTGAAATGGGGAGAGCCGCTCGAGCCTCCGAAGACCAACTACCTCGACGTCATCGATCCCCAGGGCTATGTGCGTGTCATTTACCCGGCGCCGCTCTTCGTCAGTGACGTCGTGCATGCGATCACCGTGGTCTCACATGAGTAGCGCCACTCGCTCCTGAATCGCGCAATCGCTAGGCCCAATTGTAGAGAAGGCCGCTTTTGCGCTAGAGTCGCGGACCATGCCGACGTACAAGATGGGTCAGGCCGCGGAGCTCCTTGGCGTGAGCGTCGATACCGTTCGACGCTGGGCCGACGCCGGACGAATCAACACGGTGCGCACGGAGGGCGGCCACCGGCTGGTCGACGGGGTAGCGCTTGCCAGGTTTGCGGTCGAGCTGGCGAGCAATCACCCGACGATGCCGGTGACCGAGTCGGCGCGCAACCACTTCCTCGGGCTGGTCACCGACGTGGCCACCGATGGCGTGATGGCGCACGTCAAGCTCCAGGCCGGCCCGTTCCGGATCAGCTCGCTGATCAGCAGCGAGGCGGTCGCCGAGCTCGGGTTGGAGCCGGGAATGCTCGCCGTCGCCTCGGTGAAAGCAACCAATGTCGTCATCGAGTTGCCCCCGCCCCCGGAGACACAACAGAGGAAGACGTGAAGATCGGCGCCGTCACCCCGTTGCTCGCCGGCACCGTCGGGATCGCGCTGGCATCGTGCGGCTCCAGCCCATCAGGCGGTCCCTCCGGGTCGCCCGATCCCTTCAACGGGTCGATCACCGTCTTCGCCGCGTCCTCACTGACCTCGGCGTTCAACACCGCAGAGAAGGGGCTTGAGCTGGATCACCCGGGTTTCACCGCGCAGTACTCCTACGGCAGCTCGCAGGCGCTGGTCACCGAGCTCGTCAGCGGCGCGCCGGCCGACGTCATGGTGACCGCGAACACCTCCACGATGCAGCAACTGGTCGCCAAGGGACTCGTCGACACACCGCAGGCACTGTGCAGGAATGAGCTCGAGATCATCGTCGCGCCGGGAAACCCGAAGAACATCAAGACCCTCGCCGACCTTGCGACGCCTGGCCTCGCGGTCGTGCTCGCAGCGCCCGGCGTCCCGGTTGGCGACTACGCGGCGAAGGCACTGGCTGCGGCGAGCATCAAGCTCACGCCCAAGTCGCTCCAGCTCGACGACGCGCTGATGGTCGAGCAGGTGGAATCCGGCAACGCCGACGCGGCCCTGGTCTTTGTGACCGATGTCGTCGCCGCCGGAAGCAAGGTGGTCGGCATCCCGATACCCGACGCACAGAACGTCATCGGCACCTACGAGATCGCCGTCCTCAAGACGAGCACGAACATGGCGGCCGCGCGGGCGTTCGTCACCTCCGCGCTGTCCGGTGCTGTTCAGACGCAGCTGCTGGCCGACGGATTCCTGAAGGCGTCGTGACCCGGGACGTCACGCGACGTCCCCTCATCGGTCTCATGGTTCCGGCCGCGGTGGCCGTGCTGTTCATCGCGCTGCCGCTGATCGGACTGCTCGTGCATGTCGACTGGGGCAACCTCCCGTCGCAGCTGGTATCGGGGAACGTGCTCACCGCACTTCGCCTCTCACTCGAATGCTCGATCATCGCGGTCGCGGTATCGCTGGTCATCGGTGTCCCGCTGGCATACCTGCTTGCACGCGCGTCAATCCCCGGACGCCGGGTGATCCGCGGGCTGGTGACCCTGCCGCTGGTGCTCCCACCCGTCGTCGGCGGGATCGCGTTGCAGACCGCCCTCGGCCGGACCACACCGATCGGGACGGTGCTGGATCACTTCGGGATCGTGCTCCCCTTCAGCACCGCCGGCGCGGCGATCGCGGAAGCGTTCGTCGGATTTCCGTTTCTGGTGATCACCGTCGAGGCCGGGCTCCGGCAGCGCGACGATCACTTCGAGGAGGTGGCCGCAACCCTCGGCGCCCGGCCGTGGCGACGCTTCTGGCGGGTGACCCTCCCCCTTGCGGCCCCGTCGATCGCAGCCGGCGCCGCGCTCTGCTGGGCGCGAGCACTCGGCGAGTTCGGCGCCACGATCACGTTCGCGGGGAGCTTCCCCGGGACGACCGAGACGCTTCCCGTCGCCGCCTACACCTCGTTCGAGGGATCGGGGCAGATCGGCATGGCGATCACGCTCTCGCTGCTGCTCCTCGCCATCTCCGTCCTTGTGCTCGTGGTGCTGCGTGACCGCTGGCTGGGCGCGCTGCGATGACGTTGGTTGCGCGCGTCCGCACCCGGCTGGGAAGTCTTGGTCTCGAATGCGACCTCTCGGTCGAGTCCAACGTCACGGTCGCCGTGCTCGGCCCGAACGGCGCCGGCAAGACAACCCTCCTCCGGGTCGTCGCGGGACTGGTTCCTCTGGATGAGGGACGGATCGAGATCGACGGAACGGTGTTCGAGGACACGCCGACCCGTACGTGGCTCACCCCCGAAGCCCGGCGGGTCGGGTTCGTCTTCCAGGATCACGGACTCTTCCCTCATCTCACCGTGCTCGACAACGTCGCCTTCGGGCTGCGCGCACGGGGCGTAGACCGCACGACGGCAAACGCCAGAGCAAAGGAATGGCTCGAGCGCGTGGATCTCGCCGGATACGCCGCATCTCGCCCCGCGGCGCTGAGCGGCGGGCAGTCGCAGCGAGCGGCCCTGGCGCGCGTCCTCGTCACCGATCCCCGCGCGCTGCTGCTGGACGAGCCGCTCGCGGCAGTCGACGCATCCGGGCGGCTCGAGCTGCGCCGGACGCTTCGTGATCACCTCTCCACGTTCACCGGGCTGCGGTTGATCGTCACCCACGATCCGCTTGAAGCGGCGTCGCTCGCCGACCGCGTCGTCGTCCTCGAAGACGGCCGGGTGACCCAGGAGGGGCTCTTCGGCGAGGTGTCCTCGAGGCCGCGATCAGCATGGATTGCCCGGATGGCGGGGTTGAACCTGCTCCGGGGATCGGTGTCCGACGGTGGGATGCTGCTCGAGGACGGATCCTGGGTCACGGTCGCCACCGACGTGCGAGGCCCTGCTCTGGCGACCATCCAGCCTCGGGCGGTGGCGCTCTACCGGAAGGCCCCCGACGGGAGCCCCCGAAACGTTCTGCGCCGCAGCGTTGCCGGCGTCGATCCAGAAGGAGACCGCTGGCGTATCCGTCTCGACGGGCCGTTTCCGCTCGTGGCCGAGGTGACGCCCGCGGCCGCCGCGGAGTTGCGGCTGGCCGAGGGGGGCGAGGTCTTCGCGGTGGTGAAGGCGACCGAGATCGACGTCTATTCCCTCTGAGGTCCGCGGCTTGACCGCGATGCCGCCGACTCGTCACGCTCCATACATGAATGCACCGGCGGATACCGCGCTGCCCGCTTCCGTCGACGCCGTCGTCGACCTGCTGAAGGCCAACGATTACCTCTGCGACAGGCGGCTGGCGACGGCCATCCTCGTTGCGATGCGCATCAGCAAGCCACTCTTCCTCGAAGGGGAGGCGGGTGTCGGCAAGACCGAGGCGGCGCGCGCACTGGCGGCGGGTCTGGGGTCCCGTCTGATCCGGCTGCAGTGCTATGAGGGAATCGACCTCGCCCATGCCGCGTACGAGTGGAATTACGCGCGCCAGTTGCTGCACATCCGGCTGGTCGGTGAGCGGGAGGATCGGGTCCGCACCGAGCAGGACGTGTTCGGCCCGGACTTCCTGCTGCGGCGACCGCTGCTCGACGCGATCGACAACCACGACCCGGTGCCGCCCGTGCTCCTCATCGACGAGATCGACCGGTCTGACGAGGAGTTCGAGGCGTTCCTCCTCGAGATCCTCGCGGACTATGCGATCAGCATTCCCGAGCTGGGAACGATTCGAGCCGAGCACCCCCCGCTGGTGATCCTCACCGGGAATCGGACACGCGAGGTCCACGACGCGCTCAAGCGGCGATGCCTGTATCACTGGATCGACTACCCGGACCTCGAGCGAGAGGTCGCCATCGTCCGGGTGCGCGCGCCCGAGGTCTCCGAGCGACTCGGCCGCCAGGTAGCGGAGGTGACCCAGCGGCTTCGCGGCCTCGATCTCTACAAAGTGCCAGGAGTGGCAGAAACAGTGGACTGGGCGCGCGCGCTCGCTGCACTCGGCCACACTGAGGCGACGCCCGCTGCGCTCCGCGAGACAATGGGCGCGGCGATCAAGCACCAGGAGGACCTCCAGCGCAGCGAGGAGGCCATCGCAGAGCACGCCACACGGTGATCGGCAACGCCCCGGATCCCGTCGAGAGCGTGACCCTCTTTGCGCGGCTGCTCCGCGATGCGGGCTTGACCACCGGTCCCGAGCGCGTACGCGACGCGTGCGAGGCGCTGCTGGCGATCGACCTGGAACGGCCCGACGAGGTCCGCTATGCGCTCCGTGCCGTGTTCGTGACTCGGCGCGAGGAGGGCCCGGTGTTCGACGCCGCCTTCGATCTCTTCTTCTCCAGGCCGGGCGGAGAAGGCAAGGCCGGCTCGATTCCCGGACGAAGCCGCCCGCTGGCCCTGGATCCCAAACAGGCGCTTGCGTGGATGAACGCACTCGGGCTGTCGTCGCCCGGCGTCGCCCGCGAGGTCGAGGGACCGCCCGCGTCGAGCACCGGGTACAGCGCTGAGGAGCTGCTTCGCCGGCGCGATTTTCGCGAGATGAGCTGGGAGGAGCTGGCATCGGTCCGCCGGCTGCTCCACCAGTCGCCATGGCGGGTCGCCGAGCGGAGGACCCGTCGCCTGCGCGCCGACCGTCGCGGAACGGTCGAGCTGCGCCGCACCATGCGAGTCGCCGCGCGCCAGGGAGGTGACGCACACCGTCTCGCCCGCGCCAGCGCGCGCACCAAGCGACGGCCCATCGTGGTCCTGTGCGACGTCAGCGGTTCAATGGATCGGTACTCGCGTCACCTGCTGGTCTTCGCGCATGCGATCGGCCGGCGCGAGCGTGTCGAGACCTTCGCGTTTTCGACACATCTGACCAGGATCACGCATCTCCTCAGGCACGGCGACATCGACGCGGCGCTCGACCACGTGGCGGCTCAGGTCCACGACATCGGCGGCGGAACGCGCATCGCCGACGCGCTGCACACCTTCCAGCGTGACCATGCGCGCCGGGTGCTCGGTCACGGCGCAGTCGTCCTGATCATCAGCGACGGGTGGGACAGGGGTGACCCCGAGCAACTCGGGCGCGAGATGGCCCGCCTGCGCAGGAGTTGCCATCGGCTGATCTGGCTCAACCCGCTTCTCGGCAGCACCGTCTACCAGCCGGAGACTCGCGGGATGGCCGCGGCCCTACCTCACTGCGACGATTTTCTGAGCGCCCACAGCGTCGAGGCGCTCGACGCCCTCGGGAAGCTGCTCGCGCAGCTCCCTCGACGCGTCAGCCGGTCGTCTCGCGGCGCCGCCGCCGCGCTCGCCGGAGGCGGCGAAGCAGCAGAAGGCTGATCAGCCCCGCAAACACGATCGCGATCACCTGAGGCCGCACCTTCATCCGGCTCAGGCGCTCCTTCGCCACGGCCCGACCGAGCGCGACCGCGTCAAGCGCCGCGGGTTCTGACGCCGCGGGCGACGATGGCGCCGACGACGCGGTCCACGAGGAGCTCGCATCCCCTGGGGAGGCGTCAGCGGTCGCCGCAGCTCCGGGGGGCGGGGCCTCGAGCTTCGACTGAATGCACGTCGCGGCCTGCCCGACAAGGTGACGCGAGACATCCTCCATGATCCCTCGGCCGAACTGGGCGACCCGACCGACGACGGTGAAGTCGGTGGTGAGCGTCACCTTCGAGGTTTCGCCGTCCGCGTCGACCGACATCACCGTCGTCGCCTGGGCGCTTCCGGAGCCGGTGGTCTCGCGACCTTCCGCCTCGAGGGTCGCGGTCCGGGTCTCGGCATCGCGCGATGTGATTCTGGCCGTGCCGTTGTAGCTCACCGTGACCGGACCGACCTTGATTCGAACCTTCCCCTTGAACGTGCTGGGGTCGACCACCTCGGACAGCTCTGCACCGGGAACGCAACTCACGACGTTGTTGACGTCGAGCAGAAATTCGTAGACGCGATCGGGCGCTGCCTTGACGGCGAAGGAGTTCTCGATTTGCATTCCCGGAATTGTGCACCGCTGGACTGAGCCACGGCTTGTGGCGTTCGGCCATGGAAGTGGATACTCATGTCATGCGAGATCTGCTTCCGACGTTGAGTGAATGGAGCGAGGGTGACCCGCTGGTCGCGGTCGCGACAGTTGTCGGCACCTCCGGATCAACCCCGCGACCCATGGGTGCGCGCCTCCTGGTAAGCCGCGACGGTCGGATGGCCGGTTCGGTGAGCGGGGGCTGTCTCGAATCCGCGGTGGTGCTCGAGGCGCAGGCGACGATCGCCGGTGAAGCCCCGCCCCGCATGCTCCACTACGGCATCAGCGACGAGATGGGCTGGGCGGTTGGCCTGTCCTGCGGTGGCGAGGTGGATATCTTCGTCGAAACCCTTGAAAGTGATGGGTCGGATCCCGTGATCGAGGAGGTCCGGCACGCGATCGAGACCTCGCGGCCCGTTGCGCTGCTGACCGCGCTGGACGGCGAGCACGCCGGCAGCCGGGTGGCTGCGACGGCGGACGGCGGACTCGTGGGCAGCCTTGGCGGCTCCTCGACGATTGCGGAGGTTGTCGCCGCGGCGCGACCCCGGATCGCCTCCGGCCTTCCCGGGGTCGAGGAGATCTCGGGCACGAGGGTGTTCGTCGATCCGATCGTCCCCGCACCGCAGCTGGTCGTCATTGGAGCCGTGCACATCGCCATCGCGCTGACCACCATGGCTCGCGCGGCGGGATTCACGGTGTCGGTCGTCGACCCGCGCACCGCCTTCAACAACGCCGAGCGCATCCCCGACGCCGAACGCCTTGTGGCCGAGTGGCCGGATGAGGCGCTCCCGCGCTTCGAGCTGGGCTCCCGCGACGCCGCGGTGTGTCTCGCCCACGACCCGAAATTCGAAGACCCTGCGCTGAGCGCCCTGCTCCGCACCCAAACCGGGTACATCGGCGCGATCGGGAGCCGGGGCACTCACGCCAAGCGAGTGGCGCGGCTCCGTGAGGCCGGATTCACCGATTCGGACATCGCGCGCATCCACAGCCCGGTCGGGCTCGACCTCGGGGCGGCGACACCCGAGGAGATCGCCATCGCCATCCTCGCCGAGATCGTGGCAGTGCGCCGGGGCCGCAAGGCAGGGTCGCTGTCCGCGGTTGCCGCAGCGCCGGTCGGGTGAGACTGGAGGTCCTCCCAGGCTCGGCGGTCGATGGCCCCTCAGCGCGGTGGGTCGGCGCCGTTCTCTGCCGCGACGTGCTTGACGGGAGTGGTCGGCCGGTGCTGACCAAGGGAGCGATGCTCGTACACGGTGACGAGCCGGCCATGCGCAGCGCGCGTCCCGAGGAGCTGCATCTGCTCTGGCTCGACGACGGTGACGTCGGCGAGGACGCCGCCGCGGTTCGCATCGCCGCCACGGTTGCAGGGCCGGGAACCGCGGCGAGGACGCCTGTGGAGTCGCAGGTGCGCCTGGTGGCGGCGTGGCGCGGCATCGTCGCGGTGGACGTGAGGGCGCTCGCGGCCATCAATGCGGTCGACGGCGTCACCGTGTTCACGGTTGCCGATGGCCTGCATGTGGATGCCGGGAGGACCCTCGCCGGCGTCAAGATCACGCCGCTCGCCATCGACGAATGGTCGCTCGAACAAGCCGAGCGGGCCGCGCTCTCGTCGGGCGACGGCGCCGGGATCCTCAGCGTGCGGCCGTTTCTCCCGCTTCGAGTGGCGGCGATCGTGCGTCAGCAGCTCACCGACGATGCGAGGGAGCGGTTCGAGCGGTCGCTCGGCCTGCGCAGCGCGTGGTTCGGAGGCACCGTCGAGCCGGTGCGATACGTCGACGACAGCCCCGCGCAGGTCCGGCAGGCGCTGCTCGACGCCGCGGGGACGTCGGATATCGTCCTCGCCGTCGGCGTCGCGTCGGTCGATCCCCTGGACGTCACCTGGCAGAGCCTCATCGCCGCCGGGGCGACCTCGATCCGCCGTGGCCTGCCCATGCACCCGGGAAGCAGCTACTGGATCGCCGAGCTGCTGGGCCGGCCGGTCATCGGGGTGGCGTCATGCGGCATGTTCTCCCGCCGGAGCGCGCTCGACCTGCTCATCGCACGGCTGCACGCCGGCCTGCCGCTCGATGCCCCCTATCTCGCGTCTCTCGGCCATGGGGGCCTGCTCGGCAAGGAGGCCGCCTGGCGGATACCTCCTTACGAGGCTGCGCTCAGCGACGATCCCGACGCGGACTGAGGAGGCTCCGCACGGTTCCGGAAGTCGTGGGCGATCAGGCCGTCCTTGATCACCACCCGGATGTGCCGCGGATCGGCGAGGGAGTCGATGTCCGCGAGCGGGTCCCCATGCACCGCGACGACGTCGGCGAGCTTGCCGGGCTCGAGTGAGCCGAGGTCGCGACGACGGAGCAGCTCGGCGGGCACGCTCGTCGAGGCCACGATCGCCTGCATCGGCGTCATGCCACAACGGACCATCTGGCCGAGCTCGCGAAGGTTAGCCCCGTGGGGGCCGACCCCGCTGTCGGTCCCCATTGCGATCTTGACCCCGGCGGCAATCGCCGCCGATACCGCGGCGCGGTGGAGCCCTGAGATGTGCTCGGCCTTGGCGATCATCTCGGGTGGCAGCCCGCCGCCGCCCACTTTCGCTCCGTCGATCACGTCTCCGGGTGCCACGAGGGTGGGCACGAGGTACGCGCTCCGCTGCTTCATCATCGCGATTCCCTCCTCGTCGAGCAGGCAGCCGTGCTCGATGCTGGTGACCCCGGCGATGAGCGCATTGCGAATTCCGGCGGGAGACATCGCATGCGCCATCACGCGCTTGCCGACAACCGCCGCCTCCTCCACCGCGACCCGGATCTCCTCGACCGAGAACTGCGCATGCTCGGGGAGATCGCCCGGGCTGAGCACACCGCCGCTGGTGCACAGCTTGATCCAGTCGGCACGGGCATGGAGCACCTCTCGCACCTTGCGCCGCATCGCGTCGACGCCGTCAACAACGCCGTGGGGCACGTCGACATTCATGGTGATGCCGACCCGGGCACCGCACGGCATGAGGTCGTCTCCGTGGCCGCCGGTCTGGCTCAGCAGGCTGACCGCGAGTTCCATGCGAGGCGCCGGGAAATGTCCTGCCGCCGCCGCGAGCCGGACGCCGACCGGGGTGTGGCCGGCGTCGCGCACCGTGGTCACTCCGGCCGCAAGGGTGCGAGCGCAGTTGGGGACCGAGTTGAGCAGCGCCAGCGACGGTGGGGTCATGAGGATGCGCACCAGGTTGGTGCCCGACGAAGCCAGGTGGACGTGCATGTCCATGAACCCGGGCAGCAGCGTGAGATCGTCGTCCTCGAGCACCCGAGCGCCGGCGGGGATCGCCAGCGATGCGCGCGCCCCTGCCGCACTGATCCGCCCGTTCTCGATGACGACCGCGGCGCGCTCGATCGGATCGCGCCCCGTGCCATCGATGAGTCGCTCGGCGATGATGACGAGAGCTGGCAACGGACCTACCTCCGGATCGCGAACTGAACCGGCCGAGGCTAGCAGAGCTTCAGGTTGGGTCCGCGGCGAGCAACTCGAAGTCCTCGCGTGTGTCGATGTCGACCGGATGGCCGCCGGGCCTGTCGGCGGCAACCGCCGCGACGAGTTCCGGGCGCGCCCGTACCAGCGCCCGGAGCCCGACGTCTCCCTGGAGTGCGGCAATGTCCCCCCAGAGCTCTCGAGCGAGCACGCAGGGCGGATGGAGGAGCCCGTCGAAGCTCAGCGCCGCCGCGGGGAGTCCTGACGCGGCCTGGGTCTCGAGGAGGCGGTCGACCACCTCGGCGGTGATATCGGGCTGATCGCCGAGCATGACTACTGCCCGTGTCACCGCCGTCCCGAGGCTCGCAATCCCCGCCCGAAGCGACGTGCTCATGCCGTCAGCGTGTTCGGGGTTGATGACGACGCGCGCACGCCCGAGCCGAACCGACCGTCTGATCTCGTCGGCGTGGGCACCGAGGACGAGCACGACCTCGTCGAGCCGAGAGTCGCAGGCGGCAGCAAGGACTGCCTCGAGCAGCGGCCGGCCATGCACCGGAAGGAGCTGTTTCGGCTCTCCCATGCGTCGCGAAGCCCCCGCTGCAAGGATGATCCCCGCCGAGCTGGACGCGACCACGTTCAGCCGGCG
Organism: Saccharimonadales bacterium (SeqCode); assembly: GCA_035534875.1. Lineage (GTDB taxonomy): Bacteria > Chloroflexota > Dormibacteria > Aeolococcales > Aeolococcaceae > Palsa-851. Next base: position 12,608 of record DATLRB010000076.1, read on the forward strand.
GTGGCGCGCAGAAACCGTGCGGGGTCGGCGACGAACTGCTCCCGGCAGCCCGAGCAGCAGAAGAAGTACGCCACACCCTCGTGGATCGCCGAGTGGGCGGCATCCGCGGTGTCGACGGTCATACCGCACACCGGGTCGACCGCGAACCCGGCGATCGCGGCGGGTGCCGTGACGGGGTCCGCGACCATCCGCTCGTGACGAAGCGCCACCACCTCGGCCAGGGCCTGGAGGGCGATCTCCTCCTGCGCTCCCGCCCGCTGCGCACCCGCGGGAGCGCGAACCCGCGCGAGCTGGACTTCGGGGACACCACGCGCGCGCAGGGTGTCCATCACCGCCGCCGAACGGCGCACGCTCGCGACCAGCGCGACGTCGGCAGACGGCAGGGACAGGGCTGCCTCCAGAGCGTCATCGTCGTAGTGGCCCATCGTCGCGACCACGACCCAGCAGTCCTGCTCATCGGCGAGCACCCCGACGTCGAGGCTGTCGAGCACCCGGTCCGCTCGGGGAAAGTCGGCGGCGTCGGCCCCGGGGTGGATGCCGCACGTGCGAAAGCCCACCACTCGCCCGAGCTCGATGAGCGTCCGGGCGGCCGGGCTCTCACCGATCACGGCGAGCAGCGGCTTGGGGAGATGCGGGTCGATGAAGATGTCGAGCGTCCCACCGCTCGGGCATGTCGTGGCCACGGTGAGCTCACCTCCGTTGCGTGTCTCCAGCGCCTCGACATCCGGCCGGATACGGACGAGCCGCGGCAGGCCGTCACCCATCGCAACCAGTGCCTCGCGGCGGACGAGCGCCTCGGAGCAGCTGCCGCCGATCCACCCGTGGAGCGCACCGTCGCCGGTGATGACAGCCTTGTCGCCGGGATGCGCCGATGTCGGCGACTCCGTGCGCACCACGGTCGCGAGTGCGCACGGACGCCCCGACGCGGCGGTCTCGGCGAGCAGGGTCAGGAGCCGGTCGTCTATTCGGTCACCCCCTTGCTGCGCAGCGCGGCCCACACCTTGTCCGACGTGACCGGCATGTCGATGTTGGTGATCCCGAGGTGTGACAGGGCGTCGATCACCGCGTTGACGTAGGCGGCCGGCGACCCGACGGTTGCCGACTCGCCGACGCCCTTGGCGCCGATCGGATGGTGCGGCGACGGTGTGACCGTCGCGCCCAGCTCGAAGCGCGGGGTCTCCCATGCGGTCGGGATCAGGTAGTCCATGAAGTTGGAGCCGATGCAGTTGCCCTCGTCATCGAAGGTGATCAGCTCCATGAACGCGATGCCGAAGCCCTCAGTGAGACCACCGTGGATCTGGCCCTCGACGATCATCGGGTTGATGCGCACGCCGCAGTCGTCGACGGCAACCATGCGGCGGACCTTGACCTGACCGGTGCCCTTGTCGATGTCGACCACGACCATGTACGTCCCGAACGGGAAGGTCATGTTCGGCGGGTCGTAGTAGGTCACACCTTCGAGCCCCGCTTCGAGGCCCTCCGGAAGGTTGGTGTACGCCGCGAACGCGATGTCCTGGATCGTCTTGACGTTGTCGGGCGAGCCCTTGACGCTGTACTTGCCGTGGTCGAACTCGATGTCGGCGACGTCGGCTTCGAAGAGATGTGCGGCGATCAGCTTGCCCTTGTCGCGGAGCTTGCGAGCCACCACGGCCGTCGCCGCGCCGCCCACGGGCGTCGACCGCGACGCGTAGGTGCCGAGACCGAACGGCGTGTTGTCCGTGTCGCCCTCGCGGACCTCGATGTCCGATGCGGGGATGCCGAGCTCTTCGGCAACGATCTGCGCGAAGGTCGTCTCGTGGCCCTGGCCCTGCGACTTGACGCCGAGCTTGAGGATCCCCTTGCCGGTCGGATGGATGCGCAACTCCGCTGAGTCGAACATGCGAAGCCCGGCGATGTCGTAATCCTTGCCCTTGCCCGCACCGACAACCTCGGTGAAGCTGGCGACGCCGATGCCCATGAGCTCGCCCCTGGCGCGCTTCTCGGCCTGCTCCTTGCGAAGCTCGTCGTAGCCGAGCATGTCCAGCGCGACCCTCATCGCCCGGGGATAGTCGCCACTGTCGTAGTCGAAGCCCGCCGCCGAGTGGTACGGGAACGCCTCGGGTGGGATGAAGTTGTTGAGGCGTGTGGTCACCGGGTCCTGCCCCAGCTCGACGGCGATGTTCTCGACGAGGCGCTCGATCAGGTAGGACGCCTCGGTGACGCGGAACGAGCATCGATACGCGACGCCACCGGGAGCCTTGTTCGTGTACGCGCCGTCCGCGACGATATGCGCCGCCGGGATGTCGTACGAGCCGGTCACGATGTGGAAGAGACCGGCCTTGAACTTGGTCGGCTGCGCGTCGGCGAAGAACGCGCCGTTGTCGCTCAAGAGGTGCGCCCGCAGCCCGATGAACTTGCCGTTCTCGTCGAGGGCCATCTCGCCGTCCATGTAGTAGTCGCGCGCGAAGCCTGTCGAGATGAGGTTCTCGGTCCTGTCCTCGACCCACTTCACCGGGCGTCCGATCAGGAGCGACGCCGCGGTCGCGACCACGTACCCGGGGTAGATCGGCACCTTGTTGCCGAACCCGCCACCGAGGTCCGGGGAGATGATCCGGATCTTCTCCTCGGGCAGTCCCGCGACGATCGCGAAGAGGGTGCGATGGGCGTGCGGCGCCTGGCTGGTCATGTAGATCGTCGCGTTGCCCGTCACCGGGTCGAGGTCCGCGACGCACCCGCACGTCTCCAGTGGCGATGGATGGCAGCGCGGGTAATACGTCGAGAGCTTCACCACCTTGGCAGCGCGTGCGAAGGCCGCGTCGGTCGCGGCCGCGTCGCCCGCCTCCCAGTGGTAGATCTTGTTGTCGGTCTTGCCCTCTTTCTCGTCGCGGATGACGGGAGCGCCGGGCTCGAGCGCCTGCTGGGGTGTCGTCACCGCTTGAAGCGGCTCGTAGTCAACGCTGACGAGCGCTGCGGCGTCCTCGGCGATGTACTTGGTCTCGGCGATGACACACGCGACTTCCTGGCCCTGGAAGCGGACCTTGTCTGTGGCGAGCACCGCCTGCGTGTCGCCCGAGAGCGTGGGCATCCACGCGAGCTTGTGCTGGGCGAGCAGCTCACCGGTCACGACCGCGATCACCCCCGGTATCGCCATGGCTGCGCTGCTGTCGATGCCGCGAATGCGCGCATGCGCGTGCGGGCTTCGCACCACCACCATGTGGAGCATCCCAGGGAGCACGACGTCGTCGACGTAGTGCCCCTGACCGTGGATGAATCGTGCGTCCTCCTTGCGGGCGAGCGAGACGCCGATGCCACCCATCGCCTGACGTGCGGCCTCGGCAGCTTCCGTGGTGTCAACTGCCATCACGCTACTCCTGCGGTTTTCTCGGCGGCGTTCGCGGCGGCGGCATGCTGGATCGCCTTGACGATGTTCATGTACCCGGTGCAACGGCAGATGTTGCCGCTGATCCCCCAACGGATCTCGTCCTCGGTGGGATGGGGGTTGCTCTCGATGAGCGCGGCCCCGACCAGCATCATCCCGGGAGTGCAGAAACCGCACTGCAGCCCGTGCTCGGCGTGGAATCCCTCCTGGATCGGGTGGAGCTTGCCGCCCGTGGCGAGACCCTCGACCGTGGTGACGTTCCTGCCCTCGGCCTGAACCGCAAGCACCGTGCAGGACTTCACCGGCCGGCCGTCGAGCAGCACAGTGCATGCACCGCAGTTGCTGGTGTCACAGCCGATGTGCGTCCCGGTCATGCCGAGCTTGGTGCGAATGAAATCGACGAGCAGGGTGCGCGGCTCCGCCTCAGCGCTGCGCTCGGCCCCGTTCATGTTCACCGTGATCTTCATGCCGTTGCTCCCTGCGCGCGATTGATCGCGGTGTGCAGGCCGCGCTGCACGAAGACCCGTGCAACGTCGCGCTTGTACTCCGCACTCCCCCGGATGTCCGCCTTTGGTTCGGCTGCCTCGCCGGCGAGCCGGGCCGCCTCAGCGATCACCTCGTCCGACGGCGCCTGACCGACGAGCGCCGCTTCCGCGGCGGTCGCCTTGATGCTCTGCGCACCGACCGCGCACAGGCCGATGCCCGCGCTCGTGATTCGACCGTCGCCGCCGAGCACGACGTGGACGGCGGTCGCGACGCTGGCGAAGTCGCCGATCTTGCGCTCGAGCTTGAGGTAGGTCCCGCCCGACCTCCCTGTCCCGACCGGGATCCGGATCTCCGTCATGACCTCGTCCGAGTGGAGACCGGTGGTGAAGGGGCCCTCAAAGAAGCCTGCCGCAGGGAGCACGCGCTCGCCACCGGCTGACCTGACGACGAATTCGGCGCCGACCGCGAGCATCACCGCCCCCCAGTCACCTGCAGGGTCCGCATGACAGATCGAGCCGCCGACGGTGCCCATGTTGCGAATGAGAGGATCGGAGATCAGCGGCGCCGCGTCGAGAAGAACGTCGAGGGTCCCGCGGAGGTCGCTCGCGCTCTCCACATCGCGATGCCGGGTTCGGGCGCCAATCCGTACGTGCCCGTTTTCGCGGCGAATTCCCTCGAGACCGCCGACTCTTCCTATATCGATCACGATAACTGGGGCCGCAAATCGTAGTTTGAGCAACGGGATCAGGCTCTGCCCTCCCGCGAGCACTTTGGCGTCGTCGCCGTGCTGTCTCAACAGGCTGAGCACCTCGTCCAGCGCCCCGGGCGCGGTGTAGTCGAACGCGGCAGGGAACATCCAAAACCTCCGGGATTTGAGCCCAACTGCTCTCTGGATCTGTCCGGTAGCGGACAGACTAAAGAGTACGCCTGCGAGGGAGACCTCGAAAACACCCGTCGCGCGCACTGGTGTCACCCTGGAAATACCCCTGGGGTAACCGCGACTATGATTGGTGCCGGAATCCCGAACGAGGGTGGAGGATCAGAACTCTCACGATGTTGACGCACGCTGTTTCCGCCGACCTCGAATCAGTCGCCAGCGCTCAGCGGCGACTGCTGGAGCAGGTCGGCGTGATCGCCCCGGAGACCGTGGCTCTTGATGCGGCACTCGGGCGGATCCTCGCCGAGCCGATCTCGTCGCGATCCGACCTTCCCGGTTTCGACAACTCCGCCATGGACGGATACGCGGTGCGTGCGAGCGACGTCGCGGGCGCGATGGCCGGCGCCCCGGTCCGCCTGCCGGTCATCGCGGAATCCCGGGCCGGTGCGATTCCTGCCGTCCACGAGGCCGGCACCGCGATGCGGATCATGACCGGTGCGCCGATGCCCGACGGCGCGGACACCGTCGTCCGTCAGGAGGACACGACGCGCGATGGGCCGATGGTGCTCATCGAAGTCGCCACGCCCCTGGCCACGAGCGTTCGCCCCCGCGGCGCCGACATACGCGCCGGGGACACGGTGATGCTGCCTGGGCAGCGGCTGACCAGCATCGACATCGGTGTCGCCGCCGCGCTGGGTCACGACCGTCTCCTCGTCGGCGGACGGCCGCGCGTCGCGCTGCTGGCCACCGGCGACGAACTCGTGCCCGCCGGCATGCCTCCGGGGCCGGCACAGCTGGTTGACTCCAACTCCCCCATGCTGACGGCGGCGGTCCGTGCAGCGGGTGGTTTGCCGACGTTTCTGGGCATCGCGCGCGACTCGAAGGCGTCCGTCCGAGCGATGCTCGAGGCGGCCTCGGCTTCGGACCTCGTGGTGAGCAGCGCCGGTGTCAGCGTCGGCGACCACGACTGGGTCCGGGAGGTGGCCGCTGAGCTGGGGACCATCTCGACCTGGCGGGTGGCGATGCGCCCGGGAAAACCGGTGCTGATCGGAAGGCTGCACGACGCAATCTTCATCGGGCTTCCTGGCAACCCCGTCAGCAGCTCGGTGACCTTCGAGCTCTTTGCGCGGCCGGTCATCCTCCGGATGCAGGGTTCGACGGAGCTGCATCGGCGGCGGATGCGGGTCCGGATCGCCGAGGAGATGACCAAACCCGAGGGCCTCGAAACCTACACGCGCGCCGTGCTGCGCTCGTCCACCCTCGACGACCTGCCGCAGGCCAGCAGCTCCGGCGACCAGGGTTCCTCGATGCTGCAGTCGCTCACCCGTGCGGACTGCCTGCTCGTGCTTCCCGCTCACCTCGACGTCGTCGAGGCAGGTGCGGTCGTCGAGGCGATCCCGCTGCGATGACAACGGTTTCCGCGTTGCCCGAGGTGACCATCGGTCCCGATCGACTCGGCCGCTCACTCCGCGACGTCCGCATCTCCGTCACCGATCGCTGCAACTTCCGCTGCCCGTACTGCATGCCGAAAGCACGGTTCGGGCCCGGATATCAATTCCTGCCTCGTGCCGAAGCGCTCGACGCCCGCGAGATCGTCCGCCTCGCCGGCGTGTTCGCCTCGCTCGGCGTCACCAAGATCCGTCTGACCGGCGGTGAACCGCTCCTCCGCCCGGACCTCGTTGACATCGTTGAGGGCATCGCCAAGCTCGGTGTCCCGGATATCGCGCTGACCACCAACGGCGCGCTGCTCCGGCGCTGGGCGGCCCGGCTTCGCGACGCGGGGCTGCAGCGAGTGACCGTCAGCCTCGACTCACTCGATCCAACCGTCTTCGCCTCGATGAGTGACTCACGGATCGAGGTGAGCGAGGTCCTCGACGGGATCGCAGCCGCGCGCGAGGCCGGACTCGCACCCATCAAGCTCAACTGTGTGGTGCAGCGCGGTGTCAATGAGCAAGGTCTGCTCGACCTCGTCGGCTACGCCCGCCGCGAGGGACTGGGCCTCCGTTGCATCGAGTACATGGACGTGGGCGCGACCAACGGATGGCGCATGGCCGACGTGGTGAGCGGTGAGGAGATCCTCGAGCGCGTGCGCCAGGTGTATCCGCTCCTCGAGGAGACGCCGGACCCCGCGGCCGTGGCCCGGACCTATCGGTTCGCGGACGGCAACGGCGACCTTGGCGTGATCACCTCGGTGAGCCGCCCCTTCTGCGGCGACTGCACTCGGGCTCGTCTCGGCGTCGACGGCAAGCTCTACACGTGCCTGTTCGCGACTGCCGGCATCGACCTGCGCGAGCCCATGCGATCCGGCGCCGACGATGACGCGCTCCGCCGCATCGTCGCCGATCGGTGGAAGCGCCGCGACGACCGCTACTCCGAGCTCCGCGGGCTCGGTATCGCCGAGGGCGAACGCATCGAGATGTCGTACATCGGCGGCTGACCGATGGATGACATCACCGTCCTCGTCTTCGGTCCCCTGCGTGAGCGGGTCGGCGTCGCGGAGATCCACGTCGCCGGTGCCACGGTGCAGGAGGTGTGGGACGAGCTGGTGCGGCGCCATCCCGCCGCCGCGGTCGGCGCCGGGTCGGTTCGTGCCGCGCGCAACCTCGGCTATTGCGAGTGGAGCACCGCGGTGAGCAGTGGCGACACCATCGCGTTCATCCCGCCGGTAGCGGGTGGCAGCGTCGAGCAATCTCCCGTGCGGGTCTGGATCACGGACGCTCCAATCGATATCGCCTCGGTCATCGCGAGTGCGGGGACCTCAGGCGACGGGGCTGTGGCGACGTTCATCGGCAGAGTGCGCGACCACAGTGACGGCGTGGCCGTGCATCGCATGGACTACGAGGCGTATGCCGAGATGGCCGAGTCGGAGATGCGCCGGATCGGCGAGATGCTGTTCTCACACGGCGGCATCAGCACCATCACCATCGTGCATCGCACCGGGTCGCTGCTGATCGGCGATGCGAGCGTGGTCGTCGTGGTGGCCGCGCCGCACCGGGACACGGCGTTCCCCGCATGCTCGGAAGCGCTGGAGCTCATCAAGAGCACGGTGCCCGTCTGGAAACGCGAGCACAGGACTGACGGTGCTCGTTGGGTGGATGCCCGGCACGGCGTCGCCCCAGAGGAATCCTCGTGACGGAGCAACGTCTCACCCACGTCGACGCGACCGGTCGTGCGCGCATGGTCGACATCAGCGACAAGGCGGTGACGCGGCGCAGCGCAACCGCACGCGGTCGCGTGAACTGCAGCGCCGACACTGTCCAGCGAATCACCGCCGACACGATCGCCAAGGGCAGCGTGCTGGATACTGCCAGACTCGCGGGCATCATGGGTGCCAAGCGCACCTCGGACCTCATCCCCCTCTGCCACCCGCTGGCGCTGCGCCACATCGATGTCGACCTTCGGCTCGACACATCGGCGATGCCCGGCATCGTGATCGAGGCAACGGCGCGCGTCGAGGGCGCGACCGGGGTCGAGATGGAAGCACTGACCGCCGTTGTGATCGCTGCGCTCACCGTGATCGACATGATCAAGGCGGTCGACCATTGGGCCTCGATCACCGATGTCACGCTGGTGCACAAGGAGGGCGGCCGCAGCGGGGCGCTCGACCGGCCCGAGACTCCCTAGCTCGGCGGACTTGTGGCCTCCGGGTGCCGCGTGTTCCCGGAGATCAGGGCGAGTGCGTGCGGCAGCGCCGGCCACACCGCGTCAAGGCACTCGGCCACTGCCGTGGGGCTCCCGGGCAGCGAGAGCACGAGACACTTCCCGGTGACGCCGGCCACCTGGCGCGAAAGCATCGCGTGCGGTGTGGACCGCAGGCCGTGTCCGCGCATGACCTCGGCCATCCCCGGCACCTCGTAGTCGAACATCGGCAAGAGCGCCTGCGGCGTGACGTCGCGAGGACCGAGCCCTGTGCCGCCGGTCAGAATGAGAATGTCGGCAGCCCCGGCGCATTGCCGCACAGCAGTGCGGATGCTCTCGATGTCGTCGGGGACACTCTCCCGTGCAATCACATCCGCGGGAAGCAGCGCGAACCGGGCAACGATGACGTCGCCGCTGCGGTCATCGGCGTCGACGCCGCGGCGGCTGTCACTCACCGTGATCTCGGCCGCACGCCAGCGCTTCTCCTCGACGGTGTCGCTCATGCGCGAAGGATCCGTTCGTGTCCGGCATAGACATTCATGCGCTCACCTCGAAGAAAGCCTATCAAGGTCATCCCGGAGTCGGCCGCAAGCTCGACGGCGAGGCTTGACGGCGCGGAAACCGCCGCCAGCAAGGGAATTCCGGCCATCAGCGTCTTCTGCGTCAACTCAAAGCTGGCGCGGCCCGATGCGAGGATGATATGCGACCGAAGCGGGAGCAATCGCTGTGTGGCGGCCCAGCCGATGACTTTGTCGAAGGCGTTATGCCGGCCGACATCCTCGCGCAGGCAGAGGAGCGCACCTTCATCGTCGAACAGTGCGGCTGCGTGCAGTCCGCCGGTGCGCGCGAACTGCCGCTGCGCGGAATGCTGTGAGGTGGGCAGACCGAACATCAGCTCGGGCGAGACTCGCAGCGGATCCTCCGCCACGTCATACGCCGATCGCGTGCGCACAGCCTCGATGCTCGCCTTGCCGCACAGGCCACACGACGAGGTCATGTAGAACGCGCGGGGCGTGAGCTCGCGAGACGCTGCGGACGCGGAGAGAGTCACCTCGACGATGTTGAGTTCGCCGGTCGCGGCATCCGCCTCCGGACACATGCGCATCGACGCGATCTCGGCGGCGTCTCGAACGATGCCCTCGGTGATGAGGAACCCGGCGACCAGATCGAAGTCGTCCCCGGGGGTGCGCATCGTGACCGAGAGCGAGACCTCGCCCACCCGGATCTCGAGCGGCTCCTCGGTGCTGACGTCATCGCTCCGCCAGGTCACGGCCCCGCCCGCGGCAACCTGCATCACACGCCGGTGGCGCACGGTCATCCCACCACGATAGCGACCGGATATCGGGGCGGGGCCCTCGAAGGCGCGGCCATCGGGCAAGATGATCCGCGACGTGACGCCGACACCTCCCGCTGGCGACCTGCTCAGCGAGCTCGCATCGAAGCTGCGCGCTGCTCGCGGTCCCGCTGCTGTTCTGGAGCCGCTCGATCTCGCCGGGCGGGCCCGGCTCCTGCGCATCGCACGCGACGTCGCGCATGCCACCGAACGCCAGAACGCCCCGCTGGCGGCGTTCCTCATCGGCCGGTTCGTCGAGGACTCGATTCGGTCGGGCGTGTCGGAGTCCGACGCCCTCGACGCGGCGGCGTCCGTGGTTCGATCCCTCATCGGAGAGACGGCTGACTGAACTCCGCGAGGTCCGTGGGTGTGTTGAGGTTTTGTGTGAACCTGCCCGAAATGCCGGCGGCCCGCCATTCGCGCTCGGGGACCTGCAGCGCGTCTGATCCCTCGATCAGACGCCGAAGTGATCTGTCAGGTCCGGCGACGGCGCGCTCGGCCGCCTCCAGGAGCGACGTCGAGTAGACCGCATGGAGTGGCTCGATGCCGCGGGTCGTCTCGCAGACCGCAACATCGTGCTCGCCGATGACGGCGGCCAACCAACGTATGAGACTCGGATCGATCCACGGGAGGTCGACCGCCACGACGGCGAGCAGCCGGTGCGGCGATGCACGCAGGGCCGCGACGAGCCCAGCCAGTGGTCCCGCTCCTCGCACGGCGTCGGGGATCGTGTTCCGGCCGGTGATCATCATCGGTATGTCGCCGGCAGCGATGAGCACCGGATCGCATACGGTATCGAGCCGCGCCAGCGCGCGCTCGAGCAGAGTCGCTCCTTCGATGCTGATGGTCGCCTTGTCGACGCCCATGCGCGTGCTGGCACCCCCGCACAGGACGACACCGGCGAGCGCCAGGCTCCCACGCGAGCGGTGCCGCCGAACCTCTTCGTCAGCAGCGGCTGGCATCTTCACTGCGCCCAACCTTACGAAACGCGACGCTCCCGGAGCGTGGGCAGCTCAGCGGCGCCGGCGCTGCGGCGGGATCGCCGCCGTGCTACGCGTTCAGGCCGTTGCTGACGTTCGAGAAGACGTTGTTCGTCTGGTGCCCGAGGACACCGACAACGACGATGACGAAGATCGCGACCAGGATGATGATCAGGCCGTACTCGACGAGCCCCTGACCACGTTCGCTATCGCGCCGCCGGCTGGTGCGAACGGTCATCGACCTCACCAGGGCTGCCAACGCGGGGAAGAATGCCGGGATCATGTCCGCAGCATCGGTCACACAGCGCGACCACACGTTGTGGTTGGGTGACGAGGTTGTTTCGGTGATCGCCAAGCAAATGGCGCTCGTTACGCCGACGTTACCCGGCCCTCAGCGGGCGAGTTCGGCGGTCTTGATTGCGGCGCCGTATCCATCGGGCATCGGCCGCGGCGGCTGCGGTCCGACGTAGAGCGCGGAGGGGCGGATCAGCCGGTTGTTGGCGGCCTGTTCCGCAATCGCCGCGGTCCAGCCGACCGTGCGGCTCGAGGCAAAGGTGGGCGTGAACATGTCGGGCGGAATGCCGACGCTGTTCATGACCACGCCCGCATAGAACTCAACGTTGGTGTAGAGGCGTCGGCCCGGCTTGAGCTCGTTGAGCACGCGCAGCGCGGTCCGCTCCACCTCCACGGCGAACTCCGCCTGGGGACCACCCAGCTCGATCGCCACCTCGCGCAGCAATGTCGAGCGCGGATCGTCGGTCTTGTAGACGCGATGACCGAAGCCCATCAAGCGCTCGCCCGAGGAGATCTCGTGACGGAGGTACTCCTCGGCTCTGTCGGGGGTGCCGATCGCATCCAGCATCGCAAGCGCTCTGGAGGGTGCGCCGCCGTGGAGTGGACCGGCCAGGGCGCCGATTGCTCCCGTCAGGGCCGAACCGATGTCAGACCCAGTCGATGTGATCACCCGTGCGGTGAACGTCGACGAGTTGAAACCGTGATCCATCGTGAGGATCAGGTACTGCTCCAGCGCCCGGATCGCACGCTCGTGAGGTCGCTCACCCGTCAGCATCTGGATGTAGGCGCCCACGTAGCCGAGGTCCGAGTCCGGCTCGACCGGCTCGAGGCCGAGGTGATGCCGGTGCAGCCGCATGAGCAGCACCGGGACGATGGCCGCCATCTTCAGGCATTCCCTGCGAACCTCATCCGCCGGTATGTCGAGCGTCGGCTGCTGCTCCAGCGCCGCACCCGCCAGTGACACGGCCGAGCGAAGCGCCATCAACGGCGTGTACCCGGGAAGCGCCGCGATACTGGGCAGCAGATCCGCGACCGTGTCGGGGACCGAGCGCGCCTCGACGGCACGAGCCGTAAAGGCCTTCAGTTGCGCCTCATCGGGCAGCTCACCCTCGGCGAGCAGATACCAGACCTGCTCGAACGAGCAACGGCGCGCCAGCTCGGTCGCGTTGTAGCCGCGGTAGTGGAAGAACCCCTCCTCGCCTCGAACGTCGCCGACCGACGTCTCTGCCACGGCCACACCCTCGAGCCCGCGCGGCGCGAGGCCGGGAGGCGCAGAGCCCGCCGGCTGCACCTCCTCGATGTGCGCGACGCGCACGACGTGGCGGATCGAGAGGATGCCCGCGACACGGTCGCCGTCCATTACCGGGAGGTGGCGGAAGCGACGCTCTCGGAATACCTCGAGACCCTTCTCGACGGTGTCGGTCACCGAGACCGTGACCGGGTTCTGGGTCATCACCTCCTCAACTCTGGCGGTGCCGGGATCGATCCCATGTCCGACCGAACGGAGGAGGTCACGTTCGCTGATCATGCCGCGCAACCTTCCCTGGGGATCGAGCACCGCCGCGGCTCCCACATTGGCGCCGTCCAGGATCACCGAGGCCTCCGCAAGGGTGATGCTGGTTGGCACGACCACCGCCGGCTTGTGCATCACGTCGGCGACAGTCAGCGAAGCGGTCACGCTGTCAGTCTAGCGCTGGGCGCCAGGGGTCTCGGTCTCCCGCGGGCCGGCTCAGCGCGTCGGGGGTCCCGAGCGTCACGATCTGGCGGGTCAGATGACCGACGACAGAGACACCGTCGCGAGACCGACCGGCGACATGGATCCCGAGGCATATCGGGATGCCGCACACCGGGTGGCCGAGTGGACCGCGGACTACCTTCGCGACGTCGAACGCCTCCCGGTGTTGAGCCCCGCCCAGCCTGGAGCGCTGCGCGATGGACTGCCGCAATCGCCGCCGCGGAACGGGGAACCGATCTCGGCGGTGCTCGCCGACATCGATGAGCTGCTCATTCCGGCGACCACCCACTGGCAGTCGCCGGGTTTCATGGCCTACTTCGCGTCGAGTGGTTCGGGGCCCGGGATCCTCGGCGAGACCCTCGCCGCCGCGCTCAACGTCAACGCGATGCTCTGGCGGACGGCCCCGGCGGCGACGGAGCTCGAGCAGGTGACGCTCGATTGGCTCCGCCAGATGGTCGGATTGCCGCAGCCCATGTTCGGTGTGATCAACGACACCGCCTCGTCGAGCACGCTGTACGCGCTGGCGGCGGCTCGCGAGGCGCAATCCGACCTGCGCATCCGCGAACTCGGCATGGCGGGACGACCGGAGCTGCCGCCGTTGCGCTATTACGCGTCGACCGAGGCGCATTCATCGGTCGAGAAGGCGGGGATCGTCCTTGGGATCGGCAGGGACGGTCTGCGCCGGATCCCGGTCGACGAACGATTCCGGATGGACCCGGTCGCGCTGCGCCAGGCAATTCACGAGGATGTTGCAGCCGGGATGCGACCGTTCGCGGTGGTCGGCACTGCGGGGACCACATCGACAACCAGTGTCGATCCACTCCCCACGATCGCGGCGCTCTGCGAGCAGCACGGCCTGTGGCTCCACGTCGATGCGGCCTACGGCGGCGCGGCAGCGATTGCGCCCGAGCTCCGCTGGGTCCTCGACGGCGCTGAGCGCGCCGACTCGATCGTCATCAATCCGCACAAATGGCTCTTCACGCCAATCGACTGCAGCGTGTTGTGGACGCGACGGCCCGACGTGCTTCGCGGCGCGTTCTCGATCGTGCCGGAGTACCTCACCACCACTGACGGTTCGCAGCAGGACGCTCCGAACCTCATGGACTACGGAACGTCACTGGGCCGCCGGATGCGTGCGCTCAAACTTTGGATGGTCATCCGCTATTTCGGCAGCGAAGGGCTCGCGCAGCGCATTCGTGAGCACTGCGAGTACGCGTCGACTCTCGCTCGCTGGGTGGAAGGTGAGCGGGACTTCGAACTACTCGCGCCGGCACCGCTGAGTGTCGTCTGCCTGCGCGCACATCCGCCCGGCCTCGATGATCCGGGAACGCTTGACACCCTCAACCAGCGAATCGTCGACCGAATCAACACCGGCGGTCGGTTCTTTCTGAGTCACACGAAGTTGCGTGGCGAGTATGCGATCCGCGTTGCCTTTGGCAACCTGCGACAGGAGCAGCGCCACGCGCGAGGCGTGATCGCGGCGCTGCGAGGCGCCATCGACGATGTACGATGATCTGCAATGTTCCGCGCCCTCGGGGCGAGACTCACCCTCGACTACAAGGGGGTGGCCGGAGTTGCGCTTTTCGAAGCAGCGGCTCAACGAACATGGAACTGGGCAACGAGTGGTCTTAAGACTGCAACGGATTTGTTGACTGAGGGAGAGGTTCAGGAAGACGGGCTGAAAGTCACCGTTGTGCGCTGCGACAGCGACAGCCGATCCCTGTGTCGTGTCACCGTGCATCGTCCCGACGAGTGGGACCCGTCGCTACTCTGGCTGACCACCGTCGACGCTGTCCGCACCGGCGACACGGTGGAAATCGGTGTCTCAGTAGAACAGGACATGCGCCATCTGCGCGCGGCGCCCTCGCCGCTTGCTCCGCCGCTCGTGGCGCTGCTGCACGACTTCGTCGAACAGGGAGCAACAGCGGGGACGCAGCGGCTCCGCGCGACGCCGGATGCTCTGGTCGGTTCCGAGCGGATCGACGCGTTCGTGCGGTCATGCCTGCTCGACCCCGGGCGGCGGCTGCCGGTTGTGCTGTTCAGCGCGGTGAAAGAGGAGGACGGCGTGTACCCGACCGACGCCGGTGATCCGGCACTCACGGCGCGCGAGCTCTGCGGGCTCGCGCATGTCTTCGTGATGCCCCGCGTCGAGGATTCACATCGTCTCACCAGGCGACTCGGCATGCTCTCGGTGTACGACGGGGCTGTCCGCGTGTACTGGCCCCGGCTCCGGCTGAGCGACCCACCACCACGCCACCCGCTGCACCTGCGCCAGCGGCTCAACACGGCCAGCGGTCCCGCCATCATTCGTCGCGTGGTTGAGGCGGGAGCGCGCTCATACCGTCCGCCGGACGGTACCGCGACCCTGCTTGCCACGCGCTGGCGCGAACGTGAGCAGGCGCGAATCGAAGCGATCGCGAGCGATCCTGACCCGGCGTATCAGGCATCGCAGCTCCGCGACGAACTGCTGCGTGTCATTGATGCGAAAGTGGAGCTCGAGCACGAGATGGAGGCGCTGCGGCATCAACTCGTGGTCTCGGCCGAGAGCACCGGAGTCGAGGACTCCCGGTTGACCGGTGTACGCACGTCTGCGGATGCATCGACCGAGCTCACCGGGAAATCGGTGCCGTCGCGCCAGCCGGCCGCACCCGAGCCGGGTGACCCCGCGCCGCGAGACTGACCGTCAACGAGCCGGGCGCACCGTCCTCCGGGGCGTGCACCCCGACACGACCCGAGTGACACCGAGCTCGTCCTTGGTCCAGCCGACGTCGACGAGCCTCGCGGCGCGAAGCGCCGCCTGAGTCCGGCGCGAGAGGTAGGTGCCGACCTCGACGAGGAGCACCCCTCCGGGCTTGAGCCACTGGTGCGCCTCGCCGGCGAGCCGTCGCACCAGACCAAGCCCGTCGTCCGAGCCGTCGGTGAGCGACTGGAGCGGCTCGAAATCGCGGATCTCTCGCGGCAGTTCCTTCAGGTCGCGACGCAGGACGTACGGCGGGTGGATGGTGAAGACATCGATCTCGCCACGCAGCCTGCGCGGCAGGGCATCGAGCAGATCGCCTGCCCTGAAGTGCGCATTGCGCAGGCCGGCACGCCGCGCGTTCTCCTTGCCGAGCGCCGCGGCGTCCACCGAGATGTCGACGCCCCACACATCCGCGTCGCGCACCTCGTTGGCGACGGCGAGCGCCACCGGTCCGGCGCCGGTTGCCACATCGACGGCGACGCGCGCGCCACGGCGCCGTCGCATCGCCTTGATGGCCTGCTTGGCGAGCAGCTCGCTCGAGGCTCGCGGCACGAAAACGCCATCTCTCACGAGCAGATCGAGTCCGCGAAACGCGTAGTGGCCCTTGATGCGCGGAATCGGCTCGCCGTTGACACGCCGCGAGACCATCGCGGCGAACCGCGTCTTCGACGTGCTGTCGAGCACGCGGTCGAGAACCGCCGGTGTGAGCTTCCGTCCCAGCACCTCGGCCATCAACTCCTCGGCATCGTAGCGACCGAGGTTCCTGTCCCAATGATCGATCGCCGTCGACTTGTCGATCTTGCGCACTGCCTTGTCGATATGCTCGGAAACGGTGATGGCGGGCACTGCCCGCGCATGGTAAGCGCTCGCATGACCGGCACGCGCACCATGTTCCCGTGCCCGTGACCCGCGCGCCGGATCCCGGCCTCTGCGCGTCGTGCGTCCACGCGCGCCTTGTCCCGGGCGCGCGATCCATCTTCGTGCGCTGCGAACTTGCCCGCAGCGACCCGCGATTCCCGCGGTATCCGCCGCTTCCCGTGCTCCGTTGCGACGGGCACGCGAGCGTGAGCCCTCAGGCCACCCGTCGATGACCGCGACCCGGCCTGGATCGCTCGCGATGGGGGAGATATGAACGATCGCCGATCCAGGGCGCCGGCTGGACGCTCAGACCCTTCGTCGTCTGGTTGAGCCACGCGCCGTACTTGCTCCGCAGCAGGCTGAAGGCTTCCCACGCCCTGTCCACGCTGTGCAGCTGATATCCGGCGCGCTCGAGGCGGCCGCACGCCTCGACGAACTCGTCGCGCTCGACTCCCGCGATCGCCTCTCCCTCGTAGCGGAAGTGGTCACGCATGTCGGCGACGAAATGAGCACCGACCTTGTGCATGAGTCGGGCCTGGCCCACCGGTCCTCCGTCGATGGTGGTGAGCACCAGTGTCGCGGCGTCCATCACGGCTCCGAAGGAGTTGGCCCACGCTTCGTTGTCGTGACTGGACCGGAAGTAGAAGAGCAGCGGATAGGAGAGATGGCTCTCGATCACATCCACGGTCCACAACCGCCACTCATCGAAGGTCGCGATGAGCTGCTCCGGCATCGCGTCTCGTGCGCAGGTCTCGAGCAACTGCACGGCAGACGGCGGTGCACCGGCCAGCGCGTCGAGGGCGACCACAGCTGTCTCGCGTCGCTGGAATGAGCTGAAGAGCGAGAAGAGCAGGCTGATCACCAGGGCGAACAGGCCAAAGCCACTCGCCGCCTCGATGGCGGCGAAGGTCCGCGTCGCCACGCCGGTCGCCTCGATGCCGGCGACAGAGAATGCGAGCATCCGGCCGGTTGAGAAGTAGAGCGTGGTGCCAAACGAGTCGGGCTGGGGCTGCAGACCGTCATGGAGCCCACTGAAGACGAGCGCGTAGCCGAGGATGAACGAGAAGCCCCAGAGAACGAGCAGCCCCACGAGCATCATGGGTGCGAAGGCCGCGAGCGCGGTCTCGCGAGTCTGCAGCTTCTTGGGGCGCTCGGCGACCTTTCGCCACACGCGCCACGCGCCCCGGATGATGGTGAAACTGAGCCGAACTCGACCCACTGCCGGACGCGGCATGACCACCGACTGCACCACGTCGTAAATCGTCACCAGCACGATCAGGGCTCCGGCGCCGATCTCGACACCGTCGATGACACTCATCCGCGAGAACCCGGCGGTGTCACGATTCGAGCCGGCGGCGCATCTCGGTGATTTCCACGAGCACCTCCTGCACCGCCCGGATGTCCTCCGCGTCGACGGCGATCCGGCGGAGGGCGGCGAGCTCGGCGATCGCCGCATCCATCTTCTCGATGGTGTGCGGCGGGTCGTCCCATCGTCGCGAGAGCAGCCGCAAACCGAGAGCCCTCGCCCGGTCGGCCGCCTCGGTCACGCTCGCCGGCTCATCGAGTGCGTCCGCTGGGGCGTCGTCCGGCCGTAAGGTCGTGACGTGGCAAGCGCCAGTCGGGAATCACGGAGCGCAGGCGCGCTACTGCCGTGGCCACGCAGCCGATGGTACGGCGGCGTTCATATCCCTCGTTGCGCCAGCACCAGCAGCGTCGAGTAGTGGTATGTCATGGTGCCGCCGAGCGCGTCGACGGCGTCGCCCACCGCGTCGAGGAGCACACGCCGCTGGGCGTCGGGAAGCCGAACATGATCACTGTGGGTCGCGATGAGATCGATCCATCCGGATCGGTCGTAGACCGCGGCCCACGGGAAGGCGCGCGCCTCGACGCGGGTGAACACACCACCGCCGCGGAACTCGTCCAGCCGATCCGCCGGCTCATCCACCGGATTGAGCGCGACGCTGGTCTTCGCGATCTCCGGTGCAAAGCGCCCATACACGGCGTCAAGCGCTTGCTGAGCACCCTTCTCGGGCCAGCCCCTGTTCCAGAACACGCCGAGGTGTCCCCCTGTGCGCAGGAGCGAGCCCGCCTTCGCGACGCCGACCATCGGGTCCACCCAGTGCCACGCCTGCCCGGACACGATCAGGTCGTACACCCGGTCGTGTGGGTCCCAGGTCTCGAATGTCGACTCCTCGACCCGGATCCCATGGCGCCGCGCGATCGCCGCCATCGAGGGATCGGGCTCGACCCCGAGGAGGTCGCATCCGCGCTCGATCAGCAATCGCGCGGCCTTTCCGGTGCCACAACCGACGTCGAGCACACGTTGCGGACCGGCGTCCATCAACGCGTCGATGAGGGCAGGCGGGTAGGACGGCCGCGCCCTCTCGTAGAGTTCGGCCACGCCGCCGAACGAGAGAGCTCGGGCACGGTCCTCGTGCAAGCGCTCGGACGGGTTGTCTGGCATCGATCGGATCAGCTGAGTCGCGAGGGCTGGGGTGTCAGCGCCGCCTCGAGATCCGCGGCGAACCGAAGCGCGTCCTGCGGTTCGAGGCGTGCAGTCGTGACCCGGATGCCCCTCGGGCTGGCGATGCGAAACCTGTCGCCGGCGAGCACGCCCCAGCCACGCTCCTGGAGGACCGCGACGGTCGCGTCCTCGTGCGCCACCGGGATCCAGACGTTGAGGCCGGAGCGCCCGTGTGACTCGATGCCCCGGGCGCCAAGCGCTGCGCGGAGCGCGTCGCGGCGCCGCGTGTAGGTGGCAGAGACCTCCGCGACACGAGCCGCTTCCCCGGGGTCGCTCCAGATGCGCACCACGAGCCGTTGCAGGAGATGCGACACCCACCCGGCCGCGAGCAGACGGCGACCTT
The DNA here is from genome assembly GCA_035534875.1 of Saccharimonadales bacterium (SeqCode). Classification (GTDB taxonomy): domain Bacteria; phylum Chloroflexota; class Dormibacteria; order Aeolococcales; family Aeolococcaceae; genus Palsa-851. The sequence goes on from DATLRB010000076.1 coordinate 31,775, forward strand.
CGACGCGCGCGACGGTGACCGCATCGCCGGTCATGATGGCGAGGCGGAGATCGGGCCCCACCGACTTCGAAACCGACCGGAGGTGCGCCCAGCGCGCTCGCCCCGGCTCACAGAGCGAGTGGCAGCGCCGTTCTGTGATATCGAAGGCATGATCATCCTCGAGCACCAGGACAGCCGGATGGCGACCGAGCACCTCCTTGAGCTCCTGCGCCCGCTCGGCGTCGACCGCGGAGCCGAAGGGGTTCTGGGCGCGAGGTGTCAGCGCGCAGGCAACCGCGCCGCCACGAAGGGCGCGAGTGAGACCCTCCGGCGTCGGTCCCCGGTCATCGATCGCCATCGGGAGCACCGTCAGCCCGAGCGCCGACGCGAGATCGATGATCCCCGGATAGCACGGGTCCTCGACCGCGATGCGATCGCCGGGACGGAGGTGCGCCTGGAGCGCCAGCTGGATGCCGTCGAGCGCGCCGCCGACCACGGTCATGTGTTCGCTCGGCACCCCATCGCGCTCGAGCCGCGTCGCGGCGAGTGCGAGCAGTTCCGGATCGGAGCCCTCGGCGCCGTAGAGGACCGGCTCGTGGGGCAGCGAGAGCAGCGCCTGTCCGATGTCGGGGAGGAGCGCCGGGTCGGGATTGCCGGACAGGAGGTCGACGACACCGGCAGGCACGATCGGCCTGCCGCGTGGCGACGGCGGGACGCGCGGGGCGATTGTGGTGCCGAGCCGTCCCGCCCCGGCGACGAGCCCGCGGCGGCGCAGCTCCCGGTACGCGGAGGCCACGGTGGCGGTGCTGATCCCGCGATGGGAGGCGAGCGAGCGGACCGTCGGCAGACGTGTCCCCGCCGTGAGCTCACCCTCGCGAATTCCGCGCTCGACGCTCTCGGCGATCTCGGACGCCCGTCGCCCGGTGATGTGATAACGTATCGGTACGTTCACCACTTTGTATCATAACAAATGAACTCGAACGTGTCCATCCCTCCGAATTCCCGCCCTGGAGCTTCTCGCGCTCAGATCGTTCTCGCGTTTGCGGCGGTGTACGTCATCTGGGGTTCGACGTATCTCACGATCCACATAGCGATCGAGACGATCCCCGCGTTGCTCATGTCCGGAGCTCGGTTCATCCTTGCCGGGCTGCTGCTCCTGGCCTTCTCGCACCGCCCTGGCGCGCCCCGAGAGCGGCTCACGCTCATCCACTGGCGGTCAGCGCTCGTCATCGGCGGGTGCCTCCTGCTCTTCGGCAACGGGGGCGTCGCGTGGGGCGAGCAGTACCTGCCGAGCGGCTTCGTGGCGCTCATCATCGCCACCGTTCCGTTGTGGATGGCCCTGTTCGCGCCGGCCTTCGGGGGCCGGTGGATCAACTGGACGGCCGCGGTCGGCATCGCGCTCGGGCTGGTCGGCATCGCCCTCCTCGTCAAGCCTGGTGGCGGCGGGGCCGGCCACTGGCAGACGCTGGTGGTCCTCATGGCGCCACTCCTCTGGGCGCTTGGGTCGCTCTACGCGCGCAACGCGCCCGCTCCCCGTCAGTCGCTCACGGCCGTCGCCATGGAGATGATCGCCGGCGGTGTCCTGCTGAGCATCGCGGGTGCCGCGGGCGGGGAGCTCGGCCACGTCCACCTCGGCAACGTGTCAGTCGCATCCGTCGCAGCCTTCGTCTACCTGGTGCTGATCGGATCCCTCGTCGGCTACGTGGCCTATATCTGGCTGCTGCACCACGTGTCGGTCACGGCCGCATCCACCTACGCGTTTGTGAACCCGGTCGTGGCGGTCGCCCTGGGGGCGATCGTCCTGGGGGAGCAGGTGACCCTGCTCACCGTGGTCGCGGCCGCGTTCATCATCGGCGCCGTGGTGCTCCTCCTGATCGGCCAGAGCCGAGCAACCGAGCCCGCCGCGACAGTCAGGATGCCGGTCCGCGACGTCGCCTGACGGCGTCCTCTCGGGCGAGGGGTGACAATGGGTCCATGGACACCGAGACCCTGATCGTCGACGCGACGGCGGAACCGCTCCGCCCACGACGTCGCGTCGGCGTGAAGGACGTGCTCTGCGTCGGCCCGATCATCACCAACGCGATCTACTACTACGCCGGTCTGCCGCTCACCCCGCTCCTGCTCGGCCGCAACCCCGTGCTCCTCAGCGCGCTCCGCGGCAGCATCGCCTCGATGGTGGCCGCCGGCGCCTTCGCGAGAATCGGGAAGGCGCCGTTGCTCCTGGCATTGATCGCGCCCCTCCCGATCTCGATGATGACCGACCCGTTCTTCTTCTGGGCCGGGAAACGATACGGACGCAGCCTCATCAACTTCCTCAGTGAGTCGGATCCCCGCTGGCGCAAGCGAGCCGCGCGGGGTGAGCGCTTCTTCAAGAAATACGGTGTGTGGACGATCGTCTTCGCGCCCTTCCTGCCCGCCCCCTCGCCACTCTTCTACATGGCTGCCGGCGAAGCGGGGATGCCGTTCGCGATCTTCGTCACCGCCGACGTGATCGGCACGCTGGCGTACGTCGGGCTCATCGTCGGCGCTGGCTGGGCGATCGGTCAGCCAGCCGTGACCGTCGCCCAGACGATCAGCAACTACGCCCTCTGGGTCATCGTCGCGATGGTGGTGCTCATCGTCGCGTGGTCAATGTGGTCAGGATGGCGCGCACCCCGCGAAGCGATGAGGCGCTGAGCGCCGGCGCCGGGCCGGCATCGCTGCGGCGGTGGCTGCTGGTCACCGGCGCAGTCCTCCTGCCGATCGCGGTTGGGGCTCTCGCAACGCTCGTTCTCTACGCAACCCGCGCGCGGCCGGCGGTTGCGCATCCTGCAGTCGTCGCGAGCGCCGACGTCCTGGGCCACGACGGATCGGTCCTGGTGCTCCAGCCAAGAACCACCGAACAGATTCGCATCACGCTGGGCACAACCGTGGAGATCGTCCTCGAACCGGGGGTCGGGCAGGACATCGTGTCCGATACGCCCGGGATTCTGGCCGATGCCGTCACACCCCCGTGCCACGTCACCGCGCTCTGCGGATTTCCCGGCGCGCATATCTGGACGTTTCGCGCGGTCCATCCGGGAGTGGGCTATCTGAAGATGATCTTCGCCTTCACCGTCTGCCGGTCCGACCGCCTCTGCACGATCGAGCCGTACGCGTACAAGCCGATCTCCGTCCCCCCGACCCCAGGCGCGCTGAGCTAGGGGATGGCGACATCTTCGCGGTATTTCGGAAGACGATTCGCGCCGCTCTCGACGACGTCGGCGATTCGCTCGACCGCGTCCCAGAGGTCGACGAAGCGCGTGTAGAGCGGGGCGAGTCCGAAGCGGCACAGGTCCGGCGGCCGGAAGTCGCCGATGACGCCGCGGTCCGCCAGAGCGCGCATCATCGCCAGTCCATCGGAGTGGCGCAGCGATACCTGAGCGCCCCGGCGCTCGGGCGAGCCGGGAGTTGCCACCTCGAATCCGAGCACGTCGAGGCGCGCATGCGCGAGCCGCATGAAGATTTCGGTGAGCAGCGCCGCCTTCTCCCCGACGGCACGCGCACCGGCCTCGAGCTGCATGTCGATGCCGACGGCGAGCGTGCCGATCGCCAGCACGGGTGGAGATCCGCTCATCCAGCCCCGCATCCCGGATGCCCGTCGATACTCGGCATCGAAAAGGAATGGATTGTCGTGGCCCAGCCACCCCTGGATCGGATTGCGCAACTCCTCCTGCAACGCGGTTGCCACGTAGAGATACGCGGGTGACCCGGGGCCGCCGTTCAGATACTTGTAGCCGCACCCCACCGCCAGGTCCACGTGGTGGCGGTTGAGCTGGATCTCGACGGCACCGGCGGAGTGCGAGAGATCCCAGAGGACGAGCGCCCCCGCAGCATGCGCGGCCCTGGTGAACGCGCCCATGTCGTGGCGTTCGCCGGTCCGGAAGTCAACCTCGGTCAGCATGAGCAGCGCGGTCTCGCCGTCCAACGAGTCGCGCAGGTCGGCACGCTCGACCGCGCGGACCTCGCCGCCCAACAGCTCGGCGACGCCGCTGGCGATGTAGAGATCCGTCGGGAAGTTGCTCCGCTCGGTCACGATCACCCGCCGCTCCGGTCGTGCTCGCAGCACCGACGTCATCAAACGGAACAGCCCCACCGAGGTCGTGTCGGCGACGAGCACCTCTCCGGGTGACGCGCCGATGAGCTCGGCGACGCGGTCACCGACTCGAAGCGGCGACTCCATCCATCCCGCCTCGGTCCAGCCGCGGACGAGGATCGTTCCCCATTCGTGCTCGGCCATCTCCCGCAACCGCGACACCGCGGCCTTGGGCAGGCGGCCCATCGAGTTGCCGTCGAGGTAGATCGTCGCGCCGTCGTTGAGGAAGCGATCGCGAAATGCGGCGAGCGGGTCCCGCGCATCCAAGGCCACGCAAAGGTTACGGTCGATATTGTCAGGAAGTTGTGTGGTCACAGGCGGTTGCGCACCTCCCAGAGCTCGGGGAAGAACCGCAGCCCGATCGTCGTGTCGAGATACGCGACCCCCCCGCCGCCGGTGCCGGGGCGCGATCCGATCAGGCGCGCGGCCATCAGGGCATGGTGAAAGCGCCAGCGGGAGATCGCCTCGTCGTGATCGAGAAGCAGCTCGCACACACGGTGGAGCACGGCGCGATCCGACGATGCGTGGTTCCGGTACAGCGCGACAAGTGAGTCGATACGCCGCTCACGAAGAGCGGTGCCGGCGCCTTCGGGAGCATCGAGACCCTGCGATCGCAACGACGCACACAGCGCGGTGAAGAGGGCGGGAGAGCCGGAGCGCCGCCGCAGCGCCTCGCGGTCCTTGTTGGACAACGGTGACGCATCGGACGGCGTGGTCCCGTCGAAGCCGCCGAGCATCTCGATTGCCCGAAACTGCCCGGACTGCAGTCCCGATGCGGGCTTGAGTGGATCGCGGAATTCGAGGAATCCCTCGGGAGTCAGGGTCTCGAGCACGCGCAATTGCGCAATCAGCAACTCGTCGACCCGGGTGGCGCGCTGCAGCGGCGCCATCGCTTCCTGCGGATTTCCCGCCAGCAGCTCGACAACCGCATGGTCGAGCTCGTGGAGGATCACCTTGAACCAGAGCTCATAGGCTTGATGAATGACCACGAAAAGCATCTCGTCGTGCGCGCCCTCGGTGAGGGGGTGCTGGAGGTCGAGAAGCTCGTCGATGCGCAGGTACGAGCTGTAATCAGTACCGGCCATGACCGCGGCGGCACTCTACGCTCATTGGCTCACCCCGTGAGCGGGCGGACGGGAGTGGTTCATGAACCTCGAGTGACGAGGATGTCGTCCAGAGAGAACGCCTCGGGGGGCGACAGCTGATCGAAGTCGCAGGAGCGCGGAGCCTTGTCCGGCCGCCAGCGGAGGAACCGCGACGCGTGGCGGAAGCGACCGCTCTGGAGGTGGTCGAACGACACCTCGCACACCAGATCGGGGCGCACCGGGGTCCACGCGCTGTCCGCCGAACGCTGCCAGCGGCTCGGGCCTCCCGGGGTCCGTCCCTGACCGAAGCTGCCGCCGCCGACGAGCGGCTGGAGCTGCTCGAGGATCGCCCGGCGCTCGGCGGCATCGAACGACGATGTGTGGCCAACGTGATGGAGCGCACCGTCGCCGTCGTACAGGCCGAGCAGCAGGGACCCGATGCCGCGCCCGTCCTTGGCGATCCGGTACCCACCGACCACACAGTCCACGGTGCGCAGGTGCTTCACCTTGATCCAGCGCCGTTCCCCCGGCCGGTACGGGCCCGCGGGGTCCTTTGCGACAACACCGTCGAGGCCCGCGCCCTCGTAGCGGGTGAACCAGGTGGTCGCCTGATCCGGATCTGTGGTCTGGGGTGTGACACCGACTATCGGGCTGCTCGCAATCGCCGCCACCAACGCCTGCCGTCGCTGCTCGAGCGGCCGCTCGCGGAGGTCGTCCCCGCCGAGTGCGAGGAGGTCGAAGAGCACCACCGAAGCCGGGGTCTTCTCGGACAGCATCCGCACCCTTGTGGCCGCGGGGTGAATGCGCTGCTGCAGGGCATCGAAGTCCAGTCCGTGCTCGGTGGCGATGACCACCTCACCATCGACGATCGAGCGCTCCGGGAGCGCCTCCCGGAGCGGCTGGATCAGCTCGGGGAAATAGCGCTCGAGCGCCAGCGCGTTCCGGCTCGCGATGTGGACCCTTTCGCCGTCACGAAACACGATTGCTCGAAAACCATCCCACTTTGGCTCGTAGAGCCAATGACCCTCTCGGGGAATCTCCGGAGCAGCGCGTGCGAGCATCGGTTCGAGCGGCGGGCCGAAGGGCAGCGACACGAGCGGAGTGTCGCCGATCGCGAGGTGTTCCGGCTACGCGGAGAGAACCCGAGGCCGCGAATCGCGCATGCGAAGACGGAGCAGATTGTCGACGTCGGCGACGTCGCCGACCTCGCGAACGGCGGTCTCGAATCTCGTGATATCGGTCAGCTCGTCGACCTCGCCGCGCAGCGTGATCACACCACGATTTGCGCGGATCTCCAATCCGGTTGCCAGGTCGCCGAAGCCCAGGGAAAGGGCGACGCGGACGCGATCGGCGAGCGTCTCGTCCCAGCTGGTCGTCGCGGATCGCCGGGGACGCTTGTCGACGGCCGAACCGACGAGGGACGCGACGCCGACTGTGGCGCGACGCGCCGCGGCTCTGCGCCGCGCTCCCGAGCGCGGATGCAGAAGGAACGCTGCGATTGCGATGACGGTGGCGCCGGTGGCTGCTGCCGCGAGCTTGAGGACCCGGGTCACTTGGGGAACCCTCCGTTGGATTGTGTGCAGGAGCGCTCGTTCAAACGTCCCGCGAAACGGTTGGTTACGCGGATGCCGCTAGGACGCCGGCGGTGGGAAGTGGCGGGCATCTGTCCATCTGACGCCGTCCCACCAGCGCAGGGTTCCCGACCCGCTCTCCGCGTACCAACCGGGCGGCGGCGGTGGCAAGCCGCCGTTGAAGCGGAGCACCTCGTCGCGCTTGGCGAAGCGCCACACCAGCGACCCGATGATCCCGGCCAGGATGACGATCAGCAGCCACACGATCTTCTCGCTTCCGATTGCCCGGAACTGGGCTTCGGGGATCTTCGCGACCTCGACGATGACCACGATCCAGTACACGAAGGCGGCAACCCAGAGTGCGAAGAACAGGAAGGGGATCCAGAGCAACGCGATGGGGAACATCATCGCCGGATTCGGCCTCGCATCCGGCCAGCTTAGTGCGAGTCGAGGAGGCCCGCCGGGGCCACCCGCGCCGACGTTGATATCACAGAGGAACGCAGTCTGGCGAGAGTGGGCTGGCGCGCCCAGGAGGATTTGAACCCCCGACCTTCTGATCCGTAGTCAGACGCTGCACTGTGTCGGGCTCGATTGTATTCGGCAGCAGAGAATGACTTGCTGAAACCGCTGCCGTGCGCGCTCTGACCGCTTTTCGTTCAAGCGGGGTTCCAGCACAAGCCGCCACCTCCGTCTAAGCTGGGCGGCGTGATCGCGGCGACCGGGCAACTCGTCCAGGACAACGCCGCTATCGCTTTGGACTGGATCACTGGGATCCTTGCTCTTGTCACCGCCGTCATGGCGGTCGCAACCGTCGTTCTGGGGATCAAAACCGCCGCGTCAGTAAAGGTCGCCAAAGAGGCTGTGCTGGTCGCCAAGGAGGAGGCTGACGCGACTCTCGCGCTCGTTCGGGGTGCCCGCGAAGATCGCGAGCTGGCCGCGCGGCCGATCGTCTACTCCCTTAGCGATACCGTGCGAGATGTGACGCCAGAATTGAAGGCGACGCCAGTGATCGTGGTACGCAACATAGGCAACGGCCCGGCGATCAGGACGCGAGTCATCCGCTGGCACGCGGGCCGGTGGCGCTACACGGCAGGATGGGGCGAGGCCATCGCTGCGGCTGAGACGTTCCCTCAGCAGCCCGAGCCCGAGCCGACTCCGCACGGGGGTGTATCGGACCCGCTTTACTGGCCGCTGGCGGGCCACCGAGAGGCCGATGAGATGCCCGGTATCCCGACACGCCGGGGCCTCAAGGATGACCTGTGGGCCTATTGCCTCGACCAGCTCGGAAATGCCCTGCGATTCAATTTGCGCACCGGCGATCCGCCGGAGATTTCACGGCACGACGCAACACCCGAAGAGTGGGCTTGGGTGATCGCCGGCCTCGAGTAATCAAACCGACAACGCGGGAGGCGCAAACGAGAAAGACCCCCGACGCACTGCCAGGGGTCTCTTGGGAAAGGGAAGGGGTTTCAGCTTCCGGGCTTCGGCTCTTGGCAGACGACACAGGCATTGATGCCCCTGCGGTACACGTGGCGTCCGTCAGTGGTCATCTTGCATTTCGTGCGCACGACGCGCGGCGGGGGTTGCGGCGCGGTGAGGACCACCGTTCGCCCTGCTTCCGCCTGAGCGAGACCGTCGATCACCTGGCGCACGTCCTCCTCGACGCGCACCTTATCTCCGTTTCTAAAGACGAGTGTGCAACCGCCTAGATCAGCCGCCTCGTCGATGCGCTCAATGGTCGCGATGTTGTAGTGGTTCGACGAAACCTGAATGAAGTAGGGCATTACCAGCGCCCCCAAAGGCGGCGCCAGATGCCGCCGCGAGCCATCGCACGGCCGATCATGATGTTGCGGACGCGGTGGGCGAGTCGACGGTGCCGGATGGCCCGCCCCGTGGCGGACAGACGGGCGGCGCAGTACAGGCAGGACGTGAGGCTTTCGGTCACGGCGTCTCGCGAAACACAACGACGAGCTTGACCTGCTTTCCGCAGGTGGGACACTTCGCCGGGCCCGTCACTTGAACCTCTTGGGTGGCGTCCACGTCGACCTTCATACGCGCGACGTGGTCCCAACCTTCGCAGGGCGGGAAGGGCACTAGGTAGGGCTCGCTGCGGTGTTCGTCCAAGGCTATTCCTCCTGACACAACCATCCTAGAAGAGAAGGAGGGCAGTCGCACCGCACCTGAGGCGACAGCCCTCCCGCCATGTCCGGGATGCTTGGCAACAGCGGAGCCACTGGACGCGTAGAGTCGCCTCCGCGATGAGTATCGACAGGAGGTTGAGTGGCAACAGTCGTTGAGCTTGATCTACAAATTGCGGAAAAAGAGAACGAGCTAGCGCCGCTCGTGCAATCGGCAAGCGACGCGCAGGAGCAGTGTCTCCAGCAATTTGCAACCGCCCTTGGTCCCATCATCGCCGCGCATGCCCGGGGGACGGTGGTCGACGGCGGCGTCGAGACGGAGCGGCTGCAAGCGGATGGACGCCTGGTCCGACTTCGGTCTGAGGTCCAAGCTCTCGACGCGGACGCCATCGTTAGGAAATGCCTCGTAGCCGCGCCAGTTTGGACTCACCTTCGGCTTCCTATGCCTGCCAGCGGCATGCGGGGCACCTTCACGCCGGACACTCAGGAGCCGCCCGGAAGATTGGACTACGGATGGGGCGACCTCTTGGACTGCCTCAGCAACCCTTTGGAGGGACTACTCCAAAGATACGGGTATCAGCACCCGTATATGCATTTGAGAATGAGGGGGTGGCCGGAGCCCCTATGGGACGCGCTGTCCCAATACGCCGAGGCTGCTAAGCCTTTCGTCGACGTCACACGCCAGCTGGATGCCCTCAAAACGGAAAGGGCGAAACTGGCCGCCGCCGATGCTTGGGATAAAACTGAATAGTCACCAGAGACGATGAGCCGGTGAGCGCGTTCCCTACCCGACCAGCTGCGTAGTGGTGGTGTGCGCCCGCCGCTGAGGCGC
>DATLRB010000077.1:0-21844 GCA_035534875.1 Saccharimonadales bacterium (SeqCode)
GCGCTAGGATTGTGCTACAATCTGCTCAGAATCCGCACCCCTGGAGTATTCGAACGCGTAGCTCGGCTCGCAGTCACCTGAACCCAACCACTCGGTCCAGAACGTGTCAGTGACCCGCCGGCAGACGGCATCCCGCGTCGAGACGCTCGAGGATGAACTCGAGCGACAGGTGCTGGACGGGCGATTCAGGCCCGGTGAGCACCTTGGCGAGCTCGCGCTTGCCGAGGAGTTCGACGTGGGGCGCAATACGCTTCGAGCGGCCTTCGACGGCCTGGTCGGACGGGGACTTCTGGTCAAGGCGCGCAACCGCGGCGTCTTCGTTCGCGCGCTCACCGCCCGCGACCTGGCCGAGATCTATGAACTGCGCACCGCGCTCGAAGTCCAGGCCGCGCGCATGCTGGCCGAGCGCAGGTGGGTGCCCGAGGCCGCATGGACTGCCCTCACGCAACACCAACGGCTTGGCTCGCACTCGTCACAGCGTGTTGTCGTCGAGGCAGATCTCGGTTTCCACCGCGCCCTGGTTGTCGGCACGGGCAACGCTCGCCTGACACGAGCGCACAAGCATCTGGAGACCGAGATCCTTCTCTGCCTTGCGCAACTCGTCTGCGGGTACGCCACGGTCGGACAGCTCGCGACCGAGCACGGTGCGCTGCTCGAGGCGATCGAAAGTGGCAATGCTGCCGCTGCGGAAGCCGTCATCAGACGCCACCTCGAGAACGCCACGTCGTGGCTCATCGAGCACGCGACGGCCCAGGGGGTGAGCCCTACGCGGTCGGCTTGACCGCTTCGAGCGTGTCCAGCGACCTCGGGTAGATCTCGTCGATCAGCGGGCTCGACAGCAGGAAGTCGGCCGTCGCGCGGTTGCACGCCATCGGGATGTTGTGCACCACGGCGATGCGAAGGAGCGCCTTGACGTCGACGTCGTGCGGATGCGGCTCCAGCGGATCCCAGAAGAAGATGATCACGTCGATCCGACCCTCGGCGATCGCCGCCCCCACCTGCTGGTCGCCGCCGAGCGGTCCGGTGAGGAACCGATGCACGGGTAGCCCCAACTCGTTTGCCACCATCGAGCCCGTGGTTCCGGTCCCGAGGAGGTCATGGCGGGCGAGGGTGTCACGGTTGAAGCGCGCCCATTCGAGCATGTCCGCCTTCTTGTTGTCGTGAGCGATCAGCACGATCTGCTTTCGCCTCGGGCCTGGACGTGGCACGGTTCGCCTCCGCTGAGATGCTGCGAGTTCGGGTAGGATTGTAGCACAATCGGTCCTGAGGGCCCGATTGTCAACGCCGGCGCCCGCACTCAGCGGCGCCGGCTCGGTGACGGTGCAACGGGGGACGCCTCGGCGTGCAGACAGTCACCGGCGTCGCGCCGATGGACAGCACTGCCAGACTCAAGGGGTGATCGAGGCGGCGTCATAGCGACGACCAGCGGCGCACCGCGCACCGTCACACCGGCTCGGGGCGGGCGCGGGGACGGCTACAAGTGGATCGCGCTCTCCAACACGACCATCGGGGTCCTGCTTGCCACCATCGATGCGTCGATCATGCTCATCGCGATGCCCGACATCTTTCGCGGCATCGGTCTGAATCCGCTCGACCCGGCGAACAGCTTCTACCTGCTCTGGATGATCCTTGGCTTCCTCATTGTCAGCAGCGTGCTGGTGGTGGGACTCGGGCGTCTTGGCGACATCGTCGGTCGCGTTCGCATCTACAACCTCGGCTTCGTCATCTACACCGGAGCGTCGTTGCTGCTGACGATCGACTGGATGACCGGACCGCCGGGTGCCATTTGGTTGATGATCTTCCGAGTGGTGCAGGGCATCGGGGCCGCCTGCCTCATCGGCAACTCGGCGGCGATCCTCACCGATGCCTTTCCGACCAACCAGCGCGGTCTCGCGCTCGGCATCAACAACATCGCCGGCATCAGCGGCGTGTTCATCGGGCTCGTGCTCGGCGGCCTGCTCGCCCCGATCAACTGGCGACTGGTGTTTCTCGTGTCGGTCCCATTCGGTCTCTTCGGCACCGTCTGGGCGTATCTCAAGCTGCAGGAGCGGGGGGTTCGGCGACGCGTCCCGATCGACTGGCTCGGCAACCTCACGTTCGCCATCGGCCTGATCCTGGTCATGATCGGCATCACCTATGGGATCGAGCCGTACGGGTCCGATCCGATGGGATGGACGAGCCCCTTCGTGCTCTCTGCCCTCCTGCTCGGCGCGGCGTTCCTCGCGGTGTTCGCCATGGTCGAGGGTCGCGTCGAGAATCCGATGTTCCGTCTCGGCCTGTTCCGCATCCGTGCGTTCACGTTCGGCACCCTTTCGAGCTTTCTCGCCGCCGTCGGGCGTGGAGGGCTCATGTTCATGTTGATCATCTGGCTGCAGGGCATCTGGTTGCCCGAGCACGGATACAGCTTCACGTCGACCCCACTGTGGGCGGGCATCTACATGATTCCGCTGACGGTCGGTTTCCTTCTCGCGGGTCCACTGTCGGGCTTCCTGTCGGACCGCTTCGGATCACGTCCGTTTGCAACCGGCGGAATGATCGGTGCCGCGGCGAGTTTCGCGTTCCTGCAACTCCTGCCGATCGACTTTCCGTACCAGCTGTTCGCTCTGATCCTTTTCCTCAACGGTCTGTCGATGGGGGCGTTCGCGTCACCAAACCGCGCGGGCGTCATGAACAGCCTGCCGCCGGGTGATCGCGGCGCGGGCGGCGGCATGAACGCGACCTTCCAGAGTTCGGCACAGGTGCTCTCCATCGGCATCTTCTTCACGCTGATGATCACCGGGCTTGCTTCGACACTCTCCACGACCATGACCGCGGGCCTGGAGGCGCACGGAGTCTCGAGGGCCGTGGCTGAGCACGTCGGCAACCTTCCTCCCGTATCCATCCTGTTCGCGGCGTTTCTCGGATACAACCCGATCCAGTCGCTGGTCGGCACCCATGTGCTCTCGCAGCTGTCGGCAGTCAACGCCTCAGCGCTGACCGGTCGCCAGTTCTTTCCGCAGTTGATCTCGGGTCCGTTCGCGTCCGGCCTGCATCAGGCCTTCACGTTCTCGCTCGTGGTGTGCCTCATCGCCGCTGTGGCGTCGTGGTCACGCGGGAAGCGGATCGGGGTCGGGCAACCCGCGATCGCCACCGAGGCGCCGGAATTCTGACACGCCTCGGCTAGCGGAGATTGAACGCCGGGCCTGTCACCGCGAAGGGCACGTGTCCCGACGCCGCGAACAGCGCGAACAGGGCGAGAGCGGCGCCGAGCAGTGATACGTCCCGATAGAAGCTCATCTCGTGCGTCCGGCGGACGGCCGGATCCTGCTCACTCCAGAAGGGGTGAAAGAGCACCGCAGCCGGGATGAGAAACAGAGCGATCATCAGCGAGCCGATGTCGGCCCAGATGCCGGCGACGATGGAGACCGCGGCGACCAGCAGAAACACGCCGGTGGGCCATCCCGCCAGGATCGGAAACGGCAGTTTCGTGCCGGATCCCTCGACGTAGCGAGGGTGGTTCCTGATGTGTCCGCGCGCCGCGGACACGAAGAGCGCCACGAAACAGATGCGGCCGATGAGCAGGATGGCGCCGCCGAGCGTGCTCACGCGCCGAGCCCCGCGCGAGGCGGGTGCATGCGCGTCACCGCGCGACCCGGAGCAGGATCCGCCCGCGTCCGTGACCCGTCTCCGACGCTGCGTGTGCTTGTGCGGCCTCCTCGAGCGAGAACACCTGCCCAACCTCCGGCTGCACATCCCCGGAAGCGACGAGCGCGACGAGCTGCTCCAGGACGGGGCGCGTTTCCGCGGGATGCGCGACACCCGAGCTGCGGACGCCTCTCGCGGCCGCGGTCTCGGTGTCGGGCATGCCGGCGACGGTCACCAGGATCCCGCCCGGCTTGAGCGCACCCCAAGAGTGCGCGGTGACGTCGCCGCCGACGGTGTCGAGCACCACGTCAACGTCGTGGACGGCGTCTTCGACGTTGACGGCCGTGTAGTCGATGACTTCATCAGCGCCGAGCGATCGCACGAATTCGACGTTCGATGCCGAGGCGGTGGCGATCACGTACGCGCCCTTCCAGTGACCGAGCTGAACCGCGATGGCGCCGACGCCACCCGCTCCGCCCTGCACCAGCAGCCGCTGACCCGCCGCCAGATGGCCGGTATCGAACAGCCCCACCCAGGCGGTCTCGCCGCCGACGTGCAGTGGTGCCGCCCTCTCGAAGGAGATGCCGTCGGGAATCCGCGCGATCGTGGTGGCGGGCGCCACCGCGAATTCCGCATAGGTGCCGGAGCCGCGACCGAAGACCCTGTCTCCGACGGCGAACCCGGTGACACCGTCACCCAGCGCCGCAATGGTGCCTGCCACATCGAGACCCGGAGTGTGAGGAAGGGTGAGGGGCAGGTACTGCTGCAGATATCCGGCGCGGAGCTTCCAGTCGATGGGGTTCACGCCTGCCGCATGAACCCGGATCAGCACCTCGCCCGCGGTGGGGTCCGGGCGATCGATGTCATCGACAGCGAGCGTCGACGGTGGACCGTACTCGTGAAAACGAACCGCGCGCATCGAAGTCTCCGTCGCCATCAGCGCCTGCCTCCGCGCCCGCGCTCACAACGCGAGGCTAGTAATTCAATAGGAACATCAGATTCTAGCACAGGGTCGCCGATCAGCCGATCGGCGGGTGGTCAGAACGAGGCGACCGGCGTGACGCCACGCCCCGCCGGCAACGACCACGCACAGGTCAGCGCGACACGCAGCGCGCCGTGTACCTGAAGTGGGTCTTAGGAATCGGCGCCATCAGTGACACAACGAACGCCCTCGGCCGCAGACGTCGCCGCGAAATGGCCGCCGAGATCCCCCATGGGACCACGGGCTACAGCACCTTGGAGAGGAAGGCCCTGGTGCGCTCGTGCTGGGGATTGGCGAGCACCTCGCGCGGGTTGCCCGACTCGACGATCACGCCTCCGTCCATGAAGACAAGAGAGTCGCCGACCTCGCGCGCGAAACCCATCTCGTGAGTGACGACGACCATTGTCATGCCATCCTGGGCGAGACCGCGCATGACGTCGAGAACGTCTCCGACGAGCTCCGGATCGAGCGCCGATGTCGGCTCGTCGAACAGCATCAACTTGGGTTGCATCGCGAGCGCGCGCGCGATCGCGACGCGCTGCTGCTGGCCACCGGAGAGGTGATTCGGGTACACATCCACCTTGTCGGCGAGGCCGACTCGGGCAAGGAGGGATCGACCCCGCTCTTCAACCACCTTCTGCGGCTCACCCTTGACGCGAACCGGCGCTTCCATGATGTTCTCCAACGCGGTCATGTGCGGGAACAGGTTGAATCGCTGGAACACCATGCCGATCTCCGAACGCTTGCGACACACCTCGCGATCGGGCAGCTCATAGATCTTGTCACCGCGCTGGCGGTAGCCGACGAGCTCGCCGTCGACGGAAAGTCTCCCCGCATCGATCTTCTCGAGGTGGTTGATGCAGCGTAGAAACGTGCTCTTGCCAGATCCGGACGGCCCGACGATGCAGAGCACCTCTCGTGGCGCCACGCTGAGATCGATGCCCCGGAGCACCTCGAGACGTCCGTAGCACTTGTGGACAGCTTCGGCGAGAACCATCGGCGTCGCCATCAGATGATCCGATCCTCGTGGTGTGGGTAGATCGGCGGGGGTTCGAATGGTCCGACCGGTGGAGGATCATGAAAGTGGAACAGCATTCGCCGGAATCGCTGGAGCGGTGTGAGCGGGAGCAGGCGTGCCGAACCGCGCGCGAAATAGCGCTCCAGGTAGTACTGGCCGAAGGTGAGGATCGATGTCATCAGCAGGTACCAGATACTGGCGACGACCAGCAGCTCGACAACGCTGAAGTTTGCGTTCGAGATCTCGGTTTGCACGTAGAAGAGCTCGGCGACCGTCGTGATGTAGGCGAGCGACGAGGTCTTGAGCATCGAGATCGTCTCGTTGCCGGTCGGGGGGAGGATCACGCGCATGGCTTGGGGAAGCACGATCCGGCGCATCACCCGCACCCGGGCCATGCCGAGCGCCTGCGCCGCCTCGGTCTGACCTTGATCCACAGAGATGATTCCGGCGCGCACGACCTCGGACATGTAGGCGGCTTCATTGAGTCCGAGGCCGAGTATTGCGGCGAGAAACGGGGAGACGATCTGGTTCGTTGTCCCGACCCATTCGATATGGGTGAAGGGAATGCCGACTGACAGATGGGGAAGGATGAGCGCGAGGTTGTACCAGAAGAAGAGTTGCACCAGCACCGGGGTTCCGCGAAAGAACCAGATGTAGAACCAACTCACGGTCGACACCACTGGATTCGCCGAGAGGCGCATCACCGCGAGGAGCACGCCGAGGACGACGCCGATCACCATCGCGATGACGGTCAACTCGAGAGTGACCACGATCCCTCGGAGAATCTGCGGGAAGAAGAGATATTGACCGACGACACGCCAGTCGAGGCCCGGCGCGGTGGCGAACGTGTAGAGAGCCGCGGCCGCGAGGGCAAGGACGACGATCGCGGAGACCCACCTCCATGGGTGGCGCAGCGGAATGGCCTTGATGGCCTCCGGCCGGCTTCTCTCGCCGGCCGCCATGGGTCCGCTCATGCTCACGCTGGTCGCTCGCTCACGGCCGCATGTCAAGGGTCACTTCGCTGAACGCGTCGACGGACCTCAGTACGACGGCACGCAGCTGGCGCCCACGGAGCTGTTGTCATTGAGCGTCACGGCCGAGCTCGCGATGGCACCGTCGGCAACGCCCCAGGTGTTGAGCAGTTTCGTGTAGAAGTTGTTGTCGATGAGGTACTTGATGGCATCCGTGACCGCCTGCTCGAGCCCGGTCGACTTCACCATCGCGACGCCGTACGGCGAGACGCTGCACGCGGTGCCACCGATCGTGAGCTTGCCCTTTTCCAGCTTGACCTGGTAGTCGGCGACCGGCTGGTCGGCCCATCCGAAATCCGCTCGGCCGGAGAGCAATGCAGCGTTCGCCTGCGTCTGCGTGCCGAAGCTGAGCACGGTGATGTCCGCCTTTCCGGCGGACTTGCAGTGGTCCGTGTCACCGGGCTTCTTGGCGCCCCCGGGCTGCATGCCCATGTATCCCCATGCGTCCATCTCCTCGGTCGTGCCCGACTCGACGGCGACGGTGTGGCCACACATGTCGGCCGCCGACGAGATCGTGGCGCCACCCGTCTTCACGAGCCACGCCTCACCGGCCTGGTAGTACGTGATGAAGTCAATGCCCTTGGCCTCGCGCTGACTGGTCGGTGTGAAGCTGGAGAAGCTCATCTGATACTTGGCCGGGTTCTCGAGCAGGGCCGGGATGATGTCCGAGAATGTGACGTTGCTGATCGTGCAGGCCACGCCGAGCACGGCGCAGACGTCCTTGGCGAGCTCAACGTCCCAACCGACCAGGTCACCGCTATTCGGATCGACGAACTCGTTCGGTGCGTACGAAGCGTCCGTGGCGATCTGCAGCGGAGCCGCCGCCTTGACGGCGGCCGGTACCTCGGCGGCGATGGACGCCTGGGTCGCGGGCCCCGAGGCGGCCGGGCTCGCGGAGCTCGCGGGCGAGGAACTGCCGCTTGAACCGCCGCACGCGGCCAGCAGTGCGGCCGGCAGCAAGACGGCGATTCCGGCGCGACGCGAGAACTTGACCGTGCGGCCCATGTGTAACCCCCAAGGTTCGAGTAACTGTATATGTGGGCGCCATTGTGGACTTTCGCCGTGGCCATGTCCACAGACGCCCGCCCCAAATACCGCGTGGACTTCGTCAGGCAGGGTGATTTGCCGCACCTGACAGGTTTACGAGGCGTACACCTTGCAGGCACCAATCAGCGAGGTCGTTCGGCTCGTATTTGCGCTCGACCCACCCGATCAAATCTGCTTGACCCTTCCCATGAGCGAATGCAAGCATGAGGCCGCCGTCGTTTGCCTTTCCGTCCGGGAGGATTTCCATGACGCAACCGGTCGCGCTGACTATCAACGGAAGGCGGAGGGAGGATCACGTCGAGCCCCGCCTCCTTCTTGTGCACTATCTGCGCGAGGTGGCCGGGCTCACCGGCACGCACATCGCCTGCGACACCAGCCAGTGCGGCGCCTGCACGGTGCTGATCGACGGCGAGGCGGTGAAATCGTGCAGCGTCTTCACCGTCCAGGCACACGGCAAGCAGGTGACCACCATTGAAGGGTTGGCAACGGACGGCACGTTGCACCCGGTGCAGCAGGCGTTCTGGAACGAGCACGGCCTGCAGTGCGGCTTCTGCACACCCGGTTTCATCATGGCGGCCGCCTACCTGCTCAAGCAGAACCCATCGCCAACCGACGACGAGATCGAGCGGGGACTGGAGGGCAACCTCTGCCGCTGCACGGGATACGAGAACATCAAGAAAGCCGTGCGATCCGCGTCAGCGGCGATGAGCGGTGCGACGGCCGAGCCGTCCGCCCAACTCGTCGGATCCGCCGCGGCTCCCGTGGAGGACTAGCAATGGCTGTCACCTCGATGATTGGCGCACGCATTCAGCGTCGCGAGGATCCGAAACTCATCACCGGGCATGGCAACTTCATCGACGATGTGAACCTCGTGAACATGGCGCACATGTCGGTGGTGCGCAGTCCGCACGCACACGCGCGCATCCGCTCGATCGACACCTCGGCCGCCCTGGCGGCACCAGGAGTGGTGGCCGTCCTCACCGCCGCCGACTTCAAGGGCGTCTTCCTCGGGCCGCTTCCGGTCACCAACTCCTTTGTCGCGGACAAGAAGCAGGTGCCAGAGCAGTTTCCCATCGCGGCTGAGGAGGCTGCGTACGCCGGCGAGCCGGTGGCCGTGGTGATCGCCGAGGATCGATACGTCGCCGACGACGCCGCCCAGCTGGTCGCCGTCGACTACGAGCCCCTCCCGGCGGTGATGGACCTCGAGAAGGCCATGGCGCCGGGGAGCCCGCTGGTGAAGAGCGACCGCCCGGACAACATCGGCTGGGATGCGGCGTTCCCGGCCGGCGACATCGACGCGGCGTTCGCGGAGGCCGACGTCGTCCTCAAGCAGCGCATCGGCCAGCAGCGGCTCTTTCCGACCGCGATGGAGACGCGGGGTTGCGTCGCCGACTACATCCCGTACGACAATCGATGCACGCTCTGGACCTCGACGCAGGTGCCGCACTTCATCCGGCTCTTCGTCGGGGGCGCGCTCGGGGTTCCCGAGTCGCAGTTCCGCGTTGTCAGCCACGATGTCGGCGGCGGCTTCGGTGCGAAGCTCCGGCCGTATCCGGAGGAATACCTCGCCACCGCGGCGTCGAAGATCACCGAGCGACCGGTGAAGTGGATCGAGGACCGCACCGAGAGCCTGCAGGCAACCACCCAGGGACGCGGCCAGCTCTACGACGTGGAGGTCGCAGCGAAGCGGGACGGCACGCTGCTGGGCTTGAAGTTCACGCAGCTCCTCGACATCGGCGCGTACCACGGCGTCTTCAGCGCCTTCCAGGTGGTCGCGTGCCTCCTCGGCGGCGGCTGCTACGAATGGAAAGCCATCCACGCTCGGAGCATCGGCATCTTCACCAACCGGATGTCGACGGATCCCTATCGCGGCGCCGGACGCCCGGAGGCGACGCACCTGGTCGAGCGGATCGTCGACCTCGTCGCACGCGAGATCGGCATGGATCCGGCCGAGGTTCGTCGCAAGAACTTCATCAAGTCCTTCCCGCACACCAACAACTTCGGGCTCGTCTACGACTCGGGTGAGTATGAGAAGTCGCTGGATCGCGCCATGGCGAACATCGATTACCCGGCGCTGCGCAAGCGCCAGGAAGAGCTGCGAGGCAAGGGGCGCTATACCGGGATCGGGTTCAGCACCTACGTCGAGATCTGCGGCCTGGGCCCGAGCTCGGCAACGGCACCTGCCGCCGGGATCGCGCTCGTCGAGTCCTCAATGGTGCGTGTCCATCCCACCGGGTCGGTCACCGTTTCGGTCGGAACCCACGCTCACGGCCAGAGTCACGAGACGACGTTTGCCCAGATCGTCGCCGACACGCTGGGCGTTCCATACGATTCGGTGGAGATCCGCCACGGTGACACCGGTGACACGCCCTTCGGCTACGGCACCTACGGGTCGCGAAGTCTGGCTGTCGGCGGCATGGCGATCATGGCGTCGTGCCACAAGGTCGTCGAGAAGGCGAAGAAGCTGGCTGCGCACGCATTCGAGGCGTCTGAGGATGACATCGTCGTCGACCAGGGCCGGTACTTCGTCCGCGGCAATCCTGGCGAGGCCAAAGCCCTCGCCGAGCTGGCGTTTGCCTCGTACGGCGCCGGTCTCCCCGAGGGAATGGAGCACGGGCTCGAGGCTGTCTCGTATTTCGATCCGCCCAACTTCGTCTGGCCGTTCGGCTGCCACATCTGCGCGGTCGAGGTCGATCCTGAGACCGGTGCGGTGAGCATCGATCGCTACGTCGCGGTCGACGATTGCGGCAACGTCATCAACCCCATGGTGGTGGACGGGCAGCTGCACGGTGGGATCGCGCAGGGCATCTCCCAGGCGCTGTTCGAGGAAGTGCGGTACGACGACGAGACGGGGCACATGCTCACCGGCACCATGCTCGACTACCTCATCCCGACGATGGCGGAGATGCCGCACTTCGAGCTGGACCGCACGGTGACGCCGAGCCCCACCAATGAGCTGGGCGTCAAGGGAATCGGCGAGGCGGGAACGATCGCGTCGAGCATCGCCGTGATCAACGCGATCACGGATGCGCTGGCGCCGTTCGGTATCAAACACGTGGAGATGCCTGCCCGTCCCGATCGCCTCTGGTCGATGATCAAGGAGGCACGCGCATGATCACCGCGGCATTCGAGTACGCGCGACCGGGCTCGGTCGATGAGGCCCAATCGCTGCTCACCAAGTACGGTGACGACGCTAAGGTCATCGCGGGTGGCCAGAGCCTCATTCCGCTGATGCGACTCCGGCTCAGCCAGCCGACCGCGCTCATCGACATTCAGGGGATTCCCGGGCTCAACGAGGTTCGCCGCGACAACGGCAGCGTTGAGATCGGCGCGCTGGTACGCCATGTCGACATCCAGCGCAGCGCGACTCTGCGCGACACCCTGCCCATCCTCGTGGAGATGGCCAACGATGTCGGCGACAATCAGGTGCGCAACCTCGGGACGATCGGTGGGGTGATCGCCCACGGTGACGCGGCCGGCGACTACAACAGCCTAGCGCTGATGCTCGACGCCGAGATCATCACGAACAGGCGCCGCCATCAGGCGCGCGACTTCTTCCGCGACATCTTCACGACCGCGCTCGATCACGACGAGGTGGTGACCGCAGTTCGCTTCCCGATTGCAACCGGGCGGTTCGCGTACACGAAGTTCCGCCGCCGGCTGTACGACTGGGCGATCGCGGGGGTCGCCGTCCAGGAGGTGGGTTCATCGTGGCGGGTCGGGTACGTGAACCTGGCGAGGACGCCGCGCAGAGGTGCGTCGGTGGAGCGGGCGCTCGCCGGCGGAGCCTCGGCAGCCGATGCCGCCGCACAGAGCCGATCGGATATCGACCCGACCGGCGACGTGCGCGCAACGGCCGAGTACAAGCGCCACCTCGCCGAGGTCCTCACCTCCCGGACCCTCGAGAAGGCGACAATGGCCGCTTGAAGCGGATCAGCCACTGGATCGGTGGCCAGGTAGTCGCGGGGACCTCCGGCAGGCAGGGCCCCGTCTTCAACCCGGCCACCGGCCAGCAGACCGGCGTCGTCGACCTCGCCTCAGCGGCGGAGGTCGACGCCGCCGTCGAAACCGCCGCCGGAGCCTTCCGCGAGTGGCGCGCGGCCTCCCTCTCGCAGCGGACGACGGTGCTGTTCACGTTTCGCGACCTGCTCGACAAACATCGTGACGACCTCGCGGCGATCATCACGTCGGAGCACGGCAAGGTGCTCTCCGACGCCAGGGGTGAGGTGGCTCGGGGCATCGAGAACGTTGAGTTCGCATGCGGCGTGCCCCATCTGCTCAAGGGCGGATTCTCCGAGCAGCCGTCGCGCGGAGTCGACGTCTTCTCGATCCGCCAGCCGCTCGGCGTCGTCGCCGGCATCACGCCCTTCAACTTCCCGGCGATGGTGCCGATGTGGATGTTCGCCAACGCGATTGCGTGCGGGAACACCTTCATCCTCAAACCAAGCGAGAAGGACCCGTCGCCGTCGCTGTTCTTCGCCGATCTCTGGCGTCGGGCGGGTCTGCCCGACGGGGTGTTCTCGGTCGTCCAGGGCGCACGCGAGGCGGTTGACCGGTTGCTCGACCACCCCGAGGTCGCCGCGCTCTCGTTCGTGGGGTCGACCCCGGTCGCCCGGCACATCTACGAGACCGGAACGCGGAACGGCAAGCGCGTCCAGGCGCTGGGTGGTGCGAAGAATCACATGGTGGTCCTGGCGGATGCCGACCTCGAGGCCGCTGCCGACGCCGCCGTGTCAGCGGGGTATGGCTCCGCGGGGGAGCGCTGCATGGCGATCTCCACGGTGGTCGCCGTCGGTGACATCGCACAGCGACTGGTCGATGCGATCGCCGCGCGCATCCCCGCGGTGAAGGTCGGCGCCGGCGACGATCCGGGGTCGGAGATGGGCCCGCTCGTCACCCGCGAGCATCGCGACAAGGTGGCCACCTATCTCGAGGACCAGTCACTGGGCGGGGCGCGGCTGGTTGTGGACGGCCGGGCCAACACGCCTGAAGGCGCCGGATTCTTTCTCGGACCTTCGCTGGTGGATCGCGTGCAGCCGGGTGCCAAGGTCTACGACGACGAGATCTTCGGTCCGGTGCTCTCGGTCGTCCGTGTGGACACGTACGAGGAGGCGATCCGGTTGGTTAATGACAATCCATACGGAAACGGCGTGGCCATCTTCACGCGTGATGGAGGGGCGGCGCGCAAGTTCCAGTTCGAGGTGCAGGTCGGCATGGTCGGAGTCAACGTGCCCATCCCGGTGCCGGTCGCCTACTACAGCTTCGGCGGATGGAAGGCGTCGCTCTTCGGCGATACCCACATGTACGGACCCGACGGGATCCACTTCTACACGCGCACCAAGGTGGTCACCGCTCGATGGCCGGAACCGGGACCGGGCCGCGTTGATCTCGCGTTTCCCAGCAACGTCTGAGCGGGTCCGGGTGCCCTGCTAGGCTTCTCCCGCGATGGCTGAGTGGACCGGAGTGCGGGGCAAGCGCGTCCTCATCACGGGTGCGACCCGTGGGATCGGGCTGGCGGCGGCCCAGGCCCTCGCCCGGCAGGACGCTCAAATCGCCATCGTCGCCCGTGATGACGCGCGGGGCGCGGCGGCTGTCAGGATTATCGAGGAGGAGGGGGGAGCCCATGTCGATGTGCTCCACGCCGACCTGACGTCGCAGACGTCGGTGCGCGCCCTGGCGAGCGAGGCGCTGGCGCGCTACCCGCGCATCGATATCCTGGTCAACAACGCGGGGGCCGCCTTCGCGAAGCGTGAGCTCACTGTCGATGGCGTCGAGCGGACCTGGGCGCTCAACCACCTTGCACCGTTCCTGCTCACGACGCTGTTGTTGGACCGGCTCAAGGCGTCGGCGCCGGCTCGCATCATCACGACGTCATCCGATGCCCACAAGGGCAAGCTCATCCCGTTCGACGACCTGAGCGCGGAACGTTCGTGGAAGGGACGAGGGTTTACCCGCTACGGCGAGACGAAGCTGGCCAACATCATGTTCACCCGTGAGCTGGCGCGCCGCCTCGAGGGAACCGGCGTCACCGCGTACTGCTTTCATCCCGGCCTCGTCGCGACCGGCTTCAACCGAAACAACGGCGCGCTGATGAGCGCTGCGATGACAATCATCGCGCCCTTCGCCCGCAGCCCGAGGAAAGCCGCGCAGACGCTCGTATGGCTCGCCGATTCCCCCGACGTGGCACAGCAGAGCGGCGGCTACTACGAGGATCGGGCGCTCGCCGTCTCGAGCCGTCAGGCGCAGGATCCGACCCTGGCGCGCCGGCTCTGGGAGATCAGCGAGGAGCAGGTGCGCCTTGTGCCGTCGCCCGGGTTGCGTGCGTCCTGATCAGTGCCGACCGACGCGCCGGAACCAGGGCTTGCGGCGCCAGGCCAGCTCGCCGGATAGGGTCTCGTTGCGGATCAACTCGTTGTGCAGCACCGTGACCAGCTCGCGCTCGCGGCGAACCGCCTCGCGCTGCTCCACGTCGCGTTGCGCGTGCTCCTCGACCGCACGGGTCCGCCACAGGTCGAGCTCAGCGCTGAGCGCGGCGACCTGCGCGTCGCGCTCCTGGACGGCCTCTCGGAGCTGGATGATGTCCACGAGATTGTCCATGGCGAGCAGGCGCAACGCCCGCACGGTGTCGGGGCTGTAGGGCTCATCGACCGCGTCGGTCTCGAAGAGGGCCTGGGCAAGCCGCTGTTCGCTTCGACCCACGAGATGGAGCGTCGGGACCTCGTCCTCGACCTCGAGCGGCGGAGGCTCGGGTGCGGGTGCGGGTTTCAACGGAATCCCGATGGTCCCGGCGGGCAGGACACGAACGGCCATGACGGCGACCTCCTGGGGAGACGTGGAATGGGGCGACGTGAGTTCGCTCTGGGAAGGCTACAACGGATGCAGCCCGAGTGGCCGCCACACTAGGCTTCGGGGATGCCTGAGAACGACCTCGACGCCTACTGCGCGGCCCATCGGCAGCGCCACGTGGATGAGCTCATCGAGTTCCTCCGGATCCCCAGCATCTCCGCCGATCCCGACCACGCGGCCGACGTCCGGCGCAACGCCGAGTACCTCGCCGGCGCCGCGGTCACGGCGGGCTTTCACCACGCCGAGCTGATCGAGACGGCGGGCCACCCGGCGGTCTACGCCGAGCGCATGGTGGATCCGAAGCTGCCCACCGCGCTCATCTACGGGCATCACGACGTGCAGCCGGTCGACCCCCTCGACGAGTGGCTGACATCGCCGTTCGAACCCGAGGTTCGCGACGGCAACCTCTACGGACGGGGCGCTGTCGACGACAAGGGCCAGGTCTGGATGCATCTGAAGGCGGTCGAGTCGGTGCTCGCGGTGCGCGGTGAGCTGCCCCTCAACCTGAAGCTGATCGTCGAGGGCGAGGAGGAATCCGGGTCAATCCATTTCGAGGAGATCGTGGTGGCCGAGCAGGACCGCCTTCACGCCGACATCCTCGTCGTTTCGGACACGTCAATCGTCGCGGCGGGGATCCCGTCGCTCTGCACGGGGTTGCGCGGCCTCGCGGGTGTGGAGGTGCACGTCCAGGGCCCGACGCTCGACCTGCATTCGGGTCGCTTCGGCGGCGCGGTCGCCAACCCGGTCGTG
Source organism: Saccharimonadales bacterium (SeqCode) (assembly GCA_035534875.1). Taxonomy (GTDB): domain Bacteria; phylum Chloroflexota; class Dormibacteria; order Aeolococcales; family Aeolococcaceae; genus Palsa-851. Next base: position 15,299 of record DATLRB010000077.1, read on the forward strand.
GCACTCTCCGAGATCCTGGCGTCGCTGCACGACCCGTCAACCCGGCGTGTCACCGTCCCGGGCTTCTACGACGATGTGCGTGAACCCTCCGCCGAGGAGCGCGAGCTGTTCGCGCAGGTCCCCTATGATGTCGACGAGTTCCGCGCCGAGGCGGGCGACGTGCCCGCGACAGTTGGCGAGGCGGGATGGACCGACCGAGAGCGCCTCTGGGCGCGTCCGACCCTGGAATGCAACGGCATCTGGGGTGGCTACTCCGGGCCGGGCCAGAAGACGATCATCCCGGCCAGCGCCGGAGCCAAGATCACCTGCAGGCTGGTCCCGAACCAGGATCCTCAGCGCGTCGCGGAGCTGGTGCGCAGCGCGGTGCTCGCGGCGGCGCCGGCCGGCGTCACGGTGACGGCCGACGCCAGGGCCGGGGGACGGCCGGTGGTCACCTCGATCGATCATCCCGCGGTTCAGGCTGCTTCTCGCGCCATGGAAAGCGTCTTCGGCACCACGCCCGCTCTGACCCGCGAGGGCGGGTCCATACCGCCCGTGGAGTCGTTCGCCCGGGTCATGGGACTGCAGGCAGTCCTCGTCGGACTCGGGCTGCCCGACGATCAGATCCACGCGCCGAATGAGAAGTTCACACTCGAGATGTACTTCAAAGGAATTCGCGTCCTCGGCCGTCTCTGGGACGAGCTGGCCGCGGCGCTGAGGACGTCATGAGCCGAATCGAAGCGATCACCGCGCTGGAGATCCTCGACTCCCGCGGGAACCCGACGCTTGAATGCCTTGTCACGCTCAACAACGGCTCTGAGGGCCGCGCGCGCGTCCCGAGCGGCGCGAGCACCGGGGTGCACGAGGCAGTCGAGCTGCGCGACGGCGATCCGGCGCGGTTCGGTGGCAAGGGCGTCCTCAAGGCGCTCGCCAACGTCGAGGCCGTGATCGGGCCGGAGCTGATCGGGTTCGACGTCCTGGACCAGGCCGCGGTCGATGCGAGGCTGTGCGAGCTGGACGGCACGCCGAACAAGGGCAGGCTCGGTGCCAACGCGATCCTCGCGGTGAGCCTCGCATCGAGCCACGCGGCCGCTGCATCGGGCGGAGTCCCCCTGTATCGACATCTCGGCGGTGACGGTGCGCACCTGCTCCCGGTGCCGCAGTTCAACGTGCTCAACGGTGGCGCGCACGCCCAGACGCGGGTCGACTTCCAGGAGTTCATGCTGCTGCCGATCGGACTGCCGACGTTCCGCGAGGGACTTCGGGCCGGTGCGGAGTGCTTCCACGCGCTCCGCAGGATCCTCCACGACCGCGGGCTCGGCACCGGTCAGGGCGACGAGGGCGGCTACGCTCCGGATCTCGACCATAACGAGGCCGCCATGGAGCTGCTCATGGAGGCGATCGGAGCCGCCGGCTACGCGGCCGGGCGCGATATCGGCATCGGCATCGACCCGGCGACATCGGAGCTCTACAGGGATGGCCATTACGAGCTGCGCGGTGAGGGGATCACGCTTGACTCCGCGGGGCTGGTCGACCGCTGGGTGACCTGGGTGGACAAGTATCCGATCGTGTCTCTCGAGGACGGGATGGCCGAGGACGACTGGGATGGCTGGAAGCTGCTGACCGATCGTCTCGGCGATCGCGTCCAGCTGGTGGGGGACGACAACTTCGTGACCAATGCCGGCCGCCTCCAGCTGGGCATCGACGGTGGCATCGCCAACTCGATCCTCATCAAGCTCAACCAGATCGGCACCGTCACCGAGACGCTCGCGACGATCGCGCTCGCCACGGCGCACAACTATTCCAGCGTCATCAGCCACCGCAGTGGCGAGACCGAGGACACGTCGATCGCCGACCTCGCGGTTGCTGTCAATGCCGGCCAGATCAAGACCGGTGCGCCGTCCCGGTCGGAGCGAGTCGCGAAGTACAACCGGCTCCTGCGCATCGAGCACGAGCTCGGCGAATCCGCGCGCTACGCGGGCACGGCGCCGTTCTTCCGGACCGTGCCCCAGCCGGCGTGACCATGACCCGACGTGTCGATCCCTCCACGTCCACCGCGCGAGCGGGGCTCGGTCGGGGTGACGCTGCTGACGGCGTGGACCTGATCGCGCCCCTCAGCCTCGCCTCGGTCCGTGCGTATGCGGATCTGCCCTCGGTGGACGAGGCGATGGAGGGCCGCAACGCATACCGTCGCTATGGCGGCGGCAACCCGCAGCGCCTCGAGGAGGCGATGATCGAGCTCGAGACCGTTCCGGGACGAACCGCGCCGGTTGCCCGGGTGACGTCCAGCGGCCAGGCGGCGCTGGTGCTCGCGGCGACGCTGGTGGTGTCACCATCGCGCCCCCGGGTCGTGGTGGTGCGGCCCTGTTACGGCGGCACGGATTCCCTTGTCGCCGGGCCGCTCGGCAATCTCGGGGTCCGGATGTCGACGGTTGACATCCCCGCCGACGGGAGCGGAGATCACGGCGCCACGGTCGCCGGCGTCCTCGGTCCGGATGTCTGCGCCGTGGTCACGGAGGTCATCAGCAATCCCCTCATCGGTCTCATCGACGTTCCAGCCATCGCCGCGGCTGCTCACTCGGTCGGCGCGGCGTGTGTCGTCGACTCGACGTTCACGCCACCGTTCGTCTTTCAGCCGTTCGCGCACGGGGCCGACCTCGTGATCCACAGCCTCACCAAGCACCTCGCCGGTCACAGTGACGTGAGCGGCGGCGTCCTCCTCGTCGACACCGGGCACGAGGCGAGCGACTGGCTCGACGCCAACGCCCGGCTGCTCGGATGCAATCTCTCCCCGTTCGATGCGTGGCTCGCGCTTCGGGGCCTGCGAACCGCGGGTCTGCGCCTGGAACGATGCAGTGAGAACGCCGCCGCGCTCGCCGCCTTCTTCACCGGTCGCGGCGAGCTCCAGGCCGTGCACTACCCGGGAACCCGCGGTGCTCAGGACCGATCGCTGGCGGATCGTCTGTTGCCACACGGCCGGGGAGCGATGCTCAGCATCGACCTGCGCGGCGGTGGCACCGCGGCCGACGCCTTCATCAGGGGTCTTGACGGTGTCCGCCTGGCGCCGAGCCTCGGCGATGTGGCGACCACGGTGAGCTACCCGGCGAGCACGTCGCACCGGGCGCTGAGCCCGCAGCACCGCGCCGCGCTCGGCATCGGCGACGGGCTGGTCCGAGTCAGTGTCGGGATCGAGCACATCGACGATCTGAAGGCGGAGTTCGGCGCGGCTCTCCTTGCCGCTTCGGCCGGTTGAGGCTCGAAACCGACCCCCAGCGCACCGACCCGGTACTCTAGGAGACATATGGCACACGTTCGCCTCGCCAACGGCGGCGACCTCTCCGTGAAGCTCACCGTGGAGGAGATCACCGCAAAGCTCAATGCCTCCGGTGGGGGCTCGGGATTCGTGGAGCTTCCCGGCGAGGATGGGCCGTTCCTGGTTCGCCCCGACGCCGTGCTCGCAGTCATCGCCGATCAGCGACGCGGTGCTGCCGGCTTTCGGGTGGCGCAGGGAGCCGAGGCCAGCTGATCGGCGTGACCACGCCGCAGCAACCGGCACAGCCGGCGTTGACGCTCGTGCCAAGGGCGATGGGGGAGACGATCACCGAGCGCATCGGCAACACCCCGTTGCTGCGCATCCGCCTGTTCGAGGACGAGTGTCCGAACGTCGCCGTCTATGCCAAGGCGGAGTTTCTCAACCCGGGGGGCTCGGTGAAGGATCGGCCCGCGCTCCGGATGATCGAGGACGGGGAGCGGTCGGGGCGGCTCACGCGCGGTCGCACCATCATGGACAGTACCAGCGGGAACACCGGTATCGCCTACGCGATGATCGGTGCGGCCAAGGGCTATCGCGTACGCCTCGTCATGCCCGGCAATGTGAGTGAGGAGCGCCGCCAGCTGGTGACCGCCTTCGGTGCGGACATCGAGTACAGCGATCCGCTGGAGGGCAGTGACGGTGCGATCCGCCTGGTTCGGGCCATCTCTGCGGAAAACCCGGAAGCGTTCTTCATGCCCGATCAGTACAACAACGACGCGAACTGGCTCGCTCACTACGACGGCACCGGCGCCGAGATCTGGGAGCAGACGCGCGGAACGGTGACGCATTTCGTCGCCGCGCTCGGGACGAGCGGCACCTTCATGGGCGTGACGCGGCGCCTCAAAGAGATGAATCCGGACGTCCAGTGCATCAGCGTCCAGCCGGCCGAGCCGTGGCACGGCCTCGAGGGTCTCAAGCACATGGAGACGTCGATCGTCCCGGGCATCTACGACGCGTCGCTCGCGGACGAGGATCTGGGCGTCGAGACCGAGCCCGCGTACGAGATGGCCCGCGAACTTGCCCGCAGCGAGGGCATCCTCGCGGGCCACTCCAGCGGCGCCGCGCTCTGGGCGTGCGGCGAGATCGCGCGGCGCATCGGCCGCGGGGTGATCGTCACCGTCTTGCCCGACGGCGGTGATCGGTATCTCTCCACCGGGCTCTACCGGCGGGCCGGGCGGTGAACCTGCGATTCGCGACGATCGCACCCGCTGCCGAGCAGCGAATTCGCGAGCTTGCCGTCGCCGCGTACCCGAACGAGGGATGTGGCGTGCTCCTGGGGCGGCGAGACGGGACACGCATGGTCATCGTCGACGTGACGTCCGCTCGCAATATGTGGACCGAGCGCAGCGCCGATCGCTACGACCTCGATCCCGTCGACTTCATGAAGGCCGATCGCGATGCGCGCTCACGCGGCCTCGATATCGCCGGCATCTGGCACAGCCATCCGGACCATCCGGCGCGACCCTCGCAGTTCGACACCGACCGTGCGTGGCTGGAGTACGTGTACATCATCTGCCGCACGACCAGCTCCGGCGCCGAGGACGTCAACGCTTTTGCGCTCGAGCGTGAGGGCGACCCATTCGTGCAGATCGCGATGGACGTCTCGCCGGTTCCCGGCGGAGGGAAATGAGCCCGGCCGGCGCCACCCGCCGGCGCCGACGCGAGGAGGGCGATCCGATTGCGCCTGCGGTGGGCGTGGTCGCGATCGTCGGCCGGCCCAACGTCGGCAAGTCGACGCTGTTCAACCGGCTCACCGGGACGCGGCGCGCGATCGTCGATGCGTTCGCGGGGCTGACGCGGGACCGGCTGTACGGGGTGGTGGAGTGGGGCGGCAAGCGCTTCACGGTGGTCGACACCGCAGGGCTGGACGTTCCATTGCCGAGAGATGCCGCCCCCGATATCGCGGCGCTGACGCGGGCGACTCGCGAGCAGGCGCAGATGGCGATCACCGAGGCCGATGTCTGCTGCTTCATGGTGGACGTGCGCGACGGCGTGACCGCGCTGGACGAAGAGATCGCGCAGGCGCTGCGTCGCGGGGGGCGCCCGGTGATCCTGGTCGGCAACAAGGCGGACAGCCAGGTCGATCGCTACCGCGCCGACGAGCTGTACCGATTGGGGTTGGGCGATCCGCTCCTGATCTCGGCGCTGCAGGGGACCGACACCGGCGACCTGCTCGATCGTTTCGTTGCCGACCTTCCGGAGAACGGTACCGCTGGGACCGAGCCGGCGGCGGGCGAGGTGAGCGTCGCGATCATCGGCCGGCCGAACACGGGAAAGTCGTCGTTGCTCAACGGCCTCGTCGGTTCCGAGCGTGCGCTGGTCTCGCCGGTCGCGGGAACGACTCGCGACGTCGTGGACACGGTCGTCGAGCTCGACGGGCGGAAGATCCGGCTCGTGGACACGGCAGGGATTCGCCGCCGCGGCATCGTCACCGAGAACGTCGAGCGCTACAGCCTGTTGCGCTCGTTGCGTGCGTTGCAGCGTAGCGACGTCGGCCTGCTCGTCATCGATGCGTCCGAAGGGGCGAGCGCCCAGGACCGGCACATCGCCGGGTACGCCGTCGAGGCGGGAGCGGGGCTCGTCGTCGCGGCGAACAAGTGGGATCTCGTGAAGCATGAGGACAGGGTCGACGCGGGATTCCTGAAGAAGCTGCAGGACTCGTTCTCGTTTGTCCCCGGCGTTCCGGTGCTGACGCTCTCGGCCACCGAGCGTCGCAACCTGAGGCGGGTGATGCCGGCCGTGCTGGCTGTCGCGGACGCGCGGGCCGTGCACATCCCGACGCCGGCGCTCAACAACCTCATCCGGAACGCCCTCGACGAGCACCCGCCACGGACCCACAAGGGGCGGCGACTCAAGATCCTCTACGCAACACAAGCGCGAAACCCGGTGCCGACGATCGTGCTCTTTGTCAACGACCCCGAGTTGATGCACTTCGCCTACCAGCGGTATCTCGAGAACCGCATCCGTGCCGTCTTCGGCTTCGCTGGGGTCCGTTTGCGGATCGTGACCCGGCACCGCGACGAGAGCGACGACTGAGGCATGCTCGGCCTCCCGGGCCCCGCGCGTTAGAGTCGGAGAGCGCGCCTCGGGGAGTAGCTCAGATGGTTAGAGTACTGGTCTGGGGGACCAGGGGTCGCAGGTTCGAGTCCTGTCTCCCCGACGGATGCGCAATTTCAGTTCGCGGCGGAGACGTGGCGAGGTGTGTTGGGCGCCTACGGGCCCCGGGGTGTAGTGCTCGAACCAGGAATGAGGGC
>DATLRB010000078.1:0-6397 GCA_035534875.1 Saccharimonadales bacterium (SeqCode)
TGGTGCTCCTCGTTGCACCGGCTGCAGACGAACCAGCTCATGTTCTCGATCAACCCGAGGGCCGGCACGTTGAGGCCGCGGAACATCTGCAGCGCCTTGACCGCGATCCTCAATGCCGCCTCCTGCGGCGTGCAGACGATCGCCACCCCGGTGAGCGGTACCGATTGGGCCAGCGTGAGTGAGGCATCTCCGGTCCCGGGTGGAAGGTCTACCACCAGGTAGTCGAGATCGCCCCAGTGGACGTCGGTCAGCATCTGCTCGATCGCGCGTGACACCATCGGGCCGCGCCACACCATCGCCTTGTCCGCACCGGCCAGAAGGCCGATCGACATGAACTTCAGCCCGTACGCCTCCAGCGGCATGAGCTTCTGGTCGAGCACTTTTGGCTGGTCGTTGACCCCGAGCATCGCCGGTACGGAGGGGCCGTAGATGTCGGCGTCCAGGAGCCCGACGCTCGCGCCCGACCGGCTTAGCGACGCGGCGAGGTTGACGGCCACCGTCGACTTGCCGACCCCGCCCTTGCCGGACCCTACCGCGATGGCATGCTTGACACCCGGGATCGTCTGATCTGGCGAGCGCCCGCCAAACGCCGCTTTAACGTTGGCGGTCATCTTGAGGTCGACTGCGGTCACGCCGGGCAGACCGCCGACCAAATCGCGGGCCATCGACTGGAAGCGGTCACGCACCGGGCACGCGGGGGTGGTGAGCTCGAATACAAAGCTGACCCGGCCTGAGTCGCTGACGATCAGGTCCTTGATCATGCCCAGGCTCACCACGTCGCGGCCCAGGTCGGGATCCTGGATCGCGGACAGCGCCGCGAGCACCTGGCCGGTGCTCGGGGCCTTGGCCTGGCTTCCGCTACTGGGCACTGAAGATTACGGCCGCTCGGATGGCCAGCACCGCCAGCAGGACCAGGATCGAAACCACCGTGGCCTCCATCGCCACCGGGACCACCGCCGCGGACTCTCCACTTGCCTGCAGGCGTGCCGGACGCCGCACGCCGAGCATTGAAGCGCCGATCCCGACCAGCACGAGGACCCACAAGGGCAGCCATGGCAGGATTCGCCCGGCCGAGCCCGCGACGGCCACGGTCGCGAAGAACGCAACCAGCAGCACGAGCTCGAGGATCGCGAAATAACCGTCCGCCAAGCGCAGCCGCTCGAGGCTGAATGACGCCTCAGGCCGGTAGCGCACGAGCAGCGTGATCAGCGCCGCGGCGCCGCTCAGCCCGGAGGCGAGGAACAGGCCGCCCAGCGCCCAGGTGTCGCTCCACACGGGCTGGTTGCTGACGCTCAGGAGCACCCCGGTGTAGGAAAGGATGAACAGGCCGACGATCGAGCCCACGATGCTGAAGATCCGCCCCAGGCCGGCTCCCAGCAGCCCCTGCGCGCGCCCCTGGCGATCCCTGGCCCACGTGTCCAGGGCCGACACCGCGACGAAGAAGCCAAATATCAGCAGGGCCCAGACTCCGACCGACATCGGCGACCAGTACTTGAAGTTCAAGCCGGTCTCACCGGGCGTGGTGTCGATGAGCATGTGCCAGAACCTCGACCAGCTGACCCCGAGGTCGGCGGTCAGAAGGATCGGGCAGAGCACCAGCGCCGGCAGGGCGATGTAGTACCCGAGCCGTGCCGCGGGCTCGTCCCCCGGATCACCGGCCACGCGCAGGATGGTGGCAAGGACGTACGAACCGCCCGCCACGCCAGCGAAGAAGAAGTAGAAAAGGATGTACCACGTCCACTGCGGCGCCCGGACGAAATGCTCCGCCAGCAGGATCATGCAGCTCCCCTCCGACGGAACGCGACCAGGCCCGCGACCACGGCAACCACGCCCGTGACGAGCGCGCCGAGGTAGCCGCCGATGTTGTTGCGGCTGGGCAAGACGGCGTTTTCCGCGTTCGGCAGACCGTACGTCTCAGGCTTGTCCATCAGCAAGAAGAAGGCGTTCAGCCCGCCGTACACCGTGTCGTCTCGTCCGTACAGCTGCGCCTGGGTCACGCCCTGCGTGTGCAGCGCCTCCAGCCTGACGTCGGCGGCCTTCTGCAGGTCGGCGAGCGGTCCGAACTGGATCGACTGCGTGGGGCACGCCTGCGCGCACGCGGGCTGTTTGCCCGCCTGGAGGCGGTCGTAGCACATCGTGCACTTGTGCGCGGTGCCCGTTTGCTGGTTCATGCCGATCACGCTGTAAGGGCAGGCCGCGATGCAGTTGCGGCATCCGTTGCACACGTCCTGCTGGATGAAGACGGTGTCGAACTCCGTGCGGATGATCGCCCCGGTGGGGCAGACCTCCATGCAGCTCGCGTGCTTGCAGTGCTTGCAGACGTCTGACATCAACAGCCAGGCGGTCCCGTTGCCCGAGGTGATGGACTGGTCGGGCACCTGGTCGAGCATCTTCACATGGCGCCAGTTCTGGGCGTCGAGCTGGCCGGTGTTGTCGAAGCTATCTAGGAAGGCCGGGGCATTGCCCTCCAGCTGGTTCCACTCCTTGCACGCGACCTCGCAGGCCTTGCAGCCGATGCAGATGCTGGTGTCGGTGAAGAACCCGTAGGACTCGCCGGCCTTGATGGTTGGAGCCATGGTCAGAAACCCACCAGGTTGGTCGTGATCTTGGCGAAGCCGCGCTCTCGGGCGTACAGGTCGAGCGGAATCGCGGCGATCTCGTCCACGATCGGCACGGCTTTAGGATCACTCGCCAGGTCGATGCTCAGCAGGTAATGCCGGCAGGACTCGCAGGCCTCGATGCGAATGTGGGGGAACACCGCCGCGTGGTGCCCGTTGGTCGACGGCGCGGGCAGCCCCCTGACCACGCTGCCGCGTTCTCCCGACGTGGTGCCCTCCTCGCTGTAGATGGGCAGCTTGGAGGTCGAGTCCTCGCCGCACCCGGCGCACGTCATGCGCGCGTAGCCCCAGCTCGTGCTGCACCGAGCGCACAAAAGGTATCGCGGACCGGTGGCCAGGTCCTCTCCGGCCGGCGCGAAGTAGCTCAGCTGTGGCGCGCCGCCGCACTGCGGGCAGTGACGCGCGTCGCGCGGCCCGGCGCAGGCGGCTTTGGACTCTGGGCCGAGGGCTTCCAGCACGGGGCCCACCGAGGCCCGCGCGAGGAACCGATCGACCGGCGGCTGCTCATCGCCGCGAATCCACCGCTCGACGATTGAGTGCGGCGGCTCGCTCTCGAGCCGCTCCATCAAGGCGCCACGCAGCCGCTCGGGCCCGGCGGCGATGCTGACGTCGAGCACGCCCGGCACGACGATTTCCGCCGCGTACGCAACGAGCCTGTCCACCGGCGGCGAATCGGATTGCGCGTCCGAGAAGGCCTTCTGCTGCACCTGCAGCAGCGCGCCGTAGAAGTCGAGCACCTCGCGCGCGAACGGCTGGCGGGCGCTGAGCTCGGCCACGCGCCGCTGTCGTTCGGTCCAGGGACCGGCCGCGGTCGCGACGGCGCCCATCAGAGCTTCTCCAGGTTGACGAGGAAAGCCTTGAACTCAGGCGTGCGCGCACTGGCGTCGCCGACGAACGGAGTCAGCGCGTTGGCCAGCCAGTACCGCCCGTGGCTGGGGTCATTGTCGGCGGGGATTCCGACGTATCCCCAGTGGATAGGAATCCCGATCTGGTAGACCTTCTGCCCGGCGACGGTCAGCGGACCAAGCCGCTTGGTGACGATCGCGGCCACCTCGACCTTGCCCCGCTTGGAAGAGACGCGCACCTGGTCCCCGCTCTTGATCCCCTTGGCCGATGCGAGCTCCTCGGGGATCTCGACGAAGGGCTTGGGCTGCAGCTGCACGAGGTGGGGGACGTGCTGCGTGACGTAATGCTCGTGCTCGGTCAAGCGGTAGCTGGTGGCGATGTACGGGAACTCCTGCGGCGTGCCGAAGCGGTTGGGCCGTCCGGCGGCCTGGTCGTAGTAAAAGGCCACTGGCGAGGTGGAGTTGGTGGCATGCAGCGGGTTCTGGACCGGCGACTCGACCGGCTCGTAATGCTCGGGGAGCGGGCCGTCGGCCATGCCGTTGCTGAACAGGCGCCCGACCCCCTCGCCATTCATGATGAAAGGCAGCCAGGCCTTGGGGTCGGCCGGGTCCATCGTCGGCGGGTAGTCGGGCACGTCGCCGACCCACTTGGCGCCATTCCAGGTGATCCCGGGGCGCGCAGGATCCCACGGCTTGCCGGCGAGGTCCGCCGATGCGCGGTTGTACAGGACGCGGCGGTTGAGCGGCCAGCTCCACGCCCAGTTGGCGTAGAAACCCATCCCGGTCGGGTCGTTGGCCGCCGGGTCCTGGACGCCGCCGCGGCGCTTCATCAGGTTGCCCGAGTCCGGGTAGCTGCCGGTGTAGATCCAGTCGCCGACGGTGGTGGTGCCGTCGTCTTTGAGGAGGGCGAAGCTCGTCATCTGCTTGCCGGTGGTCAGGTCCTTGCCGTTGATCTCTTTGGCCAGCTCGTCCAGCTCCGGTTTCAGCGGGTCTTTGTAGTCGAAGGTCAGGTTCATGATCGGGTCAGGGAACTTGCCGCCCTGGGACTGGTACAGCGCTTTGACGCGGTGGAAGAGGTCGCTGAGAATCCAGTGGTCGTGGCGCGACTGGCCGTCCGGCGGCATCACCTGGTCTTTCCACTGAGACCAGCGGCCGCTGTTCACGAAGGAACCGTCCTTTTCGATCCAGTGCGTGGTCGGGAGCATGAAAACCTCGGTCTGCACCGTGCTCGCGTCGACTCCCGGCGCGCGCCAGAACTCCGAGCTGGTGGTGGGCAGCGCGTCCATGACGACCAGCCATTTCAGGTTGGCTAGGGCCTGCCGCACCTGGTTGGAGTCGGGGCCGATGCTCGCCGCTGTCATCCCCGACAGGATCACGCCTTGCATCTTGCCTTTGAGGGCCTGGTCGAAGATGGTCATCCACGACGCGTTGGAGGCCGGCTTGGGCACGAAGTCGAACGCGAACTCGTTGGCCTTGGTCGCGGCGTTGCCGAACCACCCCTTGAGCGTGCTGGTCAAAAACTTCTTGTAGTTGAGGCCGAAGAAGTTCCACGAGTTGGGGTCCTGCTTCTTCGATGCGCTCTGGGCGACATAGTCGTCGCGGTTCTTCTGCCCCGGGGCGGGGATCTTCAGGTAGCCCGGAAGGATGTCCCAAGAGATGGCATGGTCGGTGTTGCCCTGGATGTTGGCATGGCCGCGCTCGGCGTTCATGCCGCCGCCTGGGCGTCCGATGTTGCCGAGCAGCAGCTGCAGCAGGGAGCCGGAGCGGATGAGCTGGCCGCCGGTGGTGTGTTGGGTCAGGCCGACGGCGTAGACGATCGTCATCACCTTGTCCGGCGCGCCCATCTGCCCGACCAATTCGGCGACCTTGCCGAAGTCGGCGGTCGGGATTCCGGTGATGCTCGAGACGACATCGGGGGTGTAGCGGGAATAGTGCGTCTTCATGAGCTGGAACACCGAGCGCGGATCCTGCAGCGTCATGTCGCGTTTCGCGTAACCCGTGGTCGGGTCGGTCTCGTAGCTCCAGGTCGCGATGTCGTATGAGCGCTTGGCCGGGTCGTACCCGGAGAAGAGGCCATCGTTGAACGCGTATCCCTCCTTGACGATGAAGGACGCGTTGGTGTAGTGGCGCACGTATTCGTCGTGGAACAGGTTGTTCTGCAGCACGTGGTTGATGAGGCCGCCGAAATAGGCGACGTCGGTGCCGGTGCGGATGCGCAGGTACATGTCGGCGACGGCAGAGGTGCGGGTGAAGCGCGGGTCCGTGTGGATGATCTTGGCCCCGCCGCCGCTGCCGGGTCCCCGCTTGGGGTCGAGCTTGGCCCGCATGAACCACTGGAAGCCGACCGGGTGCGCCTCGGCGGGGTTGGCGCCGTTGATCAGGATGAGGTCAGCGTTTTTGATGTCGCGCCAGTGGTTGGTCATCGCTCCCCTTCCGAATGTGGCGGCCAAACTGACCACCGTGGGGCCGTGTCAAACCCTGGCCTGTTGCTCTAGATATACCAGTCCCAGGCCGCGCATCAGCTTGGTGGCGAAGTAGCCCTCCTCCGAGCTGAACGCGGCTCCCCCGGCGAAGGCGATGCCCTCGGTGCGGTTGACCGTGTTGCCGTTGCCGTCGGTGGACACGAACGTGGCGTCGCGCGAAGCTTTGATGTTCTGCGCGAGCTTGTCGAGCACGAAGTCCCACGAGACGCTCTTCCAGCCGGTCGCGCCGGGGGCGCGATATTGCGGCGATGTCACGCGGCGAGGTGAGATCGCGAGCTGCATCGCAGTCGCGCCCTTGGGACACAACCGTCCTTCGTTGATCGGGCTGTCCGGGTCGCCTTCGATTTGCAGCAGCTGCGTCGAGCCGTCTGCGTTCTGACGCGTGTACGCGACCAGCGAGCAGCCGACCGCGCAGTACGGGCACAGTGAGTGGGACTCTTTGGCGCCCGCG
>DATLRB010000079.1:0-2865 GCA_035534875.1 Saccharimonadales bacterium (SeqCode)
CCACGGAGAACTCGTGGTTCACGGAAAGATTCGCGAGGTCGAAGAAGCGGTCGCCCATCCCGGCGTACTCCCAGTCCACGATCCGGACCTCGCCGTCGTCGAGGAAGTTCGCATTGAGCAGGTCGTTGTGGCACGGGACCAAGGGTTGGGGACCGACGGTCGATTTGATTCGCTCCGACACCTGCCGCGCCGCCGCGAACTCGCCCGGGATCCGGGCTCCGAAGCTCTCGGCCTTGGCCCGGTAGTCGTCGACCACCGCGTGCGCGTCGAAACGCCCGGGGATGGCGGAGGCCGAGTGGATCTTGCGCAAGGCCGCTGCGACCCGGCCCATCTCCTTGGGCTCTCGCATCTCGTCAGGCGGGATTCGCCTCCCCTCGATGAACCGCGTCACGAGCCAGCCTTCCGACTGGACGAATGCGATGACCGCCGGCCCGATCCCGATCTCCTCGGCGCGCAGGCTCGCGGCGTGCTCGACGGCGCGGTCGATGCCCAGGAGCTCGGTCCTCAGGCCCCCCATCCGCAGCACGTAGGTCGACCCCTCGACCTCCACCTTGAAGTTGCGGTTGGTGATCCCACCTTCAAGCGGGACCAGCGCCGCCCGCCGCCCGGGCCAGAGTCGTTCTACGGCCTGGGCCGCGGCGTCCACAGTCGCGGATGGTATCTGCTTGAATGGCGGCATTGTCAGCCACCAACCGCTCCACCGACACCGAGCTGGCCGAGCTCAGGGCCCGCTACGTCCCCCGCGGCATCACGACCGCCCATCCGCTGGTGGCCGACCGGGCCAGCGGGGCGGAGCTGTGGGACGTCAACGGGCGCCGTTACATCGACTTCGCAGGCGGCATCGGAGTGATGAACGTCGGCCACGGCCACCCTCATGTCATGGAGGCGGTGCGGGCCCAACTCGAGCGCGCCACACACACCTCGTTCCAGGTCGTCATGTACGAGTCCTACCTGCGCCTGGCCGAACGATTGTGCGAGGTCGCCCCGCTGGACGGCCCGAAGAAGGCCATCTTTTTCAGCACCGGCGCGGAGGCGGTGGAGAACGCCGTCAAGATCGCCCGTGCGCACACCCACCGCTCGGCGGTGATCAGCTTCCGCGGCAGCTTCCACGGCCGTACGCTCCTGGCCCTGAGCCTCACCGGCTCGGTCAGCCCCTACAAGCAGAACTTCGGGCCCTACGCGGGAGAGATCTACCAGGCCCCCTTTCCATACGAGTACCGCAGCTGGGACACCGAACGCGCGCTAGGGTCGCTGCAGGCCATCTTCGACTCCGAGGTGTCCGCCGACCGCGTCGCGGCCGTCATCATCGAACCGGTCCTCGGCGAGGGAGGTTTCGTACCGGCCCCGGCTGAGTTCTTGAAGAAGCTTCGCGAGATCTGCGATCGCCACGGGATCCTGCTCATCGTCGACGAGATCCAGACCGGCTTCGGCCGCACGGGCAAGTTCTTCGCGATCGAACATTCGGGCGTCAGGCCCGACCTGGTCACGGTCGCCAAGAGCCTGGCCGCCGGCTTCCCTCTTTCGGGCGTGGTCGGCCGGGCCGAGGTGATGGACGCCCCCGACCCTGGAGGGCTGGGCGGGACGTACGGAGGCAACCCGGTCGCCTGCGCCGCGGGCCTCGCAGTGATGGACGTGATGCGCGACGAAAAGCTGCCCGAACGCGCAGCGCGCATCGGCTCGGTCATCGAGGAGCGAATGCAGAGCTGGGCCGCCGAGCACGACCTGATCGGCGACGTTCGCGTCGTGGGCGCCATGGCCGGGATGGAGCTGGTGCGCGATCGCACCGACAAGACGCCGGCGGACAAGGAGACGGCGAAGGTGCTGGTCGCCGCTCGCGAGAAGGGGCTCATCATCTTGCGGGCGGGTCTTCATCACAACGTGATCCGCACGCTGATGCCGCTGAACATCCCCGACGAGCAACTCGATGAAGGGCTGGACATCCTGGGCGCGGCGGTCGGAGAAGTCGCGGCCGGGTAAACACGGTGACGTAAGGAGGGAGCCATGAGCACGACTCTGCGACGCCACGAGATGTTCATCGACGGCAAGTGGACGCCCGGCGAAGGTGCCGAGCAGGAGATCATCAACCCCGCCACCGGCAAGGTCATCGCCCACGTGCCCAAGGGTACCGAGCACGACGTCGAGCGCGCCGTCGCCGCGGCGCGGAAGGCGTACGACGAGGTGTGGTTCGACAGCACTCCGCGAGACCGCAGCGAGCGCCTGATCAAGCTCGCGGAGGCGATCGAGGCCAACGGCGACGAGCTCGCCGGCATCGAGTCTCAGAACGTCGGCAAGCCGCTGGCCCCGACCAAGTCCGAGGAGATTCCCCCGATCGCCGACTGTTTCCGCTTCTTCGCCGGCGCCGCGCGCCTGCTGGAGGGAAGGGCTGCGGGCGAGTACATGTCCGGCTTCACGAGCATCCTGCGGCGCGAGTCCCTGGGCGTGGTGGGTTCGATCGCGCCATGGAACTATCCGCTGATGATGGCCGCCTGGAAGGTGGCGCCGGCCCTCGCGGCGGGCAACACGGTCGTCCTGAAGCCTTCCGAGTGGACCCCGCTCACCGCGCTGCGGTTCGCCGAACTGGCGGCCGACATCCTGCCGCCCGGGGTGCTCAACGTCATCACGGGGGACGGCGAACCGGTCGGCGCCGGCCTCGTCCGGCACCCGGGTGTGGCGATGGTCTCGCTGACCGGCGACGTGGCGACCGGGAAGGAAGTCGCGCGCGCAGCGGCCGCGACGCTCAAGCGCGTTCACCTGGAGCTGGGCGGCAAAGCGCCGGTGGTCGTGTTCGACGACGCCGACCTCGAGAAGGTCGTCGAATGGATCAAGATCGGCGGCTTCTTCAATGCCGGCCAGGACTGCACCGCC
>DATLRB010000080.1:0-120253 GCA_035534875.1 Saccharimonadales bacterium (SeqCode)
ACCCCCGCATGATGTGCTACGGTTCCGCGCAGGCCACAAGATGTAGGGCTGCACCCCTTGCATCTTCGGCTCGTCGGGCAGCGGGCGCCGGTTCTCTCACCGCTCCGGCCACGGCTCCGATCGTGGCCCCTCTCATCCGGAGGCCCGCTGCCTGCCCTGTATCGACGCTCGGCGCAGGGCAACGAGGTTTCGACCTCGGGTCGGGCCCGCACCCCCCTGATACGCTTCGAAGAGTTCATGGCCAAGAAGACCCGAAAGCAGAAGCAGCGGGCAGCCACGCGGCGCCCCGGAGCACCGGTCAGATCGGCCCCGGTCACCACCACCAGCCAGGCGGCGGCCCCGGCCACGGTGACTCCGCGCCCGGCGCCAGCTCGGGCGCTGCCGGAAACCATCCTGCCGCTGCCCGGCACCGAGCTCGAAGTCGGGTCAGAGCAGTTCGATGAGGCACCCGACGACGAGGTCGCGGCGACAGCCACCGAGGGCTCGTCGCGCCGCCGCGTCCAGCGGGTGAACCCCGCCGCGCAGCCGCGCCCGATCAGGGGACACGTGAGCGCGGCGGCACTCTTCCAGCCGCTCGACACCGAGGAGGCGGCCATCCCATTCGACCGCGTTCCCTACGTTCCCCGCGATCTTCGCCGTGTCGCGATCATGGCCGCGCTGATGATCGTGCTCATCCTCATCGCGGCGTTCGTGGTGACGCGGATCAATCCGTGAGCAGCGAGATTCGCGCATGCGAGTGATCCTCTACACCGGCAAGGGCGGCGTCGGGAAGACGACCGTCGCGGCGGCGACCGCAGTGAAGTGCGCGAGCATGGGCTACAAGACGCTGGTGATCAGCACCGACGCCGCGCACAGCCTCGGCGACAGCGTCGATCAGGAGATCGGCGATCACCCGACGGAGCTCGCGCCCAATCTCTGGGGACAGGAGGTCAACGCGCTCCATGAGCTCGAGGAGCACTGGGATCGCATCCACATCTACCTGACGTCGCTGTTCGCGTCGCAGGGCGTCGACGACATCGTCGCCGAAGAGATGGCGTCACCTCCGGGCATGGAGGAGGTCGCGAGCCTCATGTGGATCAAGAAGCACAAGCGCGAAGGAAAATTCGACGTGCTCATCGTCGACTGCGCGCCCACCGGCGAGACACTGCAGCTGCTCGCGTTTCCCGACGTGGCGAAGTGGTACCTCGATCGCATCTTTCCGATCCACCGGATGATGAACAAGGTCGCGCGCCCCGTCATGCAGCCGTTCATCAGCATCCCGCTGCCGACTGACGAGATCTTCAGCAATGTCAAGGATCTGCTCCTCGACCTCGAGGGGATGAAGAAGATCCTCGGCGACCCGAAGGTGTGCACCACGCGGATCGTGCTCAACCTCGAGAAGATGGTGGTCAAGGAGGCGCAACGAGCCTTCACCTATCTGAGCCTGTACGACTATCTCACCGACCTGGTGGTGGTGAACCGCGTCCTCCCTCCGGAGGTGACCGACAGCTATTTCGACTCGTGGCGCGAGGCGCAGCAGCGCTACGCGGTGTTGGTGGAGACCGCGTTCTCGCCGATCCCGACGTTGCAGACCAAGCTGTTCGATCACGAGATCGTCGGGCTCGACTCGCTCGCGGAGATGGGCGAATCGATCTACGGCGACCGTGATCCTTCGCAGATCTTCTACCACTCCGTGCCGCAGCGCATCCGCAAGATTGGCAACACCTACGAGCTCCAGCTGCATCTTCCGTTCGTCGGCAAGGAGGACGTCGACATCAAGCATCGCGAGGGCGAGCTCTTCGTCAGCGTCGGGCCGTACAAGCGCGAGATCTCGCTGCCCCGCGTGCTCAACGGCAAGCGCGTTACCAAGGGGCGCCTCGAGGAGGGAACGCTGCTGGTCACCTTCTCGGATCGCAAGCCATGACCGAGGCGTGTCGCGCCTGCCCAACTCGTCTCGTGGATGAGGCCTCGCGGATCCTCGGAACCTCCTTCGGCGACATCGTCCCTCCCGAAGCGCAGCGGCATCTGCTCATCGCCCAGCGCGAGCTGTTGCTCGCCCTGGCGGCGATGATCGAGCACCACACGCAGCGACCGGCGGAATCCACCGAGTCTCCGGCCCCCGGCCGGCGGCGCTCACGAAGCGGAACAGAGCGCTCGCGACGGCCGTCGCGGGTCGAGCTCGAGTAGCCGGCGCCGGGTGACAGGCCCCGGTACCTATCTGGCGATCGTCCTCTACACATTGCCAGGGTTCCTGTTCGGATCGGTGATCCACGAGCTCAGCCACGCAGCGATCGCCTTGCGCTGTGGCGACCCGACTCCCCGCCGCCAGGGCCGTATGACCCTCGATCCGCGTCGCAACCTCGACCCGCTGGGATGCCTTGCGCTGCTCGTGGCCGGGGTCGGCTGGGGACGACCTGCCCCGATCGATCCGCTCCACCTCCGCGAGGGGAGACAGCGCGCCGCGGTGGCGGCCGCGGGACCGCTCGCACACCTCGTGGTCGCCGCCATCTTCGCGGGGGCGCTGCGCGTCGAATTGCTCGAATCGGGGCTGGATGTCAGTGGATTCGACACGCTCGCCCAGCTCACGGTCCAGGGCGTGATCCTCGGTGTGCTCCTGCAGGGGTTTCTCGTCAACATCGCGCTCTTCGTCTTCAACGCGCTTCCCATGCCGGGTCTCGACGGGTACGCGGTGGTGCGCAGCCTCCTCTTCGGTGTGGCGCCGCGCGTGTTCCTGTATCTGGAGCACTACCGGTACGTGCTCTACACGCTCGCCGCGCTCGCCGCCCTGCTGCCTCCGCCGCTGACCCACGGCCGTGTCGACCTGGTTGCCGCCATGACCGTCGGCACCGCCTCGGTCACCTTCGACCACCTGATCGTGCCCGGTGTGGATCCGATCTTCCTCGGGCTGCCGAACCTGTTCCACCTCTTGTCATGAGCACCGTCATGATCAATGGCGTCGAGTGGACCGTCGAGGGTGCGCAGGTCGCGATCGTGCAGCGGGGGCGGGTGCTGCTCCAGTTCCGGCCGTGGCCGCCCGGGTGGGAGCTCCCAGGCGGGCATTGCGAGCCCGGCGAAGACCCGGCGGTCACTGCTGCTCGCGAGACGGAGGAGGAGACCGGATACCAGGTCCGCATCGCCGGCATCGTCGGCGTGTACTCATGGCGGGGACTGAGGTCGGCAGGTGACGTGGTGTATCTCGGCCAGGTCATGGGCGGTGCGCCCCGGCGCAGCCTCGAAGCATGGGCACTGCGAATGGCCCCACCCGACGCTCTGCCTCGAACGGTGTTTCCGTGGATACGTGACCGGGTGCGCGACGCGGTCGAGGTCGATGGGGGTGCTCCGCCGGTGCATCGCCTGCAACCCGTGACGATCCGCCACGTGCTCGGCTTTGCGACCGCGTGGCTGCACACGCCGATCGACAGGTTGCTCGGGCGGCGATGATCACCGCGCTGCTCTTCCTCGCAAGCCTGACCCTCGTCGTCGTCGCGTCGGAGCTGTTCACCAACGCGATCGAGTGGGCGGGCTACCTGCTCAACCTCGGGACCGGCGCGACCGGCAGCCTGCTCGCCGCCCTGGGCACCTCGCTGCCGGAGACAGTCGTCCCGATCGTCGCGCTTGCAACGCACTCGCCGGCGGCGGATTCGGTCGCCACCGGTGCGGTGCTCGGTTCGCCATTCCTCCTCCTGACCCTGGGGGCGGGTGCCACCGGTATCGCCGTGATGCTCCGCGGCGGCGCGCGCCGGCTGGTGATCGACCCACGCCAGGCGCGGCGGGATCTGGGCGTGTTCCTCGGAGCGTTCACCGTCGCGGTGGTCTCGAGCGCTTTCCCGTCCGGCGTGCGCATCGTCGTCGGGGCGCTGCTCCTCCTCACGTACGCCGTGTACGTGGTGGCGACGCTCCGAGGCAGCGCCGCCGCGGGTGCGAGCCCCGAGCTTCTGCACATCGTGCGCTGGCGGCCGGGCGAGCCCCACGCGATTCTGGTCACGCTGCAGCTCGTCATCGCGGTCGGCCTCCTCGTGGTCGGCTCGCAGCTGTTCGTCACGGCGCTCGATCAGACCGCGTCGGCGTTGCAGGTTCCGGCGCTCGTGCTTGCGCTGGTGATCGTGCCGGTCGCGACCGAGCTCCCCGAAACGCTCAACAGCGTGCTCTGGGTTCGCTCCGACGACGACATGCTCGCCTTCGGCAACGTCGCCGGATCGGCCACATTTCAGTCGTGCGTCCTCGCCGCGATCGGTGTCGTCTTCACGACCTGGCACCCGGGCTCAGCGGGGCTCATCAGCGCGACGCTCACGGTGCTGACCGCGGCGCTCCTGCTGGCGTTGCTGTGGAACGGTCGTGCCCGAGGGTCGTGGCTGATGCTCGCGATCGTCCCGTGGGTTGCCTATGTCGTGGCGCAGGTGGCGACCGGCGGACGTCTCGCACTCTGAGAGCTTCACAATCGCGACGTCATGCGTGTTCACACCACCGGCGACGTCGAGGAATATGCGGCCGCTGCGGCGCCGTTCCTCCGGGCTGACCCCTGTGCTCGCAACGTGTTGCTGACGATCATCGACCTGGTGCGCTCGGCGCCCGCGACCTACAGCGCGGCACCGAGCTTCTGGTGGATCACCGACTCCGACGCGGTGGTCGGCGCGGCGAGCTGGACCCCGCCCCACGGCCTCCTGGTTTCGTCGCTCCCGCCGGAGGTCGCCGGCGACCTCGCAACCGCCGCCATCCAGCGTGCGACGGCGCTCGGCCTCCGCCCGCGCGGCGTCAACGGTCCGGCGGACTCAGCGCGCGCCGTGGCCGCGGCATGGACGGACGCCACCGACGACACCATCGAACGCGACCGGCCGATCCTGTTGAACGAGCTCGTCTCACTCGTCGAGGTGCCGGTGCCGCCGGGCGCTCGCCGTCGCGGGCTCGCCGCGGACGTGCCCGTGATCGCCAGGTGGCTCGAGACGTTCAGCGCCGAGGTCGAGCACGCCGCCCCGACCAACGCGCTCGGGATTGCCGCCCACATGGTGCAGAGCGAGCACCTCGACGTCTGGGTCGTGGATGGGGAGATCGTCTGCATGACCGGATACCGGGACGCCGCCGGCGTGGTCCGCATCGGTCCCGTGTACACGCCACGCGAGCACCGCAACCACGGGTACGCGCGCCGGCTCACCTACGAGGTGACCGCCCTCGCACTGCAGCGCCCGGACGTCGCACACGCCATGCTCTTCACAGATGCAGCCAATCCTGTCTCGAACTCGATCTACCGCCAGGCGGGGTACCAGCCGCGCGGCGAGCATGTGGAAATCGAGTTCGCCGAGCGGAGCGTCGAGCCAGGTCACTAGAGTCGGCGCCATGAATCTCGAAGGAAAGGTCGCCGTCGTCACCGGAAGCGGGCGTGGCATCGGCCGCGCGTACGCGCTCGCGCTCGCCCAGGCAGGCTGTGCCGTGGTCGTCAACGACGTGGACGGTGACGTCGCCGAGGCGACCGCAGACGAGATCGCCGCCGCGGGCGGCCGCGTGGTCGCCGAAGTCTGCCCCGTCGGTTCCGCGGAAGCGGCGGACCAGCTCGTCTCCGGCGCGGTCAGGGCGTTCGGCCATCTGGACATCATGTGCACCAACGCCGGCATCCTTCGGGACCGTGTCCTCTGGAACATGAGCGACGAGGACTTCGACGCTGTGATCGAGACCCATCTCCGCGGCACGTTCACCTGTGCACGGGCCGCCGTGCGCCGGATGCGCGAGCAGGGCTCCGGCGGGCGGATCGTGGTGGTGTCGTCGATCGCCGGGCAGCGCGGCAACTTCGGCCAGACCAACTACGCTGCGGCAAAGGCGGGCATCGCGGCCTACGCGCGCACCTGGGCGATGGAGTGCGCGAAGCACAACATCACCGTGAACGCGATCGTCCCCAACGCGATCACCCGAATGATCTCGACGATTCCCGGCATGGCGCCCCTCGTCGCGGCGGCGGAGCAGGGCGAGCCGCTCCCGGCCACGGTGCGCAAGCAGATGGGGATGGGCACGCCCGAGGATGTGGCGCCGCTGCTCGTGTTCCTGAGCTCCGACGAGGCGGCCGGGATCACCGGTCAGTGCATCGGCCTCGGGGGCGACAAGCTCTCGCTCTGGGCACATCCGAAAGAGATCTCGGTGGCGTTCCGCGACGGCGGGTGGACTGCTGACGCCATCGCCGAGGTCTGGTCGACCTCGGTCGGCTCCGAGCCCGAGTCGTACGGCATCCAGTTTCTCGGCGGCTCCAGCTGAGCTGACGCCTACGGGGGCGGCGAAAGCAATGGCGGCGGCTCCGCGGGTTCGGGGATCGCGGCAGCAGCCGGGCCAACGCCGACAACGAGCGCCGACACGTTGTAGGCAACGGCCACACCGAGGATCACGAGCGCCACAACCAGGCCGGCTCCCGGGTTGACGTTGAACAGCGACGCCGGGTCGAGCCCGGGAACGCTCGATCCCTCGCTGGAGGAGATCTTCGCGAGGAGCACGTCGTGGACATGAATCTGATCGAGGACAAGCAGCAGGGCGGCCCCGGCTCCGAACACGGCGGTGACGAAGGCTCGGGTCCTCGCTGCAACGAGGCCGGCCGCGCCCGCCAGCGCGGCGAGCAGTCCGAGGCCGATGCTGACGAGCGCGAGCGCAGCCAGGAGCTGCGCCCCGATGTTCGCCGAGGACGTGTCAGTGCCCGCGGCGTTGTTCTGGTTGCACGCCGGCGGCACCGACCCGATCACGGGGTTTCTGCCCAGTGCAAGCTGCCAGCCGCTGTACGTGAGGATGTTCACCCCGTCCAGCGCATCGATGCACGCGCTGACCTGGGCGGCCTGCGCCGCGCCCACTCCCTGGGATGCGTCGATCGACTGGATGGCCGACCTGGTCGCGGCCGTGTTGCACGACACCCCGGTGAACGCGAGGAAGAAGGTCACGATGACCAGCAGGAAGAGGAAGGGGCTGACCCGGCGGGCACCCGTCTCGCCGGCGATGGTGGCAGGGTTCACACGGCCACTGGGCTGCACATCTCAGCCGACCCGGTCGCCGGGCGCGCAGGGAAGATCGGGACGGAGCAGGACCACGCGATCCGAGCCCTCCTGGTAGACGCCGAGGACGAGCACCTCGCTTCGGACCGGGCCGATCTGACGCGCGGGCAGGTTCACGACCGCGATCACCGTGCTGCCGGTGAGCTGCTCGGGCGTGTAGTGGCCGGTGAGCCGCCCCGAGGATCGGAGGGTGCCGAGGGGACCGAAGTCGATGACCATGCGATAGGCCGGAAGGCGCGCCTCCGGGAACGCCTCGCAGCGCAACACGGTTCCGACGCGGATGTCGACGGCGAAGAACTGCGCCGGATCGATCTCCGGCAACGCCGCACCGTCTCCACTCACGCGTCGCAGTGTATCGGCACCTATACTCGCCCGCGATACCTCACCTCGTTCGGAGGGAACGTCATCGCGGGCTTGCGCCGCCTCGCCGTGGTCACGACGGCATTGCTGCTGCTCAGCGCATGCGGAGGGCAGTCGCTCGACGCGCCGTCCTTGCTGAAGACGACCAAGAGCGTGGTCGACGGCGCGGCCTCCTTTCATTTCGTGCTCACCAGCGCCGGCGTGTCGGGATCCGGCGCAGAGCTGACCGGCGGCAGCGGAGACATGAAGCGGCCGGCCAGCATGTCCGGGGTTCTCCAGGTGTCGATCTTCGGCCTGGCGCTCAGCGTGCCGGTCGTCTCGGTCGGGGGGACCTTCTCGGTGAAGCTGCCGACCAGCTCGGGCTTCGCCGCCGCGAACCCGGCAGACTACGGCTTCGCAGATCCCGCCAGGCTCATCGACCCGAACGCCGGCCTGTCCTCGCTCCTGCTCAAGTGCCAGTCGCCGCAGGTGGAGAGCGACGATCGCTACAACGGTGCATCTCTGCACGAGATCGGCTGCTCGCTGCCGGGAAGCGCGGTCGCGGCGCTGCTCACCAGCGCTGACGCGTCGAAGAGCGTTGCGGCCACCTTCGGCATCGACGCAAGCAGCAATCAGCTCCGGCGCGTCGTGCTCACCGGCCCGTTCATCAGCAGAGGCACCGACACCACCTATACCCTCGTTCTTACCAACTATGGCGAGAACGTGTCAGTGACGCCGCCGCCCGCCAGCGGGTGAACGCGCGCCGGCGCTGGATCCTGGCCATCGCCGCGGTCTCGGTGCTGGTCGCCGCGATGGACACGTACGTGATCGTCCTCGCGCTACCCGCGATCATGGCCGACGTCGGCATCGGGATCGACCAGCTCCAGGCGGCGACGCCGATCGTCAGCGGCTTCCTGCTCGGCTACGTCGTGGTGATGCCGCTGCTCGGCCGGCTGTCCGACATCTACGGCCGCGGGCCGCTGCTGATCCTGTGCCTCGCGGTCTTCGCTGCGGGGTCGCTGGTGACCGCGTCGGCGACCGACCTCGGTTCGGTGGTCGCCGGCCGGGCGCTCCAGGGCCTGGGGGGCGGCGGTCTCGTCCCGGTCACGCTCGCTCTGGTTGCGGACCTCTGGCCGGCGGAGCTGCGCAGCCTGCCGCTCGGCGTGATCGGCGGCGTCCAGGAGCTCGGGAGCGTCCTCGGGCCGGTCTATGGCGGGTTGATTCTCACGGTCGCGTCCTGGCAGGCGATCTTCTGGCTCAACCTCCCCATCGCCGCTGCCCTCGCGTTCGGACTGGTCGCCACCCGAGGGGCCGCCGCGACCGTGGTTGCCGCAGGGCCGCCTCGGCCCCGGCTCGATCGGGTCTCCGTGGCCCTGGCGGGCGTCGCACTGATCGGCGGATGCCTCTCAGTCGCGTCGCCGGGTCCGCTCCGGAACAGTGACACGATCGGGATTGCGTACACCGCGCTCGGCGGCATGATCTGGCTGACCCCGATCGCGCTGACCGCGGCCGGCGCGGCCGTGGCGCTCGTCCTCTGGGAGATGCGGGGGCGGCGAGCCACCCGGGGCCTGATCGCCTTTGGACGCCTCCCCGCGCTGGCCGCGATGGTGGACTGGCCGGGGGCCGTCCTGCTCGGCATCGCGCTCTCGACGGTGATCGTCAGCTTCTCCGCCGAGGACCCGACCACGGGGGCGATCTCCCCGGCAGCATTCTGGCTGCTGCCGCTCGGCGCGCTGACGGCCGCGTGCTTCGTGATCAGGGAGCGGCGAGCCCGCCACCCGCTCATCGCGGGTGCTGAGCTCCGATCTCGGGGCGCCTACGGAGCGCTGCTCACCAATCTCGCCGTGGGGGCGGCGCTGATGGCGGCGCTGCTCGACGTCCCCATCCTCGCGCGGGCGACGGTGGACCCGAATTCCCAGCTCGGCGCCGCCCTGGTGCTCCTCCGGCTCCTGGTCGGGGTGCCGATCGGCGCCGTCGCCGGTGGCTGGCTGGCGCAGCGTCTCGGCAACCGGCTCGTCGCCGCGGCGGGCATGGCGATCACGGCGGTGGCGTTTCTGGCCATGACGGGCTGGACGGCGACCACCCTCGCCGATCCCTTCGGGCCGGGATGGCTGCACCCCAGCGACCCGGTCCTGGTCGCGTGCGGCCTCGGCTTCGGCCTCGCCATCGCCCCGGTCAATGCGTCGATGCTCGCCTCGGTTCGCCGGCAGCTGCACGGGCTGGCTTCGGCGCTCGTGGTCGTGGCGCGCATGATCGGGATGCTCGTGGGTATCTCCATCCTCACCGCGGTGAGCCTGCACGTCTTCTACACGACGGCGTCGGCGTTCCCGTCGCCCCAGGCGCTGTGCCCGGCGTCTCCGCTCAACTGCCCCGCCTACGAACGCGACGTCACCTCCGCTATCGTGACCGAGCTGCGCGCCGTCTTTCTCGGAGCCTCGATCTGTGCAGGCCTGGCGGCGACCCTGGCGGGAGTCCTGCTCCGCGGCCGCCCGGAGCAGCTGGTGGCGGCAGTCCCGTGACCGCCACGGTCCGCGAGCTCACACCGGAATCGCCCGAGCTCGAGGACGTTCTCGAGGCGATCGCGGCCACGGCGCGGACGCTGGACGCGGAGGTGTACCTCGTCGGCGGATTCGTCCGTGACCGGCTGCTGGGCGTGTCCCAGGGCAAGGACATCGATCTCGTGGTGGTCGGCAGGGACCCGATGCCGCTGCTCGCGGCGGTCGCGTCCGGCTTCGGCTGGCACCCACCGGAGCGTTTCGAGCGCTTCGGCACCGCGCAGATCCGTGGAGGAACCTGGATCGTCGAAGGTGTCCGCGCCCGGAGGGAGCGCTACGACCCCGAGTCCCGCCGCCCCGACGTCCATCCGGGCACGCTCGCCGAGGATGTGTGGCGACGCGACTTCACGGTGAACGCGCTCTGTCAGAGCCTGGACGGGGAGGTGATCGACCTCACCGGCCAGGGTCTCGCCGACCTGGTCGCCGGGGTGCTGCGGACGCCGCTCGACCCTGCCGAGACCTTTGCCGAGGATCCGCTGCGCATGTACCGGGCGGCTCGATTTGTCGCGCGACTCGGCTTCGCGCTCGCCCCCGGGACCCTCGACGCGATGCGAGCGCAGGCTGCGAGGACCTCGATCCTCTCGGTCGAGCGGGTCAGCGACGAGATCCGCCGGATGCTGGTCGCGCCTCACCCGAGCGCCGGGATCGCGGTGCTTCGGGATGCGGGTTTGCTCGAGTTCGTCCTGCCCGAGCTGCTCGCTGCGATCGGGGTCGAGCAGGGCGGCTACCACACCCATGACGTGTACGGGCACACGGTCGAAACCGTCGACAACGCACCGCCTGACCTGGTGACACGAACCGCCGCGCTGCTCCACGACATCGCCAAGCCCACGACGCACGTGGTCGCTCCCGACGGCCGCCACACCTTCTACGACCACCCGCAGATCGGCGCCGAGATGGCGCGATCGATCCTCACCCGCTGGCGATTCAGCAACGACGAGATCGACGACGTCAGCCGGCTGGTGCGCCTCCACCTTCGCCCGATCCAGTACGAGCGTGAGTCGTTCGGGGATGCAGCGGTGCGCCGCCTGATTCGGGACGCGGGGCCGCTGCGCGGCAGGTTGCTCGACCTCGCCCGCGCGGACACGAACGCCTCCGCCTACCCGACCCTCGACGAGCTGGGCGAGCTCGATGCGCGCATGGCCCGGCTCGACGCGGGAGGCGCGGTCTCCGAAATGACCGACCCGCTGAGCGGCGAGGAGCTCATGACCCTCGCGGGGCGCGGGCCAGGCCCCTGGGTGGGTCGGGCGAAAGCCGCCATCCGCGAGGCCGTGATCGAGGGGACCATTCCCCCCGGCGACGGCGCGCGTGCGCGCGACTGGGTCGAGACGCACCGAGCGATCCTGAGGGGCGACTGAACGCACACCTCGCGCGGCTGCCGTGCGTGGGTGCTTTCCGATCGAGAGGAACGGCAACAACGTAGAATGCGCGGTTCGAGATGTTGAGCAAGCTCCGCAGCGCCAAGCGCCTTTTCGTCGACCTGCCGCGCATGCTGCGGCTCGCGTACTGCCTGATGTTCGACGCGCGCGTGCCCGGGTACATGAAGCTCGCGTTCGGTGGTGGGCTGGCATTGATCGCGCTGCCGGTGATCGATCTTCCCGAGTCTCTGCCGGTCATCGGTGAGCTGGATGTGCTCGCGCTCAGCCTGCTCGCAACTCGCGCCTTCATCGCCGCGTGTCCGCGTCACATCGTTGCGGAGCAGGAGGAGCTGATCACTCAGCGGCGCAGTCGCTTCGATGACGACGTTCGCAACGGAGAGCGGTTCGCTCTGATGATCTACCGGCGCCTGCGTCCCGAAGAGCAGGAGGTGCTCTCGTGAAGGTCCTGTTTCTGAAGGAAGTGGCAGGAACCGCCAAGCCGGGCGACGTACGCGAGGTCTCGCCCGGTTACGCGCGCAACTTCCTGTTCCCGCAGCACCTCGCGGTGGTCGCGGACCAGAACACGGTCGACCAGATCCGCCGCCGCGAGGAGGCGACCCGCCGGCGCGTCGAGAAGGCGCTCATCGACGCCCGGGAGACCGCGCAGCGTCTCCGCAAGCTGACCGTCACCGTCTACGCGAAGGCCGGCGAGGCCGGCCGTCTCTTCGGCACAGTCACCACCGCCGACGTCGCCAAGCAACTGAAACGCGAGGCGGGGATCGACATCGACAAGCGGAAGATCGAGATCGACCCGCCGATCCGCTCCCTCGGCCCTCACGAGGCCACCATCGAGCTCCACCCGGAGGTCACGGAGACACTCAAGGTCGTCGTCGCGGCCCAATGACCTCTCTCCCGCAGGCCGAGCTGGTGGGACGCGGGGCCGCTGCGGGGGCCCCTCCGATGCGTGTCCCGCCGCACGACAACGAGGCCGAGCAAGCCGTGCTCGGCGGCATCCTCATCGACCGCGAGGCGCTGTCGATCGTGCGCGACGTGCTGGTCCCGGAGGATTTCTACGCGGAGCGCCACGCGGTGCTCTATCGCGCCGCGCTGGCTCTCGACGATCGCGGCGAGGCGATCGACACGGTCACGCTTCGCGACCAGCTCGACCGCGGTCCGGGCATCGGCCGTGCGGGCGGCATGGACTACATCGCCGAGCTCACCCTGGTGGTCCCCAGCTCCGCGAGCGTCAAGCACTACGCGGACATCGTGATCGGTCACGCGCTCCGGCGCCGCCTCATCGAGGCGGGCGGCAAGGTGAGCCGGCTCGGCTTTGACAACACGACACCGGTGAGCGAGGCCATCGATCAGGCGGAGCAGGAAGTCTTCAAGATCGGTCAGGAGAGTCGGGGCTCGGAGATGCGCAACATCGCGCCCGTGGTGCGCGAGTGGTGGGATATCCTCGAGAAGCGCATCGAGCACAAGCAACTGGTCACCGGCGTGCCGACGAACTTCTCGAAGCTCGACATGCTCACCCAGGGGCTGCAGCCCGGAGAGCTCATCATCCTGGCGGCCCGTCCCGCCGTCGGCAAGACGTCGTTCGCGCTCAACATCGCTCGCAACGCGGCGGTGCTGGCGGGCAGGCCGGTCGTGGTCTTCTCGCTCGAGATGTCGCGCCAGTCGCTCGTGCAACGGCTCATCTGCAGCGAGGCGCACGTCGACTCGTACATGCTCCGAACCGGGCAGGCGGATTCGATGGCGTTCCAGAAGATCGCCAAGGCGATGGACACGCTCACGCACGCCGATCTCTGGATCGACGACTCACCGGGGCTCGCCATCAACACGCTGCGTGCGCGCGCTCGCCGGATGAAGGCGCAGCACAAGATCGAGCTGATCGTCATCGACTACCTCCAGCTGATGCAGGGGGGCAGACGCGACTCTCGGGTGCAGGAGGTGTCCGACATCTCCTCCGGTTTGAAGGCGATCGCCAAGGAGCTCGACGTCCCAGTGCTGGCGCTGTCCCAGCTCTCCCGGGCCGCCGAGC
This sequence comes from Saccharimonadales bacterium (SeqCode), assembly GCA_035534875.1. GTDB lineage: Bacteria > Chloroflexota > Dormibacteria > Aeolococcales > Aeolococcaceae > Palsa-851. The sequence continues at coordinate 13,289 of DATLRB010000080.1, forward strand.
AGCGCGAGAACAAGCGCCCCCAGCTCAGCGACCTCCGCGACAGCGGCTCGATCGAGCAGGACGCCGACGTCGTGCTCTTTCTCTACCGCGAGGGGATGCACAACCGCGAGATCGACAAGGGGAAGACCGAGCTCATCGTCGCCAAGAACCGCAACGGCCCGGTCGACGACCTCCCTCTGGTGTTCATCGCCGAGCAGACGGCGTTCCGTGAGCCCTACCTCGCGGCCGAGTGACGGGGCGGTTGCGCAAAAGGTCGCGAGGAGCAGTCGCCGTGTCACGGTCCGGCCAACGCCACGAGGCCGGGTGTGCAACCCTGATTAAATGAGATCGATGAGACGAGCCGTGCAGATCGCTCGCGCCGTGATCGGCTCGCCGTGGACCCGGGTCAGCGGCACGGTCGTCGGGCTCGCCATCCTGGCCCATTCGATCAACCTGCCCCAGGCGGTCGCGAGCCTGGCGCATGCCGACCCACTCTGGATGGCGGCGGCGCTCGGCCTCACGGTGCTCGCGGTCGCGGCGAGCGTCGTCGAATGGGGTGTCCTCCTCCGGACCGCCAATGCGCCCGCAGGCGCCGGGGCTGGATCCCTCCTCAGCTGGCGCCGCTTGAGCTCCACGTACCTGCAGGGCGTCTTCTTCACGCAGATGCTTCCCGCGGGCGTCGGCGGTGACGCGATGCGCACGGTCGAGATGGGCCGGCAGATCGGCCACGGACGCGTGCTCGCATCGCTCGCAGGCAGCCGGCTGGCGGGCATGCTCGGCATGACCTGCTGGGGGATCGCGGCGGCCATCCTGTTGCGCGCGCTCCTCGGCACCGGGGTGGTGATCGTGATCGCCGGGCTCGCCGCCGCGGTCGTGGTCATCTGGCTCGTGGCGCTCAGTGCCGATCGCCTCGTGCCCCACCGTCTGCTCGCTCGCCTGTCCGGTGCCATGAGCCGAGGCGTGCGTTCGTTCAGCGACGCCTTCGCCGGCTACCGGAAGCATCCCCACGCTGTCGCCCAGTCGCTCCTGGTTGGCGCCGCGGGCTGGGGATTCAATCTCCTTGCCCTGAGCGTCGCCGCCCGCGCAATCGGTGTCGATCTCAGCTGGACCGTGCTCGCCGTCTGCATCCCGATCACCCTCCTGGTCGCTCTCGCGCCCTTCAGCATCAACGGCCTCGGACTCCGCGAAGGCGTCCTCGTCGCGCTGCTGTCCCACACCGGCGTCTCGGTGGCACACGCCGGCGCCATCTCCGTGCTCATCGACCTGCAGATGATCCCGTTCGCCGTGCTTGGCGCGGTCCTCTGGTCGCGCCGGCGGCGCGGCAACCGCACGCCGGCACAGATCGCCGTCGAGGCGGCACGCATCGAGGATGTCGCACTCGCGGAGTTGACGTCTGGTGCGCCTAGACTTCAGCGGCGTGACCCGGCAGTTCAGCGACTTCCTGGCGGCCCACGCGGCGCGGATCGCCGATTTGTGGGAGAGGCAGATATCACCGGCTGACGCCGGTGAACCCCTCGATCGCGCCCGCGGACCTCGGCAGTTCGTCAACGCCGTGCTCGTCGCATTGACCGCGGACGACTTCCGGCCGCTGGTCGCCTATCACCACCTCGATGCCGGGACCGGCGTCGCGCGCCGCCTCCAGAAGGCGCTCACCAACCTCAGCGCGCTCCGCCAGGCGACCTCCGAGGCGGTGCGCGAGGAGCGTCTCGACGCCGATGAGACCCTCGCGCTCGCCGCCACGACCGCCGACGACATCGAGGCGGTCGGGCAGCACCTCGCCGCGTCGTGTGTCGCAACGCTCGAGCACCGCCTGTCAAGCGCGACCTCCGAGTCGTCGGCGCGGGGCACGTCGCTGTCGATCACCATGCACGAGCTCCGCCGCCCGCTCACCATCCTCAACAGCTACGGGCAGCTGCTCAGCGCCGGGATGCTCGGTGCCCTTCCCGAGACGGCGATCGTGGCCATCGAGGGCATCACGGCGAGCACCGAGATGATGGTTCGCATGGTCAATGCGCTCGCCGAGCTGGCGCGCCTCGAGGATCCCGACGACCGCCTCTCACTCGAGATCATGGACGCCGAGGAGGTCGTCGGTGAGGCGATCGAGCACGTCGCCATGGAGGCCAAGCTTCGTGACTCGACGATCACCAGCGAGTGTGAGCACGGCCTGACGATGAAGGGCGACCGGCGCCGGCTGATCCTCGCCCTGACCAACCTGCTCGGCAATGCCGTCAAGCACGGGCCGATGGGATCCCCGATCGAGGTGCTCGCGGCACGCGACGGTGACTCCGTGCGTTTCACCGTTCGCGATCACGGCGCTGGGTTCCCGGTCGCGGACACGGGCCACCTCTTCGACAAGTACTTCCGCTCGGTCGCGGAGCGGCAGCGCAAGGTGCCGGGGAGCGGCCTCGGTCTGTATATCGTGCGCACGGTGGCGGAGCGGCACGGCGGGACGGTGGCGGCGCGGAGCGTCCCAGGGAGCGGCGCTGAATTCGACATGACGATCCCGTTGCACCGAGAGGAGGTGACCGCATGACCACCACGGCGACCCGAAGGGAACGCGATTCGATGGGTGAGTTCGAGGTGCCGGCGGACGCCTACTACGGCGCCAACACGATGCGGGCGAAGGTCAACTTCCCGATCAGTGACCTGCGCCTCCCGCGCGGCTTCATCCGCGCCATCGGGCTGATCAAGCAGCAGTCGGCGCTGGTCAATCGCGAGCTCGGGCTGCTCGACGAGGACATCGCGGGCGCCATCATCCGCGCCGCCCAGGACGTCACCGACGGCGTCCTCGACGGCGAGTTCATGGTCGACGTCTTCCAGACGGGCAGCGGGACGTCGACCAACATGAACGCCAACGAGGTGATCGCCAACCGGGCGATCGAATTGCTCGGCGGTGTCCGAGGGTCACGCACTCCGGTGCACCCCAACGACCACGTCAACCTCGGCCAGTCGAGCAACGACGTGATCCCGACGGCGATTCAGGTCGCGGCCGCAGTTTCGTTGCGCGAGGAGACGATCCCCGCCCTGGCCACCCTCGAGGCATCCCTGCGGCGTCAGTCCGAGGAGCTGTGGCCGGTGATCAAGACCGGCCGAACCCATCTCCAGGACGCGACGCCGATCAGGCTCGGACAGGAGTTCCTCGGCTTCGCCGGGCAGATGGAGCGGGCGCGCCTCCGGTGCGAGGAGGCGATCGCCACGCTTGCCGATCTGCCGCTCGGGGGGACCGCGGTTGGAACCGGCGTCGGCACGCACCCCGAGTTCCCGCCCAGGGTGATCGCGCTCCTGGCGGCCGATCTCGGGATCCCGTTCCGGGAGACCGACAATCACTTCTGCGCGCAGTCGACGCTCGACGCGGTCGTGGCCGCGAGCGGGGCGCTTCGCGCGGTGGCGGTCTCGCTGTACAAGATCGCCAGCGACATCCGGCTGCTCGGCTGCGGCCCGCGCGCCGGGATCGCGGAGATCGCCGTTCCGGCGGTGCAGCCGGGCTCGTCGATCATGCCGGCCAAGGTGAACCCGGTCATCTGTGAATCGGTGACCATGGTCGCCGCGCAGGTGATCGGCAACGATGCGACCGTCGCGTTCTGCGGCGCCGCCGGCTCGCTCCTGGAGCTCAACGTGATGATGCCCGTGGCCGCCTACGACCTCCTCCAGTCCGCATCGCTGCTGGCGGCGTCGGCACGAAACCTGGCGACCCAGTGCGTCGACGGGATCACCGCCACCGACAACGGTCCGGCGATGGTCGAGCGAGGGCTCATGCTCTGCACCGCACTCGCGCCACGCATCGGGTACGACGCCGCGGCGGCGATCGCCAAGGAGGCGTACAACACCGGGCGGACGGTGCGCGAGGTCGCCCGCGAGCGCACCGGGCTCGACGAGGCCGAGTTGACGCGGCTGCTCGACGCCGAGGCGATGACCAGGCCCGGACGCGACGCCGGGCCCGGCGGCGGCTGAGGTGGCCGGCGGCAAGACCCTCGCGGTCGTGGGCGCCGGTGCGATGGGTGGACAGATCGCCTATCAGGCGGCCCTCCACGGGTACGACGTCCGCCTCATCAGCCGCAGCGAGGACCGGCTCCGCGCGGCCGTGAGCTCATGCTCGGCGCTGCTCCACCGCCGGGTCGAGAAGGGGAGGCTCGACGCCGGCGCCTGTGAGGCGGCACTTGCACGGGTGACCCCGGGCTCAGCGTTCGACGCGGTCGCCGGGGCGCAGACGATCATCGAGTCGGTGGCCGAGGACCGAGCCGTGAAGCTCGAGGTGTACGTGCGGATCTGCGAGCACGCCGATGATACCGCCATTATCGGCACAAACTCATCGACGCTCCCGTCATCGCTGCTCGAGAGCGCGGTGACACATTCCGAGCGCTTTCTCAACATCCACTTCTTCAACCCCGCACTGCTGATGGCACTGGTGGAGGTGGTCCCCGGGCCGCATACCGCGGAGGACGCGATCCTCCGGGCCATGGACTTCGCCAGGGCGATCGGCAAGACGCCGGTGCGGCTCGCCCGTGAGGAATACGGCTTCATCGCCAACCGCATCCTCTTCATCGCCATCCAGGAGGCGATGCGCCTGGTGCAGGGCGGCTACATCTCCGTCGAGGATTGTGATCTCGCGATGCGCAACGCACTCGGATGGCCCATGGGACCCTTCCAGCTCTCCGACCTGGTCGGGCTGGACGTGGTCGAGGCGATCCTCGACGAGGGTTTTCGTCAGACCGGCGATCGGCGTTGGGAACCGGTCGAGTTGCTCCGGGATCTGGTCGCGCGGGGGAGGCTCGGCAACAAGACGGGCGGGGGGTTCTTCACGACCTAGCCGCGGTGTCGTGGTGCGGCCGGCTCCCGGCTCGCGCACGATGCCATGCGCTCAGAGCAGCCCGAGCGCCTCCAGCACATCGGCGACGCCACCCTCCTCCGGTGGCGCGCACGTGGCGTCGGCGGCCGCGATCACCTCCGGGCGCGACGACTCGACGGCAACCGCGTAGCCCGCCGCGGTCAGAAGCTCGACATCGTTGGGCGCGTCGCCGAACGCAACCGCGTCGGCAAGGGTGTAACCGAGCCGCTCGCAGACGATCTCGCACGCGACGGCCTTGCTCACGTCGGGGTCGAGGATCTCGACGAACTCGGGGTTCGAGCGGGTGACGCGCGCACTCCCCGCGAGCTCCCTGGCCATCACCACGATGGCGCGATCCACCTCGGCGAGGTCGTCGATGACGCAGGCCGCCTTGGTCGTGCCGGCTGCGAGCAGCGGCTCGAGGTCCGGCACCAGGCGGAATTGCACCCCGCTGATTCGCGAGTAGAGCCACGCCTCGGGGCGGTCCTGTTCACAGAGCAGCTCGTCGTGCTGGTACGCCTGGAAGTGCCAGCCCCGCTCGCGGGCGACGCGCAATGCCCGTCGCGCGGGAGCCGCACGGAGCGGCTGCTCGAAGATGGTCGGACCGGGCGAGCCGTCGCGGCGAGGGGTCTCGCGGACCAGCGCCCCCTGATAGCAGACCAGCGGCTGGAGGGTGCCGAGCTCATTCGCCCACGGGAGCGCGGACCGGTACATGCGCCCGGTGGCGACGATCACCGGCATGCGGGCGGCCAGCGCCCGGACGGCGTCGCGGACCCGCGGGTGGAGTCGCTGACGGTAGTCGATGGTGGTGCCGTCGAGGTCGAGGACCACGACGCGCGGCACGAATGCCGCTGCCGGCGGTCTCGAGTCGCGGATACCGGCGAGCGGATTCACCGGGGGACGCGCGCGCTGACGCGGTTGCACGGCATCAGATGATCTTACGCAGGCGTCAACGAGCCAATCCGGGGTAGACTGACGTTGTCTTGCGTTCGTCTTCTCGCGCGCGGTTTGGTAGACCGCTCGCCGCAAGGCCCCGTCCCGCCGCCCCGGCGCCGGTCGATGAGGCCTTGAATGTCATCCCCGAACCGGTCAGCTTCGACGAGCTTGGCTTGAGCGTCGCCATGCAGAACACGGTGGCCGAGCTCGGATACACGATGGCCACGCCGATCCAGGCAGGATCACTGCCGTTTGCATTGGCCGGTCGTGATGTCATCGGCCAGGCGCAGACGGGGAGCGGGAAGACGGCGGCTTTCGGAATCCCGATCATCGAGCGGCTCGATCCACGTGATGGTCCCGTGCAGGCGCTGGTGCTCTGCCCGACGCGAGAGCTCGCGGTTCAGGTCCATGACGAGCTGACGAGGCTCGGCAAACGCCACGAGCTGCGCAGCGTCGCCATCTACGGCGGCGACTCGATCGGACGCCAGATGGAGGAGCTGCGCCAGGGCGCGCACATCGTCGTCGCGACTCCCGGCAGGCTTGGCGACCACATCCAGCGGCGCTCCCTGACCCTGGCGAACGTTCGCGTCTGCGTGCTCGACGAAGCCGACCGCATGCTCGACATGGGTTTCGCGCCGGACGTCGAACGCATCCTTCGGCAGTGTCCGCCGCAGCGCCAGACGCTGCTCTTCAGCGCCACCATGCCGGAGTGGGTGCGCAGGCTCGCCCTGCGCCACATGCACGACCCCGAAACCGTCGAGATCAGCACGCGTCCGGAGATCCCCACGGAGGTCCGCCAGCTCTACGTTCAGACGACCTGGGCTGACAAGACCGACGCGCTCGCGCAGATCCTCGACCAGCCCGACGTCGTCATGGCCCTGATCTTCGTGGAGACGAAGCGAACCGCAGACGTGCTCCAGGCGCAGCTCGGCGGACGCGGGTACCAGGTCGGCCTGCTGCACGGTGACCTCACCCAGCGCGAACGCGATCGCGCCATGCAGCAGTTCCGCGCCACCCACATCAAGTACCTGATCGCCACCAATGTCGCCGCGCGGGGACTCGACATCGACGACATCTCGCACGTGATCAACTACGACGTGCCGCTCACCCCAGACGAGTATCTGCATCGGGTCGGCAGGACGGGTCGAGCCGGACGGGCGGGCGTCGCCGTCACCCTGATCACGCCGAGCGAGATCCTCAAGCTCCGCGACGTCGAGAAGCACGCGCGCACGCACATCGAGCCCGCGACCCTCGACGAGGATTTCCCCGCGACCGTGGTCAGCGCCCAGGCCTGAGACAGGCACCGAGACAGATGCTGCCGGCGATGCACGATACGGGGACTGGTGCGGCGGTGCTGTTCCTCCATGCGTTCACGCTCGATGGGTCGCAGTGGGACCACCAGGTCGCCGCGCTGTCCGACGATGTGCGCTGCATTCGCGTCGACCTGTGGGGTTGCGGCTCGTCGGCCGCGCCGCCCGGCGGCGAACCCACCCTCGAAGGGTTCGCCAACGCGGCGCTCGCCGTACTCGACTCACTGCACATCGACCGAGTCGCCGTTGTGGGGCTCTCGATGGGCGGGTACCTCGCTTTCGCGTTGTGGCGGCTGGCGCCCGAGCGAATCCGCGCGCTCGTCCTCTGCAACACGCGCGCGGCCGCCGACAGCGCCGCAGCGCGTGCGGACCGCATCGCGATGGCCGAACAGGTGGAGCGCGACCAATCGGTGGAGTCGATCGTCGAGCCGATGGTCGCGCGACTGTTGAGCCCGCATGCGCGGTCCGAGGCACACATCGTCGACCCGGTGCGGGGACGGATCCGGCGCTGCACGCCCGCGGGAATCGCGTATGCGCAGCGTGCAATGGCGGCTCGACCCGACAGCACCGAGCTGCTTGCGTCCATCACCGTGCCCAGCCTGGTCATCGCCGGAAGCCAGGACGCGATCATCACGACGAGCGAAGTTCATGCCATAGCTGACAGCATCCCGGGGGCGAGCTACGCCGAGCTCGACTGCGGCCACCTCAGCAACCTCGAGCTTCCTCGCGCCGTCAGCGAGCAGCTCGCCCGGTTCCTCGTACCGGCGAGAATGGCGTCGTGAGCCAGCTGCCCGGCGAGCTCCTCGACATCCTCGTCTGCCCGCGCTGCCGGGGACGGCTTGCGGTCGAACCGGCGTCGCTGCGCTGCGACGCCTGCATGCTGCGCTACCGCGTGGACAGAGGCATCCCCGTGATGCTGATCCACGAGGCCGAGCCCTTCGGACCCGACGCCGGCTCTCCGGGTGTCCGCTAGGCTGGGTCAGACACCGACCGCCTCGGTCGCGACCGAGGCGGGAGCTGCGCAGAAGCCCTCGTAGTCGATGGGCTCGGTGATGGTGGGATTCTCCCCACACACCGGGCACTGAGGGTCCCGCGGTACGCGAAACTCGCGGAATTTCATCGCCAGCGTGTCGATGTGCAGCAGGCGCCCGGTGAGCAGGTCACCGGCGCCGGTGATCAGCTTGATGACCTCGGTCGCCTGCAGGACGCCGACGATCCCGGGGAGGACGCCGAGCACGCCTGCTTCGGCGCACGAGGGCGCTTCCTCGGGCGGGGGCGGCGAGGGGTAACGGCAGCGGTAGCAGGGCGATTGGAAGGGCACCACCGTGGTGACCTGGCCCTCGAACCGGAAGATACCGCCGTCGACCATCGGCTTTTTGGCAAAGATGGCCACATCGTTGGCGAGATACCGGGTCGGGAAATTGTCGCAGCCGTTGACGATGATGTCGTACTGGTCGAAGATCTCGCGCGCGTTGTCACCGTTGAGCACGACGTTGTGCTCGACGACGCGGACGTCACTGTTCAGCGCGGTGAGCGCCACCCGAGCCGACGCGGTCTTGAGCATCCCGATCCGATCCTCGGTGTGGAGGATCTGTCGCTGCAGGTTGCTCCGGTCGACGGTGTCGAAGTCGACGAATCCGATCGTGCCGACGCCTGCCGCCGCGAGATACAGGGCGGCAGGACTGCCGAGACCACCGGCTCCAATGAGCAGGACTCGCGCGTCGAGCAGCTTCGCCTGGCCCTCTGCGCCGATCTCGGGGATGAGGAGGTGCCGGCTGTAGCGCTGCTGCTGCTGGGCCGTGAGGACGCGGGGGACGATGAAGTCGAAGCCGGCCTGCTTCCACGCGCCATAGCCACCCGACATCGACTGGACGTCGGTGTAACCGAGTTCCTGAAGGGCCCGAGCGGCGAGCAGGGACCGGACTCCGCCCGCGCAGTAGAGCGTGATCGGGGTGTCGCGCCTGGGCACCGTGTCCTCGATGCGGGTCTCGATGAATCCCTTGCTGAGGTGCATCGCGCCGGGGATGTAGCCCTCGTCGAATTCATTGCGCTCGCGGACGTCGATCAGCGTGCGGGATCCCGACGCGGCGCGAACCTGCTGCGCGGAAACCTCCGGAACGGTGCTTCTCGCGTCGTCAAGGAGGTCGCGGGATGACTTGGCCATGCAGCCAGTCTACCCAAAAGCCGTCGAAACCTGACCTAGGCGGTCTGGATTCGGGCTCAGGCCTTCGGGGGACGGCCGGCCGGCCCGCGCCCGGTGCCGCCGCGGGTTCCGGCGGCGCCGTCGGCGGCGGGGCGTGTCCTCGGCCTTCCGACCGGCCGCTTCGCCGGCGCCACAGTGGCCGCCTTCGGTGGCCGACCGACCGGGCGTTTCGCGAGCGTTGCCGCCGGGGTCGACGCCGCGGCGGGCGCCATCGCGGCGAGGATGGTGCGTTCCGTCTCCTCGAGCCGGGCCGCCAGCGCCAGGACTCGGCTCCGTGCGGCGCGAGTCGCGGTCAGCGCGTCGGCGAGCGAAATGGGCGCGCCGCCGCTCCGCTTCTGCTTCTTTCCAGCCATGATCGGAGCGACCCTACCATAGACTGCGACGGTGCATCCGCCGCGTGCCACGCGCTCACTCGCGGCCCTGCTCGGCGCGGCCGGGGTCGACGCCACGCTGGCGCCGGCGGCGGCGGGCATCGGCATCACCGCGATCGACTCGGACTCGCGTTCCGTGACGGCGGGCAGCCTCTTTGTCGCGGTACCAGGGCGTCGGGCCGACGGCCAAGCCTTCATCGCCGACGCCATCGCGCGCGGCGCTGCCGCGGTGGTGGCGGAGCGCGTTCCAGAGGTGCCGGTCGACGCCTCCATCCCAGTCATCACAGTCAGCAACGCGCGCCGGGCGCTCTCGGATCTCGCGGCCGCGTTCCAAGACCACCCGAGCCGGAGCCTCTGCGTCGTGGGGATCACTGGAACCGACGGGAAGACCACGACCGCGACGCTCCTCTGGCATGCGTGGCGTGCCTCGGGGATCGCGGCCGCGTCCATCACGACCGTGGATCGCCGGACCGGAGACCGCGTGACCACCAATCCTTCGCGGCAGACCACCCCCGAGGCGCCGGAGTTGCACGCGGAACTGGCTCGCATCCGCGACGCGGGCTGTACGCACGTGGCGCTCGAGACGTCATCCCATGCGCTCGAGATGCGCCGCGCGGACGGCGTGGAGTTCCGGGCCGCGGTCTTCACGCGGATCACCACCGAGCACCTCGAGCTGCACGGCAGCCGCGACCGGTACCTCGCCGCCAAGGCACGCCTGCTCGAGCGCGTGTCGGCACGACCCGACGGCATCGCCGTCCTCGATGCCGGCGACCCATTCGCGTTCGCGCACCTCGCGGCGATCCCGGTCGCGACCAGGCTCACGTACACGGACGTGGCGGATATCGCGGCGGACCTGCGCGCCGAGGACGTGAGCGCCGAGCCGGCCGGCGTCCGCTTCACCGCACGAACACCCTGGGGGGATGCCGCCATCCGGCTCCGTCTGGCCGGCCGGTTCAACGTGCGCAACGCGCTCGCGGCGCTCGCGGCCGCATGCGCCACGGGAGCCGAGCTCGGCACCGCCGTCCAGGGCCTCGAAGCCGCCGAGGCGGTGACCGGCCGGATGGAGCGGATCGATCTCGGCCAGCCCTTCGCGGTGGTGGTGGACTATGCGCACACCACCGACGCGCTCGAGACCGTGCTCAGCGAGCTGCGCCCCACCACCTCGGGACGGCTCTGGGCGGTCTTCGGCTCGGCCGGCGAGCGTGACCTCGAGAAGCGGCCCGCCATGGGATCGGTTGCCGCGCGACTCGCCGATATCAGCGTCATCACCGATGAGGACCCCCGCGGCGAGGACCGCGAGCGCATCGTCGAGCAGATCGCTGCCGGAGCCGTCGCCGCCGGCGGCGTGCGCGGCCACAGCCTCTTCCTCATCCCCGATCGCGAGGACGCGATCGGCTTCGCGGTGGCGAACGCCTCGCCCGGGGATACCGTGCTCTGCGCGGGCAAGGGGCACGAGAAGACCCTCGAGACCGCGGCTGGGGAGATCCCGTGGAACGAGCGTGCGGTCGCTGAAGCGGCCATCCGTCGCAGGCTCAGCTGATCGGGTGGCGGGCGGGAGTCCCGGCCCGGCGCGGGTAGGCGTCAGGAGTGCGGGCGACCTTGCCCACGCGCAGCACCCCATTCGCCGGCGCTTCGGGGGCACCGCCACCGCACGCCGCGGCCGCAGCTGCGCAGGTCTGACATGCGGTCAGGGCGCTGGCGACCAGCGCACAGAGGATGCCCCCGACGCGGACCAGCGGCAGCCCTATCTCGCACAGCACCGGCGGTGGCGCCGTCGCTCGTGACGTTGCCAGGTCGAAGCTCTCGCGCATGCCGTTCCGGCGCCCCGCGTCCTCGGCGCGGAGCGTCGCAACGATCACCCCGGAGAGACCCAGCAGACCGGCGACGTGGTTGAGAAATGCGCTCTTGCGCCGGTCGGAGTCGAGGAGGGTCACCGAAAGATCCGGCCTGAGCACGGCGATGACGATGCCCGGCACGCCGCCGCCGGATCCGATGTCCACCACCCTCGATCGCGGCGGTGGCGCAGCCACCCGGAGCAGTTCCTGGACTTCGACGACGTTGCGCTCCCACATCTGCTCGCGCGGGATCGACGTCAGATTGAGGCGGGTCGACCAGCGGTCGAGCTCATCGAGGTAGGCGCCGAGAGTCGCGTTCATGTCGCCGTGCGGAAGCGGAGCCATGGTGCCGAGCCTAGCGCCAGTCGCCAAGCGTCCCGGCTCGGTGACGGTGGCTCGTTTGCCTCCCCGACCGGCCCTCGCCGTGCGATCATGCAGTGGAGCGATGGAGACGAACCCGGAAACGTCCGACCGGTGCCCCGTGTGCAAGGGTGAAATGCTCTCGGTGCTGTACTACGGCGCCGATGGCGAGTCGGTTGGCGGCCACCGGATCTGTCCCGGTTGCGGGCCGCGCACGGCCGTGGAGCTGGTGGCTGCTGACGAGATTCGCCGCCGCCTGCTGGAGCGCAAGGCCTCGTAGCCACCCGGTCGAGCACCGACTTGCTCGATCGCACCGGCGCTGCTCGCATGTTCTGTCTTCGGCAGTGTCACGGCGGCGTGACAGCCGGTGACGGCGCGATGACGTCGGGAGGCGACCGCCGTACCCGATGGGAGACTGGCCGCGATGCGTCAGCCCCGGTTTTCGTTCGCCCGTCACCGTATCGCCGTGGCGTTGCCGTTCGCCCTGGCGCTGATGCTGATCGCGGCCCCGGCGGCCGCGGGGCCGACTCCGGGTGTCAGTGCCGCACAGCAGGCCGCGGCCGCGGCCGCCAAGGACGCACAGAACGCCAAGGACGCCGCCAACAACGCTGACACCGCGCTCTCGCTGGCACGCGCCGCGCTGGCGGCGGCGAACGCCCATCTCGCCGTGCTCAACACCCAGATCAGCTCTCTCAACACAACCATCGCGGCTGACAGCGCGATCCTGCGCACGGTCAACGCCCAGCTCACGGCCGACCGGGGACATCTGGCGGCATACCTTCGCCAGTCGTACGAGAGCGGCGGCTCACAGGCGATGCTCGCCTACATCATCTCGGCGAACACCATCGCCGCGGCGATCCAGCGGGATGTGCAGGTCAACGAGATCTCGTCGGCGAGCCAGCAACTCGTGGCGCGGATCGGAGCCGAGGAGCAGAAGGCGAGCAGCACGCTCGCCCGGCACACGGCGGACCTCGCTCAGCTCGCCGCCGAGGAGGAACAGGCGCGAACCGAGCAGGCGGTCATCAAGGTGCAGACACAGAATCTTCTGGCGGCCGACATCACAGCCCACGCGCACGTGTCTCAGGCGCAGAAGGCGCTCGCAGCGGCGGTGACCGCGCTCGCCGCCGCTCGCGCACGGGACGCCATCTACCAGGCGATCCCCGGTCCGCTCTTCACCGTCGACACCAACCTGACCCTGCCGAGCGGAGAGACCGCGGCGAGCCTCAATCAGTTCCTCAGCGGATCGGCGCTGGCGGGACTGGGGGCAAGCTTCATGCAGGCGGAGACCACCTACCACGTCAGCGCGCGCTACTTCGTCGCCCACGCGATCCTCGAATCCGGCTGGGGAACCAGCGCGATCGCGCAGTACAAGCACAACCTCTTCGGCTTCGGCGCCAACGATGCCAACCCCTACGGTGACGCGACGACGTTCCCGAGCTTCGACGCGTGCATCCAGTACGTCGCCCAGTTCATCGCGACCAACTACCTGACAGTCGGCGGGCAGTTCTATCACGGCCCGACGCTGCGCGGCATGAACGTCGACTACGCGAGTGACCCGAACTGGGCGGAGAAGATCGCGACCATCGCGGATACGATCCCGCCACTCGCGGTGCCCTGAGCGGCACTGATCAGGAAGGGGACGGGTCCATCGGCGCTGCAGCCTTCGGAGACGAGCCCACGAGAACCGCAGCGACCATGAGCAGCGCGCTCAGGACTGCCGTCACCGCGCCGCCGAGAAACAGGTAGAACCCGGCATAGAGGAGATAGGGCTCTCCATACACCACGCCGTCCTGCTTCCACGTTCCAGGGAGCTTGACTGCCAGCCCGAGCGACAGCAGCGATGCAGCCAGAGCGATGAAGCCCGTGGCCCGGCGGCGGACTCCCCCGAGGTGACAGGCGGCGATGAAACCCAGGGCGACGACGGTACCGAGCACAAACCAGACGTCGGAACCACTGATGATGCTCATGGTGACCCGGCTCGGAACCTCGTTGCCGGTCAGCAAGCCGTCGCCCCAATTTCCTCCTGTGTACGGCAGGAATGCGGCCACACACATGACGACCGCCGCCACCACGCAAACGACGGCGCCGAAGGCGCCCACCGACCGCGACGCAGTACGCACGATCGGTATCGTCGCCGTCCGACCCACTCGACGATCGACGGTCACAAACCTGTGGCAGCGCTGCGGTCGAAGCAGCAGCCGACTGCCGGCCGTCGGGCCGCGCCGGACGGGGTGCGAACGTCGACCCATCGCCGATGCAATAGCGACGCCGCGGTGCCCTGACCCGCGCGACCGCCACCCGTCGGCTAGGCTGCCCGGATGCAGCATCCGATCGGCGAGCACGCCCTGCTCGCTGACACGAGGACTGCAGCGCTCATCGATCCCGACGGCAACGTGGCTTGGCTCTGCTGGCCGCGGGTCGATGCGACGCCCTTGCTGTTCTCGATCCTGGACGCCGACCGCGGCGGCAGGTTCTCGCTGCGACCGGCGCGCGAGGAAGCTCGCGTGCTCTCCCGTCGCTACCACCTGCGATCGCTTGTACTCGAGACGGTCTGGGAGGTCGGCGTTGCGCGGCTCATCGTGGAGGAAGCACTCGACCTCGGCGACGGTCCGCTCCTGGTTCGCGGCCTCCGCGCCGAGGGCGACGCCGTCGACGTGATGGCGACGGTCTCAGCGCCGGCGTGGCCCGGCGCTCCCGCGTCTTTGCGCATTTTCGATCATTCGCTCGAGCTCGACGGCGTGAGCCTGGTGGTCGTCCACGCGCCATCGCGTTGGGAAGCCAAGACAGACCGGGCGACATGCGAGTTCACCGTGCACCCTGAGGCCCCGCAGACGGTCACCCTCGCCAGGGCGAACACGACGCCGCGCACCACTTCCATCGAGCCGACGCTCACCGCGTGGCGGCGAAGGATCCCCGAATTGGGTCCGCACAGCAACACCTCCTCCGGCACTCGCGATCTCCTCGGCACCACCGCCGCGGTGCTCCTGGGACTGCGCCGCAGCGACGGCGGCATCGTCGCCGCGCCCACGACCTCGCTGCCGCAGTGGCCGGGATCCGCGCGGACGTGGGACTACCGATACAACTGGCTCAGAGACTCGTCGCTGGCCGCGCTCGCCATGCTCCGGCTCGGTCTCATCGATCAAGCTCGATCGCTCGGTGCCTTCATCGGTGGCGTGGTGATGGAGTCGGGACCCGTTCCGCTCGTCCGGGTTGACGGCAGCGCGCCCCCCGGGGAGACCGTGGTCGCCGACCTCGCCGGGTATGGGGGGGCGCGCCCGGTGCGGATCGGCAACGCCGCCGCCGGCCAGGCGCAGCTCGACGTGCCCGGCGAGGTGATCGAGCTCGCGACCTCACTCGCGGGGGCGTCCGCCCTGCCCGACGAGCTCAGATCGGCCGTGCCGATCCTCGCCGGATGGCTCGTCGAGCACTGGCGGGAGCCCGACCACGGTATCTGGGAGATCCGCGGCGCCCCGGCGCGCTACACGCACTCTCTGATCAGTGCGGTCAGCGGGCTCCGGAGCGCGGCGGCGCTCGCGGATCGGCGCGCGGTCTCAGGCGACCCAGCGGGGTGGCGGGGGGCGGCGGCCGCCGCCGCGACCGACCTCGGCACGTCCAGCGGGGCGCTGGAGCTCCGTCTCGACGGCGGAGGGGCCGACGCGGCGCTCGCCCAGGGAGCGTACTTGAGTGGTCTCGAGGCGGTCGCTCACCGGGTGGGCCCGACCCTCGAGCTGATCGCGGACCGGCTCGCTCGTGACGGCCTGGTCGATCGCTACGAGGGACAGCCCGACCGGCTTGTCGACCCCTGCGCGCCCTTCGTCTTTCCCACGTTCTGGCTTGCCGGGGCGTTCACCGCCACCGGTCGCGACGGTTCCCGATGGCTCGAGACCGTGCTCGCGACGCGTGGGCCACTCGGGCTCTTCGGCGAGGTTGCCGACCCGGGCGATCACAGCCCCCTCGGCAATTACCCGCAGGTGCAGAGCCACGCCGCGTTCGTTCTCGCGGTCGTCGCCCCGGAGATCTCCTCCTAGATCAGCCGCACGAAGACGCGACCGACGGCACGCCGGGATCGTGGACCCCGACCGCCACTCCACCAGGCACCACCGCCACGCACTCGATGTCCGTGCGCAGGGCACTGAGCTTGGGGGCGATCGCGAAGAGGCGGTCCAGCGACAGCGCCGCGTCGATCTGCGAGACAAGACCGGATCCGGCGAATCCGGGCAGACCAAGCATGCCGATGTCGACCTCCGGGACCTGCGCGGCGATCACCGGCCCCGCCGCACCCGGACGCAGCGACAGGCTGATGTGTGCGACGACGGTGGGCGTGAACGGGCCCGCCGATATTCGCGCCGATACGACGACGAGACCATCGCGGACGCGCACCTGAAGATCCCTGAGCTCGCCGGGGTGCGGGTTGTCGGCCACCGCAAGCACGGTGAGGTCCTGCTCGCTCAGCACGACGACGCCGTGCGGCCCCTGGACGAGCTGCCCCGCCATCTCCTGGCCGAGCGCCACCGCTATCGCCTCCTCGCCGGCGCCGTGCGACGGACCCGCCGGAGGTGCGCCCAGAGCAGGCGCTGCCAGCGCTCGGACGGCAACGACGACCGAACCGCCAACGAGGATGACCAGCACGATGAGCCCGAGGCAGCAGCCGCGCACGATCCCGCGCTGGTCAGACAGGTTCACGCGCCCTACGTTCGTCCGCCCGGCTCCGGCGCGTGCGTCGCGGGCACCGGATGGAGCACCAGCCGCGTCCGCGCATGTCTGCGCACCTCCTGCGCGCTCCAGTACAGGGGGAACTGCCGGTTGGTCCGCCATCGACGGGAGAGATCGTGGTAATGACGGGAACCGGGTTGACCCGACTGCCCGGGAACGTGGATCCCGCCACTGGCATCCCATTTGCCCACATCGATGACCTGGCGCCAGGACGGGGCGGAAAGCCTGGTCTCGAATGAGTTCCCGGGCACCTGCGAGGTCGCGAGAACGGTGTCGGTGTTGCCGCCCACCCTGATGGAGGGAGCGTTGAAGAACCAGGCGAGGCCGCGGCGGCGTCCGAATGCGTGGATGAGCTCGACCCGGTGCACGCGTCCCCACCGCCAGCGACGCGAGTTGCGTCCATAGCGGCCACGGAGGTCGCTCATCGCGTCCTCGAGCGATTTCGACACCACCTCCGCCCAGGTCGTCAGGCCCTCGAAAAGCCCGTCGTCTCCGAGCTCCCAGCGCTCGATCAACGACGGCGTCAGCCGGCCGACGAGATTCCCCGGATACTGGAAGACGGGGTGGGAGAGGTCGACCCCGGCGAGGATGCGCCAGGCGTTGCCGCAGACCGGGCTCAGGGAGTGCTCGGCCAGACGCGCCATGAAGGCTTCATAGATGGTCGGCTCGACGCGGTGCGGGTCCATGACCGCGTCCCAGCGCTCGAGGCGATTGCGCGCCGCCTCGGCGGCAGGATGCGCGCAGTGCATCGAGCCCAGCAAACGGACCACCTGGCGAGCGGGCGGGCACACGAGATCCATCTGGGCGCGGGCCATGTACGCCGGGTCGACCACCCGCTCGGTGAGCAACTCGCCGATGCGCAGGGCGCGGTATCCCGACATGTAATCGGTGCCGATGTAGAAGGGGAACTTGTCGCCGACGATGCGGTTGTTGGCGGTGACGATCTGCTGCTCCGGGGGGTCGAACAGTTGCGGTACCTCGTCCATGGTCAGATACCTCGTCCACACGGCGTCCCCCGTCCACCCCTGGATCGGGAGCCCGCTGGGCCTCACCCGGCGCACGGGGATGCGCCCGGACAGGAGGTAGCCGATGTGGCCGTCGACGTCCGCGTACACCACGTTCTGAGAGGGAGCGTCGAACGGTGCGAAAGCGTCCTTGAAGCTCTTCCAGTCGCCGGCGCGCTGGAGGCGGAGCAGTCCCTCGGCGGCTCCGCCCGGCTGCAGCGCGGTCCACTGCAGGGCAAGTCCGCGCCAGATCGACCGCTCCGGATCCTCGATCCTCTCAACGACGGGGCCGTGCCGGGTGACGACCACCTCCTCGAGGACGTCGGACGAGTCCTTGACATGGATGATCTCGCGGAGCCTCCGTGTCGGCTCGAAGCCCCGCTCCGTCCTGAACCGGTCGCCGGCGGGCGAGTCGAACTCCTCGATCACGAGGTCCTGGCAGTCGGCGAAGGAGTTCGTGAACCCCCAGGCAACGCGCTTGTTGTGGCCGATGATCACGAACGGCATGCCCGGCATGGTCACGCCGGTCGACTCGAAATCCTCGCCGGCCTGGACATGGGCGGCGTACCAGATCGAGGGCATGCCCGGGACCAGGTGCGGGTCGTTGCAGAGGATCGGCCTCCCCGAAGGGGTCCGCTCGCCGGAGACGACCCACGAGTTGCTCATCCCCCCGGCCGTGGGAATCCAGCGAGCCGCTTCGCGGAACATCAGCAGCAGCTGCGACCGGGTGTCACCGGCGCCGGCCGCGCGCAGCGTGTCCGCCAGAACGGTTGGGTTGGCGTCGGGGTAGACGATGTCGAGCCTGGCTGCGTGCTCGGGCCCGATCGCACGGAGCAACTCCAGTCGCTGCAGCTCGGCATCCCAGTTCATGCTCAGGCCGAGCGCCAGAAGCTTGAGTGCCGCAAGGCTGTGCATCGGCTCCCAGGGCTCCGGGGTCACGCCCAGGAGCCGGTACTCGAGTGGCAGCGTCCGTCCAGAGTGCGCGATCGCATTGACGCCCGCGGCGTAAGCCTTGAGCATGCGCCGCGCCTCCGGGGTGAGGCGAAGCTCCTCCTCGCGGGCGACACGGTGGAGGCCGACCCGGCGGATGAAGCGATCGATGCTCACTCCCTCGGTCCCGATCAACTCGCTGATCCGGCCCGTCGCCACGCGCCGGGTCACCTCCATCTGCCACAGCCGGTCCTGGGCGTGGACTGCGCCGACGGCAAACGCAGCGTCCTCCATGGACGTCGCGTTGATGTGCGGAACCCCCCAGCGATCCCGGCCCACCGTGACCTCCGCGCCGATCCCGGCGACTCCGAGCCTGCCCCGAACCCGGGGCAGGGACACGCCGAAGGTGCGATGGCGTGCGACCAGCAGGGCGGCGCAGAGGACGACCACCAGGGCCGCCACGACGATGAGGGCAATGATCATTGGAAGCGGTCAGGGAACGTACTACACTCGCGAGCCCATGGCCTTACGTACGCCGCTCCACGACAGACACATCGCGGCCGGGGCACGCATGGTCGAGTTCGGCGGCTTCGACATGCCGCTGCAGTACTCGACCATACGCGAGGAGCACATCGCTGTCCGGACCCGCTGCGGCCTCTTCGACCTCTCGCACATGGGCGAGGTCCGCTTCACCGGCGACGGCGCGCTCGACGTGGTGCAGCGATTGGTGACCAATGACGTCGCGCGTCTCGATATCGGTGGGGCCTTGTACGGCGTCATGTGCAATGAGGCGGGCGGGATAGTGGACGACGTCGTCGTGTACCGCGACCCCGGTGGCTACATGGTGGTGATCAACGCCGCGTGTCGCACGAAAGACGTCGAATGGATGCGCGGGCACAGCGGTGACGCCGCGTTCGCGGACCTCAGCGACGACCTCGCGCTCCTCGCTGTCCAGGGCCCCGAGGCCGTTGGGCTGGTGAGCGGTCTGGCCGCGGACGACGTCAGCGACGTGCGCTCCTTCCACTTCCGGGACACGAGCGTCGCCGGAGTGCACGCCGCAGTCTCGAGGACCGGATACACCGGCGAGGACGGGTTCGAGCTCTACGTGGATGCACCCGCCGCTTCGGGGTTGTGGGACGCCCTCCTCGAGGCCGGCGCGGCGAGAGGGCTGATCCCGTGCGGTCTCGGCGCGCGCGACACGCTGCGGCTCGAGGCGGGTCTGCGCCTTTACGGGCAGGACATGGACGATCGGACGGACCCGTACAGCTGCGGGTTGGGATGGACCGTCAAGCTCCAGAAAGGCGAGTTCATCGGGAGCGCGGCGCTCGCCCGGCTCGACCCCGCGCATCCGCCGCGACGGTTTGTCGGCATCGAGCTGCAGGGCAGGGCGATTGCCCGCCACGGTCAGCGGGTGCTCGTCGGGGGCGAGCCCGCCGGCGATGTCACGAGCGGGACATACAGCTTCACGCTCGATCACTCGATCGCCACCGCATCATTGGACGGTGACGTCCCGGCGGACGCCGAGCTCTCCGTCGACATCAGGGGCACCGCCGCCGCGGCAACGGTGGTGCCGCTGCCCTTCTATCGCCGCCCCAAGGGAGCCTGAACGTGGCCGACCTCTCCAACTACCGGTTCACCGCCAGCCACGAGTGGGCCCGCGTCGAGGGCACGACAGCGACGGTGGGGATCACGGATCACGCCCAGGCGCAGCTCGGCGACGTGATCTTTCTCGAGCTTCCCGGGGCGGGCACCGAGCTGAAGGCGGGCGCCAAATTCGGCGCCATCGAATCGGTGAAGGCGGCGTCCGACCTCTACGCTCCGGTGAGCGGCACCGTTGCCGAGGTGAACGCCGCTCTGACCGAGCGCCCGGAGCTCGTGAACTCGGATCCCTATGGGGAAGGCTGGATGCTCCGCCTCGAAGGCGCGAGTGATGACGGCGCCGATCTGCTCGACGAGGCCGGCTACACGAAGCTGGTCGGCGCCTGACCTAGACTTCTGGGCGGGGTCAGCTAGCTCAGCTGGTTAGAGCGCGCGGTTCACATCCGCGAGGTCGAGGGTTCGAGTCCCCCGCTGACCACCAGTCGAAAGGCTTTCGTCATCGCACCGTCCGGCGGCCGCTTTGAACGCCGTCAGCGTCGGCGCTTGATCGGACGCCCACCACCGTGATCAGGTCGCCGAGCCCTGTGAAGTCGCCGGGGTTGCGCGTGTCGAGGTCGAGCCCGTTGGCGCGTGCGATGGCGGGGAGGACGAAGAAGCCGAGGACGCCGGCATCACCCGCCGCGAACCATGCGATGCCGTCGGCACGGTGGCGTCTCGCGGGCGCATCACTCACGGCGAGGGCGTGGCACCTGGCTGATACGCTCCGCCCATATGACTGACGACCGTCCCGTACTGCTCTTCGGTGAGACCTATCACCACCCCAACATCCTGTACCGCACCGGATTCCTCGCGCCCGACCCGGTGGTCGTCATCGACCGGGGCGGCAGCGACACGGTGCTCTGGGCGAGCGCCCTCGAGGAGGGTCGCGCCCGCAAGCAGGCCTCGGTTGGCGAGGTTCGCAGCACCGTCGAGCTGGAGATCCCTGCAGCGCGCGCCGGCGGCAACGAGTACGACGGATGGGCGGCTCTGGTGGTGGCCGTCTGCCGCGAGCATGGATTGAGCGCGGTGGACGTGGACGCCGACTTTCCCACCGTCCTCGCCGATCATCTGCGCCACAACGACGTCGACGTCCGCCCGAGGACCGACATCTACCAGCAGCGTCGCCGGATCAAGACCCCGCACGAGGTGGAGTGGATCACCTCCACGGAGAACGCCGGCATGGCCGCGCTCCAGAGCGCGATCGACCTGATCGCGGCGGCGGATATCCGCGACGGGCTGCTCGTCCATGAGGGACGCAACCTCACGAGCGCGGACCTCATCTACGCGGTGGAGAGCCACCTGCTCGAGAACGGCTGCAGCACCGAGGATTCAATCTGCTGCGGCGGCCCCGAGTCAGCCGATCCGCACCGGGCGATGAGCGATGTGATCCGCGCGGGGCTGCCGATCGTGCTCGACATCTACCCGTTCGACAAGCGAACGCGCTACTGGGGCGACATGACCCGAACCGTGGTGCGGGGGACGCCGCCTCCCGAGGTGATGCGCATGTGGGACGCCGTGCTCGAGGCGCAGCAGGCCGGTCTCGACACCGTGCGGCCGGGCGCCAACGGACGCGACGTCCACGTCGCATGCTGCGAGGTCTTCAAGAAGCACGGCTACGGCTCGCTGCCCAAGGCGTATCGGGATATCCAGAGCGATGCCCGTTTCATCCATGGGACCGGGCACGGGCTCGGGCTCGAGATCCACGAGTTCCCCCGGGTGAGCGAGGCGGATGTCGTCCTCGAGGTCGGCGACGTGATCACCGTCGAGCCGGGCCTGTACGACCCGCGCCTCGGCGGTATCCGGATCGAGGACCTGGTCGTCGTCACCGAGACGGGCTGCCGGAACCTCACCACCCTGCCGAAGACCTTCCGGCTGGACTGAGAACGGGTCCTGCTACACTGCGAAGGCTTCTCATCGAGAAGCGTTTCCACATAACGCTTTCCTGCGCCCGGATCGCGACTGCCTGACCACCTCGGCAGCCGCAGCACCCCGGGCGTCGCAAGCCCAGAGGAAAGGAGGTGCCACGCATGGTGCGTGATTACGAGCTGATGTACATCGTCCGGCCGGAGCTGGAGGATGATGCGGTGCGCGTCGCCGTGAAATCGGTGCGCGCCCTGATCGAGACCCACGGCGGCGAGGTCGTCAAGACAACGCTCTGGGGGAAGCGCCGGCTCGCGTTCGAGGTCAAGCGGCTTCGAGAGGGGCATTACGTGCTGGTCGTGTTCCACCTCGACGGCGGCAAGGTGGCCGAGATCGAGCGGGCGCTGCGCATCCACGACACCGTCTTCCGCCACCTGATCGTCGTCCACGAGGGTCCGATGCCGGAGCCCGAGGCCGAGATCGAGGAGGTGCAGGGACCGATCGAGCCCGACCGTGAAGTCGACGCCGCGGACGGCGATACTGTCGCTGCGGGGTCCGCCGGTCCAGACGATGATCTGGAAGCAGAGGACGTGCCCTCGGCAATCGACGACGACGAAGGAGATCTCTGATGGCTGGTTCGCTCAACCGCGTGATGCTCATCGGCCGTCTCACCCGTGATCCCGAGCTGCGCTACACGCCGAGCGGCACCGCGGTGTGCAATATCGCGCTCGCGACCAATCGCTACGGGAGCGACCCGGCGACCGGCGAGCGCAAGGAGTTCACCGACTACCACGACGTGGTTGTGTGGAACCAGGGCACGCGGAAGCTCGCCGAGACCACCGCGCAGTACCTGCAGAAGGGCCGCCTCGTCTACGTCGAGGGCCGGTTGCAGACGCGATCCTGGGATGACGCGCAGAGCGGTCAGAAGCGCTACAAGACCGAGGTCAACGCCAATGACGTGCAATTCCTCGACAGCACCGGCCGCCAGGAGGGCGCACCGAGCGGCGAAGCCCGCCCCGTGTCGGAGCCCGGCGCGCAGCCGGCCGGCGACGTCGACCCCGACGACATTCCGTTCTAGGTTGGAGAGCCATGCCTGATTTCGATCGCCGCCGTCGCAAGGTCTGCAGCTTCTGCCTGGAGCACATCGACTTCATCGACTACAAAGAGGTCACGCGCTTGCGCCGCTACCTCTCGGAGCGGGGCAAGATCCTGCCGCGCCGCATGACCGGGACGTGCGCGCGACATCAGCGGTCGCTGACGGTCGCGCTGAAGCGGGCCCGGCACATCGCCCTGCTGCCGTTCGCGGAGATCCGTTAGCTTTTCGGTGCGGGGGCCTCGAAGATCATCACCTCCCACAGGGTCCTGGGGGGCGTGGTCTCGACAGTCCGTCGGGGATGGCGACGGAATGGAACGCCTGCTCGAGGGACGGCTCGCCCCCCGCGATCACCTTCGCCGACGCAAACACATCCTTCCCAACGCTTTGCACGGCGGTTTTGCTGACACGCCGCACCTATACTGGGCTCAAGGCGCATGCGCCATCACCGGGCTCGTCCTCTCCACATCCTTGCCATCGCCCCGGTCGCCGCGACGTTCGCGGGTGTCCTCGGCCCGGCGCCGCACGCCCTCGCGGCTGCATCCAGGGCTCCATCGCCGATCGTGGTCACGGTTGATCCCGGTGCCGGGGGCGGGCCGACCCCGGCGCATCCGAACATCCCATTTGACCCGGGGGCGATCGGCGTCAACGGTCTGCTCGAGAAGGACGTCGACCTCGATGTGGGCCTGCGGTTGGCGTCCTTGCTGCGCGTCGACCTCGTCGAGGTGGTGCTGACCCGAAGCACCGACGTGTACGTCTCCGCCCTACGGCGCGAGCAGGTGTCAATTGCCCACCATGCCGCCCTCGTGGTGAGTGTCCATGCCGGCGCGTCGAGCAATCCGCGGACCGACAGCTCGCTGGTGATCTACCCGGCGACTTCGAGCGCCCTGTTCGCGCAGACGGTCAGTGATGCGCTCACCGCCCAGATCACGACCGACGGCGTGCCCGACGCGGGCGTTGTGCTCGGCGACTCTTCATGGGCTCGCAGCCCTGCACCGGTTGCGACGGTCGAGATGGCGTATCTCAGCAATCGCGCCGACGCCTCGCTGATGGCCACCGCTCACTTCCGCGAGGACGTGGCCGTTGGCGTTCGGGACGGCGTCGAGGCGTACATGCCCGCGATCATCGCGAGGCGTG
Source organism: Saccharimonadales bacterium (SeqCode) (assembly GCA_035534875.1). Taxonomy (GTDB): domain Bacteria; phylum Chloroflexota; class Dormibacteria; order Aeolococcales; family Aeolococcaceae; genus Palsa-851. The sequence goes on from DATLRB010000080.1 coordinate 37,483, forward strand.
ACGCGATCCGAGCCTGGCGGAGCGGCCACTCAGGCGCGGTGTCGCCCACCTCCCTTGCCCCCGCGTCGGCGGCACTGCCGGGGGCGAGCGGGTTCCAATTCGGCACGGTGATCGCGTGGCTCGTGGCCATCAGCCTTGTCGGACTCCTCCTGTTGTTTCGCGATGGCGTGGCACGGGTTCTCGTGGTGCTCATCGCCGTTGCCGTGCGTCTGCTCAGCGGGATCGTGCGAGTGTGGCGATCTGCGCTTCGACGGCGCCGACGGCGCCGACGTGCGAAATCCACGACCGAGCCGACATCTGCCCCTGCGCAGCGGCCAGCGCGGCGCACCGACTCCGTCTACGACGACATCCCGTTGTGACGCTTCGATAGCCGATCACGAAGCCCGACGCGGGAACCCGGCGATTGTGCCCCACAGCCGCGCCCGCCCAAAAGGGCCGTTGGTCACATGCCGGGTGTTGACCTCAGCGCGGCCGGATCCACAGCGCGCTCGCGGTCCAGGAGCCCACGCCGCGATCGCGGGCGGTGTCCACGGCGGCCTTCGGTAGACTTCGGCGCATGGGTGAACCTCAACTCCGCGTTCCCGGTCCGACCCCGCTTCCCGCTCGCGTGGTCCGCTCCGCGAGCCGTCCCATGATCAACCACCGCGGCCCGGAGTTCGCCGCGGTGCTCGATGACATCGTTTGCGGGCTTCGCTGGGCGCTGCGCACCGACAACGACATCCTCCTGTACCCCTGCAGTGGCACCGGCGGCCTCGAGGCCGCGGTGGTGAACCTGCTGAGTCCCGGCGAACAGGCGCTGTTCTGCGTCATGGGCTCGTTCGGTGAGCGCTGGGCGAAGATCGGCGACACGTACGGCGCCGAGGTGGTGCGACTCGCCGTCCCCCAGGGCGAGCCGATCGATCCCGAGGACGTCGAGCGCACGCTCGCCGAGCACCCCGATATCACCACCGTGTTCGTCACGCACAACGAGACGTCGACCGGTGTCACCAACGATCTCCCGGCCATCGCCGGCGTCGTCAGGAGCCGGGGCAAGATGCTCGCGGTCGACAGCGTGAGCGGCGCCGGTTGCCTGCCGCTGGAGACCGACGCCCTGGGTGTCGACGTGCTGGTCACCGGTTCTCAGAAGGGTTGGATGGCGCCTCCCGGCGTCGCGATGATCGCCGTGAGCGCGGCGGCATTCGAGCGCGCCGAGACCACCGCCAGCCCCCGCTTCTACCTCGACTTCGGCCGCGAGAAGAAGTCGCAGGAGAAGAACCAGACGGCCACCACGCCGGCGGTTTCGGTGATGTTCGCACTCCAGGAAGGCCTGGCGATGCTGCGCGAGGAGGGCATGGAGAACGTCTGGGCCCGCCACGCTCGTGTCGGGCGCATGATCCGCGCCGGCATCGAGGCGATGGGCATGAGATTGCTCGCCGCCACCGGTCATCGAAGCGACACGGTCACCGCCGTCCACAGCCCCGCCGACACGCCGGAAGCGCTCAAGCACCTGCTGACGACGTTGCGCACCGCGCACGGGCTCGTGCTCGCCGGGGGGCAGGAATCGCTGCAGGGCAGGATCTTCCGGATCGGCCACCTCGGCTTCATCGACGATGCCGACGCCTACACGATCCTCGCCCTGCTCGAGGCAGGCCTCATCGACACGGGTCTGCGCACGCGTGGCGGACTCGCCGTCGCCGCGGCACAGGCGGAGGCACGCGGGACGGTCGCTCAGGCGGAACCCGTCAGCGTCGGGTGACCGTCACCGCGGAGCCGCGCACCGCGGCGGGCACGGTGACGCGCATTCTCGTTGCGGATCCGATCGCCGAGGACGGCGTCACTCGCCTGCGCGCCGCCGGCGAGGTGGATGTGATGACCGGGCTCGAGCCGAGCGTGCTCCGCGAGCGCATCGCCGGCTACGACGCGCTCGTGGTCCGGAGTGAGACCAAGGTCACCGCCGAGGTGTTCGCCGCCGCGCCGCGATTGCGCGTGGTCGGTCGCGCCGGTGTCGGAGTCGACAACATCGACATCGAAGCCGCAACGCGGCACGGTGTGCTCGTCCTCAACGCCCCGACGGGCAACACCATCGCGGCGACCGAACACGTCATCGCCATGATGCTGGCGCTCGCGCGCAACCTTCCCGCCGCCGATCGCTCTCTCCATGGTGGTCTGTGGGAGCGCTCGAGGTTCATGGGCATCGAGCTGCGCGAGAAGACCCTCGGAGTCCTCGGGCTCGGAAAGATCGGATCCGAGGTTGCCCGCATCGCGCGTGAGGGGCTGCGTATGCGAGTGCTTGCCCACGATCCGCTCGTCAGCGCCGACCGCGCCCAGCAGCTGGGCGTCGAGCTCTGTGACTTTGAGACATTACTGACTGAAACGGACTTTCTGACCGTCCATGTCCCCCTGACGGATGCGACCCGGGGCGTGATCGGCGCGGCCGAGCTGGGGCGGATGCGCAAGGGTGCGCGCCTCATCAACGTCGCGCGTGGCGGCATCATCGACGAGCAGGCGCTTGCTGACGCGATCGCTGCCGGACACATCGCCGGGGCCGCCATCGACGTCTTCACCAAGGAGCCCCCCGACCCGGCGAATCCCCTGCTCCAGCTCGAGAAGGTGGTGGTGACCCCGCACCTCGGCGCGAGCACACGCGAGGCACAGGTGAACGTCGCCTTCGATGTCGCCGATCAGATCGTGGAATACCTCGCGGGCGGAAACCCCCGCTACGCGGTCAATGCGCCGACGGTGCTGCCCGAGGAGCTGGCGAGGCTGCAGCCGTACCTGGTCCTCGCCGAGAGGATCGGCTCCCTCGCCGCGCAGCTCGATGGACGCAAGCTGCGCCGCGTCGTCTGCAGCTACTCGGGCGAGCTTGCGGGGATCGACACATCGATCGTCACCGCGCACGTGCTGCGCGGTCTGTTCGCGCATTTCACCGAGACCCGGGTCAATCCGGTCAACGCGAAGGTCGTGGCGACGTCGATGGGCGTGGATGTCGACGAGCGCCACACGACACGAAGCGTCGACCCGGAGGGATCGCTACTCGTCGAGGTGGTCGGCGAGCAGACGCTGCGCATCGCCGGGACCCAGTTCGACGACGGCCCCAGGATCACGCGTATCGACGACTTTCGCGTCGACATGCAGCCGGCGGGCACCTTCCTCGTGGTCACCCACCAGGACCGGCCGGGTGTGATCGCCGCAATCTCCACGCTGCTCGCGCGCAACGACATCAACATCGCCGGCATCGAGCTGGGGCGGGACCGACCCCGCGGCCGTGCCGTGATGCTGATGGAGATCGACGATCCCGTCGGCGCGGAGCTCCTCGAGGAAGTGCGCGAGACCGCGATGCTCGACCAGCTCCGCCAGGTGCGGCTCTGAAGGCCTGACGCTCCGTCTACGACGGAAGCAGACCGCATGGCCACCGTTCAGCCTTTCGACGGCACCCGGTACAACCCCGAGCACGTCAAGCTCGGCGGCGTGATGGCGCCACCGTACGACGTGATCAGCGACTCGACGCGCGAGGAGCTGTACGGTCGCGATCTTCGCAACATCGTGCGCATCGACTATGGCGTCGCATACCCCGGCGACATCGAGGGGGTCGATGACCGCTACACGCGCGCCGCATCGTTTCTGACGTCCTGGCTTGACGTCGGCGTGCTGGTGCGCGACGACCCAGAGGGCTTCTACGTCGTCGATCACTCGTTTCAGCACCCGGACGGCAGCGTGCGCACGCGCCGGGGATTGCTCGGCACCGTGGCCGCGAGGCCGTGGGAGTCATCGGATCTGCGTCCCCATGAACGCACGCTCCGCGGCCCCAAGGCGGACCGTCTCGCGCTCCTGCGCGCCACCCGAGCGCAGACGAGCCCCGTCTTCGCGGTGTGGACGGATGCCGATCGCGTCGTCGAAACGCTCGACCGTGCAGCGACCGGCCCCGCACTGCTCGGAGGACGCATCGACGGAGAGGTGGCCTCGGAGAAGTTGCTGCTCTGGCGAGTTGCCGACCGGGAACAGGTCGAGGCGATCGCCTCCGCGCTGCGCGGCGCGTCGCTCTACGTTGCCGACGGACATCATCGCTACGAGACCGCAGTCGCATACGCGGCGGAGCGTCGCGCCGCCGACCTCGATGCTCCGCATGGCGCGCCGTTCGAACACTGCCTGGTCTACCTCGCGGCCGCAGACGACCCGGGGATCACGATCCTCCCGACGCATCGCCTCGTGCGACCGGGCCACGGCATCGCGTTCAGCCTCGACGACCTGTGGGCTCGGCTCGACGACGCATTCGAGGCGGTACCGGCGGCCGACGGGCGCGCGGCGCTCGCCGCCGCGTCGTCGATGCGGGCGACGCACCACGCGTTCGCCGTCGTCGCACACGATGGAGCGGCGGTGCTCCGGCGTCCGCGACATTCCGGCGGCTCGCCGCGCGACCGGCTGGACGTGGCGGTCCTCGAAGCCGAGGTGCTCGCCCCGGCAGGGGTATCCCGCGACATGATCAGCGCCGGCGCGCTGAGCTACACACGCGACCCGGACGGGCTCGACACCGCGGTGCATCGGGGCGACGCCGTCCTCGCGTTCGGCGTCTCGCCGGTCACGACCGGCGAGGTGATCGCGGTGGCCGACGCGGGAGAGACGATGCCGCAGAAATCGACGTACTTCTACCCGAAAGTGCCGACGGGCCTGGTGCTTTTCCAGATCTGATCGAGCCGCTGTCACCGCCGCGTGTTTGGCGCGAGGCCGCCAGCGGGTAGAGTTGAAGCGTTCAACCGCGAACAGGGAACCATTGATTGCCCACCTACGGATACCGCTGCCCGCAGTGCTCGACCGAGTTCGAGGTCTGGCAGTCGATGCGCGACGACGCGGGCGCACCCTGCCCGACGTGCGGCGCTGCCGCAGCCCGGCAGTTCTTTCCCGCGGGCATCGTCTTCAAGGGCTCGGGCTTCTACAAGACCGACAGCCGCGGCGCCTCCTCGTCGTCGATCACGTCGGACGGCGGCGACTCGAAGAGCGCAACGGCCAATGGCACCAAGCCTGATACCGGCAAGTCGGAGACGAAGTCGCCGGCGTCCGAACCCGCTGCAACCCCCGTAAAGAAACCCGCTTCGACTGACGCCGCCAGTTGAGTACGATGGACCAGCGGCTGCCCCACAACCAGGAGACCCACATGTCCCACCCCGTCACCGTTACCGACACCACCTTCAAGGAAGAGGTGCTGGACTCGGAGCTGCCCGTTCTGGTGGACTTCTGGGCCTCGTGGTGCACCCCGTGCAAGATGATCGCGCCGATCGTCGAGGAGTTCGCCACTCAGTACGACGGTCAGGTGAAGGTCGCGAAGGTTGACGTCGACGCCAACCCGATCACTCCCGGGATGTTCGGGATCATGAGCATTCCCACGCTGATGATCTTCCGCGGCGGCAAAGCCGAGGAGCGGATCGTCGGCTACCAGCCGAAGCAGTCGCTCGAGGCCAAGCTCCTCGCCGTCCTCGCCGCCTGAGCCCGCTCAGGCCCCGAGCAGGTCGATGACCTCGCCGGCGAGGTAGAGGGACCCGCACGCCACGACCACGCCATCGCGGCCGGCGCGGTGGCGGGCGCTATCAAGCGCGGTCCTCACGTCTGCGGCAATCTCCGCCGGGGGGTCGAACCGTCCAGCCAGCTCGGCGGGCGGCGTCGCCCGCTCGACCGCCGGGGCGGTGACGACGATCTCGCGGGTGAGCTCGCGTAGCCCCGCGGCCATGGATTCGACGTCCTTGTTGCGCATCGCCGCGAAGACCGCGACGCATCGCCGTCCGCCAATCAACTCGCGGGCCGACGCCACCATCGCCGCCATGCCGGCCGGGTTGTGGGCGCCGTCGATCAGGATTGGCGGCTCGCCGCCGACCCAGTCCATCCGCCCCCGCCACCGGACGTCCTCGCAGCCACGCGCGAGCGCGCCGGCGTCGATGGCGACACCGCTTGCTCTGAGCGCGTCGCAGACCGCAACGGCTGTGGCGATGTTGGCGACCTGAAAGCCGCCGCGAAGCGGCGCGCGCACCGAGACGGGGCGTCCGTCGAAGACGCTCTCGACCACGACCCCGCGCATCCCCGCCGAGCGCCCGCTGAATGCCACGTCGACGCCGATCACGGTCAGGGCGGCGCCCACCTCCGCGGCGCGCGCCCGGACCGCGCTGAGCGCCGGCTCCGCGGCGCCGGTCACCGCCCGGTTGGCCGGCTTGATGATCGCCGCTTTCTCCCGGGCGATCTCGGGGATGGTCTCCCCGAGCAGATCCTGGTGGTCGAGCGCGACGTTGGTGACCACGGCGACGCCGAGATCGAGGACATTGGTGCTGTCGAGGCGGCCGCCGAGACCGACCTCGCAGACGAGCACCTCCGCATCCGCCTCGCGGGCGACGAGGATGCCCGCGGCGGTGAGCACCTCGAAACCGGTCGGCTGCAGCTCGTCCGGGAGGGCTTCGGCAGCCTCCCACACGCGTGCTACCAGGGCTCCGAACTCCATTTCCGTGATGGGCGCGCCGTCGCGAACGATCCGCTCGCAGTACGAGACGAGGTGTGGGCTGGTCAGCAGCACCGATCGATGTCCCGCCGCTCGGCACACCGAATCAACCGCCGCGCAGACTGATCCCTTGCCGTTGGTGCCCGCCACCAGCGCCCCGCGAAGGCCGGCCTGAGGGCTGCCGAGGGCGGCAAGCAGGGCGCGGGTCCGTTCGAGACCGGGCATGATCCCGCGCCACGCGACCGAGTCGAGCGCGGCCACGGCCCGTGCGTACGTCGCGGCGGTCACGCCCAGTGCCAGGCCTCGTTCATCGCCTCACCGGGATCCGGGCGTCTGATGAGCAGGCGAAGCGCTCCCATCCAGGCTCGACGCCGGTCGGCGGGATCCTCCACGCCCTCGATCACGAGGTCACGAAAGAGGCCCCCTGTCTGGTGGGCCACCACTGCCTGCAGCTCCTGGTACTCGAGGAGTCCGGCGGCGTCCACGATCGCCGCGGGCCCGTCTTCGGCGCTGATCACCAGCCGGAAGACCCTCCCCTGGTTGTCGTCGAACGTCGACCGCGGGGTGATCGTGATCGCCGCGATGGCGGGGATGAGTCCCGCGATACGGTCCAACCACGCGCGCTGCGGGTCGGCCGACGCCTCGACCGCCGTGTCGACGAAGAGCTCTCCGGCCAGTGACAGCACCGCGGTCTGGAACTGGGTGTAGTAGAGGAGGTCGGCACCGTTGAGCGCCACACTGCCGACGTCGGCGCCGTCATCACCGCTGAAGGTGACCATGAAGGGGCGGGCGTACGGTTTGCGCGCCTCCTGCTCGCTCCAGCGAATCCGAATCGATGGCATCAGCCGACCTCCTCTCCGGCACCCCGCCGGGCCCGCGCGAGCGAAACCGTGTTGCGCAGGAGCATCGCGATGGTCATCGGTCCCACGCCGCCCGGCACCGGGGTCAGCCAGCCGGCGACGGGCTCAACACTCGCCCGATCCACGTCGCCCATCACTCTGCCGTTCACGGGGGTGGTCCCGACGTCGATGACGAAAGCTCCGGGTTTGACGTACGACGAGTCGACCATGCCCGGCCTGCCGATGGCCGCCACCAGGATGTCCGCCTCCCGGCACACCGCGGGCAGATCCCGGGTCTGCGAGTGACAGATGGTCACCGTCGCGTCGGCGTTGGTGAGGAGCAGCGCGATCGGACGCCCGACGATCGTGCTGCGCCCGATGACCACGGCACGACGTCCCCGGATCTCCAGGTCACTGCGGCGGAGCAGCTCCATGCACCCCAGCGGCGTGCACGGGGCCACGGGCCCGGGGTGTCCCTCGGCGAGGCGGCCGAAATTGCACGGGTGGAAGCCGTCGGCGTCCTTGCGCTGGGACACACGCTCGGTCACAGCCTGCGCGTCGATGTGTGCGGGCAGAGGGAGTTGCACCAGGATGCCATCGACATCGTCGTCGGCGTCGAGCCTCCTGACCAGGTCGACGAGCTCGCCGGTGGTGCTCTCCGCGGGCGGCGTGTGCAGGGCGAAGCGGACGCCGGCGCGCTCGGCGGCGCGACCCTTGTTGCGCACGTAGATCGCCGATGCCGGATCGTCGCCGCACAGCACCACCGCAAGGGAGGGGGGACGGCTGCCGTCGGCGGTCATGGCGACGATCTCCGCGGCGAGCTCCTCCCGAAGCTCGGCGGCGACCGCCCTGCCGTCGACGATGACTGCGCTCATTCTCCAGCCCCTGTCTGCATCGCACTTCGCTCGATGATCACCGAGCAGCGGTCGATTGCTCCGGCGATCGGTGGCTGCTTGCCCACCCGGACTCTGACGCCGGCGATCCCCGGTTCGGCGAGCAGGGTTTCGGCGATCCGGGCGGCGACCGCCTCGAGCAGGCTGAACTGCTGATCCTCGACCACCCCGCGCACCAGAGCGAAGGCGTGCGCGTAGTCGATCGTGTCGGCGATGTCGTCGCTGCGGCCGGCGATGGCGAGATCCGTGCGGATCTCGACGTCGACGTGAAAGCGATTGCCGAGGGTGCGCTCGGCCTGGGTTTCACCGTGGTAGCCGTAGAACGACATCCCCTCGAGAACGAGCAGATCAGGAGAGCCTTCCACGGCGCGATTGTACGAAGGCGCACCGCCCACGACGGCCGTCGATGCATCGGAGTCCGGCGGGAGCGGCCTCGCCTCAGACTCCGCGAACGCCGCCCTCGGGTCGCAGCACCTGCTCGTGGTGGTCGATCGGATTGACCATCACCACCTGGAACAGGTCCTCGAAATCGCACGCGAACAGCTGCATCAAGGACTGACGCAGCTTCGGGCCCGGGTTGCGCGTTCCCGCCTCGAGGGCGGGAATGTAATTCTGCGTGACCCCGAGCCGGCGCGCCAGCTCACGCTGCGTCAGGTGATGCTTGTCACGCATGGCTCGCAGGCCGACGGCCCGCACCTCGACATTCACACGGACAAATATACCCACCTGTGAGTGTGTTCGTCAACGCAACCAGACTCGCCATCCGTGCTGCGGCCCCCCTGCGAGCCCTCCACACCCCGGCTGCGACCCGGGCTCACGCTATCCTCGCTCCATGTGTCGCGTCTGCATGAAGCGACCGGAGATCCCGGATGAGCGTTACGGCCGCTGCGAGCAGTGCGTCAGGGCCGGGCGCAACGCGTTCCGATTCCGGCTCTTTCCCGGCCGCGGCGGCGCGGGGTTCACGGTCAGGGCCGGCGAGCTCTCGCCCCATGCGCTGCGCCAGAAGTGGCGGGCACCGCTCGCCGCGTACCCGGGTCACCTGTCCACGCGGACGAGTCTCGGGCTCCACGAGCTCGAGATGGTCACCGCCAAAGAGCGGGTCGAGAGCCTGCGGGTCGCGCCCGACCTCGCGGGACATGACGCAGAGGTGCTCGCGGCGCTCCATGACGCCGCGGAGCGGACCGACTCAGCGTGGTGACGGCGGGCCGTTCAGGCTGAGAACAGCTTCCACCATGGTGAGGGCCCCGCGATCGAGCTGGCGCTGATCACTTTCCACGTGATCGACGTGTCCGCGTTCAACGCGCCCGTGACCTCGGCCACGGTCGAGCCCGAGGCGACCGGCGCGGCCGTGGCGAGCACGGTGACGTGCAGGCGGAGGACCATCCCCGCACGGACCAGCGTGACCACAGGCGCGTGGCCGGCCAGGAGCACGAACGACCTGCCTCCCCAACGCGTGGAGATCGACCCGGACACCTCCGGCGACAATCCGGCGAGGTCGACCGCCGCGTAGCTTCGGAATGCGGCCATCGCGGCGCTCTGCGCCGATACGAAGGCTTCGCCCAGCTCCGGATGGGCGGGGTCCCCGGCGGTGAGCGGCGGCTGTCCGAGCACCGAACCCCAGACGCTCACCGTCCGGCCGTACGAGTACGGCATGGTGGCGGCGAAGAGGAGACACCCGCCCGCGGCACCGGTCCACCCGGTCTTGATTCCCAACCAGCCGGGCTGCGTGCCGAGGAGGACGTCGAGGTTGCGGAGGAGAGTGCCGTCGGGGAGCGCGGCCTGCCGGGTCCCCACGAGCTGGGCGAGCGCCGCATTCGCGATCACGCCATGCGCGAGCAGGACGAGATCGCTCGCCGTTGAGACCGTCCCGGCGCTGAGGCCGCTCGGGTCCGCGAAGCTGGTGTGATCCATACCCATTGCGGCTGCGGTCGCGTTGAGGCGGGCGATGAACGTGGACCGGTTGCCCGAGACCCAGACGGCGAGCGTCTCGGCGATGTTGTCGGCCGACGGCAGCAACAGTGCCAGGAGCAGGTCGCGCTCGGTGAGCACCTCGCCGGCGCGCACCCGAAGGTTCGAGCCGCCCGCAGCCACCGCCTTCCGGTACAGGAGCACGTCGGCGCCGGTCATCGTGACGCGCGGTCCCGGCGCGCCCGGGGCCAGGGGATGCGCCGCGAGGACGACCAGTGCGGTCATTGCCTTGGCCACGGATCCGATCGGCCGCACGGTGGTTGCATCGTGGGCCGCGACCGTTCCGCTCAGGCTGGTCGCGAGCGCGAAGCTCCCACGCGCCGGAACAGGAATCGGCGCGGGCGCGCCGCCGTCGACGAGCAACGTCGCGGGCACCTGGATGCTCACGGTGGCCAGAGGCGGCGGCGCGGCGAGTCTCAGGGCGACGAACGTGGCCGCCGCGATCAGCGCTGCGCCGATCACGGTGATGAACACGATCCACACCCACGACGTGCGCCGCGCCCCAGCCATCAGGCCTGCCGGCGCGCGTCTACCCGTAGCATGCGTGCGTGCCCACTGACGACGACGTCGCGCGGCGGCGTCACGTCATGCCGCCTGACGGATCAGGCCTTGGCCCGGCGTGAGACCCGTGCGCCCTTCACCGCGCTCGAGAGCGAGGTGCTTGCCGAGAAACGCACCACCCGACGGGCAGGAACCTTGACCGCCTCGCCCGTACGCGGGTTGCGACCGAGCCGCGCCGCGCGTTGTGCCGTCTTGAAGTTGCCGAAACCGTGGATGCGGACTTCGTCGCCCTTTTCCAACGACTGCGCGATGGTGTCGAAGAACCAGCGCACCTCATCGCGTGCTGCGGTGACGGTGATTTCTGCACGATCTGCGAGTTGCTTTGCGAGCACGTCGCGTGTCACGACTGTGGCCATGCGTTCTCTCCAGGAGTCTGACGGGGAAACGGTCGCGATTGTAAGGAAAACCGAGGTGCTTTCTCAACATCGATCGAGTCCGTCGCTGTGCTAGCGTCGCAAGACGTGTCGTCGGCGCACGCCGGCGTCGCAGACGCGGAGTGGGACTTCGCGCTGCAACGCATGGGCGGCCATTTCCTACAGAGCACCCTGTGGCAGCGCGTCCAGACCGCGCTGGGCCACGACGTTCTCTGGGCCCGCGATGAGCACTGGATGTGGGCTGGCGCGATTCGTGCCGGCCATTTTCCGCGCTACGCCTACCTGCCTCACGGTCCCACAGCGGTGTCGCACGAAGCGATGGCCGCCGCGCTCCAGCAGGCGGTGAACGCCGCTCGCGCCCGTTCGCTCGATTTCGTCCGCACCGAGCCGGCCGGAGCGGCCGCACTCCCGGCGCTGCTTGCGTCCGGCGCCCATCCGAGTCGATCGATTCAGCCTCGCTGGACCTGGGTCCTCGATCTCACCCCGGACGAGGCCGTGCTGCGCCGGGGCTTGAGCGCGGGACATCGAGGGGCGATCAATGCCGCCGCACGGCGAGGGCTCACCTTCCTGGCGAGCGCCGACCCGGATGACATCGAGATCTTTCTTCGCCTCCAGGAGCGCACCGCTGCGGCCGGGCGCTTTCGCGGCCAGGCGCAGTCGTATCACCGCGCATTGGCTCGCACCCTCATGCCCGAGCACGCCGCCACGCTCTACACCGCGGAAGCGGCCGGCTGCGCCGTGGCCGCGGCCCTCTGCTTCGACTTCTCGGGCACCCGGTACTACGCACACGCGGTGTCGGATCCCGAGTCGGGACGCACACTCCAGGCTGCCGCTCCTCTGGTGTGGCGCATGATCCTCGACGGCCGCGAGGCGGGTGCGCGGCGATTCGATTTCTGGGGGGTGACTCCCAGCGGTCAGCCCGCTCCCGGCGCACCTCCCCATCCCTGGGACGGGTTCTCACAATTCAAGCGGTCGTTCGGCGGCGAGGCGGTCGAGCGCGCCGGCACATGGGATCTGGGCGTGCGTTCACTGCGCCACAGCCTGTATCGCGCGGCGGTCCGATTCCGTCGATGAGGCACGCCGGCCCGCGGGAACTCGGACGCTGGGACGAGCTCGTCGCTGAGAACCCCGACGGCGGCCAGATCCTGCAGACGCGCGCATGGGGGGAATTCAAGCGCGCGCATCGTTGGGCGCCGCAGTACCTGTTGTCCGAGACCGAGCCGCAGGTCGCGACACTCCTCCTGCGCCATTCCGTGCCTGGTCTCGGCGTGCTCGGATACGTTCCGAAGGGGCCGGGCGTCGCCGGTGTCGCACAATTGCCCGCGCTGCTCGAGGATTTGCGGGCCTCGAGCGGCTCGGCATTCGCGATCAAGGTGGAGCCGGAGATCGAGGAGAGCGCGGCCGCGGTCTCGGCGCTGCGCGATATGGGCCTCGAGAAGTCTCGGCATGACGTGCAGATCAGCAGGGCGACGATCATCGTCGACCTCCGGCCGGACGAGGATGCCCTGATCGCGTCGTTCAAGCCGAAGTGCCGCTACAACATCAGGCTCGCCGAGCGCCGCGGTGTGACGGTCGCCCCGGTGGCGCTGAACGACGCGAGCATCGACGCCATGTACTCGCTGATGGCCTCGACTCGCGATCGAGCGGGATTCACCCTGCGCAGCAAGGAATATTTCTCGCAGTACTGGCGCCTCCATGGCGCGGCGGGTCAGGGCCAGCTGTTCTTTGCGTCACTCGACGATGCCGTGCTCGCCGGGGTGTTCGCCACGCACATCGGCAGAAAGGCCTGGTACAAGGACGGCGGGTCCACCAAAGAGCACTCCGAGGTCATGGCGCCGCATCTGCTCCAGTGGGAGGTCATGCGCTGGCTCAGGACACGCGGTGTCGAAACGTACGACCTGGTGGCGGTGCCCCCCGCCGCGGCGTTGCGACCCACCCACCCGCTGTTCGGTCTCTACCGCTTCAAGTCAGGGTTCAGCGAGCGGATCACGGAGTTTGTCGGAACGTGGGATCTCCCCATCGGTCGACGTCGTTACGCGGCATGGAACGCTCTTGCCGAGCGTGCCGCGCACCAGTGGTCGTACCGCGTCCGGCACGACCTGCTGTACTGAGGCCGGGCCTACCGCCAGATCCGCTTCATGATCACCTTGGAGAGCTTCTCGGGGTCATGGTGCGTGGAGATCTGCGATGACGCCACATCGGCGAGGATGTAGTTCACCGGCTGCAGCGTCGCCTGGTCTCGGTCGAATCCGACACGGGTCACACCCGCCTCGACCGCTGACGGCGGCAGCGGCAGTCCCACGTTGCTGTTGACGATGACGTAGTCGAAGAGGGTCACGCCGACGTGCTCCTCGATGGTCTTCAGATGCTCGCTGACCGAGAACCCCATGGTCTCGCCGGGCTGCCCGGCGATGTTGCAGACGTACACCTTCACCGCGGGGCTCGCGCGCAGCGCCTCGACCATCCCCTCGATGAGGAGGTTCGGAAGGATCGAGGTGTACAGCGAGCCGGGTCCGACGATGATCAATTCAGCCGCCAGGATGGCGGCTTCCGCCTCCGGGTTGATCTCCGCGTCCGCAGGCTCGAGGAACACGCGGTCGATGTGGTCGACACCGTGGGGGACCTTCGACTCGCCGACCCTCACCTCGCTGCCCGCGGTGGCGCAGAGGACGACATCGCGCAAGGTCGCCGGGACGATCTGCCCGCGCACCGCAAGGACCCGGCCGGACTCGCGGATGGCATGCTCGAAGTCGCCCGTGATCTCGGCCATCGCGGTGATGAAGAGGTTGCCGAACGAGTGGCCGGACAGCGCCCCCTCCCCGCCGAATCGGTACTGGAACAGCTCGGTCATCAGCGGCTCGGTCTCGGCGAGCGCGGTGAGGCATTGACGGATGTCTCCGGGCGGTAACACGCGGTATTCCTCGCGGAGCCGGCCGCTGGAGCCGCCGTCGTCGGCCACGGTGACGATCGCGACGATGTTCCCGGTGTACTTCTTCACACCCCTCAGGAGCGCCGAAAGGCCCGTACCCCCTCCGATCGCGACCAGACGCGGGCCCTTCGCGAGCAGGCGGAACTTGTAGAGCTGCTCGGCGAGGCCGCGATCGGAACTGCCCCGCCCGGGAAGGAACGGCCCGAGGATGGATTGGCCGAGCTTGTAGAAGCAGAGGACGATGAGCCCGACACCGACGAGCGCGAAGAGCAGCGCTCGCACCAGGCGCGGCAGGAACTGCAGGGTGAAGTCGCCGACCCACGACGGGAAATGGAACGATGCGCTGTAGAGGTCGCGCAGGATATAGCCCGCCGCCAGGCTGATCATCACGATCGCCAGGAAGAGGAGGAGCAGCCAGCGCTTGACGTGAAGCCCCGGCGTGAACCAGCGCATCAGATTCGCGCTCGGGCGGATTCGTACCTTCATACGGCGTCCCGATTCTGGCACTTCGGCTCCAACGTGCCCGGGTTTCCGTTCGGAAATCAGCCTCCCGGGGCGGGGCGGACCTCGCCCTTGGATGCGAGCTCGACCGGATCGCGGCGACGGCGCAGCTTCGCCAGGTTGTGCTCCGCGTCGATGTAGCGTGCGGTCCCGGAGTACGAGCGCATGACCAGGCTCTGGGTGTGGCACCGGTCCTCACCGAGGAAACGCACCCCCTCGAGGAGTTCGCCGCTGGTGATACCGGTCGCCGCGAAGAACACGTTGTCACCGGACACGAGATCGTCGAGCTCGAGCACGTCGCCGGCATGCTTGCCCTCCAGCTCCTGGACCCGCCGCTCCTCCTTGCCGACCCAGATGCGGGCCTGCATACCGCCTCCGATGCACTTGATGCCGCAGGCGGCCAGCACCGCCTCGGGAGCGCCCCCGATCCCCATGAGCACGTCGATCCCGGTGCGGTGCTCCATCGCGGCCATGAGGCCCGCTGCGACGTCGCCGTCCATGATCAGCTTCACCCTCGCGCCCGCCGACCGGATCTCCTCGAGCAGCCCGTCGTGTCGGTCGCGATCGAGCACCACCACGGTCAGGTCCTCGACGCGGCGATCCTCCGCCCTGGCGATCCGCTTGAGGTTCTGGGCGACCGAGGCGGTGATGTCGATCACCTTCGCGGCCGCCGGCCCGACGATCAACTTCTCCATGTAGTGGAGATGCGTGTGGAACATCGAGCCCCGCTCGGCGAGAGCCACGGTGGCGATGCCGCCGGGGATCCCGCGAGCGACGAGGCGGGTGCCGTCGATCGGATCCACTGCGACATCGACGGCCGGAGGGTTGCCGTTGCCGACCTGCTCGCCGATGTAGAGCATCGGCGCCTCGTCCTTCTCGCCCTCTCCGATGACCACCACGCCGTCCATGTCGACGAATCCCAGGCTCCGGCGCATCGAGTCGACGGCGGCCTGGTCCGCCATCTCCTTCTGGTTGCGCCCCATGTGCCGGGCGGCGGCCATTGCGGCGCCCTCGGTGACCCGGACCAGCTCGAGCGCAAGGTTGCGGTCGATCGGTGTCCCCAGGTCGCGCGGCCGCGTTGCCATTCGCCAGCGATCATACGGCGCGGGTCCCGCGAAGCCCAACGGTTCCGAACTCCACGATCGCGATCGCGGCCGCCCGGATGCCCTCCCCGAGCGCCGCCTCGAAAGCGGCATCGTCGGTGCGCCGTACCTGCGCCAGGTGCCCGAGGAATCCCCCGGCGAGGGCATCGCCGGCGCCGGTGGGGTCGACGACCTGGGGGACCGATGCGGCCGGCTGTTCGACGACGCCGGCGGCGGTGACGCACGCCGCCCCGAGTGGTCCCCGTTTGACCACGACCGCCCGCAGCCGGCCCCTCCCGCAGAGGGCTGATGCCGACCGCCGCCAGTCGTGATCTCCAGTGAGCGCCGCGAGCTCGGTCGCGGTGAGGAACAGGATGTCCACCCGTTCGATCAGGGATCCGACATCCCCCTGATCGCCGTCGATGAAGACCGCCATCGAGTCGGCGCCGATCAGTGCCGCCCCGGTTTGATCGATCACCGTCCGTTGCAGGCTCGGATCCATGCTCCCGACAAAGAACACCTCGGCTCGGCGCGAGCGCTCCGGCAGCACCGGCCGCCACTCGAGGTCGCATCCGGGCTCGAACGATTCGTGGGACGTGTCCCAGCGCTCGAAGTCATGCACCGCGTGCCAACGGAAGGTGGGTGATTCGCTCACCACCAGGCCCTCGAGGTCGATGTTCGGATGGGCGAGGATGCGGCGGTACTCGGGGACGGTGTCCGAGCCGACGATGCCGTTCAGGTGAACCGGCGCGTAGCGTGCGGCCGCGAGCGAGAAGTACACGGCCGAGCCGCCGAGCACGTTCCGCCTGCCTGCGGGGGTGGTCACATCGTCGCTGTGGAGCGTTCCGGCGACCGCGACCTCCCAGGTCACGTCGGGAGGGGCGTCAGCCCGCGGCCGCGGTTCGGTTCAGCTCGCCGAAGAGCGGGATGATCGGCGCGAGTCTCGGGCGTCGCGACTCGAGCGCACGCATCAGCAGCACCTCCTGCGCCTCGAACAGGACGTCGGCGACGTGATCGGGGTCGCGATCGATGCCGAGCCGGTCGCGCAACCCGGGGTCCACCGCGCCGACCGCGCGTACCACGGCGCTCCAGAGCGCGGCGGGGATCAGGCGGAAGGATCGCAGGCGGCATTCCTCGATGAGGTCGATGAGCACGTCAGCCTCGCGGACGCGAAGCCGGGTCCTCGAGATGCGCTCCCGGCGGAAGGCCGCCTCGCGCTCGACGCGAGCGATTTCGAGGCACGTCCGCTCCATTGGACCGGGCTGCGAGCGGCTGGCGGCGGCGGGCATCAGGGGATTGTCCCACGCCCGGCTGAAGGTGCGAGAGTCGGTGAACTGCTGTTACACCGGGTAGCAGATCGATCGCCAGCGCCCACCGCCGGGAACGAGATGGACGACGCGACGGATCCTGGCCACCGGCTCCGGGTCGCCCACCTCGTATTCGACGTCGAGCTCCGCGACGTCGCGATACGTCTTTCCCCTGGATGTCTCCGTCCACTCGGGGAGGTAGCGCACCTCCTTGACGCTGACCCCGCGCAGGCGCCGCATCGCCGAAGCACCCTGTGCCTCGGCGAACGCCTCGGGAGAGCCCCAGCTGATCTGGCAGTCCTCGCTCAGCAGCGAGAACGCTCGACGATACTGGTTCGCGCGCATCAGCTCCACAAAGAGGGCTTCGCTGAAGGCCGGATTCCCGGGGGGCCGGGCGCCGATCGGCGCGCGGCCGCGCTCGTGAGCGTCGACGAGCGCGGCGGCACGCCGCGACGTGACATTGGCGGTCTCGCTGCCGGCCCAGAACGCCCGGGTTCCCGCGTCCACCAGGGACGCCCGCGGCGCCGGTGGGTCCGCGACGGGAGCTGCGGTGCCGCCGCCGGGACGACGATCTGGACGGTGCAGCCACCGAGCGAAGCGGCTTCCGTCGAAACGCCCGCGACGGGGTGGCTCTGTGCCGATCAGGACGTGTGGTGGCAGCGGCATCGCCGGCGCCAGTGTACGCGGCGGGATCGAGGCGAGGAAGGCGGGCAGGCGGGCAGGTCGTTTCCCTACGATGCGCGGTGATGCCGCCAGTTCGCGCCCGCATCCTGATCGCCGAGGATGAGGCCGCCGTCGCGCAGCAGGTCATCAATCGCTTCACGCTGCGAGGTCATGACGTGCGCTGGGCGAGGGCGGTTCGCGAGGTGCGTGCCGAGCTCCCCGTCTTCGAGCCGGACGTGCTGATCCTGGACGCGACGCTCGACACCGACGGACTGGAGCTTTTCCAGGCGCTCCGTTTCGCGCCGGAGCATCCGCGCGCCGGGGTGGTGATCCTCACCGCGGCCGGCGACGTCGGCGCCCGCGAGCGGGCCCAGCAGCTCGGCGCCGCGGCCGTGATGATGAAACCCGTCCGCGGCGACGAGCTGGTCGAGATCGTCGAGGATCTGCTGACGTATATCTGAGCGGGCTGACGTCGCGGGCGTCAGTGCGCGATCGCGGCAACGATGATGATCATCACCTGGCCGCCGACCCAGAGCGCCAGCGTCGCCCAGACGTAGACCGGGACGCTCGCGGGCTGATCGTAGAAGCTCACCACCCGCCGCTCGGTCATGATTGCGATCGCGAGCGCGTCGAGGAGCACGAAGATCAGGGTGACGATCAGGCTCGGCCCATCGACGCCGTTGCCGACGATCGCGCCGACCACCAACGAGATCGCGGCGAGCGCGATCGCGGTTCCCAGCGTGCCGATCTGGGTCTGGCGGACCCAGGCTCGCTTCCGCGTCAGCAGCGACGCGATGATGATGAGCGTCGCCGCAAAGCATGCGGCCGAGACCGCCGCGATCAGCTGTACCGCCAGCGGCAGGCTCGCCTTCCCGCCGGAGCCCGTCGCCACGCCGCCGGCAAACGAAGCGAGCGCTCCAAAGAGCGCCAGGATCGCGAGGGTGAGATCCCAGGTGTAGACGAAGAGCACCGCGCCCGGGCGGCGTTCCTGCTCGTCGTCTCGGGAGGTCGCGGAGTTCGGCACGCGGCGATGATGCCATCGCGCCGGCCGGTCGCCGCGTCCAGGCGGCGACGTACGCTTTGGCGGTGACCACCATCGTCGTCCTGCGTGGAGACCAGACCGGCCAGGAGTTGCTCGATGAAGCGCTGCGGGTGATGCACCCGGACGTCATCGATGCGGCGATCGAGCTGCAGACCTTCGATCTGTCGCTGGCGCGCCGGCGCGAGACGGGGAACGCCGTGGTCGCGGAGGCCGCGGACGCCATGCGCGCGGCGGGCTTCGGCTTGAAGGCGGCGACGGTGACGCCCACGGATCGCTTCGATGTCGGGAGCCCGAACGCACTGCTCCGTGAGCGCGTCGGGGGACGAGTGATCCTGCGCATCGGTCAGCGCATCCCCGGCGTCGCGGGGATCGCGGGGGTCAGCGCGCCGATCAGCATCGTGCGCATGGCGGTCGACGACGCCTACAACGCCCGCGAGTGGCGTGAGCAGAGCGACGGTGACGAGGTCGCATACCGCACCGAGCACATCTCGCGGGCCACGTGCCGGGCCGTCGCCGAGTTCGCCTTCGTCCACGCGGCTCGCACCCGTTCCCGGGTGTTCGGCGGCCCCAAGTTCAC
Source organism: Saccharimonadales bacterium (SeqCode) (assembly GCA_035534875.1). GTDB lineage: Bacteria > Chloroflexota > Dormibacteria > Aeolococcales > Aeolococcaceae > Palsa-851. Next base: position 56,673 of record DATLRB010000080.1, read on the forward strand.
CGTTTCGAGGGTCTACGAGGGCATGTTCAAGGAGGAGCTCGACGATGCCGCGTCGCGGCACCCCGAGGTCGACTACGAGCCCCAGTTGATCGATGCGACCTACGCCCTGCTCTTCAGCCGCGCCGGCGATCCTCTGGTGATCCCGGCACTGAACCGCGACGGCGACTGCCTGAGCGACCTGGTGCTGCCGCTCTTCGGGAGCATCGCCGGCGCCGAATCCCTGCTCCTCGGCTTCGGCGAAGACCCGCTCGTCCCGTCGGTGGTGATGGCGGAGGCGCCCCACGGCACCGCGCCGAGCCTCGAGGGCAAGAACGTGGCCAACCCGATGGCGATGATCCTCGCTGCCGCAGCTCTCCTCGGCTTCGCCACCGACCCCCGCTGCCGGCGGGCGTCGACGGCGATTCGCGACGCCGTCTTCGACGCCCTTCGGGCGGGCATCTCCACCTCCGACCTCGGCGGCCAGGCCTCGACCAGCGCATTCACCGACTCCGTGATCGAGCGGGTCCGAGCCGCGATCGCGGCGGCGCCGTCAAGCCCGGCGTGACCCGCATTCACCTCGACCACGCGGCGACCACTCCGCTCGCTCCCCAGGTACTCGATGCGATGCTGCCGTATTTGACGACAACTCAGGGGAACCCGTCGTCGGTGCACGCATCCGGCCGGGCCGCGCGCGCGGCCGTCGACGATGCGCGCGACCGGATCGCGGCCGTGCTGGGGTGCGCGCAGCGCGAGATCGTCTTCACGGGGTCGGGCACCGAGGCCGACAACCTGGCGCTGCGCGGGGTACTCGAGCGCTGGGGCCCGGAGCGAGGCCGGCACATCGTGGTGAGCGCGATCGAGCACGACGCCGTCCTCGAGACCGCGCACCGCCTCGAGGACGCCGGCGTGGCCGCCCTCACCGTCGCCGGGTGTGATCGCGAATGCCGCGTCACCCCCGAGGCGGTCGCGGCAGCGGTGACCCCCGACACCGTGCTGGTCTCGGTGATGTTCGTCAACAACGAGACGGGCGCCGTCCAGGATGTCGCCGCCATCGCCGAGGCCGTCCACCGGCGGAACCCGAGGACGCTGATCCACACCGACGCGGTGCAGGCGCTCGGCCGGATCCGCGTCGATCCCGGCGCGCTCGGCATCGACCTGCTCTCGGTCTCCGCGCACAAGATCTACGGGCCCAAGGGAGTCGGCGCCCTGTGGGTTCGACACGGGATCGCGCTCGCCGCCCAGAGCACGGGGGGCGGCCAGGAGCGAAACCGGCGCAGCGCCACCGAGAACGTCGCGGGAATCGTCGGCTTCGCCGCCGCCGTGGAGCTGGCCGCGCGGGTCCGCGCCGAGGAGACCGATCGCCAGACGGCGTTGTGCGCTCGACTCGCCGCCGATGTCCTCGAGCGGGTTCCCGACGCGGTGGTGACCGCAGCCGGCGCCCCCAGGGCCGCGGGGTTCGCGACCTTCGCGCTGCCCGGCGTCCGCAGCGACGTCCTGCTCGCCGCGCTCGACATGGACGGTGTCGAGGCATCCGCCGGATCCGCCTGCGCAAGCGGGGCGCCCCTGCCCTCGCACGTGCTCCGAGCGATGGGCTACCCCGACGATATGGCCGCCGGTGCGTTGCGCTGCACCACCGGCCGCTCGACCACCGCCGATGAGATCGAGCGTGCGGCCTCGCTGATAGCCGGCGCCGTCGCGCGGATCCGGGACGGGGCCGCCGCCGGTGCGTCCGCGGTGGGTCGCTGATCGCGCCGTCAGGCGGCTGGGAGCCCGATCGCGGCGCGCAGCGCGGTGGCGTCCGACGCGGCGGTGGCGAGCAGCGGAATCACCTGCTGCTGCAGGGTCGCGATCACCGCGATGGTCGGCGCGGTCGCCGCCTGCTCGAGCAACTTCTCGATCGCGGCATCGTCGCCGAGGAGGCGGGCGGCGGCGGTGGCGGCGCTGCCGGTGAACGGGATCGCGCGGAGCGCGTTGTCGTAGGCGATCGTCAGCTGACGCTGGCTGCTGAGCGCCGCCTGGCAGGCCCCGACCGCGACGGTCGGGCTGGCAGCGTCGCAGGACGCGTTCTCCATCGGTGCGATCTGCGCCTCGCCCTGGTTGTAGCGGCCGGCGGCCGCCGCGTAGCGCGCCTCGATCTGTGCCGGCGTGAGCGGGGGCGGGGTCGGTGAGGTCGGGCTCGACGATCCGCCGCACGCCGCGAGCAGGGCGGCCGGGAGGCCGAGGACGGTCGTGAAGCGAGGGCGGGGGAATCGCATCGGCGCCCGCCGAGAATATCTCAGCGGTGGTCGCTCCCCTCTCGGCGGCCGGGCCGGTCGCGTATAATTCTGACCATGACAGTCGGGATTCTCTCGAGATCGGCGCGGGGCGCCGCCCACCGGCATACGTCCGATCCCAGCGCGCCACCCGCTGCGTCGTTCTCGATGCGGGTGAGCTCCAAGGCTCATTACGGCCTGCGCATGATGACCGAGTTCGCCAAGGCGTACGGCGCCGGGCCGCTGAGCATCGCCGAGGTGGCACGCGTCGAGCACCTGCCCCTCGCCTACCTGGAGCAACTCGCATCCCAGCTCCGCCGCGGGGGTCTCGTCGAAAGCACTCGCGGAGTGCACGGCGGGTACGCACTCACCCGGCCCGCGGATCAGATCAGCGTCCTCGACGTCGTCACCGTGATCGAGGGCGAGGTGTCACCGGTCGAGTGCGTCGCTCACGGCTACGTGACCGGCACATGCCTGCGTGAGGGCGAGTGCGCGTCGCGGGGTCTCTGGATGCGCCTGAAGCAGAGCATCGACGCCGTGCTCAGCCAGACCACGCTCGCCGAACTCGTGGCCGATCAGTCGCTGATCGACTCCATGGCTCCGGCGGAGGCGAGCCGGTGAGCCGGGCGGTCCTTTCGATCTCCGGGCTGCGCGCGACGGTCGAAGGCAAGGAGATCCTGAAGGGCGTCGATCTCGAGGTTGCGCAGGGCGAGATCCATGCGCTGATGGGACCGAACGGCTCGGGCAAGAGCACGCTGGCGTACACCCTCATGGGTCATCCGAAATACGTCGTCACGGGCGGTTCGGCCACGTTCGACAACGTTGATCTGCTCCCACTGACGGCGGACGCGCGGGCTCGTCTCGGCCTCTTCCTCTGCTTTCAGTACCCGACCGCGATTCCCGGGGTCAGCACGGTGAACTTCCTTCGTGCGGCGCTGCGAGCCCAGGGGAAGGAGATGCCGGCGCGCGAGTTCCTGAACCGTCTCGGCACTGAGATGCAGGAACTCAAGATCGACGAGAGCTTCCGGGCGCGCTACATCAACGACGGATTCTCGGGTGGCGAGAAGAAGCGTTCGGAGATCCTGCAGCTCGCGATGCTGCGCCCCAAGCTCGCGATTCTCGACGAGACGGACTCGGGCCTCGACGTCGACGCGCTCCGCACCGTTGCGGACGGCGTGATGCGCCTGTGCGGTCCGGACATGGGTGTCCTCGTGATCACCCACTACCCGCGGATCCTCGAACACCTTCACCCGGATCGCGTGCACGTCCTCCATGACGGGCGCGTGGTCACCTCCGGCGGTGCGGACCTCGCGCGACAGATCGAGCGCGAGGGCTACGAACCAATTCTCGGGACGGCCGCGGCCGCCACCGCCTAGGAGATCCGCGATGGCAATTCAGGCACGAGAGCTGACCAAGGACTACCAGTACGGTTTCTCGGACATCGACGTCTCGGTGTTTCGCACCGCGAAGGGTTTGTCGCCCGAAGTCGTGGCGTCGATCTCGCAGCACAAGGCCGAGCCCGAGTGGATGCTGAAGTTCCGCCTCAAGGCGCTCGACCATTTCCGCAAGCGGCCGATGCCGACATGGGGCGCGGACCTTTCGGGTCTCGACTTCGAGAACATCTACTACTACGTCAAGCCCGTCGAGGAGATGAGCCGTTCGTGGGACGACGTCCCCGACTCGATCAAGCAGACCTTCGACCGGCTCGGCATTCCGCAGGCGGAGCGCAAGTTCCTCGCCGGCGTGAGCGCCCAGTACGACTCTGAGGTCGTCTACCACAGCATCCGCGAGGACCTCGAGAAGCAGGGCGTGCTCTTCAGCGATTGCGACACCGGGCTGCGCGAGCACGAGGAGCTTTTCCGCAAGTACTTCGGCACCGTCATCCCGCCGAATGACAACAAGTTCGCCGCGCTCAACAGCGCGGTGTGGTCGGGAGGTTCGTTCGTCTACGTCCCCAAGGGCGTCAAGGTGGACATACCGCTTCAGGCCTACTTCCGGATCAACAGCGACAACATGGGTCAGTTCGAGCGGACGCTGATCATCGCTGACGAGGGTTCGTCGGTTCACTACATCGAGGGCTGCACGGCACCGAACTACTCGAGCGATTCGCTGCACAGCGCCGTGGTCGAGCTGGTCGCCCACAAGGGCGCCAAGATCCGCTACACGACGATTCAGAACTGGTCGGACAACGTCTACAACCTGGTCACCAAGCGCGCCATCGCCAACGAGAACGCGACCGTCGAGTGGATCGACGGCAACCTCGGCTCCAAGGTCACCATGAAGTATCCGTCCGTGTACCTGATGGGTGAGGGAGCTCACGCGGAGGTCATGAGCGCCGCGTTCGCCGGCAACGGCCAGCACCAGGACGCGGGCAGCAAGGCGATCCACGTGGCACCGAACACCACCAGCAACATCGTGTCGCGCTCCATCAGCAAGGGCACCGGGCGCACCTCGTACCGCGGTCACATCAAGGTCCTTCCCAAGGCCCACAACGTCAAGGTGAGCGTCCGCTGCGACGCGCTGCTCCTCGACGAGGAGTCGCGGAGCGACACCTACCCGTACATGGACATCGACAACCCGGACGTGACCATCGGGCACGAGGCGAGTGTGAGCAAGGTCGGGGAGGATCAGATCTTCTACCTGACGTCGCGCGGCATCCCCGAACAGGACGCGACGGCGCTGATCGTCAACGGATTCTTCGAGCCCTTCGTCAAGGAGCTGCCGATGGAGTACGCGGTTGAGCTGAACCGTCTGCTCGCGCTCTCCATGGAGGGCGCGATCGGGTGACGACCCCGCTGGCCGATTCGCCCGCAGCGACGCTCGGGCAGGAGGTCGCGGCAGTGCGAGCTGAGGCATCCCCGGCGTGGCTCGCGGCGCGCCGCCGCATCGCCTGGGACGCCTACGAGGCGATTCCGATGCCCTCGTCGCAGCGCGATGAGGACTGGCGGCGAACGGACATCTCGTCGCTGCACCCCGACCGCTTCACGCCGATCGAAGAAGTCGACTCGGCGGTCGTCGACGCGATGCGCGCCCAGCGGGACGTCGCCGCACCGAAGGCTGCGTTCGTGATCGATTCGCCGGCGGCCGCCGCGATCGAGGGAGCGGACACGCTCCATGCGCAGGGCATCATCGTGACGACACTCGAGGACGCCGCGATGGTCCACCCCGAGCTCGTGCAGCGGGCATTCGCGGCGGTTCGTGTCGACGAGTCGAAATTCGTCGCGCTCTGGAATGCGCTGTGGCGGGGCGGCGTCTTCGTGTACGTCCCGCAGGGCGTCGAGGCGCTCGTCCCGGTCTGGATCGCTCATCCGGCCGGCGGCGAGCATCGCGCGGTCTTCCCGTCCACCGTGGTCGTGCTCGACGAGGGCGCATCGCTCACGGTCATCGATGCGTACGCGTCGACCTCGGGACCGGCGTCGCTCTTCAGCGACGCCATGGTGATCCTCTCGGCGGGTCGCGACGCGCGCCTCGACTACAACACCGTGCAGCAGTGGGGTGAGGGCGTCTGGCACGTCGCCCTGCAGCGCACCGTGCTCGACGCCAACGCGAAGCTCCGCTTCATGGGCGTCACCCTCGGCGCCCGCCTCCAGAAGGTGTGGTGGGAGGTGATGCTCGACGGCATCGGCAGCGAGGCGGATGTTCTCGGCATCTGCTTCGGCGACGGCACGCAGCATTTTGATCACCAGTCGCTCCAGGCGCACCGCGGTCCCGAGACGCGAAGCAACCTGCTGCTCAAGGTCGCCGTCCGCGACCATGCGCGCTCGGTCTATGGCGGCATGATCGATGTCGCGCCGACAGCGGTTCACGCCGACGGGTATGTGGCAAACCGCAACCTCCTGCTCAGCCAGGGCGCTAAGGCCGACTCCATCCCGCGACTGGAGATCCGGGCCAACGACGTGAAATGCGGTCACGGCGCCACCGCCGGGCACATCGACTCGGACCAGCGCTTCTATCTCATGGCGAGAGGCGTGCCGCCCGAAGAGGCGAGCTCACTGATCGTCCGCGGCTTCATGGACGACGTCCTCGACCGGGTCCCGCACCGCGGCTTCGCGGAGCTCGCCGGGACGCTGCTCGATGCGGAGATCGCCGGTGGGTCCGTGGCCGGGGTCACGGCGGACGGGCGATGAGCCGGGGCTGGGTCGACGTGGCCCGGGCGAGCGACATCCCACCGGGATGTGCCGCGCGCGTCGAGATCGACGAGACCCCGGTGGCGATCTTCAATGTCGACGGCACCTTCTACGCGCTCGATGACACGTGCAGCCATGCCGAGGCATCGCTCAGCGAGGGTGATCTCGATATCGACCGCTGCGTCATCGAATGCCCGCTGCACGGATCGAGCTTCGATCTCCGCACCGGCGAGCCGCTGTCGCTTCCCGCGGTCGAGCCGGTTCGCGTGCACAGCATCCAGACGTCGGACGACGGCCTGCTGCGGGTCGCGCTCGCCGACGAGGTTACGGTGCAGTGAGCGCGCCGGTCGCGGCCGAGCCGGGGCTCGACGTCGCTCGTATCCGTGCCGATTTTCCGATCCTCGAACGCACGATCGGGAAGAATCCGCTCGTCTACCTCGACTCCGCCGCCACGTCGCAGAAACCGCGCGCGGTCGTCGACGCGGTCGACGCGTACTACGCCACCAGCAACGCGAACGTCCACCGAGGCGTCCACACGCTCGGCAACGAGTCGACCGACTCCTTCGAACGGGCCCGTCTGCGGGTCGCGGCGTTTCTCGACGCGCCGCCCGAGGGTCTCGTCTTCGTCCGCAACACCACCGAGGCGATCAACCTGGTGGCGTCGTCCTACGCGAGCCGGCTGCTCGATCCCGGCGACCGCATCGTCGTCACCGTGATGGAGCATCACAGCAACCTGGTCCCTTGGCAGCTCGCGGCCGAGCGCCGGGGCCTGCAGCTGGCGGCGATCGAGGTCGACGATGACGGCCGGCTCGACCTGAGCGGTCTCGACCGACTCCTCGCCGCGCCGACCAAGCTGGTGGCGATCGGCCATCAGTCCAACGTGCTCGGCACCGTCAACGACATCCGCGCCATCACCGAGCGCGCCCACGCGGCGGGCGCGTTGGTGTGCGTCGACGCGGCCCAGTCCGTTCCGCACATGAACGTGTCGGCTCGTGACCTCGACTGCGACTTCATCGCGTTCAGCGGACACAAGATGTGCGGTCCCATGGGCATCGGCGTGCTCTGGGCCCGGCCCGACCTGCTCGAGAGGATGCCGCCGTTCCTCGGGGGAGGGAGCATGATCAGCCGGGTCACGCTCGAGCGCAGCACCTGGAACACGGTGCCCCACAAGTTCGAGGCGGGGACGCCGGACGTCGCCGGCGCCGTCGGCCTCGCCGCCGCGTGCGACTACATCGACGGCATCGGTCGCGATCGAATTCACGCGCACGAGATGTCGCTCACCCGCCACCTTCTCGATGTTCTGGACGAAGTTGGCGATATCATGATATTCGGTCCACGCGGTCTCGACTCTCGCGGCGGTGTCGTGAGCTTCAACCTCGCCGACGTGCACGCGCACGACGTGGGCACCATCCTCGACCGGCGCGGCGTCGCGGTCCGTGCCGGGCACCACTGCGCGCAGCCGTTGATGGCCCGCTACGACGTCCCCTCGATGGCGCGCGCCTCCGTGTACCTGTACACGACCCATGACGAGATCGACGCACTCGGTGAGGGGCTCGGTGAGGTGCGCCGGGTCTTTCGGGTCTAGGCTCCGCTGACGAGGAACGCCGCGATGCGTGCGGCGGCGTCCTCGCGAACCGCGAGCAATCCGTGTCCGAGGCCCGGGTAGATGACCAGTTCCGCGTCGCGCAGCGAGCGCACCTCGCGGCGCAGCAGATCGATCTTCGCGAAGGGGTCGCGGTCGCCGGAGAGGAGGAGTACGGGACAGTCGATTCGCGGCCAGTGCGCCGTGCGCACGTCGTCCGGGTGCCCCGGCCGGTGGAGCGGATAGCTCAGGAGCACGAGCGCTCGCACCGGCTCGTCGGCGGCGAGCAGGCCGGCCATCCGCCCGCCGTATGAGTGCCCACCGATCGCCGCGCCCGGCTGTTCGTCGAGCGCGCTGCGGAACGCGTCGACGGCCCGGTCGTTGTTCGACCTCGGCAGGTCCAGGGCGACAGCCTGCACGCCGTGCCGCGCGAGCTCGGTGACCCAGGGACGCATCGATGCCGCGGTGCCGGACGCGCCGTGACCGAGCAACAGGCGCGGACCTTCCGCCGGGGCCTTACGCTTGCTCACGTTCGAGGATCTGGAACGCTGTGGGCTGGGGCTGGTGCGATGACACGGGCGGCCGGCCCGGGAGCCAGACGGCACACACCAGGGCGCCCGCGAGAAGGATGCCGCTGCCGCCCCAGAAGGGGAGCCCGGCATTCACGCCGTAGAGGGAGCCGAGCACGGCCGCTCCGAACGCCATGCCGCTGAACTGGTACACGCCGCCGATACCCATGGCGCGGCCGCGGACAGCTTCAGGCGTGCTGTCGCCGATCACGGCGAACAGGCTGGGCTCGAGGATCACGGTGGCAACCGCCTCGATCGCACCGACGGTCAGGATCACCGCCAGAAACTGAAGGAACGGGTAGGTGGCGGCGCAGGCGGCCACGACCACCAGGCCGGCGGTCACCAGCTTGCGCCGGTCGGCTCGGTCCGCCAGCCGGCCGCCGGAGCGCGCCAGGAGCAGGATCGGGAGCGCGAACAAGCTCACCGACAGCCCGATGATCAGCGGTCCGTAGCCGCGCGCAGCCAGGTACTGCGGCCAGACCACGTCGTACATCGACCAGATGGTGCCGACGGCGAAGAGCGCCGCGATGGGCACGACGATGCCGCGGATCCGCCACCAGCGGAAGGGCTCCTTTCGCACCACCGCGCTCGCGCGCTCGGCGCGCGTCTCGGGAACTCGGATCATCGACCCGAGACCGATGAACATCGACAGCCCCGTGATCCCGAACACGGCGGAATCACGCCAGAGGGCGGCCGCTCCGCCGATGAGCGGACCGACGAGCAGCCCGACCATCTCGTAGGCCTGCAGCTGGGAGAAACGCTGCGCCCGTTGCGCGGGGGCACTCAAATCGGTGAGCGCCGCCCGGAGCGCGGGGACGTAGGCGCCGGCGCAGGCCCCCATGAGGATCCGGATCGCGGTGAGCACGGCGAGCGTCCCGATGTTGAAGAACAGGAACAGCGACAGGAACGCGTAGACGAGCCGTGGCCCGATCAGGAAGGGCTTGCGTCCCCATCGGTCACAGAGGCGCCCAGCGGGGACCTGGATGAGCGTGTTGGCGACCAGCGGACCGGCGATGAAGATCGCCACCGCGACGGAATTGCCGCCGCGGTGCGCCACGTAGAGCGGGGCGATCGGGAACACGGCAGCGACGCCGGTGAACATGATCAGCTGCCCGATGAGCAGCCAGAACGCCGGATCAGCCCTCCGCTTTCCGTGGCGCACGAGGACGTCGATGCGAGCCATCGCTCCATTCTCAGGTTTTGGGCGCGAACCGTTGGACTACGATGGTGCTATGGCAGTCGGCTACACGCCCGTCGACGACGATCTCTATCGGGAGATCATCCTCGACCACTATCGCAACCCTCGTCATCACCATGCGGTCGAACCCGCCGACCGCGTTGTCGAGGCGAACAACCCGCTCTGCGGTGACGAGATCGATCTGAGCTACCGGCTCGACAACGGGACGGTCTCGGCCATCGGTTTTGTCGGCCGGGGCTGCTCGATCAGCCAGGCGTCCGCGAGCATGCTCTGTGAGGCCGTCACCGGAATGAGCGTCGAGGGCGCCGCGTCGCTCGCCGAGCGCTTCCGGGCGATGCTGACCGGGGACGGCGCGCCGTCTGACGACGGTGGCGACATCGGCGACCTCGAAGCACTCCGTGGTGTGCGTGCGTATCCGGTTCGGGTGAAGTGCGCAACGCTTGTCTGGAACGCGCTCCTCGAAGGTCTCGCCGCAACCGCAGCCACGCCTGCCCCGGCGTTGAGGATCGAGAAATGAGCTCCGCAGATCCGATCTCGCCGACCGAACCCGCCTCGCAGCCGGAGGCGAAGGCGTCCGACGCTCTGATCCGGGCCGCGCTGAGCGAGGTCTACGACCCCGAGATCGGCATCGACATCGTGTCGCTCGGCTTGATCTACGGCACCACGATCGACGATGACGGGTTGCTGACCATCGACATGACGCTGACGACGCCGTACTGTCCGATGGGGCCGATCATCGAGACGCAGGCGCACGCGGTGTGTGCGCCGCTCCCCGGGGTCCGGGATGTGCACATCAATCTGGTGTGGACTCCGCCGTGGGACCCCCGCACGATGGCGTCCGACGAGGCTCAGCTCGAGCTCGGCATCTACTGATCTCGACGCCGGCATGGCCGGTCTGGCATGGTGTGGCCGATGGAGCGGGTCTTCACGCACGCCGAGGCGACCGCGCTGCTTCCAGAGCTCACGAGGTTGCTCACCGCACTCCGGGACGTCCACCGCGCCTCGCTCGAGCATGCGGCTGACCTGGACGCCCACCCGGTGACGTCGAACGGCTCCGCCAGCGCGGCCATGAGAGCCTCGGGTCCGTTCCACGAGGCCCAGCGACTGACCGCCGACATCGATGGACTCGGCGTCATCCTGCGCGACCCGGAAACCGGGCTCGTCGACTTCGCGTCGGTCAGGGAGGGAGCGCCGGTCTACCTCTGCTGGCGGCTCGGGGAAGCGCGAATCGGCTACTGGCATTCCCGCGACACCGGGTTCATGGGTCGCCTGCCGCTCTGACCCGGCCTGAATGGCGGGCCACGCCGTCCATCCGGTCACGCTGAGCGCCCGAACCGGGATACACTTTGCGAGCGTCTCTCGGCCCGGACCCGCCCCGCCTCGAACACGACGCATGCGGACGCGGTGCCGTGGCACTCAGGCAAAAGGAGGAACCTAGCCCATGACGGATTCTTCGAGTACCACCTCCTTCCCGACCAGCGCAGTGGTGGAGAGCTGACCGCAGGGAGCCAGGTCACCACTCTGAGAGAGGCGCAAACCGTCGCACTCGGCGGTCTCTCCACGCATTTGCGCTGACCGCGGCACAGCCGCGGCCCGAGCCGGTCACCGGCTTTATCAGGTGAAACGCGCCGTCTCGACCTGCGCCGCGCGGGTCGAGACGGCCGGCGACGGAACGATCTGGTCGCTCTCGACCCAGCCCTCGCCGGCGCCCGCGACGCGCACTCTGACGAACTGCCCGCTGCGTTCATCAAGCGCCTCGACCTCGGTGGCGGTGAGGATCTCGCCGCCGCGAGGAGCGTCGTGGCGCGGCTCCACGAAGAGGCGATAGGGCATACCGGCCCATGAAGCGACCAGGGTGACCGGACCGGGCGGGATGCGGCGATCGCGGTAGACCGTCCGCGAGTCCGCGGCGCCGGCGGTGAGCAGACGGATCACCTGGAGGGCTCGGGTGGTCGGACCGCGATCGGCTTTACCCATGGCCTTGGAGATGAGGCCTCCCCCCGAACTGGCCTCGACCTCGACCGAGGTTCCCTCGGTCACCGCCACCGCGCGGCACCGGACCCAGCGGATGCGGACCTTGGGACGCCCCCATTGTCCGAACAGACCACGGCGGCGATGCTCGACGATCCGCGCCTCGCTCTCGCCCACGACCTCGAAGCGGTAGGGGGCCGTTCCGATCATCTGCTCCATGACCGCAAAGACCTCACGCGGCGGCGCGGCGGAGAGCAGGCGCCAGGTCTGAGCGGAGGGAGCCAGCATCGCCTCCGGATTGTAGCGGGGCGCGGTCAGGCGTCCGACGAGGCGCCGGCGCCTTCTCGGGTGATCGTGTAGCGCTCGCACATGGTGTCGAACCGCGCTGCGGTATAGGTGTCCAGCAGCGAACGGTGGCGCTCCACCAGCGGGACGATGTGCTCGCGAAGGTACCGTCCCCGAGCCGACCACTGGTAGTACGAACGGCCGCCGTGATGGTAAGGGCCGTAAAGAGCGCTGCCCGGGTATGTCCGGCGCAGCCAGTTGAAGGTCTCCTCGTGGCGGACGTGCATCCGGAGCGTCACCTGCGGCTGGCGGCCGTCACCGCCGAAGTGACCCTCACCCACCAGCAGGCCCAGCAGAAAGCCGATCGAGAGATCGGCGTGATCCGGAGGCTCCGGACCGGCCGGAGCGTCCTGCGTCGAATCGGGGGCCATAGCTGCACGATAGTTCGGCCTTGTTTCACCGTCAAGTTCTGCGCTGAACATCGCTCCGGAAGTCTCGATCGCGCGTCCGGAGTTTTCCACAGTCTGAGGCGGCTGCACGGCATCCCCAACTCGCCTCGGGGCCGGCGGCGCGCGTGTTGCCTGGGGAAACACGGGATAACTCCGCGTCCCGCTGATGGGCGCCGCGATCCGGCCATAATCAGCCGCTAAGCGTGCCTCCTAGCATTCTCGCGGTCGCCAACCAGAAGGGCGGTGTCGGAAAGACCACCACGGCCGTCAGCGTGGGCGCAGCGCTCGCCGAGATGGGCCGGAAGGTGCTCTTGATCGACATCGATCCCCAGGCCAACGCCACTTCCGGTCTTGGCATCGATCGAAGCACGGTGCAGACCAGCATCTACGACGTCATCGTGATGGGCAGGTCGCTCGCCGAGGCACGACTGCCCACGGCCGTGCCCGGTCTCGACGTTGTACCGTCCGCCATCGCGCTTGCCGGGTCGGAGATCGAGCTGGTCGACCTCGCCCGCCGTGAGCGCCGCCTGCAGTACGCGCTGGAGGCCCTCGCATCCGACGACGACTACGTCCTGATCGATTCGCCACCCAGCCTCGGGTTGCTGGCCATCAACGCCGTGGTCGCGGCGGACGCACTGCTCATCCCGATCCAGTGCGAGTTCTACGCGCTCGAGGGGCTCGGCCTGCTCATGCACACGCTGGCGCTGCTCCGCAAGGAGCTCAACCCCACGCTCACCATTGCCGGCATCGTCATGACCCTTTTCGATGCCCGTCTTGCGCTCGCCCACCAGGTCGTCGACGAGGTGCGGTCCCGCTTCGGCGATCAGCTCCTGACCCCGCTCATCCCTCGAAACGTCCGCCTCAGTGAAGCCCCGAGCCATGGCATGCCGATCACTCTCTACGATCCGACGTGCCGCGGCGCGATCGCGTACCGAGAGCTCAGCGCCAACCTCGATGCGCGAATCCACGGTCGCGCAGCCCTCGCTGCCGCCGGCATCCCGAGTCCGGTGTGAGCGAATCTCCAGCGCCCCGCGCCTTCCGACGCCGCGGGCTTGGCCGCGGCCTCGACGCCCTGCTGACCAACGAGGCGGAGGCCGAGGAAGGATCGCTCCTGATCGGCCTCGACCCGCGCACGGTCGCGCCGAACCCCGAACAGCCACGCCGGGCGTTTGACTCCGAGGCGCTTGCCGCGCTCGGCGATTCGATCCGCCTGTATGGCCTGCTCCACCCCATCGTCGTCCAGCGCGAGGGGGACTCGTACATCCTCGTCGCCGGCGAGCGGCGCCTTCGAGCCGCTCAGCTCGGCGGCGTCTCCAGCATCCCGGCGATCGTCCGGCCGGCCGCGGAGTCGAGCCGCCATCAGCTCGAGATGGCACTCACCGAGAACCTGCTCCGGACCGATCTCAACCCGATGGAGGAGGCCGCCGCGTACGCCCGGCTCTCCGACGCCTTCGGCCTCACTCACGAGGCGATCGCTCTCCGGCTCGGCAGGAGCCGCTCGGGCATCTCGAACGCGATCCGGCTGCTCGACCTCCCAGCTCCCGTCCAGGAGGCGGTCGCCGACTCCCGGCTGACCGCGAGTCACGCGCGGGCGCTGCTGGTGCTTCCGGTCGCGGCCGATCAGGAGGCCGTGGCGGCCCTCGTGATCCAGGACGGGCTCAATGTCCGCGAGACCGAGCGCGCCGTCCAGGAGCGCCTCACACGGGCGTCGGCGCGCCCCCTGACGCGAACGCCGGCCACCTCGCCGGACGAGGTCGCTCCGGACGATGTCGCCCTGCGTCGCGGCCTCGAGCACGCGCTCGGGGTCCCGGTTCGCCTCCAGCGCCGCAAGGGTGGAGGCGGCAGGATCGTCATCGACTGGGCCGAGGACTCCGACCTGGACGCGCTGTACCGGAGGCTCGGCGGCCGGCCGCTCTAGGCCCAAGACGCGTGGATCAGCCGACGGGGCGGTCCGCTGCTCCGGTCAGGCGTGCCTCTGCCGCGTCGGCGTCGAAGTTCGCGAGGAAGGCCTCGATGTACTTCGGGCGATCGGCCGGCTTGTAATCGAGCAGGAATGCGTGCTCCCAGACGTCCATCACGACGATCGGCCTGAAGCCCGCGATGTTGCCATCCTCGTGGAGCGTGATCCAGTGGTTGCTCAGCCTGCCGGTCGCCGTGTCAAGGAAGGTCACCGCCCAGCCGACGCCGCGCATGCCGCCGATCGCGGTGAAGTCCTTGCGCCATGTGTCGATGTCACCGAACGATTCGCCAAGCGCGCGTCCGAGCGCCGACGATGACGAGATGCCACCGCCACTCGCCTTGGTGAGGTTGCCGAAATACCACTCGTGGAGGACCATTCCGTTGTACTCGAAGCCGAGCCGCCGGGTGATCTCCGCGTACGACGGATTTGACGACAGGCCCTGGCCCGCCTGCTGCATGGTGACGAGCTGCTCGTTGAGCAGGTTCGTGTTTTTGACATAACCTGCATAAAGTCCGAAGTGGACCTCGAGCGTGTTGTCGGAGATGCCGGCCAGTCCGGACAGATCGAACGTCTTCGCCTTGTACGGGGTCTGCGTCAGGAGCGCCATCTTCTGCCTCGTGTTGCTAGCGGGTCCCACGGTCGTGGTTCGCTCACATTCTGGCAGCGTGGGACCGCATCCCGCAGGGCGAATCACCCGACCGGCGCGACGATGTCCACCGGTTTGTCGTAGCTCGTGTAGGTGTCGACCATGAAGTGTCCGGGAGCGGTCATCGCCACCTTGCGGACCCGCCCGGTGGCGTCGATCCAGAAGGTGAACCAGATGGGCGTCGCCTGGGAATTGCCGAAGCTCGCCACCACGGTGGTCGGGACGCCGTCGAGCACCTGCCTCCCGATCACATGCGCGTTGGTCAGCGGTTTGAAATAGTCCCAGACGAACGACGGGACGGCGTTGGCAGGCGACGTCTGCTGATTCCAGGGCTGACCCGGGGATTCCTGCGTGTACTGGGTGGTGCCGATCCAGACGGTCGTCCCCGTGTTGTTGATCGTCCAGGTGCTGCGGTCCGGCGCGACGGACGAATACACGCTGTGAATGGTCACGGTGCCCGAGTTGAGGACCTCGCTGACCTGGTATGCGGTCAGTGCCTTCATCGCCGTATCGAGCTGTGTCAGCAGAGCGTCACCGGACGGGGCGGGGAGTGGCGGAATCGTGAACACGGCTTCGCCTCCGCCGCTGTTGAGCAGGTCGACCCAAACCGTGTCCCCCGGCTGGATGTCGACGGTTGCCACACGGCAGGTGTCGCCGCAGGGCAGCAGGGCCTTGTAGGCGCCGTTCACCGCGATATTCGCGGCGATGCCCTGAGCCGCCGCGCTGCCGTTGACCGGGAGCACGTAGACGGTGGCGCGGTTGGGCCCGGGCGTTCCCGGTGACAGGCTGAGGCCGACCAGGTCGCTCCCCGCGGCCCCCGCCATGGTGAGTTCGTCGCCGCGTGGAAGCCCCGCGGTCGGGGTCGCCGCGGCGTCTTCGGCCGCCTTCCGGGCCGCCGCCGTCGGTGGCGTCGGGAACGAGGCGAGCAGCGCGGCCGCAGCGACCACGCCCGCGGCGAGCGCGGCCTCGACACGCACGTGTGGTCGCTTGAGCCGCCACGCCATCGCCGAGAGCGGCAGCATGAGGGCGACCAGCGCCATCTTCACCAGGAGCACCCGCCCGTAGGCGGTACCGAAGAGCGCCTGGATCGACCCGAGCTGCGTGATGGCTTCGAGCCCTCCCGCGACGACCGTCGCCGCGAATGCCCCCAGCGCGACGGGAGTGAACCTGGCCAGCAGGACGCGGGCTCCACTCGAACGCCAGCCTCCTGGAGGACGAAGCACCGCGAGTGCCGCGATACCGCCCGCCCAGAATCCGGCCGCGAGCAGATGGACCGCGTCGAGGCCGACCCCGTACCAGGCAGGGCTGACTGCGGCGGCGTGGCCGGACGCAGCGAGCATCACGAGCGCTCCGCCCAGCCAGACCGGCAGGCTTCGCCACTCCCGTACGACCGCGATGAGCGTCAGCGTCTCGAAAACCAGGCGGCCGATCAACGCCGCTCCGGACCATCCGTTGAAGAACGCGACGTACTCGGCGGGGCTGTGCCCACCCGAGCCGACGGTCGCCTCGGCCCAGACCGCCACGAGCCCGGCTGAGAGGGCGATGCTCGAGGCACGGAACTTCGGCATCACCCACTCGAGCGCCGGTGACGCCCGGGCCAGCCTGCTCACCAGCACCTGGCCGGCCAGGAACAGCAAGGCGATGGCCTCCACCCATTTGACGGCGCCGATCGCAAGATCCGACGGTTGCGGTCCGGGGACGGCGTTCGCGGCGACTTCCGGCGACGCCGTGCCGGCGATCCCCACGTCGAAGGTGAAGCTGCCGCTGATGTGGTGGCCGTCGGCCGTGCTCACCGAGGTCCAGTCCACCGTGTAGACACCCGAGGCATTCGTTGCCATCGGGATGCGGATCTCATACGCGCTGTCCACCCTGCCCGGCCAGTCGTGCCCGGTCGGATCGATGACCGTGGCGTGCGAGAGGGCGGCGTTGAGGGGCTGGTCAAACTCGAGCGAGACGACCCCGGGGGCGGTGCCGAGATGGGCGCCCGCCGGGGGCGACGAGGCGCTTAGGAGCGCATGAGCGCTCGCCGCGATCGGGATCACGAGCGCTCCGCATGCTGCGATCAGCACTGCGGCAAAGCGCTGAACCCCCGTTGTCACGGTCCAATGATGGAGCAGCGCATCCCGGCCACAGGGGTGGCGCCATGGGTGGTTCGCCTCATAATCGGCCCGAGTGGCTCAGGTTCTCCCGCCCCCGGAAGCGACGAGCGCGCCAAGTCCGTGGTGGCGAGGATCATGGGTCCGCGACACGGTCGAGGTGCTGCTGATCGCCGTGATCCTGTACATCGCCATCGCGTTCGCCCTGCAGACCGTCCGCGTCGACGGCGAGAGCATGGTGGGAACGCTGCAGAACCAGGACCTTCTGCTCGCCAGCAAGATCTCCTACGACTTCGGCGGGAATCCGCAACGCGGCGACATCGTCATCCTCATCCCCCCGGCCGATCCCTCGCAGGACTTCATCAAGCGGGTGATCGGCCTCCCCGGTGACGTCATCGAGATCAACGGGGACCACAACCCCACCCAGGTGCTCATCAAGCCCGGTGGCAAGGGCCCCTTCCAGCTCCTGAACGAGCCCTATCTCCCCGAGGCGTGGACCACCCTCAAGTACTGCTGCACCGCGTCCGGGATGGAAACGTCGAGCCCCGAACCGCTCACCATCCCTTCCGGCGAGTACTTCGTCATGGGCGACAACCGCAACTTCTCGAGCGATTCGCGCGTCTTCGGCCTCGTGCCGCGCAAGAACATCCTCGCCAAGGCGATCCTGCGGATCTGGCCGCTCGACCATTTCGGCGGACTCGGCGCGGGACCAACCTTCCAGCCCGTGACCACCACCGCGCTCGCGCTTCCGGCGCTCGGGATCGCGGCCTACGAGGCGTGGCGCTGGCGGCGCCGGCGGATGCGCCGGCTCGCTGCCGCACGGAGCGCACCTCCCGCTCCCAAACCCCTCGGCTAGCGACTCAGCCGTTCACCCACGAGGCGTCGGCGCCACTCCACTCGACCAGCTCGGCGGGTTGGAAGAAGAGGGCCACCTCCTCCGCGCCGCGCCCCGGTGAGTCGCTGCCGTGCACCACGTTATTGCCAATACTGACGGCAAGGTCGCCGCGAATGCTGCCGGGGGCAGCCGCCGAGGGATTGGTCGCTCCCATCATCGAGCGCACCTGCGCGACCGCGTCATCGCCTTCCCACACCATGGCCACGACCGGCGCCGTGGTGATGAAGTCGACGAGGCCGGCGAAGAACGGCTTGCCGCGGTGCTCGGCGTAGTGCCGTTCGGCCAGCTCACGGTCGATGTGCAGCAATTTCAGGGCGACGAGGTGCAGGCCGCGGCGTTCGAAACGCGTGATCACCTCGCCGACGAGACGGCGCTGCACGCCGTCGGGCTTCACCAGGACGAGGGTACGTTCGAGGCTCACGGCGCGCAAGTCTGACATGCGGGCATCAGACCGCGATCGCCTTCTCGAAGCGGGCCTCGCTGCGGAACGGACCCACCACCGCGGCACGGAGCCCGCCGCTCAGCAGGCGTGCGGCGAGCTCGCTGATCTGCGTTGCCTCAACCGATTCCAGGCGCGCGACCAGCTCCTCGGGCTCGACGATCTTCCCCTGGAGGAGCAGTTGCTGTCCCGAGTACTCGCAGAGCGCCGACGTACTCTCCAGCTGGAGCAGGAGGCGCCCCTTTGCGTATTCGCGTGCCTTGGTGAGCTCGGCGTCCTCCACCGGCTTCTCGGCGAGCTTGCGCAGCTCGACGACGGCGGATTCGAGCGCCGTGGCAGCCTGGCGCGGCTCGCACGCCAGGCCGATCCCGAGCACACCCGTGTCCGACATGCGGCTCATGAACGAGTGCACGTCGTAGACGAGCCCGCGATGCTCGCGGAGTTCGAGGAAGAGACGGCTCGACATACCCTCGCCGAGGATCACGTTGAGGATCTCGGCGACATGCCGGTCCGGGTCGTTGTACGAGGGCGCCCTGGCCCCGACCAGGATGTTGGCCTGCTCTGCGCTGCGCCGGATCACCGTGAGGGGCGGTCCAGACGGTGGTGTTGCGGGCAGCGGCGCACCGGGCCTGGCTCGGCGTCTCGCGGCCCACGGCCGGATCGCTTCGTCGATCATCGCTACGGCGTCCGCCGTCTCGAAGCCTCCGGCGATGCTCACCACCAGGGTTGACGGCAGCATGTGTTTCTCGAGGTGACTGCTGCAATCCTCGGCCGTGAACGAGCGGACGGTGTCCTCGCGTCCGGCGACATCCCAGCCCAGCGGGTGATCGGGCCACATCAGCGCGTCGAAGGCGATCTGCACGTAGTCCTGGGGGTTGTCCTGGTACATGCGCAGCTCTTCGATCACCACCTGACGTTCCTTCAGGACCTCCGCGGGGTCCAGCGCAGGGCTCAGGAGCATGTCACCGAGCACCGATACGGCCAGACCCAGCTTCGCCAGTGGGACACGCGTCCAGAAGATCGTCGCCTCCCGATCGGTCGCGGCGTTGAGCACCCCGCCGACGCCTTCGATGGCCTCGCTGACGTCGCGGGCGGTCGGATAGCGCTTGCCGCCCTTGAACACCATGTGCTCGACGAAGTGGCTGATGCCGCTTTCGGCCTCGTTCTCGTGGCGGGAACCGACGCCGACCATGAACGCGATCGCAACCGAGGCGCGGCCGGGCAGCGGGACGGCCGTCAGCCTCGTCCCCCCGGACAGGGTCTCGACGGCGAATTCGGTCAGTAGGAGCGCCCGGCTGACCGGCCCGGGCGGGCTCCTTCGAAGCGCTCCGGAGGGCCGCCCTGCGCCGGTCCGGTCGGATTGATGACCACCTTTCGCGCCGGCTCCCTGCCGGTGCTCTCGGTGGTCACGTCGGGATCGTCGGCGAGGGTCATGTGAATGACCCGCCGCTCGTAGGCGTGCATCGGGTCGAGCGTGTAGGGCTCGCCGGTCCGCTTGACGCGGAGCGCTAGGCGCTGGGCGAGCTCGCGGACCTGATCCTCGCGGCGGGCGCGATAGCGCTCCACGTCGAGGATCACCCGGCGGGTCTCGACGCCCTCCTCACCGAGCATCAGGTTCACCGCCGTCTGCAGCGAGCGCAGGGTCTCGCCCCGCCACCCGATGAGCAGACCGAGATCGTCACCCGCGATGTCGAGGATCACCGGCCCCCCGGACGACGACCCGGCCGTTCCCGTCCCCCGGCGAACGCTCACACGGCAGGGCACCTCCATGCGCGTCAGGAGCTCCTCGAGGAGCGCACGCGCTTTCGCCGCGTGCTCGTCGATCCGGTAGACGCGCACGCGACGCTCGCCGGTGGACAGGCGCTCGCCCGGGAGCGCCCGGCCCTCCGGCGAGAGCACCTGCACCTCGACCTGCTCACGGTTTGCCCCGAGCTGGCTCAGCGCCGTGCTGACAGCCTCCTCGATCGTCGCTCCGCGGGCCTCGACCCCATCCTCGATCTCTGGTTCGACGGACGTCACCCTGCTCTCGCTCACCACTTTTCCCTCGACGCCGCGCTCAGCGGCGCCGCCTCCGTCTGTTCGGTCTGTTGGGTCGCGCGAGTGTGCGCACCGGTGGCTCCTCGTTGTTGGCGGCCCCCGCCTTTGGCTTGGTGCCATTGGCGCTCGCGGGACGGGTGCCATTGCGAGTGCCGTTCTTGCTTGTCGGCACGACCGCGGCTGCGGTTTTCCCCGAGCCGGCGCCGGTCTTGACCGGGGTGCGCGGAATCGTCAGCGCGGTCACCCGGTTGGCCCCGGGAAACCACGACGGGACCACCAGCCCGTTCCATCCGAGGAGGTGATACTGCTGCGCCACCATGAAGATCGTGCCCGTCGCCCAGTAGATGGCCAGGCCCTGAGGGAACAGGAAGCTGAACACGAAGATCATCACCGGGAAGATGAACGACATCTGCTTGGTGACGCCCTGCATCGAGCGCTCCTGGTCGGACATGTCCGGACGCGAGGGCGGCATCATCATGCGTGACTGCGCGAAGGTGAACAGGCCCGCGATGAGGGGCAGGATCAGCAGCGCCGGGTGCAGAAAGACGTCGGCGATGGTCGCGCCCTTGGCGGAGCAGCATGCCTGCTGAGCGGATTGGGTCACGTTGCTGATCCAGAGGAATCCCGTGTCGCCGGTTTTGAGCGTCCCCGTGACCGATCTGATCGACTGATAGAGGCCGATCAGCACCGGCATCTGCACCAGCGCCGGGATGCAGCCGGTCAGGCTCGAGAAAGGACTGATGCCGTGCTCCTTGTAGAGCGCGTTCATCTCCTGGCTCAGCCGCTGCGGCTCTTTCTTGTACTTCTTGCGCAACTCCTGAAGCTGGGGTGCGACCAGACGCTGCTCCGCCTGGATGCGCCGTGACGTTCGCAGCTGCCAGCCGAAGACCGGGAAGAGCACGGCGCGAATGCCGATCGTGAGCACGACCACGGCGAGCCCGAAGGCGCCGATCGCCTTGAGCGGCGGCACCTGTGTGAAGACCTTCACCAACTCCTGGAGCACCCATGCAAACGGGTATTGCAGGATCGAGAAGATCGACAGCGGGTTGAAGCCGCCGGAGGCGGCGGGGGCCGCGGCGGCGATCATGCCGCGCTCCCGTGCCGGGTTGCGTCGCGGTGGACGCGCCGTGCCGCGCGCCAGCTGATGTACGTCTCCGGCACGAGGTCGATGCCGCCCTCGTGGAACGGATGGCAGCGGGCGATCCGGCGCACCGCAAGCCACCAGCCGCGGCGTGCGCCGAAGCGCTGAATCGCCTCGTAGCCGTAGTGGGAGCAGGTGGGCTCGTAGCGGCAGGAGCTCATCATTCCGAAGAGCGGACCGATGGTGACCTGGTAGATACGGATGAACACCAGGCTGGCGCGTCTCAAGTGCGGGCTTCCGGGTGCGTCGATCGGGATGCCCTCGCGAGCGCCGCGGCGAGCGCGCTCCTGAGGCTCTCAAAAGGCATTTCCGTGGCTCGCCCGGGCAGGCTCACGACCATGTCGAGCCCGGGATGCTCCACGAGGACCGGGGCGATCGCGGCGCGCAACCGGCGCCTTGCGCGATTCCGGCTCACCGCGCCGGTGGCCCCAGGTACCGCGAAGGCGACCCGCGACACCGCCGATTCGCCGGCCAGGGCGCGTACTCGAACCGCACCCGAGCGAGACTCGCTCCCGGTTTCCCGCACCGCCGCAATCCGGCGTCGCCCGGGAAGGCGATGCCGCGGGTTCATCGTGTCGGAGCCGGGGTCAGGCGCTTGCGGCCCTTGCGACGGCGTGCCTTGAGCACCTGGCGACCGCCCGGTGTCGCCATACGTATGCGAAAGCCGTGCGTCTTGCGCCGGTAGCGCTTCTTGGGTTGGTACGTCCGCTTGATGGCCGTCTCTCCGAGACACTGATCGCGTCGGGGGCGCTCTGGGCACCGCTGAGCCCGACGGGGTTGCGTCGCGAGTATATCAAGGCAGCGGCCGACCACCCTTCCTGCTCATCGAGTTGCCGAGACGAGATCACTGGATCGTGATGCGCTCGCTCCGCTTGTGACCGGGGCTGCGCATTGTTAGACTCCCCAGGCTGCAGCGGGAGCGGGAAGCCCTTCACTTCGTACCACCAAGCCCCCCGGCCACCAGCGGCCATGCATTTATCCACTGATGTGCACAAGTTGTGGATAACTGCGCTGTGTTAGGCAGGCCAAGGCGAGGAAAGAGTGGATCGAACAATCGGCGTCGGCGCAGTCGGTGATCAGGCTCAGCGCGTCGAGCCCATCCTTGAAAGTGGGAACTCGACGGCGAGCATGGACCCACAACAGCTCTGGCAGGTCGCCCAGGAGGAACTCCGCTTTCAGGTGGTCCGCCCTGGGTACGAAGCGTGGCTCGCCAACGCGGTGCTCGTGGGCTCCGACGGGCACACATTCACCGTGGGTGTCCCCACCATGTTCGCCCGTGACTGGGTCAGCGAGCGCTACGTCCCGCTGATACGCGAGACCCTCTCGGGCGTGCTCGGCCGCGACTGCGAGGTGATCATCACCGTCGACCCGGAGGCGTCGCCACCCCCGGAGGCGCCGCCTCACGTCCCGGATCCGACGTATGCCTCCGTGAGCGAGCCCGAGGACGGCGCCAACGATTCGCGACTCAACCCGGCATTCACGTTCAGCACCTTCGTCGTGGGGAACTCCAGCCGCTTCGCCCACGCCGCCTGCCGCGCCGTCGCCGAGGCGCCGGGCAAGGCGTACAACCCGCTCTTCCTGTATGGCGGCGTCGGTCTCGGCAAGACCCATCTGATGCATGCGATCGGTCATGCGGTCCGGGAGACGCACCGGAACGCGAAGGTGGCGTACGTCACCTCAGAGAAGTTCATGAACGAGATGGTCGCGTCGATCGTCGAGAACCGCCCGGCAGAGTTCCGGATGCGATACCGGGGCGTCGACGTCCTGCTCATCGACGACATCCAGTTCCTGGCCGGCAAGGATCACACGAGGGAGGAGTTCTTCCACACGTTCAACGCGTTGCAGGAATTCCAGAAGCAGATCGTGGTGAGCAGCGACCGGCCGCCCAAGGACATTCCGACACTCGAGGACCGCCTGCGCAGCCGATTCGAGGGAGGGCTGATGGCCGACATCCAGCCTCCGGATTTCGAGACCCGGCTTGCGATTCTCAACACCAAGCTCGGGCCGTACAGCAAGCTTGTGCCCGACGAGGTGTGCTCGTTCATCGCGCACCGGATCCAGAAGAACATCCGCGAGCTCGAGGGCGCGCTCATCCGGGTGCTCGCTCACGCCTCGATCAACGGCCAGCAGATCACCCTCGAGACCGCCCAGCAGATCCTGCGTGACGTCATCCCCGTTCAGGACTCGACCCCGGTCAGCATCGAGACCATCCAGCTGGCGGTCGCCGCTCACTACGCCATCTCGGTCGAAGAGATGAAGGGCAAGCGCCGTGACAAGAACATCGTGTTCCCGCGTCAGGTCGCGATGTACCTCATCCGCGAGGAGACCGAGTCGTCGCTCCCGATCATCGGCACCGCCTTCGGCGGCCGGGATCACACCACCGCGCTGCACGCGATCGAAAAGATCACCGAGCTCATGCGCGAGGATGTTCGACTCCAGGGTGAGGTGCGCGCGATCCGCGAGCAGCTGCACAACCGTTGACCACCCTGTTCGCGGAGCCCGGGACGGCATGTGGACAAAGTGCGCAACCCTGCTTCCGGTGCAGAACCGGTGGACAACCCGTGCCACTTGCGCACAGGCCGGCGACGCTCAGGGAGCCCCGATGAGATCGCCTTTCGGGTTGTCCCCCTTGTCCCCACTACTACATCGTCTACTGATCTCTAGACTCTGCAGGTCATACTCATTGAGTCTGGTGATAACGCAGCCTCCAGAGAGGAATCGTCCATGAAAGCGACCGTCTCGTCCTCGACACTCAGTGGTGCCCTCGGGCTCGTGTCCCGCGCGGTATCACCCCGATCGACTCTGCCTGTGCTGAGCAACGTATTGCTCGAAACAGGCGTCGAAGGTCTTCGCGTCACGGCCACGAATCTCGATCTCACCATCTCGGTCGTGGTTCCGGCGACGGTGCTCGAGGAGGGCCGGATCACCGTGCCGGCACGTCTCCTCGGTGAGTTCGTCGCGTCGCTCGGCGATGCTCCATGCACCATGGAGCTGGAACCGACGACACAGGTGCTGAAGATGGCCGGGGGCGTCCACCGCGCGAAGGTGCACGGCATCGACGCGGTGGAATTCCCGCCACTCCCGGCGCGCGACACCGAAACGTCGATTGAGGTTGACGCGATCACGCTGCAGAACGCGATCACGCAAACGGTGATGGCGGCGAGCTCAGACGAGGCGGCACCGGTGCTCACCGGCGTCTTGCTCCAGATGGAGGGAAACCGGCTCACCCTCGCCGCAACCGACCGCCACCGTCTTGCGGTGAAGACCATCGACGTCA
Organism: Saccharimonadales bacterium (SeqCode); assembly: GCA_035534875.1. GTDB lineage: Bacteria > Chloroflexota > Dormibacteria > Aeolococcales > Aeolococcaceae > Palsa-851. The sequence continues at coordinate 81,576 of DATLRB010000080.1, forward strand.
CCGTGCACGGAACGCCCCCGGTCACTTCGGTGATCGTCCCGTCACGGCATCTTTCCGAGGTTGCACGTGCCGTGAACCCCAACCGGCCGACCGTCGGCATCGCCTTCGCTCATGCGCGCAACCAGGTGTTCTTCACGCTCAAGGACGTCGAGATATCCTCGCGTCTGATCGAGGGGACATACCCCAATTACAACCAGGTGATTCCCGGCGAGTCGACGACGACGGTGAGCCTGTCCACGGCATCGCTGCTGCGCGAGGCGAGGACCGCTGCAGTCCTCGCACGTGACGCCGCAAACCCGGTCCGTCTTCGTATCGGCGATGGAACGCTGACGCTGCTCGCGCAGACCGCAGAGGTCGGCGACGACGAGGCTCCACTCTCGGCGAACGTGCAGGGCGACGACGTGCAGATCGCCTTCAACGCTCGCTACATGCTGGATGCACTGTCGGCGCTCGACTCGGACGAGGTCCAACTCTCCTTCAACGGCTCGCTGCAGCCGGGAGTCATCCGCCCCGTCGGGAAGGACGACTACCTCTGCATCATCATGCCGGTGCGAGTCGCCTGATCGTCACATCGCCTTGAAGCGGATACGCCGGACCAGATCCTGTCCGACACGCTGGTTCAGCGCATCGATCACTCGCGGAGCGTCCATCTGTAGTTGATGCGCCAGGGCGCTGTTGGCGGTGGCGATGACGAGCACCCCACGATCCAGACGTTCGGCGCGGCAGAGTGCGGCGAGTCCATCACCGACAACGTCGGCAAGCGCCAGACGGAGCCGCTCCTCGCGCACCTGCACGCGGACGCCAAGTCCTCGCAGTGCGGGGTCGATGAGATCCGAGAGGCGCTGCTCGGTCATGGGCGCTGGTCCCGGGTGACGACGCCACCGCGCACCGTGAAGTGGAGCACCTCGGCAAAGTCGGCAACCTCGGTGAGCGGTTCGGTGGTGGTCACGAGCACCTGGTGGGATCCGGCCGCCAGCAGACCCAGCAGGTGCCTGCGGCGCTCGGGATCGAGTTCGCTGAGCACATCGTCGAGCAGGATGACCGGAGCGACCCCCGCGCTGTCCTGAAGGTACCGGACCTCGGCGAGCTTGCACGCCAGCACGATGCTGCGCTGCTGTCCCTGCGAGGCCGTCCCGCGTGCGGGACGGCCGTCGAGATCGAACGCGACGTCGTCGCGATGCGGGCCCGCCAGGGTGATGCCGCGAGCCACCTCCTCCGAGCTGCGTTCGCGCAGCGCTTCGAGCAGCACCTGCTCGGCGGCCTCGACGCTGTCGGGAATCGACGCGCCATGCGCCGGCGCGTACCGGAGTGAGATGCGCTCGCGTTGACCGCTCAGGTCGTGCAGCGAGTGCGCGGCCAGAGGAGCCAGCGCATCGACGAGGCGCGAGCGGGCGAGTGCCAGCCAGGCGCCGTGGTGGGCAAGCTCGCCCGTGAAGCTGTTCAGTGAGTCACGCGCACCAGCTCCCTGGCGAAGCTGGTGGAGGAGAGCGTTTCGCTGTTCGAGAACACGGCGGTATCGCGACATGTGCGCGACCGCCTGCTGGTCGGTCTGCGCGAGGATCACGTCGAGGAAGCGCCGCCGCCCGTCGGGGCCGCCGCGCACCAGCGCGAGGTCCTCCGGCCAGAAGAGCACGACCGGGCACACACCGAGCATCGCGCGCGCTGGTCGCGGTTTTCCATCGACGGAGGTGACCCGCGACACCCGTTCGGTGGGGCCGTCCCGCTGAAACCGCACCGACAGCGTGACATCGGCCGGCGGACGCGTCACGTCGGCCTCCGCGAGCGCCGCATGCTCGCTCCAGAGCAGGAGGTCGCCGCTGCTCGTCGTCCGGGGAGAGCGTGTCAGCGCGAGTGTGGCGATCGCCTCGAGCAGGTTCGTCTTCCCTTGCGCGTTTTGGCCATGAATGACATTGAGCCCGGGGCCGAAGCGCACGGTCGCCTCGGCGTAGTTGCGAAAGCAGTGCAGTCGGAGGCGGACGATCGCGCAGCGCGGCGCTCGGGCGCCGGCAGGCTCAGACATCGCATCGACGGACGGGGCGTCGATGCTCACGCGGTCCGTCCGGTCATGGTGGCGATCAACTCGGCAATGCGACGGGTCGCGTCGGGGCGCGCTGCGGCCCTCACCGCGGAGCGCATGGTCGCGAGCGCCTCCGACCCGGGCGCGGCGAGCTCCGCGACGGTGTCGACGAGCTGCTCGTCGCGCGGGACATACCTGCCCGCCCCAATGTCCACCACCCACTCCACGTTACCCCGCTCCTGCCCGGGGAGATACCACACGAGTAGGAGGGGCACCCCGCAGCAGAGCGCCTCGGCGATGGTTCCCGGGCCCGCCTTCGAGACGACGACGCTGCTCGCGCTCATCCATTCGGCCATGTTGTTCACGTAGCCCAGGACCCGGACCGGGTGCCCCGCGCCGGTGCGCAGCCCCGCGAGAGCCGACCGCGCCCGCTCGTTGCGTCCGCAGATGACCACCAGATCGAGGTCGAGCGACCCTGAGGCGATGGCGCGCGCATGCTTGACGAGCCCCCCCGACCCGTCGGCGCCGCCACACACGAGGACAACGAAGCTGTCGGCGCGCAGACCCAGCCGCCTGCGCATGGCGGCGATACCGGCCGGGTCGCTGGGAACTTCGGTGAAACGGCGGTCGACCGCCAGGCCGAAGTCGTGGCAGCGTGAAGCGGGAATCCCGGCGCGCCGGCAGTGATCGAGCCCTCCAGGAGACGGTACGACCACCGCATCGACGTCGCGGCACGCCCAGGCGACGTGGATGTCGACGAGATCGGTGATGACGGTGACCACCGGGACCGGTCTCGCCCGGCCGCGAACGGCTCGCACGCTGATGTGATTCAGCAGGGGATGAAAGGACACGACGCAGTCAGGATCGATGCGCCCGATCGCCTCGGCCACGGCGTTGGTCACGGATCGGAGCACGGTGCGTTCCAGCAGCGCCACGGCCGATCGGCTGTTGGTCGAGTGATAGAGACCGCCCCAGAGCCAGCGCGCATGCCTCGTGATCGGTCCGTACAGTCCCGCGGTGCCGCCGATCACCCGTGGCTTCGCGCTTGTGAACGGGTCGAGAATCGTGATCTCGAACTCGCCTGGCGACGTTGCGAGCATCTGGCGCTCGACAGCCGTCGCGGCGGCGCGATGGCCGCCGCCGGTGTCGGCGATGAGAAAGAGCAGGCGCTTCATCCGCTCACAGCCACCGAGACCGCAACGAGCGTTTGTGGGGTGAAGTCGGTGATGACCTGCACGTTGCTCCCGTCGGCGTTCTCGACGTACGCCTGAACGATGCCGTTCGCATCGTCATTGAGAAAGACGAGCTGCCGTCCGGAAGGCGCGACCACCACGGTGCCGAGAGCGCCGAGCGCCGGACCTGACGCGATCGGGATCTGTTCATCACCGGCAACACTGACGAGCACGAGGGTGGCGGCGCCGGCAGCAGGCCGGTCGATCCCGAGGAGGGTCCCGGTCGCCGTGAATCCGACGGGTTGGACGAACGGATCGAGCAACCGCGGGGCCGCCGGCGACGCCCCGATGCCCGCGATCCACGCGCCCTGAACACCCGGTGCCGATCGAGAGAACGCGAGCTGCGAGCCGTCCGGAGAGATCGCCGGGTTGCTCGCCCCGCCGGTGAGGCCCGGAACCGGATATCGAGCGAGCACCACCGAATCGGCGAGCTCGAGCTGCTGGACATCCGACGTACCTGCAACATCGAGGACGAGCTGCTCACCGAGGGGGCTCCAGACCGCGGGAGCCAGCATCGGATGGCCCGGAGGGAGGTTCGTGAGCGCTTCGGTGGTGGGGTTGAAGAACGACACGTTGCCAGCCCTGGAGAACGCCAGCATCGATCCGTCAGGCGACCAGGACGGCAGTGACGAGCTCTCGAAGCTCTTGACCACGGTGCCGGTGGCCGGGTCGAGCACGAGCAGCACCGGATTCGAACCGCTCACCGTCGCGTCGACCTCGACAACGGCGAGCCATGCGCCTCCCGGCGACAGCGCTGCCGAGGCATAGGTGTAGAGCGGGCCGCCGAATGCGGCGGCGCCGCAGCCTGTCCTGTGCGGGCAGCGCGGGGCGACGAGCACCGCCTCGGACGAAATCGGCTCTCCGGCCTCGGCGGGAGCCAGCGGCGATACCAGCACGGAGGTCGCCCCTTCGCCGGGGACCCCCGCGAGCACCACGACATGAGCGACCGGCGACATCCCGGCCGTTGTGAACGTCGATGTGGCCGCGGCCGGCAGGGGTTGATGATCGACGTCCGTCGCCGTCGAGGCAACCCGCAGGCTGTATGCGACGCCCGCCTGCAGGGTTGCTCCGGGGAGCACGACGAACCGGCTCGGGTCGCGAAGGTTGCGAACCACCCGCGTGCCCGGCACCGCTGGATTCAGGCTGATCGCCGCCTGCGTGGTGCCCGCCGCCATCGCGGTCGAGAAGCTCACCGAGATCGGAGCGTCGACGGGCACACCGTGGGATCCGTCAGCCGGCTGCAGCGCGCGGATGACGGGCGCAGCGCCGGTGGTGATCGTCCAGTGATGGTCGACCGAGTTCACGACCCCGCTCGGGTCACGGATGCCCCCCGCGAGGGTGAATGTGTACGACGTGCTCGGCGCGAAGATCGCTTTCGGGTGGAGCAGCGTGAATCCGGTATCCCCGGGGAGCCACACGATCCGGCAGGGGGCAAGGGCACTCGCGTCGAATGCAGCCTCGAGATCGCAGGAATGGATCCGGCGGCTCACCGAGAACCGGCCCCGGACCGATGCCGTGACCACCGGACGATCGAACTCGACCGTGACCGGCGCGTCGGCGGCGACGCCGACGGCGCCGCGGTTGGGGATCAACTGGATGATCTGCGGCGGACCGCTGAAACACCCGGAGAGCGAGGCGCACATCAGCCCGGCGGCGGCCCAGGGTGCGGTCCGGCGCGCGACGGAGGCGAGGCGGGAGCGCCCCGGGAGGCTAGTACGCGCGGTTGAGCGCGGCGTCGACGTCGATGGGCGCGATCGCGCCGTCGCCGCCCTTGACCTCGATGACCGACTGACGATCGGTGGCAAGTGAAGCCACCGCCGTGGTCGCCTTGTCGAGGGATCGCTGGGATTCGGTGTAGGTGCCGAGGATGTCGCCATCGCGAAGCAGGATGATCCCCGCCTCGCTCGGCGTCTGCACCACGACCGACCCGCTGACGTGCTCCTCGGCGAGGTATTCGAGCAGCGCCTCGAGGTTGACGAAGCGGCCGAGCAACCCACTGTAGAGGTACGGCGATGTGAACAGCTGAGCGAGCGCGGTCACGGTGTCGCCCTCGAGCTCGATCACGTCGATGACACCGTCACCGGCGTCCATGTGCCTGCGTATCTGGAGGAAGGCCGCCTCTCCCTGGACGGCGGTCCCGTTGCTGGAAAGTGCCTGCAGCGCCTGCCCGTCGTTGAGGAGGATGACCCCGCTGTAGCCGCTGCCGCTCAGGTTCACATACCCGGTGTGTCGATCCGACCGGAGGGTGCGCAACAGACGCGGGAAGTCGACGAACGCGCTCTTCAAGCCCTCGTAATGCGCGCGGCCCGACGGCAGCGGGTAGACGCGCACGCTCGGCGTTCCCGAGGTGGACCCTCCGGTGGTGCCCGACAGCGGGCGATCCGGCGACGCGGCGGGCGCGGTGGTCGCCGGAGCTGCGGGTGCGGGGTGGTAGGAAACCGGCTCCGGGGCGGGTTGGAACGCGACAGGCTCCGGTACCGGTACCGGTGCCGGTTGGAACTCGGGCACCGGTGCCGGCTCGGGCTCCACCGGGGCGGGCGTGTACGTTTCGGCCACCGGCTCCGGAGCCGGTGCGGCTGCGACGGCGTATGCGGGCTCCTCGACCGGCTCGGGGAGGCTCGGCGCGGCCGCCGGGGAGTATGCGTCGGAAGGCGAGTAGGCCTGGGTTGCCTCGGGCCACGTCGAGGCACCGGCGGACGGCGCCGCCGCGGGGGCGCGGCTCTCGGCGGCGGCGATCAACTCGGCCGGAGAGGCCTTGATCGTCTCCTCTGCGGGGAGCTTGGCGCGGGGATCGAACTGGTAGGAGCCGTCGTCCCAGCCGAGCGCGTCGATGACGACCTCCTCACCCTGTCCGCCCGGGCCATTGGCATGGAACAGATGCCCGAACAGGAAGTACAGCGAGCAGTTGTCGCCACCGTTGTCGATGGTCAGGGTGCCGGTTGCTCGCTCTGCCTGCATCGATTGGAGCAGCGTGGCGAGCCCGCCGTCACGAAGGGAACCCTGGGTCTGCACGGGTGCGGGTCTCCAGTTTTGTGAAGGAAGACCGTCCCGAAGGAGGCGGTCCGAATTGGAGTCGGCCCGTATAGTAGCAACCCTTCACCGTTCCGAACGAGGTTGGATACTCCAGAATGACGCGAGCTCACTTCGAGGAATTGGCGTGGATGGACAGCAGGTGCGGGTGCTCGTGGTCGATGACGACGCGCTCGTTCGCCGAGCGGTGCGTCTCATCTGCGAAACGGAGGGCTACACCGTCCAGGAGGCTGAGCGCGCCGGCGAGGCGTTAGCCCGTCTCGAGGTCTTCCACCCGGATGTCGTGGTGCTCGATCTCGTGCTCCCGGATCTTTCGGGGTTTGACGTCTGCCGCGAGATCCGCCGCGCGGGGCACCGGATGCCGCTGATCATCCTCAGCGCCAAGCACGACGAGATCGACGTCGTCCTGGGCCTGGAGATCGGCGCGGACGACTACGTCGCCAAGCCCTTCCGGCCGCGAGAGCTGCTGGCCCGGATCGGTGCTCAGCTGCGCAGGGCCAGGGAGCTGCGGGGCGACGACAAGCCCGCGGACGGGCGCCTCGTTTTTCGCGACCTCGTCATCGACACGGCCGAGCGCCGCGTGACCCGCTCGGATCGTGACATCGTGCTCACGCACACCGAGTTCGATCTCCTCTCGTACCTGGCGACGAATGCCGGAAAGGTGCTCTCCCGAGAGCGGATCCTCAGCGCCGTCTGGGGCTACGAGCACCCGATCGAGACCAGGGTCATCGACGTGCACGTGCGCAACCTCAGGCGCAAGATCGAGCCCGACCCAGGGCAACCCCGCCATATCCTCGCCGTGCCTGGCATCGGCTACCGCTTCGCAGGGGTGCGGCGCTGACGATCCTCGCGGATGTGAGGTGGCCGCAAAGTACACTCGGCATGGTGCGCACTCCTCCGATGCTCGACCCCCGCGAGCCGGCCAACCAGAGCCGGCGAACGAGTCCGCTCTCGGCGATCACCGTCGGCGCCCTCGCGGTCATCGCCGTGGGGCTGTTCGCGGCGGCGATCCTGGCGACGTACACGTATTCGACTCCCAACGTGGAACTGCCACTGGTGATCGCCATGGTGCTGTTCTTCGTCGTGGTGCTCGGCGCCAACATCCTCCGGCTGGCGGTGCGCCACCTGCGCCCGGGGCGCTGACCATGTCGGAACATCCCGGCGCCGGCCAGGCGGGCCCGGAGCCGGCGGGAGCCGATCGTCCGACGTTTCCGTCGTACGAGGAGTTCGCCTCGGATCTGCTCGAGGCGGTGGACGCCGCCGGGCTCAGCATCGAGGACGTCCGCCACCATCTCGAGCCCGGGCTCGGTGAACGCCGGTTCGAGTGCACCGTCCGCCTCACGGGCGATCCTCCACCGAGGTACCACGTGCATGTGAGCTACACATGGGACGCGCTGCTGACGTTCATCTCCGCCTACGGCCCCGGCGCCGACTGCGAGCTCTACCACGATGACGACGAGGCGCAGGACTGCCCGCATCAGCAGATCACGCCGCAGGCGTTCGTCGACGTCGAAGCCGAATTCGTGCTCGGTGACGGCGGTTACGAGCTGCACGATCTCGACGAGGTCGGCGGCTGGGTCGAGACGGTTCAGTCGTTGCTGGGCAAGGCGTTTTCGGAGGACGACAAGCCGAGCGTGCACGTCGGTATCGCGGTGCTCGGAACCACCACGCTGGTCGAGAAGTTCACGGCCGAGCACTCGTGGTTCCTCGACTTCGAGAAGCAGCCCGACCTCACGACCCTCGCGAAGCAGATCGACAGCGCGCTCAAGCTGGTCCCGCAGCTGGCCGACCGCCTTCCGATCTAGAACGCTCCCCCCATGACGACCCGGGCATGAGCCCGGCCGCCAGGAGGAGCTGATGCTCGAAGTGTCGGTGGGAGAGCTCCGGGTGGGGTACGGTCAGGCCCGGCTCTTGGACGTGGATCTCACCGTGCTCGCCGAGGAGGAGGACGTCGGCGTCGGCGATGCGCGGACCCCATCGATACGTCGGACGCCGGCCTGCGGCGACCTCCGCGGCGCGGCAATGGTTCAGCCACCGGTCCGGCTGCCAGGGAGCCGGGCTCCGCAGACGGACCACCTGGTTGTGAAAGTCGCCCTGCGCCGTCACGCCGATCGGTCGGGTGAGGATTTCCGGTGAGAGCGCAACGATGACCACGCTCTCGGTGGTGAGCGCGACGCGCAGGCGAGCGAGGTTCCGCCCGCGATGACCCATGTTGCTTCCCAATCCCACCCACGCTGTGTCAGTGGAGAAGGGATCTGCGCTCACCCCGTCGGACCGGGAATCGGCAGGTCCCGGAGCGCGTCGGGCGTCCCCCTGACGACGGCATCGGCGGCCCGCAGCGCGCGAACGGTCGCAGCCACGTCGTGCACGCGAACCATGTGGGCTCCCGCCTGCACCGCGAGCACCGCGAGCGCGAGGCTCGGCTCGAGTCGGTGGGTTTGGTCCGCCTCACCGATGACCAGGCCGGTCGTCGACTTTCGGGATGGACCGATGAGCACCGCGTGGCCCATACCCTTCAGTTCGCCGAGACGGCGGATCAGTTCGAGGTTGTGCGCCGGCGTCTTCGCGAAGCCGAAGCCGGGGTCGATGATCACCTGGGACGCGTGGATCCCCGCCTTCTCGGCGACCGCGAGGCTCTCCCGCAGGCCCAGGCATACGTCCTCCATCAGGTCGCCGTATTCGGTCCCGCGCTGATTGTGCATGGCGACCACCCCGGTCCCGGGATGGGACGCGATCACCGCTGCCATGTCCGGATCACCGCGCAGTCCCCAGACGTCGTTGACGATCACCGCCCCCGCATCCAGGGCCGCGGCCGCCACCGTCGCCTTGCGCGTGTCGATGCTGATCGGGACCGGAAGGCGCTCCGACAGTACGCGGACCACCGGCAGCACCCGCGACAACTCGATCTCCGCCGAAACCTCCTCTCTGCTCCGGGACGGCCTCGTGCTCTCGCCACCGATGTCGATGACATCCGCCCCCTCGTCGGCGAGCGACAGCGCTCGGGCGACGGCTCCGGGGATGTCGTCGCCCACCCCGTCCCCGGAGAAGGAATCCGGCGTGACGTTGAGGATGCCCATCACGAGGGTGCGGCTGCCGAACTCCAGGCGATGTCCGGTCACCTCGAGCGGCGGTGGCGGCCCGCCGCGCGCCATCAGGACCGACCCGATGGCCGCGCCGACCTCGCCTGCGTTCTCGCTCCAGGCGGCGAGCCGCATGGGGAGCGAGCCCGCGGCCATCAGCGGCATCAGGAGCACGGCCCGATCGCCGTCGGCGTTGCTGAGCACCTCCCCGCCGCCATCCGCCACGAGACGCTCGAGCACCCGGATCTGGTCCGAGCTCAGACCGCGAAGCGCGAGCGCCTCCACCGCGCCGCGCCGGGCGAGGACGGTGAGCCTCTCGGGGGGCAGGCCGAGTCGCAGCACGGCGTCGCGCAGCGCGTCTGCCGGCCCGGGGAGAAGCGGCCGAACGCTGTATCGGGCCGCCGCCTCAGCGCTTCCCGCGCCCACGTGAATCCCCGCCGGCAGGGATGTCCGCCGGCTGCAACTCCCCGGCTTCGCGCTTGGGCACCATCACTCGGCGCTTGAAGATGCAGACCCGCTCACCCCGCTGATTGAAGGCACGGGTCTCGACGGTGACGATCCCGCGGTCGGGCTTGCTCGACGACTCGCGCTTGTCGAGCACCGTGGTCTCCGCGTAGATCGTGTCGCCGTGAAAGGTCGGGTTCTCGTGCTTCAGCGACTCGACCTCGAGGTTGGCGATCGCCTTGCCGCTGATGTCGGCGACGCTCATCCCGAGCGCGAGGCTGTACACGAGATTCCCCACCACGACGTTGCGCTTGAACTCCGTCTTCGTCTCCGCGAAGTGCGCGTCGGTGTGCAGCGGGTGGTGGTTCATGGTGAGCAGGCAGAACAGGTGATCGTCCGCCTCGGTGATCGTCTTGCCCGGCCAGTGCCTGTACGTGGCTCCGACGTCGAATTCCTCGTAGTAGCGGCCGAACTGCATGTGGTCAGGACCCGACGGGGAGCGCCGCCGCTGCCTCGAGCGCACCGAGGACGTCGACGATCGGCGCGTGGTCCCCGGCGGCGCCGCTGATGTGACGGTAGAGCACCGTGTTCCCGGGCCCCATGATCACCAGTCCGCCCTGCTGATAGGGATGTCCTTTGGTCGTGGATTGCCGGGCTCCGGATCGGAGGGCACGGATGCCGGCGCCCCACGCCTGCGGACCGAGGGTCGAGACCAGGCCCGAGCGCGCGCCGATTGCTTTGTAGGAAACGAGGTCAGGGTCGGTCAGCACCGACGAATCAGCGGCGAAGCGCTTCCGGAACCAGGCGGCCGCGTGTGCGGTGCCGTTGCCGACGAACACGATTCCGCCGCCCAGGGCCTCGATCTCTCCGCGATGAGCGCGGATCTCGGCCACCTGCTCGCGGCAGAAGACGCAACCGAAATGGCGCAGCCAGACGATCACCGCGGGGTGATCACGCCACTGGTCGGCGAGCCGCACCGGCCTGTCGTCGATGTCGAGAACGGTCGCAGCGGCGAGCGCACGTGTGTCCATGGTGCAACCTACTCTACGTGGCTGCGATGCAATTCCGCCCCGACGCGTCGATCGCCACAGCCACGGTCATCCACGGCGAGGCACTCGAGGTCCTCCGAACGCTACCCGACGGATGCGCCGGACTCGTCTACGTCGACCCGCCCTTCAACACCGGTGGAGCGCGCACCGGCTTGAGAACCAGCGCCACCGCGGACGTGAGCGCATCGCGTCTCGGGTTCGCCGGGCGTCGCTATCGGGTGGAGCAGCACGCGGGCCCGCGATATGGCGACCGTTTCGACGATTATCTCGGCTGGCTTCGTCCGAGGCTCGAGGAGACGCGTCGCATCCTCGCGTCGCATGGGAGCCTCTATTTCCACATCGACCCGCGTGAGTCGCACTACTGCAAGGTGCTCCTCGATGACGTCTTCGGACGCGCTTGCTTTCTCAACGAGGTGGTGTGGGCGTATGACTACGGCGGGCGGTCGTCGCGCCGGTGGCCGGCAAAGCACGATGTGATCCTCGTGTACGTGAAGGATCCGCGCGCGTATCACTTCGATGCGTCGGAGGTCCCGCGCGAGCCGTACATGGCGCCGCGCCTCCAGACCCCGGAGCGCGCAGCGCGCGGCAAGCTCCCGACCGACGTGTGGTGGCACACCATCGTGCCGACATCGTCGCGCGAAAGGACCGGCTACCCGACTCAGAAACCGCTCGGTATCGTGCGCCGGATCGTGTCCGCGTCCTCGCGCCCCGGGGAGCTGGTCGTGGACTGGTGCGCCGGGAGCGGCACCACCGGCGCCGCCGCAGCAGAGCTGGGCCGGCGGTTTCTGCTCGTCGACGACCAGCCAGCCGCGATCGAGGTGATGCGTCAGCGCCTGGCAGGCGTGCCTGGTGTGCGCGTGATCAGCCGGTGACTCGGTGGCGTTCCAGCAAGCCCTTGGCGATGATCAGGCGCTGAATCTCATTGGTGCCCTCGCCGATGATCAGGAGCGGCGCGTCGCGGTAGAGACGTTCGACGTCGTACTCCTTCGAGAATCCGTAGCCGCCGTGGACGCGGAGCGCCTCGTTGACAACCTCGAAACACGTTTCACTGGCGAAGAGCTTGGCCATGCCGCACTCGACGTCGGCACGTTCACCCGCGTCCTTCTTGCGCGCGGCGAAGTTGGTCAGCAGCCGGGCAGCCTGGATCTTGGTGGCCATGTCGGCGAGCTTGAATTGGATCGCCTCGTGCTGCGCGATCGGCACACCGAATGCGTGTCGCTGTTGCGCGTATGCGATCGACAGTTCGAATGCCCGCTGCGCGACGCCGACGCCGCGCGCCGCGACGTTGACACGACCCACCTCGATCGCGGCCATCATCTGCTTGAAACCCTGTCCCTCGACCTCGCCGAGAAGGTTCGCGGCAGGCTGGCGGTTGTCCTCGAAAACGAGCTCGGTCGTCTCGACGCCCTTGTACCCGAGCTTCTCGATGCGGCGCGATGACGTGAAGCCGGGGTATTGCTTCTCGGCGAGGATGCACGACATACCGCGGTGTGGTGGTGTGGCGCCGGGATCGGTCTTGACCAGCGTCGCGACGACCGTCGAATGCTCGCCGTTGGTCGCCCACATCTTGGTGCCGTTGATGACGTACTCGGCGTTGTCGCGCACGGCGCGCGTCTGAATCGCCTGGACGTCCGATCCGCAGTTGGGCTCGCTCATGGAGAACCCACCGTGGAACTCGCCGGTGGCCATACGCGGCAGGAAGCGCAACTTCTGCTCCTCCGTCCCGAAGTTGTCGATGAGAAAGCTGACGATGAAATGCGTGTTGATGATGCCCGTGATGGACATCCAGCCCCTCGCGATCTCCTCGCACACCATCGCGTAGGTGGCGTAATCGAGCCCGGTGCCCCCGTATTCCTCGGGGATGGCGAAGCCGAAGAATCCGAGCCGCTTCATCTGCGCGACGATCCTTTCCGGGTAGGTGTCGTCGTGGTCGAGGTCGTGTGCCACGGGCAGGATCTCGCGCTCCACGAAGTCCCGTACCATGGCGACGATCTCGCGCTGCTCGGTGGTCATGTCGATGGACACGACCTGAGTCTAGTCGCCACGATCGGGCGTCAGGCTCGCGCGACGCCGAGGATGTGCACCTGCGCACCACGCATTCCCGGCCTGGCGAGGACGCGTTCGATGCCGAACGCCGCCTCCAGCAGCGGTCGATTGAACGCTATGTACGACGGGTCTCCGTTGTAGAGGAGGTGCGTGCTCTCGAACCCGGCGGCGTTGAGGAGCCGGTGCAGGAGGGCGCCGGTGTTGGCCCGATAGCGCACGGGGTAGGCGTCTCCTTCACCCCGCCCATAGAGGCGCCGCGTCAGGCCGGCATGCCAGCGGTGTGGGATCGCCCTGATCATCCAGGCGTTGTAGTTCCAGGCGTTCGGTGTGAGGAACACGAAGCTGCCGCCGCTCACCAGCACCCTGCGCACTTCGGAGAAGACGAGCCCGGGATGATCGAGGTGTTCGAGAACCCAGGCTGAAGCGACGACATCGAACGTTCCCGTCCCGAACGGCAGGTCCTCACCGGAGCCGACAACCCGGGGCGAGATCACCCCGTTCTCCGCCAGCGCCTCCGGGTCCGGATCGACGCCGAACACCGAGGCTCCGGCGGCGCATGAGAGGTCGTCGCCATGCAGACCATTGCGGCCGCACCCGAGGTCGAGGATTCGTGCTCCCCGCGACGAGACGCCCGCGATCAGCTCGCGGTACCGGCTCACGCTGTCAACCCAGGAGGGGTTGCGCCGCTGATACTCCTCGCGGGCGCGAACCTGCCGCTCGAAGCCTGCTGCCATGCGGGCGGCAGTGTAATCGGCGGTCGGGCCGGTGGTTCCGCTGGTAGAGTTGCCGCGATGAGCGAACGGCCGTTCGAGCGATGATCGCCCGCACCGCCGGTAGCGAATCCGCCGCCGCGAGCCCGGCGTCAGGCGCGCGCGCGTCCGGCAGATTCGATATCCGCACGCAGGACTGCATCGACTTCCTGCGCGGGCTCCCGGCTGATTCGGTGGACCTGATCGTCACCGACCCGGCCTACTCGGGCATGAACCGCCACCTGCGCTTCGGGCACGGACGCATCGTCGGTCACTACGGGAAACCCGACAACGAGCGCTGGTTTCACGAGTTCTCGGACGACCCGGAGTCCTATGCCGTCTTTCTCGCTGCGTGCCGGCGGGTGCTCCGCCAGGACCGCCACGTGTACATCATGTTCGACACCTTCTCCATGCTCTCGCTGGGTGCGCTGGTGCGGGAGTACTTCGACGTGAAAGGCGTTGTGGTGTGGGACAAGATGCACCTCGGGATGGGGCACTACTACCGGCGCCGTCACGAGCAGATCGTGTTCGCCAGCAAGGGGCGTCGAAAACTGTCCCGTCGAGACCTGCCCGATGTGTGGGCCGTCCCTCGCATCCATCGCGCGGCGTATCCGACCCAAAAACCCGTGAAGCTCTTCGAGCTCATGGTGCAGGCGAGCGCCGAGCCGGGTTTCCTGGTCTGCGACCCCTTCTGCGGCAGCGCGTCGTCCGGGGTCGCCGCATTGCGCGGTGGCTGCGATTTCATCGGCGCGGACATCGATGCGCGTGCAGTCGACATTGCCGGGTATCGGCTCACCGCATTCGTGGCCACGGGGCGGGACCCGCTCGAGCCGGTTCGGTGATCGAGCACTGAGGATGCGCCCGCCGCCGGAGCCGAGCGCAAGGGTTGGGCGCCCGTCAGCGCACGAACTGCGTCAGCGACAGGAGGTTCCCGTCCGGATCCTCGAACCAGGCGACCCGATCACCCCCCGGCGCGGTCCAGACACCCGCGTCGTCGACCTCCATGCCACGGTATCGAACAAAGGCGACGCCGGCGGCAGCGAGCCTGCCGGCGGTCACCGCGATGTCGTCGACCCCCCATCCGAGCACCGTGTAGCGGACCCGCGAAAGCCTGCGTACCGGCGTCAGCCGGAGCATCGTTCCGTTTGCGTCCAGCACGCAGGCAAATTGGCTCTCCTCCGCCACGGGCAAACCGAGGGTCTCCGCGTAGAACGCGCGAGCTCGAGCCAGATCGGTCGTCGGCACAAACGCGATGAGGCGTCCGTCGTCGAGGAGACCCATGTCAGCCCGCAGCGGACTCCCCGCCCAGCGCGGGCGTCGGAGTCAATCCGGCGGCGACGCCCCGAGCGTAGAACTGCACGGCGATCTTTCGAGACGCCTCGTCGATCATCTCGTCGCCGAGCATGACCGCTCCCTTGCGATCGACCTCTGTCGCCTGACGATACGCCTCGAGCATGCGCGCGGCCTTGTCGAAGTCGGCCTGCGCGGGGGTGAATGTCTCGTTGGCCGGCGCGATCTGCATGGGATGCAGCACCCATTTCCCGTCGTAGCCGAGCGCGGCCGCGCGCGACGCGGACGCCCGATACCCCTCCACGTCGTGGATGGCCAGGTACGGTCCGTCGATGACCTGGATCCCCGCTGCGCGCGCCGCGACCGCGAGCTTGAACAGCACGTAATGAAAGATATCGCCGGGGTAGCTGGAGTCGTTTCGAACCGACAATGCGGGCAGCTGCATCGACGCAGAGAAATCCGCCGGGCCGTACGTCAGCGTCTCCAGGCGATCACTGGAAAATGCGATCTCATCGGCGCGCATCAAGCCTTCGGCGTCCTCAATCTGCGCCTCGATGCCGATGCGCCCGACCTCGTATCCCAACGCCTGCTCGAGCTGGAGGAGCGCCCGGTCGACGAACGCGACGTCGCCCGCGTTACGCACCTTGGGGACCATGATGCAGTCGATGACGTCACCGGCCCCGGTGACGACCTCGCGAAGGTCGTCGAAGGCGAACTGGCTGGTCACCTGATTGATGCGCACGACGCGCGTCTTGCCGTGCCAGTCATGAGTCCGCAGCGCCTCGACGACCTTGGCCCGGGCGGCTGGTTTCTCCAGCGGGGCACAGGCATCCTCGAGGTCCAGGAACACCTCGTCGGCCGCGCTCGAAGCTGCCTTCTCCATCATCCGCGGGTTGCTGCCAGGAACGGCGAGAACCGAACGGCGAAGTCGGACGGTGGACACCGTGCGCCTAGTCCGTCGAGGTGGTGGGACGGTCGTCGGGCGGGGTGGGGGCGTCCTTCGGCGGGGTCTTGCGGTCGTCCGGAGCTATCGGCCGATCGTCCGGGGGAATGTCCGTGCCCTCAGGCGTCATGCCGCCGAGGCCCCCCATCCCACCGAACAGTCCGCCGAGCATCTGCTGGAACTGCTCGGGCCCGCCCAGGTCATCCTGGACACGCTCAAACATGCGCGCCATCAACTCCTGGAGCTGCGGATCCTCTGAGAGCTTCTCCTGGAGGCCGCCCAGCTGGCTCATGAGCTGCTCCATCTGCACCTCCTGCGCCACCTGCATCAGCACCGGCTGCGATGCCGCCGCCGCAACCACCTGGGCCTGCTGACGGATGACCTCGAATCCCTTGCAGGCCATACACGTGCCCTGATGCTGGCACCGGCAGAGCCGGGACTTGAGCTTGTCGAGCTCCGAGTGGATCCCACTCAGATCGACTCCAGGTTGAGAAGCGTCGCCCATGATGTGATCGTAGTGGACCTGCGGGTTCACAGCGCGCACGTTGCATCCGCGCCGGGATCGGGTATAGTCATTCTCCAGACGGGAGGCCTCGCGCATCCCCGCGGTTGACGTCGATTGGATCGTCGCCCCGCGTCAAAGAGCCCCGCCCGAGGCCGTCCCGAAGTCCAGTCATTGCGCCGGTGGACAGGGCCACCGCGCATCCGAGGTTGACAGTCCGCTGATAGCCCCAGACCTCGCGCTCGATCGTCTGCACCTCATCGTGCCCGACGGCAGCGATGCCATGGCCGTCCTGGAAGCATGGGCGAATGGCGCGCAGCCGGGTGCCGATCCGCGCACTGTCTTTGCCGAGCGCATCGGTGAAGTCGGCCACGTCTCCGTTTCATTCGGCGACGAGGATCCGATCCAGTTGCGCCTCGATCTTCCCGACCTCGTCCTGCAATGCGTGGCCCAGGCCGGCGACGACGGCTCACGCGACCACCTCGGCCTGCGCGTGCTCTCGATCCGTCCAACCGGGGGCCAGCCTGAGGGCGCCAAGCTCCTCACCATCACCACCCGTGAGCCGATCGTCACCGAGGCAAACGGGGTGGTCAGCGACACCTTCCGGCTGCTCGATTGGCGGATCTCGACCCAGCATGCCGCGCGTTCGGAGCAGCTCTACGCAACCCTGAAACTCGTCGACAGCCTGGAGCGCGCCGAGAAGCAGCGTGCCCAATCCCAGCGCACCCGTTTCAACGGCGCCCGCGAGTTCTGGCGCTGCCGCACCTGCCGGGCGCTGTGGCGTCCCGAAAGCCAGGAGCGCTGCCCGTCGTGCGGCCGCGAGTTCACCGACGCGGACCGCAAGTCCCCAGAGGTGGGCAAGGTCGAATTCCAGATCCCGGCGGGGGAGCCCATCAACCTGACGCCTGACGCGGCGGTGCTGATCGAACCTGACGACGAGACCAATTTCGTCGGGCGCGTGGCCCGCATCGACCACCAGCGTCACGTCGTCGAGATCGTCACGCGCACCTTCGAACACTCGGGCAGCGAGGGGTACATCGCTCCGTCCTTCAACAAGGCGCTGTACCAGGCCAAACGGTCGGTGCTCGCGGCCATCGCCACCAAGGACTTCGGCGTCGGCCTGCTCGCGCAGCTGCTCGTGAGCCCGGAGACGATCGTTGCGCCCAAGGACGAGTCGGACGCCGAATCCTCCTGGTTGACCAGCGGCATGCGCCCGAACCAACCTCAGAACCGAGCCGTCGGGCTGCTCAGCCGCCTCGGCGCCGGCCAGGCGGTCTTCATTCAGGGACCTCCGGGCACCGGCAAGACCACCGTGATCGTCGAAGCAGTCAAACGACGCCTGGCCGCCAATCCCGACGAGCGGATCCTGGTCACGTCACACAGCAACCTCGCGGTCGACAACGCGCTCGAGCGCCTCGCCGGAACCCCCGGGATGCGCGCCGTCCGTGTTGCACGGGCCGAGCGGGTGCATCCGGCCGTCGACAAGTTCCGGTGCGACGACGAGGACGATCCCCGCCTCCTCGAGGCCAACTGCTACTTCGCGACCTGCGCGACGGCGGCGACGTCCGGCATCACCGACATGAATTTCGACATCGTCATCCTCGACGAGGCGAACAAGGCTCGCGCCGACGAGGCGCTTCCGGCGCTGCGTCTCGGTCGGAGCCTCGCCCTGGTTGGCGACCACAAGCAGCTGCCGCCGGTCGAGGACGACGCGCTGTACGGCATCGTCGAGATCGATCCGGCACTGGAGGACCTCGTCAACCGGAGCCTTTTCGAACAGTGCTGGGACGGCGGGCTGCCCCCCGAGGCCCAGTGCCTGCTCACCATCCAGCACCGCATGCACCCGGATATCGCGGCGTACGTGTCGGCGGCGTCCTACGACAGCCAGCTGGAGAACGCTCCCGAGGTTGAGGCGTACGAGTACGTCACGCGCAAGCCGTTCCCCGTCGCCCTGCACTTCGTCGACACCGAGGGGATGCGCGGCGGACGCGAGCGGCGCGGTCCGGGCGGAGCGCTGCGCAATGAGGCCGAGGTGCGCGTCGCCGCACAGGTCGTCCGGCTGCTCGACGAGCGGGCCCCTCGCGAGCTGAGCATGGCGGTCATCGCGATGTACGCCGAGCAGGTGGAGCGGCTTCGCCAGGCGCTCGGCCGCCGGCGTTTCAAGCGCACCGTGAAGATCGACACCGTCGACTCGTTCGAAGGACGCGAGGAGGACATCGTGGTCATCTCGCTGGTGCGCTCGAACGAACGCGGACGCATCGGATTCCTCAGAGTTCCCAACCGTCTCAACGTCGCCATCTCGCGTGCGAAGCGACTGGTCGCGTGCATCGGCGACAGCGCGACGCTGCGCAGCGGGGACGAGTCGATGTACGGAATGCTCGTCGAGGCATCCCGCTCCACCGGTGGGTGGCTGAGCGCCCTGGAGCTGGTCTCGCAACCCAAGCCGCGGCGCGGTGAGCAGCGTCAACCCGGCCAGGCATCTGAAGGCGGCGCGGGCGACGAGGTCGATCCCGAGCGCGCGGCGAAACGCCGCCGTCGCCGCCGTCGCGGTCGGCGGGGCGCCCAGGTGCCGCTGACCGCCTCGACCGAGCCCGGCGCGGATACGCCGGGCGCGATGGCTCCACCCACCGGCGAAGGTCAGCCCCAGGAGGGCGTGCAGCGCCGCCGCCGGAGACGCCGCCGCCGCGGACGTGGACATGGCGCCGGCTCCGGGCAGCCGGGCGGACAGGCCGGAGAGAATGCCGGAGCCTCCACGCCCCCGGATGAGCAGCCGACCATCGCGCCGGTCGCGACCGGGGATCCTCCGGGGGCCTGACGGGCGTGAGCGAAACGGTCACGGTCTTCGTCCGCCCGGGAGATCCCGCCTCGGATGCGACGCTTCGCTACCTCGATCAGCGCGGGGTCAGCTACACCAAGCGCGACGTGCTCAGCGATCCGTCGGCGACGGCGATCCTCTTCGGCCGACTGGGCCGGGTGGTGGTCCCCGTCGTCCAGGTCGGGGAGCGGCTGCTCGTCGGCCACGACCCGGTGCAGCTGGCGCGCTTCCTGCCGCGCGAGGACGGCGAGGACCAGCACGTCTCGTTCGGAGCGTCCGTCCGGACCGTCACAACGGAGATCGCGGCAGCGAAACAGCTGCCCGCTGCCTACGGCGTCGAGGTTGGTCAGGTCAAGCCGGGATCGCCGGCGGAAGCAGCGGGAATCCTCCCGGGCGACGTGATCACGGGCATCGGCCCGTACACCGTCAATGGTGGCGCCGATCAGTTTCGCCGGGCGGTGTCGCTGCGCCAGCCGGGCGACACGATGCTGCTCAGTATCTGGCGTGAGGGCGACATCTCCGAGGTCGCGGTGGCCTTTCCCGCGGAGGCGGCCGCGGAGGTTCCTGCCGAGGAAGCGCCTCCGGCCTGACCCGCCGCATGCTCACATTCGCGCCGGTACCGCCGTTTGGTATGCAGTGAGCACGGTGAAGTCGATGACCCTGCCCCCGTTCCAGTCGGTGTTCGACGAGCACGCCCAGGCGGTGCTCACGTTCCTCATCGGTGTCGTGGGCGCGTCGGAGGCCGACGACTGCTTCCAGGAAACCATGCTCAGCGCGCTCCGCGCGTATCCGCGCCTCGGGGATGGCTCCAACCTGCGCGGGTGGCTGTTCACGATCGCGCGGCGGAAGTCGATCGACGCCCATCGAGCGCGAGCCCGCCGTCCGACGCCGGTCGCGGACCCCGACCCCGGATCCGCGATCGACGCACCCGCCGGCACCGACGACGGGCTCTGGGATCAGGTCCGAAGCCTGCCGAGCAAGCAGCGCAAGGCCGTTGTCCTCCGTTTCGCGGGCGACAGAAGCTATCCGGAGATTGCGGCGGCGATGTCGACCACGCAGGTCTCGGCGCGCCAGAGCGTCCACGAGGGGCTGAAGAAGCTCAGAAGGGAACTCCGATGACCGTCGACCACGCTGTCACCAGCCGATTTCTCGAGCGGGCCGAGGCCCGAGGCCTCGTCGATGTGGCCACAACGACCATGGACAGCCCGGTCGGAACCCTGCTCCTCATGGCGACCCCGAAGGGGCTGGTTCGCATCGCCTTCGAGGACGAGAACCGGGACGACGTGTTCGGCGAGGTGGCCGAACACCTGTCGCCCCGCATCCTCGAGGCGCCGCGCCGCCTCGACCCGGTGCGCCGCGAGCTCGACCGGTACTTCGCCGGACGGCTCCGCGACTTCGGCGTCCCCCTCGACTGGTCCCTCGCCGGAGACTTCGCCCGGAGGGTGCTCCGCACGACGGCGCGGATTCCGTACGGCTCGGTCGCGAGCTACGGTGAGGTCGCGGTCGGTGTCGGCACGCCTCGCGGCGCCCGCGCGGTGGGCAACGCGCTCGGATCCAATCCGATCCCGGTCGTGGTGCCCTGCCATCGAGTGGTCCGCACCGGTGGCGCCATCGGCGGTTACGGCGGTGGATTGCCCCGCAAGCGCTTCCTCCTGGCCCTGGAGCGCCAGTCCGGCCGGCTACCAGCCGGGAGGGGGCTCTGAGCGGTTCAGCAGCCGGACGAAATCCTCGGCTCGTGCGACCGCTTCCCACCGTCGCGAGAAGAAATCCTGTGTGATCATCCGATTGTCCGCCAGGGAGGTCACGGTGACCGCCCACTGATTGAGAGCCCTGGAGACCTCGACCTCATGGGTGGCGGCTTCGTTGCGCATGACAACACCGCTGGCCGCCGGACGGCGCCCACGGTCGTTGCGTCGAGAGGACGCCATAGCCATCGCAAAGACCTCCAATACAATCCCGGCAGGCATACGCCTCGCCGCCCAAACCATTGTCCCCCAAATGGGTGCCTCAGAGCGAGAGGGTCAACTGGTCCGCGCTGGGTCCCTCGACCTGCTCATCGGCGGGCTCGTGCCCCGGCTGCGCCGGCGGCATCGACGTCTCCACCCACGCCGGGACCCGCCCATCGCGCTCCCGGAGGGTCTGGGTTACCGCCTCGGGAGGCCGCGGCAGCCCGAGCCCGAGCATCGCCCCGAAATCGAAAGCGTTGACCACCGCGTAGTTGCTCCGGTTGTTGTTCAGCAGGACGTGGAGCGGAACCCCGGAGTCACTCGCGGCGCGCATCGCCGGGATCCATTCGGCGAGCTCCGCGGGCGTGTAGAGGTAGTTGAAGCGATCCCCGCTGGTGGGCCCGCCCGCGTACCAGGTGTCCCGGTTGCGACCGTGAAACCTCGCGATGCACAGTCGCGGTGAGGTGACGGCGAGCAGCGGCGGCGCCGTGCCACTGCCGATCTGCGGCGCATCGACGCCGACATAGACACACTCGAGCTCGCGGAGCAGATCCTCGGTCGCGGGCCACGCATCGTGGTCAAACCACGATCGGTGCCGGAACTCGATGGCGAGCAGGTCATCGGGGTGTCGGTCGCGCGCGGCGAGCAGCCACTCGCGCGCCTCCGGCCGATTGGTCAACCATGGCGGGAACTGATAGTGCACCGCGACGAGCTTGCCGCTGGATCGCAGCGGCATCAGCGCGGCCATGAAGTCCCGCTCCTCCTCGGCCGTCGGCTTGCGCGGAACCCGGTCCTCGCGCTCGTGTCCGGTCAGGCTCCGATAGGCCTTGATGTTGAAGCGAAACCGCTCCGGGGTTCGCTCGACCCAGGACTCGACGACCTGCGGTCTCGGAATGCCGTAGAAGGTCGTATCGATCTCGACCAGCGGGAAATACTGCGCGTAGAACGAGAGCTTCTCCTTCTGGCGGCGGCCATGCTCCAGCTCGGAAGGATAGAAGTCGGTGTGGTCGGCCCAATTGCAGGTGCCGACCGCAATTGGCGCGCCCATATGAGCAAACAGTAACGAAGCTGTCACCGAAGCTGACGAGATCGGCCCGCCAACTGGTCATACGATCCCGGCGGTGGAGAGTACGCCGAAGTCTTCGGAGCCGCGATGACGTCCGTCCTCCGTCGTCTCAGCGCCGGTTGGAACCGGCGGTCGCGCATCGATGCGCGTCTCTGGATTCTGGGCGCCCTCATGCTCGCCGCGGCCGTGGCACTCTGGGTCGGATACGCAGCCACCCTGCCGTCGTTTTCGGCGCCGGACCTCCCATGGTGGGTCTTTGCGATCAGCTTCTTCGCCGCCGCCCGTCTGGCCTCCATCGACAGTCCGCGACGCGGCACCCAGGCGATCACGCTGGCCGCTGCACCGTTCGTGGTCGGGCTCTTCCACGCCACCCCGGCCGACCTGCTCACCGGCTACGCGGTGGGCATCGCACTCGCCGCCGCGACGCGGCGGCCGCTTGCCGTGTTGCAGACCGCTTTCGAGATCCTCCGATTCGCCGCCTTCGCGGCGGTTGCGATCTGGGCCTTCCGCGCAATCGCGGGACCCCCCAGCCTTCCGGTGTGGCGCAGCGCGATCGCGGCCATCGTTGCGACCGCCATCACAGTCCTGAGACGGGGGATCTCGGAGAGCGTCATCCTCCGGCCGCGCGAACGCGATTCATGGATCGACGTCGCGAACCACCTCCGCGCCGCCTATGTCGCCGCCGCGGCATCGATGTGCATCGGGCTCATCGCGGTACGCCTGATTCCCGTCGATCGTCTCGCGCTGGTGCCGCTCACCATCGTCACCTTCACGGTGCTCCTGACCCACCGGGCATGGGTGCGCGAGCGCTACGACCACGAGGCCGCCGAGTTCCTGATCGGAGCCGTCGACGCTCTGGCCGGTCGAGAGCTCGAGCCGTCGATCGTGCTGCTCCTCAATCGCGCGCGCGACATCTTCCACGCCGAGATGGCTCAGCTCACGGTCTTCCCGTCGCAGGCGGCCGAGAAGGCTTTTCGCACCACGGTGCGTCACGGTCAACCGGATGAGGTGATGCTGGCCCTCGGACTCGGCGAACTCGACGACGTGCTCGAGGCGGAGACGGCCGGCGTCATCGTGCGCGCGGGGGTCGCCGACGATCCCAGCTCGCAGATGCTCGCCCATCGAGGCGTTGGTGAGGCGATGGTGGCGTTGCTGCGAGGCGAGTCGCGCATGATCGGCAGCCTCATGGTGGGCGGCCATCTCGACGCGCGCTCCTTCGATACGCGCGACCTCCGTCTCTTCCGAACGCTTGCCATCAGGACGACTGCCATCCTCGAGAACAGCCGCCTGGAGCGGTCGATCGCGCGGCTCACCGAGCTGCAGGAGCAGCTGACCCACCAGGCGTACCACGACTCCCTGACCGACCTCGCCAACCGTTCGCTGTTCGGACAGCAGATCGACCAGGCGCTTCGGCGCAGCGCGGAGGGCACCGAAGGCGTCGCGGTCATCTTCCTCGACATCGACGACTTCAAGGGAGTCAACGACACCCTCGGTCACGCCGCGGGAGATGCGCTCCTGGTCGAGGTGGCGTCGCGGATTCGCCGGTGCCTGCGCCGTCCGGACACCGCCGCACGCCTCGGCGGCGATGAGTTCGCCTTGCTGATCGAGGGAGTGGACAGCGCGATCGAGGCCGAACACGTCGCGCGGCGTGTCCTCGACGTGCTGCGTGAGCCGTTCACCGTCTCCGGCACATCGGTCATCGTGCGCGCGTCACTGGGCATCGCTGTTGCAGACAAGGATGACGCGAACGCGACAAGCCTCATGCGCCACGCCGACGTCGCCATGTATGTCGCCAAGGGTGCGGGAAGGAACCGCTATGTGCTCTTCGCGCCCGGGATGGAGAGCGACGTCGTGCTCCGCCGCAAGCTCCGTGGCGAGCTGGAGCGCGCGATGGAGCTGAACCAGTTCATCCTCCACTACCAACCGGTCGTCAACCTGATCACCGGAGAGATCACCGCTGTCGAAGCCCTGGTGCGCTGGCATCATCCGCTGCGTGGGATCGTCCCCCCGGGTGAGTTCATCGCGGTCGCCGAGGAGAGCGGCCTCATCATGCAGCTCGGAGAGTTCGTGCTCCGCACCGCGTGTGCCACGACGCTCCAATTCCAGCGCCTGCAGCCGACGCCGCTTGCGGTGTGCGTGAACGTGTCGGTGGTGCAGTTGAACGCGCCGACATTCGTCGAGGACGTGCTCGCCATCGTGGAGGAGACCGGGCTCGCGCCGGACACGCTGATCCTCGAGTTGACCGAGTCGATGTTCGTCGAGGACACGGCGATCGTGACAGCGAAGCTCGACGCGCTGCGCATTGCGGGGATTCGCGTCGCCATCGACGATTTCGGCACCGGCTACTCGTCGTTGAGCTATCTGCGCCGGCTCCCCGTCGATATTCTGAAGATCGCCAAGCCGTTCGTCGACGACCTGGCCGATGGTGCGGACGAGGACTTCACGCGCGCCATCGTCACCATCGCGGACGCGCTCCAGCTGCATGTCATTGCCGAGGGCATCGAGGCGGCGTCGCAGGTGGCCCGGTTGCTCAGCCTCGGCTGCCTTGCCGGCCAGGGATACCACCTCTGCCACCCCCTTCCCGCGATCGAGGTCGAGCAGCTGCTGCGCAATGGTGGGATCGATCGCACCCGGCTCGAGTCCGTGCCGGGTCCGACGGGACACCCCATGCCGTTGCGGCTGCTGGGGTAACCGGCATGGCCTTCTGGCTTGCCCTTCTGGCGCCCTCCGTCGTCGCCCTCGCGATCGCCGGGGTCTCGTGGGCGGCCGTCCGACGTGAGAAGGCACGGCTCCGGTTCCTGCACACGACGTCACTGGCGCTGCTCGAATCCAGGGACCTCGAGGCCGCCTCGGTTGACGTGCTTCGGCGCGCGAGCGCTCGATTCGGTGCCGAGTGCGCCGAGCTGACCCTGATCCCCGAGACCGGCACCGCGGTGGCCTTCCGCACAACGGTGCGCCGGGGCGAGCCAGTCGACGTCATGCGATCGACCGACCTCGAGGACGACGAGGACGGCGCACTGACACCGCCCATCTACGGCGTCGTGCACATCGCCGAGCTCTCCGCGGACCCCTGGGTCGCCCGGCTCTGCGGCCGTCTCGGTGTGTCGCGAGGCCTCGCCGTGACGCTTCGCCACGGATCCCGCACCGTGGGCTACCTGGCTCTGGGGATGCGCGCGTCCGAGCGTCGCGAGCCCCGCGGCGACGATCGGCCCCTCCAGGAGCTCGCGAATCTCGTCGCCCTGACGATCGAGCGAAGCCGCCTCCACGAGGCGCTCCTGCGGCTCGCCGCCCTCCAGAGCGAGCTTGCGGATCGCGCGTTCCACGATCCACTCACGCAGCTCGCCAACCGGGTGCTCTTCATCGATCGCATCGAGCGAGCGCTCCTCGAGCGTGACCCGGAGCGCCACGCGGTGAGCGTCATCTCGGTCGACCTCGAGGACTTCCGGCGGATCAACACGGAGCACGGACACGCAACCGGGGACGCGGTTCTCGTCGAGGTCGCGAATCGGCTGCACGAATGCCTCCGACGCACCGACACGGCCGCCCGGCTCGGTGGCGACGAATTCGCGCTCCTCCTCCCCGAGGTCCTCCATCTTCGTGAAGCCGAGCTCATCGCGCAACGCGTGGTGGAGGCGCTCGCCGCACCGGTGTCCGCCGAGGGTGTCACCGTATCGGTTCGAGCCTCTGTCGGGCTCGCCTGTGCGAGCCGCGAGGAGGCCTCCGCGGCCGTCCTGCTCCGGCACGCGACGAGCGCCGCCCAGGACGCTCGTGAGGCGGGCTCTGCCACCTACCGAATGCACGGTGGCTCGGGTGCCGGCTCAGCCGACCCGGACCTGGCGCAGGAGCTCGAGTCGGCGTTGAACAATGGCGAGCTCGTCCTGCACTACCAGCCGATCGTGGAATTGCGCACCGGCAAGATCCTGGGCACGGAGGCGCTGGTCCGCTGGCAGCATCCCGTCCGTGGGCTGATCGCGCCGCTGCACTTCCTGCCCGTGGCGGTGGAATGCGGACTCATCGACCGGATCGAGGAGTACGTGATGCGCACCGCCTGCGCGCAGCTGCAGCGCTGGCAGGTCGCATACCCGGCTACCCCGGAGCTGGCGATGTCGGTCAACGTCGCTGGCGGGGAACTCGGTCGCGGAACCCTCGTCGAGCGTGTCACCAGATGCCTTTCGAGGGTCGACGTCGATCCGGCCTGCCTGATTCTCGAGTTCACCGAGAACGCCGTGCTCGAGAATCTCCACGCCGCCATCACCACCTTCGACGCGCTCCAGCGCGCCGGCGTCCACGTGGCCATCGATGACGTCGGCACCGGATACACCTCACTCGCGTACCTCAGGCGGCTGCCGATCGACATTCTGAAGATCGCGCGTCCGCTGGTCGCGGAGCTCGGTGATCCCAATTCGAGCGGTGAGCTGGCACGAACCGTCGTTCGCCACGGCGAGGCGCTGCGCCTCGCGCTGGTGGCCGAAGGGGTCGAACTGCCGCTGCAGGTCAAACGTCTCAACGAGCTGGGCTGTGGCATGGCGCAGGGTTTCCACCTCGCCCGCCCCTGTGATGCGGATGCGATGGAGGCGCTGCTCGGCACGGGTGGTCTCGATCCGGGCCACTTCGCCCGGACGGCGCCGTCGCCGCGAGCGGGCACAAAGCGTCAGCCGGCCCGCCCGCGCCGCGTACCCTCGTCCGGTGCACCAGCGCGAAACCCTGCGTGAGCTCGCCGTCGCCGCCGCGTCGGCCGCGGGAGCGCTCGTCGCCAGGGCGCACGCGCATCCCGGGACGCTGACCGCGGAGATCAAGAGCCCCGGCGACTACGTCACCGAGGTCGATCGCGCCGCCGAGCGGGCGGCGATTCGCGTGCTCCGTGAGGGCGCGCCGGAGATACCGATCCTCGCCGAGGAATCCGGCGGCACACGCAGCGACCGCATGTGGGTGATCGATCCGGTGGACGGCACCACCAATTTCCTGCGCGGCTTTCCGGTCGTGGGGGTGAGTGTCGCCCTCGTTGAGGACGGGCGACCGGTCGTCGGTGCGGTGATCGCGCCGCTCCTCGGTGAGTCGTGGAGCGCAGCGGAGGGCCAGGGGGCGGTTGACGGCGAGGGACGCCGCCTGTCCGTCTCGACCCATCCGGGTGCGGGTGTCGTCGCCACCGGGTTCCCGTTTCGCCGCAAGGAGCGGCTCACCCGGTATCTGCCGGCGATGACCGCGGCACTGCACCGCTTCGAGGACCTTCGACGCGCCGGCGCCGCAAGCCTCGACCTTGCCTACGTGGGCGCCGGCGCCTTCGACGGGTTCTTCGAGCTCGGTCTGGGCATCTGGGATATCGCCGCGGGCGCGCTGCTCGTTCGCGAGGCCGGCGGGGTGGTGACCGACTGGGCGGGCGACCATGAGGGCGTCTTCGTCAGCGGCGACGTCCTGGCAGGCACTCCGGCGTGGCACGCGGCGATGCTCGAGATCCTTGCTGCGTAACTGCGCATCCCACTCCGAGCCTTATAAGGTACGTCGCCTGTGAGCACCCAGAATCCGTCGACCCCGCCACGAGGCCTCCTCAGCGGCAGGCGCATCATCGTCACCGGCGTCCTGACCCCGAAGAGCATCGCCTTCGCCATCGCCACCGCGGCGCAGGCGGAGGGCGCCGAGGTGCTGCTCACCTCGTTCGGCAGGGCGATGAGCCTGACCCGTCGGAGCGCCGAACGCCTGAACCCCGTGCCCGAGGTGCTCGAGATGGACGTGACCGACGACGCACAGGTGCGGGCGGCGGCAGCGCACGCCCGGGCCACCTGGGGTCGCGTCGACGGTGTCGTCCACGCGATCGGCTTCGCTCCAGCCGACTGCCTCGGCGGCGGCTTCCTGGACGCACCGTGGAGCTCGGTGAGCGTCGCCTTTCAGGTGAGCAGCTACTCCCTGCAGACGCTCGCGGCGGCCTTCGCGCCGCTCATGCCGGAGAGCGGCGGGTCGATCGTGGCGCTCACGTTCGACGCGCGGGTCGCATGGCCGGTCTACGACTGGATGGGCCCGGCGAAAGCCGCGCTCGAGGCGATCGTTCGCTACCTCGCCCGTGAGCTTGGTCCCCGCGGGATCCGGGTGAACACCATCGCGGCGGGTCCCCTGGAGACCATCGCGGCGCGTTCGATCCCGGGGTTCGAGATCCTCAAGGCGTCGTGGGGGCGGCACGCGCCCCTCGGATGGGACAGTTCCGACAGCGGACCGGTCGCCGACACGACGGCGTTTCTGCTCAGCGACCTCTCTCGCGCGATCACCGGCGAGATGATTCACGTCGACGGTGGCTACCACTCACAGGGTGCACCGACCATCGAGACCGCGGAGGCGAAAACATGAGCGGCAGCAACGGCGGCCCGCGCGTGGCGATCACCGGCATCGGCGCCGTCACCCCGCTGGGGCTGGACGCCGAGTCGACCTGGCAGTCCTGCCGGCGCGGCCAGGGAGGTATCGGGCCGATCACCGCCTTCGACTCGTCCCATCTGGCCACCCAGATCGCCGGGGAGGTCAAGGGCTTCGACCCCGAGGCCGTGCTCGGGAAGAAGGAGGCGCGCCGCACCAGTCGATGCACCCAGCTCGCGCTCTTCGCCGCACGCCAGGCGATCGAGGACTCCGGCCTGGACATCCGCCCGATCGCGGAGGACGTGGGGGTGCTCGTCGCCTCCGGGGTGGGCGGCATCGAGGTGATCGAGCGCAACGTGCTCGCGCTGTACAACCAGGGTCCTCGCCGGGTATCGCCGTTCACGGTGCCTTCGATGATCATCGACATGCCGGCAGGGGCCATCGCCATCGAGTGCGGGGCCAAAGGCGTGAACTACGCGATCGTCAGCGCGTGCGCGTCGTCGGGGCACGCGATCGGCGAGGCCGCCGAGTGGATCAGGCGCGGCGAGGCCACGGCGATCATCACCGGCGGCACCGAGGCGTCGATCACCAACATCAGTGTCGCCGCGTTCGACGCGATGCAGGCGCTGTCGACACGCAACGACGAGCCCGACCGCGCCTCGCGTCCATTCGACAAGGACCGCGACGGCTTCGTGATGGGCGAGGGCGCCGGAATGTTCGTGATCGAGGACTGGGGACACGCGGTCGCGCGCGGCGCTCACATCTACGGTGAGGTTGCCGGCTACGGCGCCACCGCCGACGCCTTCCACATCACCCAGCCGGACGAGCAGGGTGACGGCGCGCGCCGCTGCATCCTGCGCTCGCTGAAACGTGCGGGCCGGGGACCCGACGAGGTCGACTACATCAACGCGCACGGGACGTCCACGCAGATGAACGACGCCGCCGAGACCCGTGCGGTGAAAGCCGCTTTCGGGCCTCAGGCAAGCACCATCCCCATGTCGTCGACGAAGTCGATGCACGGACACCTGCTCGGCGCTGCCGGCGCCGTCGAGGCCGTCATCACGGTTATGGCCATTCGTGACCAGTTCCTGCCACCGACGATCAACCTCGACGAGCCCGACCCGGAATGCGACCTCGACTACGTACCCAACCGCGGTCGTGACGCTCGGATCGACTTCGCGCTCAGCACCTCGTACGGGTTTGGCGGTCACAACGTGTGCCTGGCGCTGGCGCGTTCGGATCGTGCCTGACCGGACAACGGCCGGGACGCCCATCCGGGAGATCATCGTCGCGGTCGTCTCCGCCCCACCCGGTGGTCTTCGCGAGGGCCCTGTGACGCCCCCTTGACGGTGGCGTGGGCGGCGTGGCCATAGAGTGGTAGCGCCTTGTCCGAACGCACGCGGTGGTTCGCCGCCGCACTCATCGCAGTCGCATCGGTCGTCCTCGCCCATTACATACAGGTCTGGGCGGTCGTGCCCGCGTCACTGGCGCCGACGAGCGACTTCGCCGGAACCTATGTCGCATCGACCCTGATCGGCTCCGGTCATGCCGCGCAGATCTACGATCCTGCGACGGAGCGCCGGACGCTGGTCGAGCGTGGCGCCCCGGCCGGCCACGACAACATCCCCTTCGAGAACCCGCCGGCCGCGGCCGTGGTCACGCTGCCCTTCACCCTGCTCGGAGCCGTGGGGGCCTGGCGCGCCTGGTCGCTGCTCCAGATCGTGCTGATGGGGCTCTCCATCCTCGTGGTCACCCGCGCCGCGCCGTGGCCGGAGGTGTTGCCAGGGTTGCCCCGGGTGGCCATCGTGCTGGTCGCGCTTGCCGGTTTCGGGACCGGGTTGCTCTTCGTCGAGGGTCAGTGGGACGGCGTCTCGGCCCTCGGCCTCGCCGCCGCATACGCTCTCTGGCGGCGCGACCGGCCCGGGGCAGCCGGCTTCGCCCTCGGGTTCACCTCGGCGATCGCCAAACCTCAGCTGGTGATCGGCATTGCCGCCTTCATGATCGGGCGGCGCGACTGGCGCGCCGTCGGCGGAGCCCTGTCCGGCGCCGCGGTCACCCTGCTGATCGGGCTCTTCGGCGCCGGACCCAGTGCCCTCGCCTCGTTCGTGAGCGCCATCGCGACGCCGAGCAACTCCCCCACCGCCCAGATGCAGGGAACGAGTGGACTGTTCGGCTCGCTGCTCGGATCCTCCTCCGGCGTGTTCCTGCTGGCCGTGGGCGCCGGGATCGCCGCCGCGGCCGTCGCGGGGTGGCTCGGCACCGTAGTCCGTCGCCGTCCGGATCTCCTGGAGCCGTCACTCTGCGGCGCGGTGGCGCTCTCGCTCTTCGCGTCTCCCCATCTGCTCGGGCACGACCTGGTCCTGCTGGCTCCGGTCCTCGTCGCCGGACTCGCCTGGCTGGCCGGCCGACCAGGCGAGCGTACGTGGCCTGGCCCGGCAACGCTCTGTGTCCTCGCGGTCTGGGTGCTGCTCTCGTTCGCGAGCCTCGGCGACCTGTCTCAGAACGGTGTGGGGCTTCCCGGGAGAGCAACGCCGTGGGTGCTGCTGCTCACCGCCGCCACCTGGTGCTTCCTCGTCGCCGGCGCCGCGCGTCCCGAACGAGCCGCCATGGAGCGCATACCGCGCTCAGCCGTGGCGTAAGAGACGGACCGTGTGCCCGGTGCGTCCGCTCCTCGTTGAATCGACGCTGTCATGGGTACGTTCATACAGATGAAAGGCCTCGAGAGCACCATAGGAACGGCACCATGAACAGAGGCGGCGTCCCAATCGCTCGAATCGCCGGGATCAGGATCTCGGCGGACTGGAGCGTCCTGCTGATCGGCGCGCTCCTTGCCTGGGGCGTGGCCGGTATCGTGCCGGGACAGGCTCCCGGGACCTCGCTCTGGCTCGCATGGATCGTCGGGCTCATCGCCGCGGCGCTGCTGATCGGGTCGATGGTCGCCCACGAGCTGGGCCACGCCCTGCTGGCGCGCCGGCGCGGCATCGCCGTGGACGGCATCAGGTTGTGGCTCTTCGGCGGCATCGCCCAGATCAACGGCGACCAGATGACCGGCAGAACCGAGATGCTCGTCGCCGCCGTCGGACCCGCGATCACCCTGGTGCTCGCCGGAGCCTTCTTCGGGTCCTCGTGGCTGCTGGTGCAGATCGGCGCTCCCCCACTGGTGCTCGTGGTGACCGAGTGGCTTGCGGCGGTGAACCTGGCGCTGCTCCTCTTCAACCTCATTCCCGCGTTCCCGCTTGACGGCGGCCGCATCCTTCGCGGTTTCCTCTGGACCCGGTCGAAGAACCGGACGACCGCGACGGTTGCCGCGGCGCGGGCCGGACGCTTCTTCGCCCTCATCGTCATCGGGCTGGGAGTCCTCGACCTCTTCTTTCTCGATCCCGTCGGTGGGGTCTGGCTCATGCTCATCGGCTGGTTCCTCGACAGCGCCGCACGGGGCGAGGCCACCGGCGAGCAGGCGCGCCACGCGCTCGAGGGCGTGCTCGTCGGCGACGTCATGTCGAAGAACCCGGTGATCGTCCCTTCGTGGATCACGGTCGAGCTGCTCGTCGATCAGTACGTCATGGGACACGAGTTCACCTCGTTTCCCACCCACGCCATCGACGGGCGGATCGACGGCCTGGTGACCATGCGCGGTATCAAGCAGGTTCCACCGCAGCAGCGCGGCAACCGTCGCGCAGTCGACATCGCCATCCCCGTCGACCGCGTGCCCATCGCCCGCCCGGATGAGCCCGTCACCGATCTGCTCAAGCGCATGGGTCCGGCATCCGACGGCCGGGCGATGGTCTATGAGGGCGGCACGCTCGTCGGGATCGTGTCGCCGAGCGACATCGCACGCCTGCTCCAGGGCGGTCCGGGCAGGGTGCCGGCGAGGGTCGCCGCCTAAGTCGCCGGGTCAGCCACGCTCAGGATCAACTTCCCGAAATTCTCCCCGCTGTAGAGCTTCAGCAGGGTCTCGGGGAAGCGCTCCAGCCCGGGGACCACGTCCTCCAACGATTTGAGCCGGCCCTCGGCGATCCAGCCGGCCATCTCCTGCGCGGCGTCCGCGTAGCGGTCGGCGTAATCGAAGACCACGAATCCCTCCATGCGGGCGCGATCGACGAGCAGCGCCATGTAGTTCGCGGGCCCGCGCGCAGGACCCTCGTTGTTGTACTGGGAGATCGAGCCGCAGATGACGATGCGAGCGTGGCGGGCGAGCCTCGTGAGGACGGCGTCGAGGATCTCCCCGCCCACGTTGTCGAAGTACACGTCCACGCGGTCCGGGCAGTGGTCTCGGAGCGCCGCGCGCACATCCTCGCTCTTGTAGTCGACGGCCGCGTCGAATCCGAGCTCGTCGACGATGAACCGGCACTTCTCCGGCCCACCGGCGATCCCAACCACCCGGCAGCCCTTGATCTTCGCGATCTGCCCGACGAGCTGACCTACGGCACCTGCCGCGGCAGATACCACAACGGTCTGTCCGGCAACCGGCCGGCCCACCTCGAGCAGACCGAAGTACGCGGTCATGCCGGGCATGCCCAGCACGCTGAGGTGGTGCGGGAGCGGTGCCGTTCCGGCCGCCAGTCGGGTGACGCCTCGGCCATCGCTGAGGGCGAGGTCCTGGACTCCGAAGATGCCGCTGACATGGTCGCCCACCTTGAAAGCGTCATGCCGCGAGGTGACCACCCGGCCCACCCCGCCGGCCCGCATCACCTCGCCGATGCCGACCGGCGGCACGTACGAGCGTCCGTCGTTCATCCAGCCGCGCATGGCCGGGTCGAGCGATATGTACAGGACTCGCACCAGGAACTGGCCGTCCGCCGGCTCGGGAGCCGGCTCGGTCTGAAACGCCCAGTCGGTCGCCACGGGGAGCCCCTTCGGCCGGGCGGCAAGGCGCCACTGGCGGTTGACGGAACCATCGGCAGGGACGGGTGTCGAGCTCATCACACCAGACTACGCGCGACGGGCTGGTAGGCTCTCGCCAATGCTGAGCGCCGGACTGATCCTCTTCCTGGCCGCGCTCCAGGGAGTCACCGAACTCTTCCCGGTGTCGTCACTCGGCCACGCGGTGGTCGTCCCCCCGCTCATCGGGCTCAGCTTTCGCCAGTCGAGCCCGGCCTTCGTCCCCGTGCTCGCGATGCTTCACCTCGGGACCGCCGCGGCCCTGCTGTTTCTCTACCGGCGCGACTGGGTGCGGATCATCGCCGGCTTCTTCCGCGCTGCGGCACGGGGTCGGATCAGCGATCCCGATGAGCGCCTGGCCGTCATGCTGATCATCGGGACCATTCCGGCCGGGCTCATCGGGTTCCTCCTGCAGGACCCCCTGAAGACACTGTTCGGCGACCCTCGCGTCGCGTCGGTGTTCCTCATCGTCAACGGCTGCATCCTCTTCGCGGCGGAGATGTTCCGGCGCCGCGACGAGCGGCGCCGGGCTCCGGGCGGAGCACAGATCCTGGCGCACGAGGAGGACGATCCCGAGTACCAGCGCGTCGAGGGTCTGAGTCTGCGCACGACCATGTTCGTCGGCATCTTCCAGGCGGGCGCGCTCCTGCCGGGGATCTCACGCTCGGGCATCACCATGGCGGCCGGGCTCGTCGCCGGGCTCCGTCACGAGGAGGCGGCGCGGTTCTCGTTTCTGCTCGCGACCCCGATCATCCTCGCGGCAGGATTGCTCGAACTGCCCACCCTCGGGTCTGACGCGCCGACGCTGCTGGTGTCGATCGCCGCCGCGGCAATGAGCGGGCTGCTGGCGTATGCCAGCGCCCGTTTCCTGCTCCGCTACCTGCGACTCGGACGTCTCGACCCCTTCGCGTATTACTGTGCCGCTCTCGGGGCCGCGGGCCTCGTCTTCATCCACTGAGGTCGTGAACTGATGTTGCACGCAGGATCGTGCTCGCAGCCGGCGCACGACCGCAACCACCGGGGGATCTGTCATGCGGGGTAGCCGCCCACTAGCGCTCGCGCTGCTCGCTCTGGCCGTGATCTTTGCCATAGCGGCGGTCTTCTACTTCACCACCAAGACCAACTTCCTCTCGTCCGGACGCCCGGCGCTCCACTGGAAGCACGCGATCGTCTTCGTGGCGCTCGCGCTGCTCGCGGTGGTCGCGGCGAACTTTGCGCGCCCGAAGTCCATCAAGGCCTGAGACCGGTCCGCTGTTGACGCCCGACCGCGCGGCGGAGATATATCGTCAGGAGTTCAGCGACACCCGCCGCGAGCGGTTGTTCCTGTCGTCCGTGTCGTTCTTCACCACGTTCGCCGCCACCCGGGCGATCACCCACGCGATCCGCGCGGGCGTGGGGCCGTTCCACAACCTCACCGTGGGCGGCCGCCACTTCCACCACCTCGTCCTCGGCATCGCCGGCCTCCTGGGCACGGGCTACCTCTGGTTGATCGAGGTCGATACGGCGGGAAACGCCAAGGGCACCGACGACGCCCTCGCGAAGTTCACGTCAGTCCTCTACGGCGGCGCGTCGGCGCTCACGCTTGACGAGTTCGCGCTCTGGCTCGACCTCGAGGATGTGTACTGGACCAAGCAGGGGCGCGCGAGCGTCGACGCGGTGGTGCTGTTCGGCGGCGTCCTTTCGATCGGCCTCTGGGGCGGCCCGTTCTTCCGGCGACTCTTCCGCGAGCTCTCGCACCTCTGATCGACGGCCGATCACGGGATGGCGCCGTCGGGTCATCCGGCCGGGCGCCGCCGCGAATCTCGCCCCGGCGCTCACCACGCGTCGACGTAGCGACGTCTCGTCACCGTCGGCGGCGACTCGCGGGGATGGAGAAGGACCGCTGCCACCAAGGCCCGCGTCGCCGCCGGATCGACCACGTCGTCGACCTCGAAGTATGTCGCGGTGTTGAGCGCGGTTCCGCGCTCGTACGCCTCCGCCACCATGCCGTCGAACCGCGCCCTGCGCGCCTCGGCATCGTCGATCGCCTCGAGCTCCTTGCGGTAGGCGAGTTTCACCGCTCCCTCGAGCCCCATCCCCCCGAACTCGCCGGTGGGCCAGGCGACGGTCATCAGGGGAGCGCGGAAACTCCCGCCCGCCATCGCCTGCGCGCCGAGCCCGTACCCCTTGCGCAGCACCACCGTCATGAACGGCACGGTGAGCGCCGCGCCGGCAAGGAACAGCCGACTCGCGTGGCGAACGAGCGCCGTGGCCTCGGCATCCGGTCCGACCATGATCCCCGGGGTGTCGCAGAGAAAGAGGACCGGGAGCGCGAACGCCTCGCACAGCTGGAGAAACCGCGCCGCCTTGTCGGCGCAGTCGCTCGTGATCGCTCCAGCGAGATGCATCGGATTGTTGGCGACGATGCCGACCGGATGCCCCTCGATGCGCGCGAGCGATGTCACCATGCCGCGCCCGAACCTCGGTCGCAGCTCGAGCGACGAGGCGGTGTCGGCGATGATCTCGATCGCTTGATGCACGTCGTATGCGCGCCGCCGATTCTCCGGGACGACATCGCGCAGGGCCGCTTGATCGGGTGTCTCCCAGGCGGCGACAGAACCCTGGAAGAACGAGAGCGCATGGCGGGCGAGGCGGACGGCCTCGGCCTCGTCGCGTGCCGCGATGTCGATGACGCCGTTCTTCACCTGCAGGTCGAACGGGCCGACCTGGTCGGCCTCCACCACGCCGAGGCCACCGCCCTCGATCATCGCCGGGCCGCCCATGCCGATGCTCGCCTCGGGCGTCGCGATGATCAGGTCGGAACAGCCGAGCAATGCGGCATTGCCGGCAAAACAACGACCGGAAGCGATCGCGATTCGGGGAACGAGGCCGGAGAGCCGCGCCCAGAGTGCGAAGGCCATGACGTCGAGACCCGCCACCATCGCGTGATCGGTGTCACCGGGCCTGCCGCCACCGCCTTCGGCGAAGAGCACAACGGGCAGGCGGCGGCGTTCGATGATCTCGAAGAGACGATCTTTCTTGCGGTGCCCCATGACCCCCTGGGTGCCCGCGAGCACCGTGTAGTCGTACGAGAGCACCGCGCACTGCGCACGGTCCTCGCCGACCATGGCGGTGTTCACCCGTGCGACGCCGGCAACCAGACCGTCCGCGGGGGTCCGTCGCACGAGGTCGTCGACGGTGCGACGGCCGCGCTGCGCCGCGATCGCGAGACCGCCGTACTCGACGAAGCTGCCCTGGTCGCACAGGTCGGCGAGATTCTCTCGCGCGGAGCGTCGTCCCGCCGCATGGCGTGCGGCGACGATGTCGGCGCGACTCTCGTCACCGATGAGACTTCGCCGTCTGAGCGTCTCCGCCAGATCGGGACGCGCGGGTTCGTGCTTCTGCTCGGGCATTCGCTGAGCTTACGGGCGACGGTACGCTGTCGTCAGTGCCCAGAGGCCGCTGACGGCCGGCATTCTCGCTCGAGAAATGTGAAGAGCCGCAGTCCAGGCTCGAACGCCGGCGGCGGCGACATGAGGCGGTCGGCGCCGACGCCGAGCGTGGTACCGGGGATCGTCACGAAGTCGACCTCGGAGAAGCCGGCCTCCATGAACCAGGCCCGAATGGTTGGTGTCAGATCTGGCGCAAACGTGCCACGAGTCCAGATCACCGTCGCGTTGGGTGCGCAGAGCGCCGGAAGGCGGGTCACCGTGTTGCGCACGGCGTCATCGGTGATGTTGCCGAAGATGCCGCACGCCAGGACGATGTCGGCGGGCACCGCCCCGGCGTAGCTGCTCGTCCAGGCGGCGTCACCGGTGACGACGTCGATCGCTGGTGACACGAGGGCGGCGCGCTCGTGGGCGCGTGCCGCAAGCTCGGGATCGAGCTCCACCAGCCGTGCGCGAACGTCGTCGCGGCGTGGATGACCGGCGAGCACGCCGAGCAGGTCGCGTCCGTCCCCGGCGCACATGCTGATCACGGCGATCGGACCGGGCGGGGCCGCATCCAGCGCCCCGCGGATGAGCCCCTGGACGATCTCGAGGCGGCGTGTCAGCGGCGACCCCGGCGCGTAGCCCTTGTGCCACTCAACCCACTCGCTCATGCAGCGCCGGCGACGCGCGGAAGGGTCATTGGACAACCTCCACTTTCAAATATCCGCTTCCGGCGAACGACGCGGTCGTGGCGCCGGCGCGCGCAATGGTGCCCGTGTAGGGTAGCGGTTGATCTGTCACGCACACCTCCGGTTGATGTGTCCCACTCGGCGCCCATTCGCGTTCTTCGTGCGGTGCCACCGGCGCGCTTGTTGCGAATCTCGCCCGTGCTGGTACGAGCCACCGTCTTGGGCAGCTCAGTGCCCACCCAGAATTGGAGCAGCCGAAACCGGTGTCAACCATCAACCGAAACCATGTAAAGCATCAGCCGAACCCGTTTTGTCAGGGATCAGCCTTGGATCAGTACAGCGCAATGGTGCCCGTGTGGAGCTTCGGTTGACGCTTGACGGATCAGTTTCGGTTGATCCTTGACACTCCCAAGCCTTTCATCGAGGCCGCGGGGAGGTCCCCGCAGCGTTCTTCTTGCGGATTTCACCACTCCCGGTACGGGCCACGGTCTTGAGGAGTTCGTTGCCGACCCAGAACTGGAGGACGCCGTCGCCGACGAGCACGTTGCAGGCGCTGCCCCCGTAGTGCTTGCCGACGCTGACCTGCTGCCAGCCGACCGAGACCAGGCCGTTGGCGGCGACGCGGCGCGTCACCCACTGCTCGCCAGTTCGCTCCGGCGTCGGTCGTGGTCCCCGGAGCGGCGCGCCAGTCAACCGGAAGCGGCTCTCCGGGGTGCCATCGCCGAGTGATTGGTGCGGTCGTGCGCTGTTGTAGTACGCGACCCATTCATCCAAGGCCTGCTGGGCGATGGGCAGGCTCCGGAACACCTGCGTGGTGTCGAACTCAAGGCGGAGCGTGCGATGAAAGCGCTCGATCTTGCCCGTCGTCGTGGGGTGGCGCGGCTGCGTGAGCAGATGCTCGACGCCGTTCTCGCGGCAGATCCGGTCGAAGAGCACCTCCACGGGCGGCTGCGCGTACTTGCCGGTGAAGACCTTGCCGTTGTCGGTGAGCACCTGCTCAGGCACTCCGTACGTGCGCAATGCGGCGGCGAAGCCATCGCAGACCAGCTGGGTACGCTCCCGCGACATGAGCCGTGCCGACACGCAGAACCGCGAATGATCGTCGACGCCAGTCAGGGCTTTGGCCGTCGTCCCGTCGGCGAGCAGGAAC
>DATLRB010000081.1:0-2693 GCA_035534875.1 Saccharimonadales bacterium (SeqCode)
CCAACGAATCTCGCGATGTCTCCTGCGCTGACGCCTGCGACGATCCAGATCACCAGCACCACCGCGAGGACGAAGACCAAGGGTGCGAGCCCGCGACGAGACACCGGGGGAGTATCGCGCAAAGTCTGACGCACCTTTTCGAACGAGCTGCTCAGGTGGTGGCGGCGCTGAGGTTTCCCCGCGGACGAAGGAGCAGCACCGCGACCGCTGCCCAGGCGACGGCTGCGCCACCGCCGCGGAGCACGATGGCGGCGATGTCGAGGTGGCCGGGATGCAGACCGGCCGCTTCGAGGTCGAGCACAACAGTCACTGCTGCGGCAACGGTCAGCACCAGCGTCATCTTGAGGTAGAGCGCACCGCGCCGGCCGCCGGCGCCCTCCCATACGTGCGGCGCTGCCGTCTCGAAGATGACCACCACGACGAGGAACTGCACCCAGACGTCATTCACCGCGATCGCCTGTGCACCCCAGCCTACCCTGAGGACGACCACGTTCGCGACGATATTGACCAAAAGCGCGACTGCCCAGATGGTGAGGTGTCGCTTCTGACGGTTCACCCGCTTTGAGTCGAGCACCAGCGATGGGACGGTGGCGATGGGCAGCAGCAGGATGGTCAACGCCAGGATGTCGAACAGCCGGATGGAAGGAGCGAAACTCGGGGTGAACGCCATCACGAGCGGCGCAAACCCGGCCTGGCCGAGGCCCGCGACTGTTGCGGCGATCAGCGCCATCGCGATCGTGATCCGCTCGGCGTGATGTGCCCAGACCGGCCCCTTGGCGCCGCGGCTGAGCTCGCGCCAGATGGTCGGGAGCAGCACCGCCTGGATGCCACCGATCGCGCTCGTGGCCACCGCGATCGGCGCGGCCGCGAAGGTGTAGAGACCAAGGACGAAAGACGACGACGCTATGGCGATCGAGGAGCTGCCCACCAGACGATAGGCCCAGTAGACCTCCGCGAGCAGGCCGAGCGGAAACCCGACACGCAGGAACGGACGCGCTGCCCGCGTGTCGAAGGACGGTTGGAGTTGCAGCGGCGGCCGGAAGGCGAAGTAGAGCGCCGCGGTCAGCAACGATGCGATCGCGGGTGCGAGGAACACGCCGGCGGTCCCGACCGAGGCGACAAGCGCCACCAGGAGAATGGGGCCGAGGATCGCCTGCGCGACGGCCACCTTGCCGACGACATCGAAACGGGACCGTGCCGACCAGAGGGTGGAGAGGAAGCTGCTGCCGCTCGAGGCGATCACCGCTACCGGCGCGAGGAACAGACCGAGCTGAACCGCGCCGGGAGCAACGAAGAACCCAACGATGGTGAGCGCCACGCCAGGAAGCGCCGAGACGACCAGCTCGAACGAGACGCCGACGTTCTGCGCCCGGCGAGCCTCATCCGCCTCGCCGCGCGCGAGGTGATCGATCACGGCCCGGACAGAGCCCTCGAAGACCCCACTCCGCATCAGCGTCGCGTACAGGTAGATGAGCAGCACGAGCTGGCCATCGCCGTATCGAGCAGGCCCAAGCCAGTGTGCTGCCAGAAAGCCGGCGCCGACGGCCAGAACCGAGCCGATCAGCGACGCGCCGGACAGGCCGGACGCCGAGCGAAGAATGCGTCGCAGGCCGAGGCTCTCCAGTGGATCGGGTACCCCGGCCTCGACGGGGAGTTGGTCCGCCGTCACCACCGCCGGCGGCGTAGGGCGTCGCCGATCCTGATGGCGAGGGACGGAGAGGCGAGGATGAGGCCCGCCTCCAGAGAGAAGCGAGGGGACCCGGGCAGGCATGCGAGAGCCGCCCCGCGCGCCTGCCACGGTCTCCCCGCTCGTGCGTGCGTGTATGCGGCCGCCAATGCCCGCCGCTTCCTCATCCAGCCGAGTGCTTCCTGAGCCACGGCTCGCTGCCGGCCGTCGCCCGCCTCCTTCACCGCTCGCTCGAGGACCCGCGCGTACGTGTCAAAGATGTCAGTTCGATGGCTCAGCCCGCTCGATTCCACGCGGTACAGCAGGGTTGGAGCTGCGACGCCGTGCACCCTGAGTCCTGCCCTGATCAGGCGTATCCACAGATCCCAGTCCTCGGCCCCCGAGACGCCATCACGAAAGCCACCGACGTCCTCGTAGGCGGCGCGCGGAAACAGTGCACCGATGGAGACGAAGTTGTGTCGCAGGATGTCCAGAAGCTGGTGGTCGGGCGGAGGAATCGGAAAGTTGGCCCGTTGGGTTGCCTCCCGCACACCCTCACCCGGATGCCATCGCAGTGCGTCCGCGCAGACGATGCCACCGGCTCGCGCGTGGAGCGCGGCGAGCGACGCCAGGTGGTCGGGGAGCCAGACGTCGTCGGCGTCGAGCAGTGCGATCAATGGAGCGTCGATACGAGCGATGGCCGTGCGCCGCGCGGCCGCCGGGCCGGAGTTTCGCTCGAGGCGGACGACCTCGACCGGGAGCAATCCCTGCCATCGCCTCGCGAGTGCAGCGGTGTCGTCGTCAGAGTGATCGTCGCCCACCACCACGGTCGCCGGAGTGAGCGTTTGCGCCGCCACCGACGCGAGAGCGGCACCGAGCGTCCGGACCGAGTTGTAGGCGGGAATCACGACGCCGATTGGGCTGACGGAGCCCGGCGAGGCGATGGCACCGGCGCGAGGCTGCCCTGGCGGCTCCGTCGTCATCGGCCCCAGGGTACCCGCAGGAATCGGTCGTGGGTTGCGACGCG
>DATLRB010000082.1:0-9689 GCA_035534875.1 Saccharimonadales bacterium (SeqCode)
CGGGGTACCAGACGTCGCTCGCGGCCCACGGCATCACCGCGTCTCAGATGCTTCGCGAGGTCAGCACGATCGACATCGTGCTGCTCGACATCG
Source organism: Saccharimonadales bacterium (SeqCode) (assembly GCA_035534875.1). Taxonomy (GTDB): domain Bacteria; phylum Chloroflexota; class Dormibacteria; order Aeolococcales; family Aeolococcaceae; genus Palsa-851. Next base: position 94 of record DATLRB010000082.1, read on the forward strand.
GCCTTCCCTTCATCGACGGCTGGCACATCCTCGAGCAGATGGAGAATCTGCAGCGGCCCGCCGTCATCGTCATCAGCGCCCGCGGCGAGGAGTCCGACAAGGTCCGCGCCCTCGACCTCGGCGCGGACGATTACCTCGCCAAGCCCTTTGGCGCGGACGAGCTGCTCGCCCGGGTCCGGGCGGTGCTGCGTCGCGTGCGGCCGCCCGACGGCACGGGCGGCACGGCCACGCAGGGCAGCGTTCGGGTGGACCTGGGCGCGCGGACGGTGCTCCGCGGTGGGAAGGAGGTGCGGCTCTCTCCGACCGAGTGGCTGCTGCTCGCCGAGCTGGCTCGCAACGCGGGCGCAACGGTCGACCACCGCACGCTCCTCCACCGCGTCTGGGGCCCCCAGTACGCGGACGAGCGCAACTATCTCCGCACGTTCGCGCAGCGCCTTCGCGTGAAGCTCGAGGACGATCCCGCGCACCCGGAGGTCGTCGTCACGGTCGGGCGCCAGGGGTACCGTTTCGGCCCCCCTCGCTGACCCGACGTTGACGGAGAGGCGCGTCCACGCAGCTCCCAAGTTGTTGATCGATCGTTGATGGGTTCCTGACGACACTGGTCTCAATGCCACTCGATCTGGTCGTCCTCATCTGCTTCGCGGGGATGCTCGTCGCCGCGTATCTGCTGACCGACGGGATGCGGATGATCTGACGTGGGATCTGAGCTAGCCGGGTACATCGTGTCCGCCGTCATCGCGCTGCTCGCTGCGATCTACCTGGTGGTCGCACTGGTCGCGCCGGAGCGGTTCTGATGGTTCTCGACATCATCGCGGCGGCGATCACGTACGCCGCCGTCGGTGTCGGTGCGTGGTTCATCGGCGGGTACATGCTCAAGGTGTTCAAGGGTGAGCGCGTCTGGCTCAGCAGCGTGATCCGACCCGTCGAACGCCTCACGTACAAGATCATCGGCATCGACGAAGAGCACGAGCAGGGCTGGCTCGCGTACCTCGTCTCGCTCCTCGCGGTGACGGTCGTGAGCATTGCGTTCACCTATGTGGTGCTCCGCTTTCAGGACCACCTGCCGCTCAACCCCGAGCGTCTCCCCGGCGTGCCCGCGCCGCTCGCATTCAACACGGCCGTCAGTTTTGCCACCAACACGAACTGGCAGAACTACGCCGGCGAGACCACCATGAGCTACTTCTCGCAAATCGTGGCGCTCGTCCTGCATCAGTTCCTCAGCGCTGCCGTGGGCATCGCGGTGGCAATCGTGGTCATTCGCGCGGTCGCGCGTCGAACCATGAGCACAGTCGGCAACTTCTGGGTGGACATCGTGCGCGGGATTCTCTACGTACTCCTTCCGATCAGCGTCCTGCTTGCGCTGGTGCTGGTCGCCAACGGCGCGATCCAGAACTTCAGCAACTACTCGGTCGTGCACACGCTCAGCAACGGCCTGCAGACGATCGCGCAGGGCCCGGTCGCATCGATGGAGGCGATCAAGGATCTCGGCACCAACGGTGGCGGTTTCTTCAACGCAAACGCCGCGCATCCGTTCGAGAACCCCAACGGGTTCACGAACTCGCTGGAGATCTTCACCTGCCTGCTGATTCCCTTCGGGCTGACCATCACCTTCGGACGGTGGGTCGGCAACGTCAAGCAGGGCATCGTGCTCGGCACTGTGATGGGTGTCATCCTCATCTCCGCGTTCGGTGTGGTCGCGTGGCAGGAGCAGCAGGGCAACCCCGCCCTGGTCACCACTGGTGCGTCGCAGGTAGCCAGCGGTGCGTCCGCCGGCGGCAACATGGAGGGCAAGGAGGCTCGCTTCGGGCCGATCCAGTCAGCGCTGTACAACACCGCGACGACGGGCACCAGCACAGGTTCTGTCGACGCGTCGATGGACAGTCTCACGCCGATCGGCGGGCTCGTCCCACTGGTGCTCATCAAGCTCGGCGAGATCACTCCAGGCGATGTCGGCTCGGGGCTCTACGGGATGGTGGTGTTCGCGATCGTGGCGGTGTTCATCGCAGGACTGATGGTGGGCAGAACGCCCGAATACCTCGGCAAGAAGATCGAGGCCCGCGACGTGAAGTACGCCGCGATCGCGATCCTCATCCTTCCGGCGTCGATCCTCGGCTTCTCAGCCGTGGCCGTGCTGACCGCGGGAGGTCAAGCGGGTCCGATAGCAACGCAGGGCACGCCGCACATGCTGACCGAGATCCTGTACGCATTCGCTTCCGCGACCGGGAACAACGGCAGCGCGTTCGCCGGCCTGTCGGGAAACACCAACTTCTACAACCTGATGCTCGCCGGTGCGATGTGGGCGGGCCGGTATCTCTTTCTCATCCCGGTGATGGCGATGGCCGGCAACCTCGTGAAGAAGAAGATCGTGCCGGCCAGTGCCGGGACGTTCCCCACCGACGGCCCGCTCTTCGTGGCGCTGCTCATCGGCACGATCATCATCGTCGCCGCCCTCACGTTCTTCCCCGCAGTCTCGCTCGGGCCGATTCTCGAGCACTTCAAGCTCATCGCGGCATTCTGAAATGGCAGTTGCATCCGCTCACCACACCAGGCGCCGGCGCACCAGCATCATCGATCCGGAGCTGCTGATCCCGGCGATCGGCCAGAGCTTCGTCAAGCTGGATCCCCGCGCCATGGCTCGCAACCCGGTCATGTTCATCGTGGAGATCGGTGCTGTGATGACCACCTATGGGTTCATCGCGGGCATCATCGGCACCGGGAATGACAATAACTTCGTCGGCCAGATCGCGCTCTGGCTCTGGTTCACAGTGCTCTTCGCCAACTTCGCCGAGGCCATCGCCGAGGGACGCGGCAAGGCACAGGCACAGGCGCTGCGCCGCACGCGCACCGAGACGGTCGCACGCAAATTGCAGGGCGGCATCGGAGGAACTGAGGTCGCGGTACCGGCAACCGACCTCCGAAAAGGCGACGTCGTGGTGTGCGAGGCCGGCGACGTGATCCCGAGCGACGGCACCATCGTCGAGGGAATCGCCAGCGTCGACGAGTCAGCGATCACCGGTGAATCGGCCCCGGTCATCCGCGAGGCGGGCGGCGACCGCAGTGCCGTCACCGGCGGCACGCGCGTCCTGAGCGACCGCATCGTCATCGAGATCACCCAGAACCCGGGCGAGACCTTCCTCGACCGCATGATCTCGCTCGTCGAGAGTGCCTCGCGTCAGAAGACACCCAACGAGATTGCGCTCAACATCCTGCTGGCCAGCCTCACCCTCATCTTCCTGATTGCCGTCGTGACACTGCAGCCGTATGCGATCTATTCCGGCGCTTCCATCGAGGTGCCGGTGCTCATCGCGCTGCTCGTCTGCCTCATCCCGACCACCATCGGCGGGTTGCTCAGCGCCATCGGGATCGCCGGGATCGATCGCCTCCTCCAGAAGAACGTCCTCGCCATGTCGGGTCGCGCCGTCGAGGCTGCGGGTGACGTCGACACGCTGCTCCTCGACAAGACCGGAACGATCACACTCGGCAACCGTCAGGCGACCGAGTTCCTCCCGGCCCCCGGCATCGCGATGGAGCAGCTCGTGCACGCAGCCGATCTGGCCAGCCGCGCCGACGAGACCCCCGAGGGGCGGTCGATCGTGACCCTGGCGCGGCGATTCGGCGCGCCGGAGGCGGTCACCGGCGACCCCTGGACCTTCGTGCCATTCACGGCAGAAACTCGCATGAGCGGTGTGGACCGTTCCCGTGACAGCATCCGCAAGGGCGCCGGCGACTCCATCGACAAGTGGTGCGGCGGAGACGCAGTGTCGAAGGAGATCAACGCCCAGGTTGAGACGATCGCTCGCAGTGGTGGGACACCGCTGCTCGTGGCCGAGAACCAGATCGTTCTCGGCACCATCCACCTCAAGGACATCGTCAAACCCGGGATCGCCGAGCGCTTCGCGGAACTGCGCCGGATGGGGCTGCGCACGGTGATGATCACCGGCGACAACCCGCTGACAGCCGCGGCGATCGCCGCCGAGGCGGGGGTCGACGACTTCCTCGCCCAGGCAACACCGGAGAACAAGCTCGACCTCATCCGTCAGGAGCAGGCGGGCGGCAAGCTCGTGGCGATGACCGGTGACGGCACCAACGACGCGCCCGCGCTTGCCCAGGCTGACGTCGGCGTCGCCATGAACAGCGGGACTCAGGCTGCCAAGGAAGCGGGCAACCTCGTCGACCTCGACAGTGACCCGACGAAGCTCATTGAGATCGTGGAAACCGGCAAGCAGATGCTGATCACACGTGGCGCGCTGACGACCTTCAGCATCGCCAACGACGTCGCCAAGTACTTCGCGATCATTCCCGCGATGTTCACCGCGTACGCGGCGCTCAAGCCGTTGTCGGTGCTCAACATCATGGGCCTGCACTCTGCCCACAGCGCAATCCTGAGCGCCGTGATCTTCAACGCGCTCATCATCATCGCGCTCGTCCCGCTCGCACTTCGCGGCGTCCGCTTCCGCGCCATCGGCGCCGCCGCGCTGCTGCGCCGCAACCTCCTCATCTACGGACTTGGCGGGATCATCGCGCCGTTCATCGGCATCAAGATCATCGACGTCATCATCACCGCGGCTCATCTGGTGTAGGCGATACGAGCATGGGCAATCTGCCAAAGCAACTCCTGATCGGGCTCCGGCTCACCGTCTTCATCGCCGCGCTCGCGCTCATTTACACGTTCGTCATCACCGGCATCTCGCAGGTCGCGTTCAACAGCCAGGCCAACGGCAGCCTGGTCACTGTGAACGGCAAGGTCGTCGGATCCAGGCTCATCGGTCAGAGCTGTCCGCAGGAGAAGCTCGCCTCGGACGGGAGCCTCAGGATCACGATCAATCCGAAGTACTTCCAGGGACGTCTCTCGTACACCGTCAACGCAAGCACCGCCGCCCTGCAACCCTGCAACGCCTCGAACTCCGCCGGCAGCAACCTCGGGCCGTCCAACCCACTGCTGAAGGAGACGATCACGGCAGCCGTGGCCGCCTATGAGGCCGCCGGCGTCTCGGCTCCGGTGCCGATCGACCTCGTGACCTCCGACTTCACCGGTTTCGACCCGAACATCAGCGAGGCTGCGGCCCTCGCCCAGGTGAACATGGTGGCGAGCGCGCGCAGCCTGGATCCCAGCACCGTGCATGCGCTCGTCGAATCCCAGGTTCAGGGCCGGATCCTCTGGGTCTTCGGAGAGCCGGTCGTCAACGTGCTCCAGCTCAACCTCGCCCTCGACGCCCACCAGTCCAGTCTTGCCGGGCTGAGGCGTTAACAGGGAGGCAGAGGCGAGCATCATGAGCGGTATGACCGACGCGATCGCGGCCGGCGCGACGCCGGTCCCGTCGGCGATGAGGGTCGGACGCGGCCATCTGCGGGTGTTCCTGGGAGCGACGCCGGGGAGCGGCAAGACGTTCGCCTTGCTCCGCGAGGCACACGACCGCCGCTCCCAGGGGGAGGACGTCGTGGTGGGGTTCGTGGAGACGCATGGCCGCAAGCTCACCGAGCAGGCGATCGGGAGTCTCGAAGTCATTCCGCGCCTCGAGGTCGAGTACCGCGGCAGGCTCATGGAGGAGATGGATCTCGACGGCGTCCTGGCGCGCCACCCGCAGATCGTGCTCGTCGACGAGCTGGCCCACACCAACGTGCCCGGCGTCCGCCATACCAAGCGGTACGAGGACGTTGAAGAGATCCTCGCGGCCGGTATCGACGTGGTGACCACCGTCAACGTCCAGCATCTCGAGTCGGTGAAGGATCTCGCCGAGCACATCACCGGCATCCCGGTGCGCGAGACCCTGCCCGATCGCGTTCTCGACAATGCTGACGAGATCCAGTTCATCGACATCTCTCCCGAGGCGCTCCGCAAGCGCATGCGCCACGGCAACATCTACGCGCCGGAGAAGATCGACACTGCGCTTGGCAACTTCTTCCGTCCCGGCAATCTCGCCGCGCTGCGTGAGATCGCGCTTCGTCTCGTGGCGCAGGCCGTCGGGCGCGCTCGTGGCGCCATCCGTCCCGCGCCCCAGTCGGTCCTCGTGGCTGTCAGCGGCGGGCAGAGCAGCGGAACGCTCATTCGCCGCGCCAGCCGGCTCGCCCGGCGGTTCGGTGGTTTCTGCACGGTGCTGGTGGTGCTGGGACGGCACGGCGACGAGACCGATGCGGGCAGGACGAAATCGAAGGAACTTGCAGAGCTGCTCCAGTGTGGGTTCATCGAGCGAGAAGGCCGAGTCGCCGACGTCGTGATCGCCGTCGCCCAGGAGCTCGGCGTCCAGCACGTTGTCGTCGGTCAGCCCTCACACCCCGGCGTGCGCGGCCGCCTCCACCGTGGGCTCGCCGACCGGCTGATCACCGAGCTGCCGGACGTGAACGTGCACGTCGTCGCGCGCCCCGCGGGCATCCACCGGGATGTCCCGATCGCAGCCGGCGACCGGCGGCCCGACTCCGACATGTTGCTCCGCGCGCTGCACGCGAGCGCAATCCGATCCGGGCTGCGCGTCTATCTGGGATACGCACGCGGCTGTGGCACCACCGTGGCGATGCTCGACGAGGCAACCCGGCGCCGGGCACGGGGTTCGGATGTCGTGGTCGCGGCGGTGAAGACCGACGGACGGAGCCGCTGTGAGGCTGCGCTCGGAGAACTCGAGGTGCTCGGTGGACGGAGCTCGCCGGCGCAAGCGGGGATCGTCGACGTCGAGGCACTGTTGCGGCGCAACCCCGAGGTGGCGTGCCTCGACGACCTCGCCGGCGTCGATACCACGGGGCGGCCGATCACCGAGTCCGTCCCTCGATTGCTGCAGGCCGGAATGATGCTGATCGCGACCCTCCACCTGACCGATCTTCGGAGCACCGTCGAGGGAATGGGCGTGATGCTCGGCACCCGACCGGAACACCCGGTCGATGACGCGTTCCTGGACCAGGTGACTGAGCTCGAGATCGTCGACATCACGCCGTCACTCCTGGACGAACGCCTCCGCCGGGGCGAGATCGTGCCGGCGAGCGAGGCCGCGAAAGCTCGCGCCCAGGCGTTCCGGCCGGAGGTCCTCGCTTCGCTCCGTGAGCTGGCGTTCCGGATCCTCGCCGAGCACACCGATCGCCGCCTGGTCGCGTACATGCGGGAGCGGGGCATCGAAGCCCCGTGGGAGGTCAAACCGCGGGTCATGCTCGGCGTCCCGCCCCGTCCGGGGATGGAGGACGTGATCGCGAGTACCGCAGCCCTGGCCGCCCGGCTGGACGGCAAGATGACGGCGGTCACCGTCCGTGACCGCAAGCGGTCCGAGCAGGAGATGCAGCTCCTTGGGGGCTATGCTGCGCTCACGCACCAGGCCGGCGGCACGTTCGTGACTCTGTACGAGCGCGACCCTGCGAGTGCTCTGACCCGGTACGCGCGAAAGATCCTCACGACCGAGATCGTCGTCACGCGTGGGCGCGGGCGACGCGGCACCCTGCGCAAGCTCATGCAGCTGCTCACCGACGTGGACGTTCATGTGCTTCCGACGCCACAGGACGGCGCGGCCGCCTGATCTCGGCCGCCCACATCACCTGGAGGAGCGCCGGGTGGCGCCGAGGGTCGCCGGAGGCCAGGCTACGAGACGCTTGCAGGGTCGCTGACGGTCGGCTCCCCCTGAGGCTGCGCGATGGGAGCGGCTGGAAGGGTGAACGCGAAGACGGCCCCACCTTCTTGGTCCGGATCGTCGAGCCAGATGCGCCCGGCGTGCGCCTCGATGATCCCTCGGACGATGGCGAGACCCAGCCCGGTGCCCTCGGCGCCCGCCTGCTCATCGCGGACGAAACGCTCGAAGATGCGGTCCTTCAGCTCGGCATCGACACCGGGACCGTGGTCGACGACGCGAGTCACGATCGTTCCGCGAGCCCCCGGCCCGACATGGATCTCGATCGCAGACGTTGGCGGTGCGTAGCGATCGGCATTGACGAGCAGGTTGTCGAGCACCTGTCCGAGCCGGTCCCAGTCGGCGACGGCCTCCAGGGATCCAGGCTCGGTCTCGATGCGTACGACGCGGGTCGGATGACTCTGTCGGAGCCGCGCGGCCGCAGCCTCGACCGCCTCGCCGGCATCGACCGGCTCGAGACGCAGCTCGAGGGCATGTCCCTCGATGCGGGCCAGGTCGAGCATGTCGCCAACCAGTCGATCGAGTCTCCGGGACTGGGTCACGATGCCGGCCAGCCCGTCCCGGGACGCTTCGCTGAGATCGGTCCGGCCCAGGAGGACGGTCGCACCGGTGAGGATGCTGGCCAGGGGCGTGCGCAGCTCGTGGCTCACGTTCTGGAGCAGTTCGCGGCGCACACGGTCGGCTTCGCGCAGCGCCGACACCTGTTGCTGCGTTTGGGCCAGCCGCACGGCCGTGCGCGCTGACGCCGCCTGCTCGCGGTACAGGCGCTCGAGCTCGGTGTTTGCCGCGGCGAGCGTTCTCGAAAGCCCTCGGGCCTCGAGGATCGCCCGCCGCCGGAGCGCGGCGACGCCCCCCACCGCGCCTGCCGTCACAAAGAAGACGACCAGGTACAGGACGTCGCTCGGGTTGGCGAGGCTGAGGCTGTCGACTGGCGGGAGAAAGAAGTAGTCGCCGAGGACTGAGGACATGGCCGCGGCGACGAGCGCGGGGACGAGCCCGGCGAGGAGACCGAGCGACGCGACGATCCCGAGGTAGAGGAAGACATAGGCACGGGCCTCCGACGTCGGCAGACGTGCGAGCACCAGAGTCAGCAACGGCGGCGCGATCACCGCGACCGCGATTCCAGTGAGCAGCACCCGATCGGTTCGGAGTCGCGTCATGTCAGGACCCGCGCAGTTGCTCGTTCAGCGCATCCACGAGACGGCTCGAAGCGGCCTGGAGCCCAAACTCAGCCATCAGCGCGTTGAGCGCCGCCGGGTCATCCGGATATCGGTCCCGACTGCCCCGCGGCAGCTCGATCGGGAGATCAGGCACCGGAGGAACAACCTGCATCGCCCGGGTCAGGTAGTCCTGATCATGCTCGCTGAGGCGGTGTGCTGCGAGGAGGGCCGCGACCCCGCCGTGCTGACGGACCATCGTCGCGGCCGCGACTGCGCCCACCCCTTTCAACCCTGGCAGGCCATCCGACGGATCACCGCGCAGCATTGCGAAATCCGCGTAACGGCGTCCGGGAATCCCATACCGCCGGGTGACCTCGGATTCGTCGACCAGGGCCCACCCTCCCTTTTCCGGGTAGAGCACCGTGACCCGCGGGTCCTCGACGAGTGCGAACAGATCGCGATCACCGCTCACGATCTCGACGCTGCCCGACGCGCGAGCGGTCCAGGTTGCGATGACGTCCTCAGCCTCATATCCCGCGACCCCGAGCGCATCGACCCCGATCGCCGCGAGCAGGGCGTCGATGACCGGCATCTGAGGGATGAGTGCGGGTGGTATCGGTTCCGCAACCCGTTGCGCCTTGTACCCGGGAATCAGCGCGACCCGCCAGTCCGGGCGCCAGTCAGCATCGCTCGCAACGGCGATGTGTCGCGGGCGCCTGGTGCCGAGCAGGCGGGTCAGCGTCTCGAGAAAACCGCGTGCCGCGTTGATCAGCCTGCCGTCAGGGGATCTCACCGTCTTCGGGACACCGTAGAACGCGCGAAAGATGAGGCTGGA
>DATLRB010000083.1:0-3071 GCA_035534875.1 Saccharimonadales bacterium (SeqCode)
CTGCGGCTCCTGTTGCGGTTCGGGCTCCTCGCGCTGAACTTCGCAGGCGTCAGCGCCGCGGGAGGGTTCCTCCTCGCCGGCGACTATCGGAGTGCGTTGAACGCGCTCGTGATCGTCGCCATCTTCCTGGTCGTGCTGTCACTGCGGAACTCCTGGGACCTGCTCGTCAGCGTCGGCGCAGCGGTCGCGCAACGTCAGTGATACGCGGTACAGCCGCGCGTGGTCAGAGGACGCGGGTGGGCAGTGGTGTCTCGCGTCCCGAGTCGCCCTCCCTGCGGATCTCGTAGGCGAGTGCACCAGCCGTCTCGGTGATCGCCTCGTAACCGCGGTCGTCGTCGTGGCTGTGGTGCGAACGCTTGCAGCTGCATGCGTGGCGGAGCCGGCTCCGGGAGCGACAACCGCGAGGACGGCGGTCGTGACGGCGATCGGCGAGTGCCACCGATCCGTGACGAACATGGCGTGCTTGACATGATCGCGTTCATGCATCGCCGGGCGTGGATGGCGGTTTCAGGGGTCGGCTGCGCCGTACTCGCTGTCGCGCTGGTCTCCCGGAACGCGGATGCCGGAGTGCTGAACAACCTGCTGTCGGAGAGGTTCGTGCCTGTTCCGGCATCGATGCTTCCACCGACGGGAACCGTGTACGACGACGCCACGTGTCCAACGGATTCGCGGTGTTACGTCGTCGGTGCCGGAGCCGATGGCGGAATCGTCACGATCACCGACGACGGCGGACGCTCATGGGAATCGTCGACGCTACCGTCGACCCGAGGGTTCGACGACTTCTCCATCTCCTGCCCTTCCGCATCGACCTGCTACGCAGGTGGCTCGGACCTCCGCACCACGAGCGCGATCCTGGCCACTCGCAACGGCGGACGATCATGGACCCGGGGTGTGGTACCGCGGGGGGTGATCATCGATTCGATCGGATGCGGCTCCCCCACGGCATGCGTCGCGGTTGGGAGTGCGAACCCCGAGGCGTTCACGCCGAGTTCGGTGGTCAGCACGACGGACGGCGGTGCCACGTGGGTCGAGCACGCCGCACCCGCGGGCGGGCTCACCACCGTGCGTTGCCTCGACTCCGGGCACTGCTGGGTCGCCGGACCCGGCGCTTGGTTCAGCTCGGATCTCGGCGCTTCATGGACCGACATGTCGCCGCCGTCGGCAGCCAACTGTCCCCCGGGCGGCGGTATCTGCGACAACGTCTGGAGCCGGACGGTTGACATCGAGTTCCAGTCGATCGACGACGGGTGGATCGTCGGCGAGCTCACCTGTGGCAGGGGCGGGTGTGAAGCAGCCGCGTTGCACACCGCTGACGGCGGCAAGACCTGGACGTCCTCGAACGCCGTCCACCAGTACCCACTCGGATATCAGATTGCGTGCCAGGGCGCCGCCTGCATCTTCGTGGGTCAGGGTGAGACCGACTCGGTCATCGCCGACACCGTCGACGCCGGAGGTGGCTGGTCGACGATGCAACACGTTGCGAGCTTCATCAACGCGCTTGCATGCACGCCGGACCGCACGCTGTGCCTCGTCGCCGGCGGCCGAAAGGGCGCTCGTGCGGCTTTGCTGATACTCGGCGCGCCGTCGCCGGCGGGGCCGTCGATCCTGTCGACCGTCGGCGGTTCGCTTGCGTCGCCGGCAGCGCTGCTCGGAGCGCCGCTCAACGCGCTCGTCAACGCGCTGATCACCGTGGGGTTGATCCTGCTGATCACGTTTCCATCGCAGCTCTTCAACCACACCTATGAGGAGAACCACGAGCGCATTCGCGCCTTCTGGCAGCGGAGACTCACGTGGTTCACCGGTGCGCGGGCGATCGGCGACCGTCTGTCAGCGTCGCGACGCGCAACGCTGAGCGTCATCTGCGTGGTCGTCGCCGGCGGTGTGCTCGCGGCGATGCTCGATCCGGGGTTCGGACTCAACGTGCGGTCACTCGCGCTGTTCCTCGGCGCGGTGCTCGCGCTCGTCGCGGGCGCGACCGTCACGGCGCTGGCGTCCGGCGTCTATCGGATGACGCGTCACCGTGTCGGCGTCTGGCATGTCAGGGCGCTTCCCAGCGCGCTGCTCGTCGCCGCCGGGTGCGTCCTCGTGTCGCGTGTCACCAACTTCCAGCCCGGATATCTCTACGGGCTGATCGGTGGCGTCATCTTCTCCGGGCCGCTGACGAGCCGGCAGGAGGGTCATGAGGTCGCCGTCGCCTCAACATGCACGCTCGTCGTCAGCATCGTCGCCTGGTTGATCTGGGCGCCGGTCGCGACTGCGGCGACGGGGGACCCGTCGAGCTTCGCGCTCGCGATGCTCGAGAACTTCCTCGCCGCACTGTTCCTCACGGGGATGGTCGGGCTGGTCATCGGGCTGATCCCGCTCCGGTTTCTTCCTGGCGAACGGCTGGCACAGTGGCGATGGGGTGCGTGGGCGCTGCTGTTCGGGCTCGCGATGGTCGCGGTGATCGAGGTCGTGATCCGTCCGCAGACCAGCATCGCGCGCGGCAGGAGCGAGCCGTTCTGGACGACGCTCGGGCTGTTCCTTGCGTTCGGTGTGGCCTCGGTCCTGTTCTGGCTGTATTTCCAGGTGCGACGCGAACCGGGGCCGTCGCCGGCGACCTGAGGCTTCGCTTCGGGAGCGGCCCTCTCGGCCGCGCGGTCGTGCCACCACAAATCCGGATGTCCGCGGCGCTGCGCCATCGCGACTTGACTGCGAGAACTAGCGCGTGACGTGAAGGACGATGCGACCACGCCCGTGACCGGTTTCTGACGCAGCCTGAGCCTGGGCTGCCTCCTCGAGTGGGTAGGTCGCTCCTACCTGCGGCACCAGCTCACCTGAAGCGACGAGAGCGACGAGCTCGTTCAGCACGGGCGTGGTCACATCCGGCTGCGCCACGTTCGCCACACGAACCCCATGTGCGGCGGCGGCATCCGCGTCGGGTATGCCGGCGATCACGACCATGATCCCTCCGGGCTTCAGTGTGCTCCATGAGCGCCCGGTGACCTCGCCACCAACGGTGTCGTACACGACATCCACATCGTGGACGACCTCCTCGAATGCGACCGTCGTGTAATCGACGACCTCGTCGG
>DATLRB010000084.1:0-109269 GCA_035534875.1 Saccharimonadales bacterium (SeqCode)
CTAAGCGTGGCTCCCGCTCTTGCGGTTCATCTCGCGGCGGATGTCCTCCTCCGAGATGGGCCGGCGCCCGTACACGTCCCAGGCATGCAATGCGAGGCCGACCCCCCATGCGCCCAGCACCCATGCCGGCCAGAAGTAGCCGTGCCCGGTGGCGAACCAGATGGCGACGATGGCCACGTTGACGACCACGAAGGCGACCGCGTGCGCAGCGAAATCGCGCCGGGCCGACAGACGCTTGACGGCGGCGGCTCGCGCGTCCGCCGGATCAGTGGTGAGGTTTGTTTCGCTCATGCTCGAGTCCTCCGACACCGATGGTGGTGCGCGACGCCGCCGGGAGTACAGGGCTGTTTGTAATCAGTGATCAGAGGCGAACGTCATCTGGATCCGACGCTCCTGACCGCCCGGGCGGTCAGGAGCGGCTCAGGCCGCGCGCGGCGAGGCGCGGCTCGCGCCCACGCCGCACCGGGCGCCTGGCGAGAAAGCGGCGGAAGGCGCGGAGGCGGTCGATGTTCGGCACCGCGAACATTGCGAATGTCACCAGTGCGGTCGTGCCGGCCGCGAGGTCGATGTTCATGAGAATGGTTCCTGTCGTCATGTCGGTGCTCCTTGGCAAGCGGTTGTTGATTCGACACTAACGACACTGACGAGTTTCCCTCCGAAGCTTCTTCGAGGTCTCTGTGATCTTCCTCAGAGTCGACCGCCGCTACTGCGCAGGCGCAGATACGCCCTCGTAGCGTGTTGGATCCGCCACCTGCGCAAGCGCGAACGCCTCACGTCGCTCGAAGCAAGTCCCGCATGTGCCGCAGTGCAGCGCCCCACCCTTGTAGCAGGACCAGGTTCGCTCGAACGGCACATGCAACTCGTCACCGAGCTTGACGATGTCAGTCTTCGTCATCGCCAAAAAGGGTGCGAGCATCTCGATCTTTGCGAGCCCGGCAACGGCGACGTTGACCATGGTCTCAAATGCACGAACGAACTCGGGACGGCAGTCCGGATAGATGAAGTGGTCGCCGGTATGGGCACCGAACGCGACCGCACCGGCGTCACGGGTGACGGCGAGCGCGCAGGCGATGCTCAGCATGATGGCGTTGCGATTCGGCACGACCGTGATCCTCATGCTCTCGTCGGCGTAATGCCCGTCGGGCACGGTCACCGTCTCGTCGGTGAGCGCGGACCCGCCCAGGATGCTCGTGAGCCCGGCCGCGTGCAGATCGATCAGCGTCCAGGACGCATCGAGATCCGCGGCCATCAGTTCCGCGAAGGCCAGTTCCTTACGGTGGCGCTGACCGTAATCGAACGAGATCGCGGTGACGTCATATCCCCGAGCCCGAAGCCAGTACGCCATGGTCGTCGAGTCGAGGCCACCGGAGACGACAGCGACAGCCCGGCGCTCGGCCATCACGACGCCGCTGTCTCGAGAGTTCGCATGATCGCCGGATTGTCCCCGATTCGCCGGCCTGCGCTCCGGCGAGCCAACCGTATAGCAGCACTATCATGAAATGCGATGGTCGAGGCGACCAATCGGGATTCAACGCGCGCCGTCCCTTCTCGGCGCGCGCGCATGCGCGTCGGTCCTTCTCGATGGGCAGATGAGTGCAACACATCACGGCGGTCAGGGTCGCAACCCGCAGTTCGCCGCGCGTTCATCCGCGATCAGCCCATGGTGAGGCTATGTTCAAACGGCTCCCGCTGCTCATCCCATGCGTTCTCTTCACCGGTGCACTCGTGGCGCTATCGCCGCTCGACGCTCTCGCAGCGACGAGCCCACGCCTCGGTACAGCACTCAATTTCACCGTTCTCGCAGGATCGACGGTCACCAACACCGGACCGAGCGCGATCACCGGCAACCTGGGACTCGATCCCGGGTCGGCGCTGCCCGGATTCCCGCCCGGGAACGTCACCGGCGTCAAGCACGTCAGCGATGCTGTCGCCCTCAAGGCCAAGAATGACCTCGTCACGGCGTACACCGACGCAGCCAATGCGCCCGTGACAACCGACATGACCGGTCTGAACCTCGGCGGCAAGAACCTGATCGCCGGCGTCTACAAGTTCGACTCGTCGGCGCAGCTGACGGGGTCGTTGACGCTGAGCGGCAGCGGCGTGTTCATCTTCCAGATCGGCAGCACACTCACCACGGCCGGCAACTCGGTGGTCAACTTGAGCAACGGCGCCCAGGCGTGCAGCGTGTTCTGGCAGGTCGGCAGCTCGGCAACGCTCGGCTCGGCGACGCACTTTCAGGGCACGCTCATGGCGCTGACCAGCATCACCATGGTGACCGGCGCCAACATCATCAGCGGCCGCGCGATGGCCCGCAACGGCGCGGTCACCCTCGATGCCAACCACATCACGCCCCCGGTGGGCGCGTGCGCCGCCGGCTCAGGTGGCAGTGGCGGATCGGGTGGCGCGGGCGGGCCTGGCACCAACGGCGCACCGGGATCGGTCCCGGTGCCGGCCACCGGCTCGAGCGTCCCCGGCCTGCCGGCGCCGGCGCTGCTCGTGCTCATCGGTGGCATGTCGATCAAAGCCGCACGGCGGACTCGCGCGCGCGCACCCCGTTGAGCAACAACTTCGGGCGGGCCGGCGGCTGTGGGACGACGGCCATGCGGCGCTCCATCGCCGGGGGGATCGCCGCCGTTGCCGGCGCGGGTCTCTCGGTTGCCTCGATCTCAGTGGCGACTGGTTCGCCGGCGCCCGCGTCCACGGCCTCGGCCGCGCGGGCGTTCAACCTCGATACCGGATTCGCGGGCCCGGCGCAGCAGTCGACGACGTGGTCTGGCTACGTGGTCGCTCCGCGCGCGTCGCTGACGAACGTCGGCGGGAGCTGGAAGGTCCCACCCGTGGTGTGCCGCCGGACAATGGCGCCGGAGGCCGCCGTCTTCTGGGTCGGCCTCGACGGCTGGTATGACAAGACGGTCGAGCAGGCCGGTGTCGAGGCGTACTGCTCCGGCACCACGCCCGTGTACTCCGCCTGGTGGGAACTGTTTCCCTCCAACCACATCACGCAGGTGTTCCCGGTCCGCCCGGGTGATCAGATTGCGGCGTCGGTGACATATCGCAGCGGCATCTTCACGATCACCGTCAAAGACCTCACGCTGCGCAGGGCGTCAACCGTCAGGGCCCGCTGCCCGAGCACGATGACCTGCAGGCGCTCGTCGGCGGAGTGGATCGCCGAATCGCCGACCTTCGGCGCGCGGAGCGCATATCTCCCACGGTGGGGTCCGATGACGTTCACCGGCGCAGGCTCGAGCGCGCTCGTCAATCAGCGATCGGAGCACATTCCGGGATTCGCCAACTTCGCGGTGGTCATGACGGGTATGGACGGCCGTCAGGCTCAGCCGGGGTCGCTCCTGTCCGGCGGCTCGGCCTTCACAGAATCCTGGCTCGCGGCGAACTGAGCCGCTCCGCCGACGCTCCGGACGATCCACCGGATCGAGTGCGGATCAGATCCAGCCGCGACGGCGGAAGAACACGAGCTGCGTCAGAATCGAGATGGTCATCAGCGAGATGCCGATGATGAAGGCGTAGCCGGTGCCGATCCGTGACACGAGCCAACCGAAGTTCATGCCGAAGAACCCGGTGAGAAACGTCAGGGGGAGAAACAGGCTCGCCACCACGGTGAGCGCCTTCACGGTCATGTTGAGTCGGTTGGAAACGGTGGAGAGGTAGACATCCATCGCGCCGGTCAGCAGGTCGCGCAGCGAATCGACCGTCTCGTACTGACGGATGATGTGGTCGTAGACGTCGCGGTAGTACGCGGTCGTCTCACGATCGGCCTCGAGTGACAGGGTCACGAGGCGCTGGAACATGTCGCGTTGCGCTCCAAGGATGCGGCGCATCTCGACGGCCGAGTGTTTCATGTCCTGCAACAACGCCAGCTGCGCGTTGTTGGCGTTCCGGAGCACCTCATCCTGCAGCTTGTCAACGGCCTCGTCCAGCGTCTCGAGCGCCGTGAAGGTCCTGTCCACGAGCGCATCCATGACGAGGTACGTGAGGAACGACGACTTGCGGCACGCGCTCTGCGGCGACTCGGCGATGCGCTCGTTCAGCTTGTCGAACGAGGGCTCGGGTTGGAGGTGGACGGTGACGAGGTAGTCGGGCGCGATGTAGAGGTGATGCTCTCGAAACGAGACCTCGTCACCGGTCAGCGCGATGACGAACACCACGGCGAACACATAGCCGTCGTACCCGTCGAGCTTCGGCCGCTGGTTCTGGTGTTTGACGTCCTCGATGGTGAGCTGGTGGAACTTGAAGGTGTCGCTCAGCAGCCGGTAGTCGTCGGCGTCCGGAGCTTGAATATCGAGCCAGAAAACCTGGTGCGGCGCCGCCAGCAGCTGCTGCAATTCGCTCGCAGCAACCTCGCGGTTGTGACCGTCGGCGGTGAAGAGTGTTCGCATCGCCCTCGGATCCTACGTGGTCCCCGGTCGCGACCATCGATACCCGGAGATATGATCTTCTCACTGTCGTTTATGGTGATACCGATCATATACTCATAGGTGGCGGGTCGCAGGGCGGCTTAGGCGACGGGGGATCTGCGTCGCAATCGCTCTGTCCGCTGCCCCATTTACGGTGCACGCGACTAGAATCGAGAACATGAAGTTCGCGCAGCGCACATGGCGCGTACTCGGTCCATGCGGTAACACCCCGGGAGCCGCGCGTGCCTGTTGAGGAATTGGTCCCGATGTCGGAACGCATGCTCGACCTCGACAAGCCGCTGTACACGATCAGCGTGGCAGCCGAGATCCTCGCCTCGCACCCACGCACGCTGATGATGTACGAGACCATGGGTCTCGGCGTTCCCGCGCGAACGGCGACCAACCGGCGCCGCTACACGCAGCGCGACATCCTCACCCTGAGCGCGATTCAACGCCTGACGCGGCAGCACGGGCTGAACATCACCGGCGCCCGTTATGTCATCAAGTGTCTGCAACTCCTCGATGCGAACGGCGTTGCGCGGCCCCCGGAGCTCGCGGGCTTCGACCTGGAGCACGTCCGCCTCTAGCGGTCATGACGGCGGTCTCAGCCGCGCTGCAGGCCGTTCCAGCTGAGCAGGGCTGTCCAATCGTGCTCGAATCCGAGCGCCGACGGTGACGCGGTCGCGAGTTGCAGATGTTGCGCGGCCGACGCAGGAAACTCGAGCCACAGCGCGGTGAGGATGCGTAGCTGGTGGCCGTGTCCGAAGAGCAGCACGTCCCCATCAATCGAGCGCGCCCGCGCGACCACACGGTCTGCGCGGGCTGCGACGTCGTCGAGGGTCTCGCCACCGATGACGCCGTCGGGGAAGAGCGTCCATCCGGGTCGGCGCTCGCGTATCTCGGCGCTCGTCAATCCCTCGTAGTCGCCGTAGTCCCATTCGATGAGGTCCGGATCGACGGCGGCGCGATCCGCGAAACCGGCGAGCTCACAGGTTTCTCGCGCCCGCCGCAGGGGGCTCACAAACACCGCCTCGAAACGCAGACCCTCGAGCTGCGCCCCGAGCGCCCGCGCCTGCTCCCGCCCCTCCGCGGTGAGCGGCAGATCACTCCGACCGGTGTGACGCTTCTCACGGCTCCACGCGGTCTCACCGTGACGCACGACGATGATCCGCTGCGACGTGCCGGCACTGCGGATCTCCACGGCGCGAACCTATCTGGTGGGCTCGGCGGCGCCGGGCTCAGCCGCGGGCTTCGCATCGACGACCTGCCACAACCGTTCGGCGACCGCCGCGGTCAGCGCATCGGGGTCCTGCTCGCGCCGATCCACCCAGAAGTGGCATCGGAGCAGCGGCACCTCGCGGTCGAGCGTCGGCTCGAACACGATCGCCGGTTGTTCCTCGATGCCCGGAATGTCGGTGACCGCGGCCCGGGCGCGCCGCATGAGGTCCGCCAGATCGGTCTCCGCTGGAATGCGCACGCCCACGGTGAGCCGGCGCGTGTCGTAGTGGGTGGTGTTGATCACGATGCCGGTGAAGACGGTGAGGTTCGGAAGGATCGCCAGCTCGCCGATGCCGGTGCGCAGGGTGGTGGTCCGCAGGGTGATGTTCTGAACGGCGCCCGTCTGATCCAGGACCGTGATCGTGTCGCCGAGCCGGAAGGGCTGTTCGAGCAGGAGCCAGATCCCGGCGAGCACGTTGCGCAGCAGGTCCTGAAACGCCAGGCCGATCGCAACCGTGCCGACGCCGGCGGCGGTGAGGATCACCGCGACGTTGACACCGTAGACGACGAGCGCGCTGATCAGCGCGACGACGTAGGTCGTGACCGTGATCAGGTTTCGCACCAGCGTTCGGACCTGGCGGTCGGCTTTGCCCCTGCGCATCGCCCAGAGCACGAGCAGTCGGGTCAGCCGGCCGACGAGGTACAGGACGATGAAGATCGCGATCGCGCTGAGCAGGTGCTCCACGAGCGGTCCGACCAGCCCACTCTGATCGTGTGACTGGATCGATCGGCAGACGACGTCGAACCAGTTGGTCGAGTCGCACGGCGAGGTGCCGGCGATCATGGTCGCCCCGGATCAGTGGCAGGCGGCAACGCGGTTGGAATCCGCGGCGGTGCCGCTAGGACGACCCGGCGTCGTCGGCGGCGGTCTCGGCGTCCTCGGCCTCGCCCTCGGCGGGCGCCGCCTCGACCTCCTCGGCCTCAGCGGCGACACGCACCTGGGCGACCTTCAGCACGAGCTCGTCAGGATCGACGCCGGTTGCAAGGGCCACCCGCTCGGGGAGCGGCACCTCGCCGAGGCGGATGCCCTGGTCGATCTCGACCAACCCGGAGATGTCGACGTTGAGCAGCGCGGGGATGTCTCCCGGCATGCACTCCACCTTGACCGAGGTGATGATCTGCTGCAGGACTCCGAGCTTGAGCTCGGTGACCGCGGGCGACTCGCCGATCGGGATGAGCGGGATCTCGACCGTGAGCTTCTCGCGAAGGTTGACCGCGAAGAGATCGACGTGCATCAACCGGGTGGTACGAGGGTTGACCTGGAGCTCGCGGATGAGCACCTTGCGGGCGCGCCCGCCATCGAGGGCGAGGTCGACCAGGTGGCTGTGGCCGGCGTGGTGCCAGACCCTCTGCAGGCTGCGCGCATCGATCGAGAGCGCCTGGGGCTCGACGTTGTGTCCGTAGAGGACCGCCGGCACCTCGCCGCGACGCCTCACGGCGTGGACGTGACGCCCGGTTTCCGAGCGAAGCGAGGCGCTGAGTTCGAGGGAGGTTGCCATCTCTGCCCGGCTACTCTACCGGCTCGGCCGTCGCCGCCGAGTTGACGGCGGCAGCGATCGCATCGAGAGCGGCATCGACGCACCCCTCGCCGCGGGCCGGCTTGGCGTCCGGATCGGCGGCCGCGGGGGTCTCCGGCCACGCGGCACACGCTGCTGCGATGAGGCGCCTGGAGACCGACGGGCTTCCGTCGGGGAGAACGAAGAAGGGCCACGCCACATCCGAGACCTCCTCTCCATCGCCGGGTGAGGCGAGGATCTCGAGGGCTCGCCCCAGGGTGGCGCGGCGTACATCGGTCACACCCGCCTCCATCTCAGCCTGCACGGCATCGTGGAGGCGCTGCGCCATCCCGGGCACGTCGGTCTCCCGGTGGCGCGGCGGCCCGGTCTCCTCTGAGCCGTGGAGCATGAAGATGCCGCCGTTCCACACGGTCCTCCAGTTCTCCGCACCGTCCCTCCTGATCACGCGGCAGACCTCGTCTCCGCCGGTGACGTCGATCCACGCCTGCCGGGCACCGTTCTCGCCGAGATACGTGAGCCAGTGGTCGAGGCTGTCGCCGATCGGTTCGAACGCCTGGCCGTCGACCCAGACGTACGACATCTTGCGGAATGCCGCGAAGGCCGGGTGTGGCGGAGCCGTCCGTGCCCTCGTGTCTGCCGGGTCATTGACGAACCGCCCGGCTCGCGCGGCCGCCACGGCAAGGCAGAGCAGCCCCGGCGTCAGATCGCCGCCCCCGCGCCGAACCGCTCCTTGACGTAGGACACGGCCTCGTCGAGCGACGTTCCGGGGGTGAACACCTTGTCGACCCCGAGCTTCTCCAGCGCCGTGACGTCGGCGTCGGGGATGATCCCGCCGCCGAACACGACGATGTCGGCGGCGTCGCGCTCCTTGAGGAGACGGATGATCTCGGGGAACAGGGTCATGTGGGCACCGCTCAGGAGACTGATGCCAATCCCGTCGACGTCCTCCTGGATGGCCGCCTCGACGACCATCGCCGGGGTCTGGTGCAGCCCGGTGTAGATCACCTCGACGCCGGCGTCCCGGAGCGCCCGGGAGATCACCTTGACGCCTCGATCGTGCCCGTCCAGGCCCACCTTGGCGGTGAGGATCCTGATCTTGCGCGCCGTGGGCGGCGCTGCCGTGGCTTCCATGACCTCCTGATGTTAGAGCCTGCGCCGATCACTTCCGGCAGGATCAGCCCGTGTGCTGGACTCCCGACGCCGCCGGCAGGGCCGCCACAGCAGCCTCCGCCAGACGGCGAGCGACGCTCAGCGCCCGATCGGCGTGGGGAAGGTGGTCGCGATCGACCCCGGCCACCGCGGCGATTCCGTCGCGAGCTCCGACCAGAGCGCCCGCCAGGCTGGCGGCGACCGCCGTACCGGATGCCGCGGCGGCGAGCACGTCGTCGAAGGGATTGGCGGTGGCCAGGGCGCAGATCGCGCGCTGCAACGTGAGGCCCGGGTCGGGATCCGAGACGTCCATCGGTGGGCCGGCGTCGACCACCCGTAGCCGGTCGAGCAAGGCCATCGGCGCGTCCTCGAGCAGCGACTGGCGAACGCGCACCAGTGCCGTCTCCAGATCGAATCGGAGCAGGTCGGCGATCAGCAGGGCGGCGGCCACGGCGGTCACCGCGGTGCCCTCATCGGCGCCGGCCATGGCGACGCACCGGTAGGCGTCGCGGCGCAGTCTCGGCCGGTCCAGGGGGCTGAGCAACCCGAAGGGGAGCGCCCGGAGGAGCAGGCCGGCGGCGCCGGCACGCGACGGCCGCTCGAGGCCGCGCTGGCGCAGGTCGGCGTCGTCAAACCCGCCACAGGCCGCCGCCGACTCGGCGACACCGACCAGGTCGGCCGTTCCCGCGGCGGTTCCGGCGGCGTGCTCACCGGCGAGAGCGCCGATGAAGCTCGCGTCGATGCGGCCGGGGAGGTCCTCGATCAGCGTCACCAGCAGAACGCTATCCTTTCCCGCGATGCCGACGTCGGAACGTGCTGTGGCCGTCGTCCGTGCGATCGCCAGCAGTGGCGCGCTCCGCGCGGCCCCCGGGCTCCTCGACCAGGGTCGCTGGCGCGGTCCGAGACCTGCCGCCATGCGCGTCGAGCGGAGCCGGGTTCATGGCGAGGGCGGCCTGGTGGCCGACCAGACAGCCCTCACGCTGTGGTTCGGCGAGGGCCCCGGGCTCTCGGGGATCTCGGTGCGCGGCCGGGCGACGCGGGTGGCGGTCCGCACGCTCGCCGGCGTTGCCGCGGCGGTGGCGATCGGCGCCGCGAGTGCCTTCGCCGCGCGCCAGGAGGCAAGCCGGCTCGAGGGCGGCGCCCGGTTGCTACTCCGCGAGCCAGGGGAGCACCACCGGCGCTGACGTCCGCGACCGGCGCGCGACCGCCCGCAGGCCCTCCCCGTCGGTGACCAGCAGCTCGCGGGAGCACGGGTTCATGGCTTCGCGCCATTCCCTGAGCACCCGGCGCTGAAATCGATCCGCCGACGGCAGCGATGCGGGGAGCGCGAGGACCGCACCCCGGTCGGGCACGCCGAGCAGCACATCGCCACCCGCGCGCTCGGCGAGCGCGGCGAGCACGCGCGGTGCCATCAGGAGACTCCCCTGAAACAGCGTGTCCGACGCGACCCGCCAGCCGTCGGCCGGGATGCGCTCGGTCCGTGCGATGCGTCCGATCAGCGGCTCGAAGCGCCCCGCGGTGTTGATTGTCGCCTCGCGCCGCACGTCCTCGTCGCTCAACCCCAGCAACGACCACTCCTCGCGGGGCACACCGCGCATGATCGACCCGGGAAGCTCCTCCGCGACGAACGCGGTCATGTCCGCGCCGATCGGCGCGCGGAGCAGGTCCCCGACGCGACCGTGACTGGCGAGGAAGCGCTCATTGCGCACGCACCAGAGCAACCGCGACGTTGAGAGCGCCGCCGCGGGCTGCGGCGTGAGCTGATGCTCCACGGAGGTGACGTAGTCACCGATCAACGCCGGTATCCGGTCTGGCTGGCGCTGGCACGCATGGTGGAGCGGTGCGAGCGGGAGCATCAGATCGAGCCCGGCTCCGGTCACATGCAGCGCGAACCGTGCCTGGTCCACCTCGACCGTCGCGCCGTGATACCGAGCGATCAATTGCAGGCGGATCCGCTCCGCGAACGCCCCCCGTTCCATACGACGCCCTACGCGGCTCCTCGCTTCGAGCTCACGTAGTCGACGAGCACATAGTCACCGAGCCGGTCGGGGCTGATGAAGAAGGCGCGTCCGCGGTTGAGCCGCGTCATCTGATTCACGAACTGGACGAGGTGGTGATTCGACTCGAGCATGAAGGTGTTGATGACGATGTTCTCCCGCGTGCAGCGTTTCACCTCGAGCAGCGTCTTGTGAAACGTCTCCGGCAGTGGCGGGTAGAAGAACACCGGCCGCCCGTTCTCGATGTGTGCCGTGGGCTCTCCATCGCTGACGATGATGATCTGCTTGTTCTCCCCCGGATCCCGTGCAAGCAGTCGCCGCGCCAGCATCAACCCGTGCTGCATGTTGGTCCCGTACACGTACTCGTTCACCGAAAGATGCGGCAGCGCCGCGGGCTTGATCTCGCGCGCGAGGTCACTGAACCCGATGATGTGCAGCGTGTCCCTGGGGTACGCGCTGCGTATCAATGAGTCCAATGCCAGAGCCACCTTCTTCGCCGCATAGAAGTACCCACGAAGCGGCATGGATCTGCTCATATCGAGCATCAAAACGGTGGCCGACCTGGTCAGCGTATCCGAGCGATGCACCACAAAGTCTTCCGGCGAGAGTCGAGGCACGGCGCGCCGAGGACGGCGCTCTGCCCGGGCCGGGGGAGATCCCGGCGCAGGCGACCTCGCGAGCGCCGGAGTCGCCGGAGCCGGGGTCTCCCCCGGCCGCGAGTCACGAGCGCCAGAGTCCGCGTCGCGCCGTACCGCGTTCATGAGCGTCTCGCGGACGTCGAGATCGAACACGTCCCCGAATTCGTACGGCTTCGTGTCCTCCTCGCGCTCCCCACCCTGTCCGTGACGGGACACCGGATGGTCTCCGAAGCGGTCGCGACGGAGCCGGGCGAAGAGATCCCCGAGCGCCTTCTGTCCAATGCGACGAAGCCCGCGTGCCGTGAGACGCATGCCCTCCTCGTCGCGCTCGATGAGCCCGCGCTCCTCGAGGTGATCGGTCATGCGCTGCAGGCGCGAAAGATCGCGCGCGGCGTCGTCGCCGAGGACGTCGCGCAGGGCCTCCTCGGTCGCATCGTCGAGGGGCTCCCCGCGATACATCCCGCGCAGCCCGCGCTCCAGCTCCTCGATCGACTGCAGGCGATCCATGACACCCATCGCCTCGTCGAAGGGGAGCTGCTCGTTGCCGAAGAACGAGTAGCGCTGGCCGAGATGACGGCGATCCGAGAGCAGCTCGAGACCGCTCATCAGCTCGGCGAGCTGCGCCTGCAGGTCCGGGTCGCCGAAGGTGGCCGAGATCATCTCCTCGAGCTGGTGGCGCATCTCCGGGGACAGCGATTGCATGAGCGAGTCCATGCGCGCCATCTGGGCTGCCAGCTGGGCGAGGAACTCGTCGAAGGTCGCCGGTGCCTCGGGGAACATCGAGCCCCACTTCTTCAGGAAGTCCTCGTAGTTGTGCTGCAGCTGCGCGTCGGGCACACCCTCGAGCTTCTGACGGACCAGCGCGTTGAGGTCGCGGGCCATCTCACGCAGGGCGCTGATGTCCTGCTGTGACATCTGGCCCATCTGCTCGGCCATCTGCTTGAAATAGGTGTTGACGACGTTCTGCTTGATTTCCTCGAGCAGCTTCTGAAAGGCCTGCTCGGCGCGCTGGTCCATGAACTCGTAGCCCTGCAGCTCGCGGATCGCCCCGCCCGGTTCCCGGGGCAGGTTGTCGAGATGCTCGCGGCGCTTCTTCGCCACACGTTCGAGAATCCGCTGGGCGCTTCCGTCGGTGGCGTTCTTCAGCCGCTCGTCGATCCCCTCACGCTCGAGCCGGAGCACGTTGTCGAGCTTTTCCTCGATGTCCTTGAACACGCTGTCGAGGCTGTAGCGCTCGAGTTGCTGCTGACGCTGCTTGCGGAGCCGTTCCATCAACTCCTCGAGCCCGGCGAACTTGTTTCCCTCGCGGTCTCTCCAGCCCTGGCTGAGCAGCCGGCGCAACGCCGTCTCGAAGTCCCAGCCGTGGAAGACGTCTTCGCTCAGGCGGTCGAAGAGCGCGTCGGCGTCGTCGCCGAGCGGGTCCTGGGTGCCGTCCCAGACGCTGAAGCGGTGCTGGCGCGGGTTTCGCATCCGCTCCGCGAGGGGTTCATCCTCCATAGACCGCGCTTCCGTCGAGTGCGGTCTTGTTGAGGCGCTTGCCGAGATGCAGCCCCTCGAGGACGAACTCGAGCACCGCAACCCGCATTGCATCCGTGTCCGCTTCGCCGAGACGCTGACGCGCGCGCTCGACACCACCGAGCTCGGTGAGCGCCTGCGCGTAGTGCGCGACGGTGTGCTGATCGCCGACCTCGACGGTGAACCCGCCGCGGTCGAAACGCTGCACCAGGTCGCTGAACTCCTGGACGGTGAAGTGGCGGCGGAAGACGTTGTTGCACGCGGTCCGCATCAGCTTCTCGAGCACCGCTCCGTCGTCGCCTTCCTCCCACGTCTCGAGCTCGATCTTCCCGGCGGTCGACGATGTCAGAGCGGGCAGATCGCTGATGCGCGCGACGGCCTCGCGCTCACCGGTGCGCAGCGCGCGGCGCAGGGCTCCGGCCGCGAGATTCTCGTAGTTCGCGGTGGTGAGGCGGACCGACACACCGCTGCGCTGATTCACCTGCGGATGACGGCGCGCAACGTGCGAAAGCTCGGCGACGATCTCCTGCATGAACCCGGGAACCGTGATCGGCACCGGCATGTCGTCGAACGTCATGCGTTCCTGCTCGGCGATGGCGATCTCGTCGTCGAGGGTGCGTGGGTAGTGGGTGCGGACCTGGGCGCCGAACCGGTCCTTGAGCGGCGTGATGATCCGGCCGCGATTGGTGTAGTCCTCGGGGTTCGCCGTCGCGACCACGTACACGTCGAGCGGCAGGCGCAGCCGGTAGCCGCGGATCTGCACGTCGCGCTCCTCGATGATGTTGAGGAGCCCGACCTGGATGCGCTCGGCGAGGTCGGGAAGCTCGTTGATGGCGAAGATGCCCCGGTTGGTGCGCGGGATGAGCCCGTAATGGATGGTGAGCTCGTCGCTCAGGTAGCGCCCCTCCGCCACACGGATGGGATCGACCTCACCGATCAGGTCGGCGATGGACGTGTCAGGGGTTGCCAGCTTCTCCGAGTAGCGCTGCTCGGGCGTGAGCCACGCGAGCTCGGTGGCGTCGCCGTGCTCGGCCACGAGGTCGCGGCAGCGACGACAGATCGGCGCGTACGGATCGTCGTTGATCTCGCACCCCGCGATGGCCGGCACCGCGTCATCGAGGAGTGTCACCAGCGCACGGATGAGTCGCGACTTCGCCTGGCCGCGCTCGCCGAGCAGGACCATGTCCTGGCCCGCGAGAATCGCGTTCTCGATCTGCGGGATCACCGAGTCGTCGTACCCGCGAATGCCGCTGAAGAGCTCCTCGTGGTTGCCGAGCTTGCGGATCAGGTTGCGACGAAGCTCGGTCCTGACCGGCAGGACGCGGTATTCCGCGCGACGCAACTCACCGATTGTGGACGGGGCCTGGGACATCGCGTCCCAAGCCTACACCGGGGCGGCGAATCGGCTGCTTCGGCCCGCCAGGGAGGTGTGGGTCCGGTGGTCGAGGCACTCACGCGCGGACTCGACGAGGCGCGAGGCGAGCTGCTGGTCCTGACCGAAGTGCAGGTGGATGAACGATGCGAGGATGAGCGGATCCGTCCAGCCCTCGCAGCCCAGTGGCTCGCCGTCGCAGTCATGCATCGTGTACGCGGGGTTGAGGCAATCCGCTCCCGACAGCAGCCGGCTGAAGTGGAACTCGTGCCCGCGAAGACGCGTTCCGACCGGACCGAGCATGGACGCGGTCGCGATGCTGAGGTCGCGGTATCCGCTGTGCAGGGTGCCGGCCTCCAGCGCGATATCGATCGGGATGAGGCCGGCCATCCGGTGCGTGGTGCCGTCGCTGGTCCGCAGGGAACGCGCCGAGTACTGGAGCCCGCACCCCTCCGCGTAGACCGGTGTGCCATGGGCATGGGCGCGCCGGAGCGACTCAAGGAATGACTGGTTGCGAGCGAGCGTCGGCACGAAGGCCTCCGAGATGCCACCCCCGATGTAGATGAGGCCGAGGTCTTGTGGCAGCGCGGGGTCCTCGAGCGGGGAGAAGGTGATGATCTCCGCGCCAGCGTCCTCGAGCAGTTCGAGGTTCTCGGAGTAGTAGAAGCAGAAGGCGTCGTCGAAGGCGACACCGATGCGCACCGGTTCCTCGCTCCGCGGTGTGAAGGCGTGGCGGCGCGGCGCGGGCTGCAGCGGGCCCGCGGCCTCCATGAGGCGTTCGACCAGGTCGAGGTCGCAGTGCCGGGTCACCGCTTCGCCGAGCTCGGTGATCGCCTCATCGACGTGCGGGTTCTGAAGGAGCGGCAGCAGCCCCGAACGCAGCTCGGGGATCCGCACCGATTGGAGGTGGGGGAGAGCGCCGAGCACCGGCATGCGGGCGAGCGACCAGATGGCGTCCTCGATGACGCGGCGCCGGTAGTCGTTGGGGACGTTGTTGAGGATCACGCCGATCACGCTGCCGGCGCCGTCCAGCTCTTTGATGCCCAGCGCGGCGGCCGCGGCGGTTTCGCCCATCGCCCAGGCGTCGACCACGAGCACGACCGGGGCCGAGATGATGCGCGCGACCTCGAGCGTGCTTCCCGGGAACTCGGGTGGATTCGTCGCCGGGGTCTCCGCGGCCATGCCGTGACCGTCGAGCACGCCCATCGCACCCTCGACGATCACTCGGTCCGCGCCGATCGCTCCGTGCGCCAGCGAGCGGCGCACGCCCTCGTGCCCGAGCAGCCACGAGTCCAGGTTGCGACACGGCCTGCGGCTGGCGTGCGCGAGGTAGGCGGTGTCGATGAAATCGGCGCCCACCTTGAAGGTCTGGACGGTGCGGCCGCGGGCGCGCAGCGCAGCGGTGAGGCCGAGGCTGATCGAGGTTTTCCCGGAACCCGAGCCCAGGCCGCCGACCACGAGCCGAGGAATCCCGACCTCCTCGAGCATGAGGTGCCTCCGGATGCGCGCTGGGGACCTGTCAACGCCGGCAGGGCCTGCGCTCGTTCTCTCGCCCGCGGGCACGGCGTGACGGCCGTGCTCGCTGACACGACGCTAGCACCGGGCGCCGGCCGCGGCAAGTTCGAAGTTGTTACGACCGGACGCAAGGCCAGCCTTGCCGACCTGTCCGGTGATGGACTCGCGACCCTGGCCGGGCGGATGTCACCGCTCGCAGGTATGAGCGGCGGCGAAGCGAGCGTGGCGGGTGCGCGTCATCGCCGGCCAGACCACCCGGGACGGGTGCCAGGGTGACGGCGGCGCCAGTAACGCGCGCCGACCAGCGTCGTTTCAGTCCACGTGCCAGCGGTCCTGTCTGATCCGAGTCAAGCAATCCGATCGCTTTCGGGCCATCTCGCTCCCATCGATGCCGCGATGCGTTTCGCCGCCGTCTACCTCATCTTCGTGGCCGCGCTCGTCGCGCTCTCCCTGTGGTTTCGCCGCGACGGGTTGCGGCCCCTGGTTGCGGCGGGGCTTGGAGCGCTCCTCGGCATCGCGCTCAGCGCGGGCATCGGAGCGATCTGGGATCGGCCTCGTCCCTTTGTCGCCGGTCATTTCGTGCCGCTCATCACCCACGCGGCCGACGCCTCCTTTCCGTCGGATCACCTGGCCGCGCTCGGCGCGGTGACAATCTGCCTGTGGTGGACGTCACGACGCCTCGGTGCGATCGTCGCGGCGATCGCGGTGGTCGTCGCGTTTGCCCGGGTCTATGTCGGGGTGCACTATGTTTCCGATGTCGCGGGGGGCTTCGCCCTGGGGCTGGCGTGCGGCGGCGCGATGTGGTGGTTCACGGGCAGGGTTCTTCCCGCGATCTCCGCAGTGGACCGCCTCCTCGTCCGGCTTCGGGTGCGCCCCCGAGCGCCTGCCTCCTGACGGCAACCGCCCCACCTGAGGATAGCCCCCTCCGTGAATCGTCCTGACGCCGCCCGTTTCGGGGCCGGTCCCACGCCGTGATGCGTGTCGGCTGAAGACCTCCTCCTCCTGGCGCTTCTCGGCGCGGTCGTGGGCGTCTTCGGCACCCTCGTGGGTGCCGGGGGAGGGTTCATCCTCACCCCCGTCCTCCTGCTCCTCTATCCGACCGCCAGCGCCACCACGATCACCTCGATCAGCCTCATGGTGGTCTTCTTCAATGCCTTCTCCGGTTCGCTCGCCTACGCACGCCAGCACCGCATCGACTACCGGAGTGGGATGGCCTTCGCCGCCGCCACCGTCCCCGGGTCGATCCTCGGGGTCCTCCTCGTCGCCTTTTCGCCCCGGCGTCTCTTCGACGCGCTCACCGGGTTGCTGCTCGGTGGCCTGGCGCTGTGGTTGCTCACCGCCCGCCGAGACGAGGAGGATCCGGCGACGCAACAGACCGTCGGAAGCCCCCGGACCATCACCGACCGCCAGGGGACGACCTACCGGTACCGGGTGCCGGTCGGGCGCGGAGCCCTCTACAGCCTCGGGGTCGGATTCGTCTCGAGCTTCCTCGGCATCGGCGGCGGAGTCATCCACGTGCCCCTGCTGGTGAGCGCGCTCGGCTTTCCGACCCACGTTGCGACTGCCACGTCCCATTTCGTCCTGGCGAACATGGCCGCAGTCAGCACGCTGACGCACATCGTGACCGGGGGCTTCGGCGGCGGCACCGGCGTGCGTCGAGCCATCGCGCTGTCGGTCGGGGTCGTCGCCGGCGCACAGCTCGGCGCCTGGATCTCTCAGCGGATTCGAGGCGTGATCATCCACCGCCTGCTGGCGGTCGCCCTTGCGGGGCTCTCGATCCGGCTGCTGGTCGGTGTGGCGTAAGCGGTCACGCGCGCTGAACCGCTCCCTCGCGAGCTTGCGCGGTGGTCACCGCATTGACGCGGGAGGAGGCGAGACGCGCCACGCGCATACCCTAGGGGGTATAGTACTCGCATGACACACACCACTCACGGCCGGACCGTTCTTGATGACCTCGCTCCGTTGCACCGCGAATTGCGCCAGATGATTCCGGATGCGTATCGAGGTTTCGGCGCACTCCACAGCGCCGCACTGGCGGCGGGCGCTCTCGATGTGAAGACCAAGGAGCTGATCGCCCTCGCCATCGCCGTCGTCGATGAGTGCGACGGCTGCATCGCCTCCCACGCCCAGGGGGCGGCGCGCGCGGGAGCTTCGCGAGCAGAGGCGGCCGAAGCGATCGGGGTCACCTTCATGATGGCCGGAGGTCCCGCAACGATCTATGGCCCGCGTGCGTACGCCGCGTTCTGCGAGTTCGCTCCCGCCCGCGAACTGGAGCCGGCCGTATGACCACCGAGCAGTTCTCCGAGCAGGACAAGATGGACATCACGTCACGCCTGCGACGGATCGAGGGCCAGATACGCGGCCTCCAGCGCATGGTCGACGACGAGCGTGACTGTGTCGAGATCGTCCAGCAGCTCGCCGCCGCCCGAGCCGCGCTCGACCGCGCCGGAAGCGTGATGCTCGCGTCCGGTCTGCGCTGTTGCCTCGCCGAGACAAAGCTCGATCGCCGGACCCAGGATCGCGTCGAGACGACCCTCGGCGCCCTCGTCGCATTGCGGACGTAGCAGGGGCGAGACCGGTCGCGTCTCGCCCTCGGGTGGACTGCTCAGGCGCCTGCGGCTGTCGCCGCCTGAGCGACGGGCCGGCCCCTGAGCGCCACGCCGCTCGCGGGGCGCAGGTCGCGCAGGCGAGCACGGACACGCTGGAAGCCCTGAAAGCTGTCGACCTCGAGCCCGAAGCACGCATCGACGAGCCTGCCCCTCGGGAGGTGGTCGGCGAGATTCGGCTTGTTGAAGGCGATCGCCTCGATGATGCCGGACCCGGTGGCGAGGGCAACCCTGACGTGCTGACCCTCTGACCCGAAGGTTGACGTGCCGAGCACGCTCGCACCGCACACGGCAAGGAGCGGGGCTGGATTGCCCTGCCCGCTCGGCTCGAGCTGATCCAGCGCGCGGCACAGCTCAGGGGTGACGTCGATCCCCGAGATCTCGCAGTCGATGGCGAAGTCTCGCCGGCGCTCGAGGCCGGCATTCTGCTCTCCCACCGACGCCGTGACAAGTTCACGGAACTCATCGAAGCGCACGGCATCGAGGCTGAAGCCCGCTGCCGCCGCGTGGCCGCCGTAGCGAAGCAGCGAGGCGGCCGCCCCATCGAGCGCCCGGACGATGTGGACACCACCGGCGGAGCGGGCGGAGCCCTTGGCCTCGACGGGATCGAGGGAGGCGATGAAAGTCGGCCTCGCATAGCGCTCCGCGATCCGTCCGGCGACCAGCCCGACGATGCCCATCGGCCACCCCGGATCGCCGAGGACGATGGCCGCGGCGCCGTCATCGATGCGCGTGACCTGTTCCTCGGCCTGGGCGAGCGCGATCGCCACGGCCTGCTGGCGCAGGCGGTTCTGGGTGTCGAGCTCGGCAGCGAGCCGCATCGCCGCATCCGGGTCGTCGCAGAGGCAGAGTTCGAGCGCGAGGCGCGCGTCCTCCATCCGCCCCGCCGCATTGATGCGCGGTCCGACCGCGAACGCGATGTCGGTCCCCCGGGGAGGCGGTGCGATGCCCGCAGCCTCGCAGAGGGCCCGGAGCCCCGGGAGACCGGCGATTCGGGGAAGGCCGTCGCGGACGATCACGCGGTTCTCGCCGAGCAGCGGCATCATGTCGGCGATCGTTCCCAGCGCCGCGAGCCCGAGAGACGCCTCGGCGCTGCCGGCGGGCACGGCGCCGCGCGACTCCAGTGCCTGGACGAGCTTGAACGCCACCCCGGCGCCCGCCAGCCCATCGAAGGGGTAGGTCGACCCGGGGAGCTTGGGGTTGACGAGCGCGTCCGCCGGCGCGAGTTGCGGCGGCGACCCCCCGGGGGCGAGCGCGAGATGGTGGTCGGTGACCACCAGGCGCATGGTCGCGGGGCGTCCGAGCGCCACATCGACGCTGCTGGTGCCGCAGTCCACGGTGATGACGCACCGCACCCCGCGCGCGGCCAGCTCGGCAAGTGCCGCCGCGTGCAGCCCGTAGCCCTCGGTCATGCGATTGGGGATGTAGGGGAGGACCGTGGCGCCGGCGGCCCGCAGACAGCGCGTCAACATGGCGCAGGCGGTCACCCCATCGGCGTCGTAGTCACCGTAGACGGCGATGGTCCCGCCCTCATCGATGGTCGACGTGATCGCGGCAACGGCAACCTCCATCGCGGGCAGTTCGAACGGGTCGTGGTAGCCGCCGCTGACGTCCAGAAATTCGGATGCCGCCGCCAGATCGAAGCCTCGTGCCGCGAGCACCTGGCCGACGACGGGATGGAGTCCGGGCAGCGGTTCGGCGTCGCTCAGCCGCCAGCGGCGCGGCGCCGGCTGCACCGGCGAGCCTCAGGCGCCCGAAACGGGAGGTGCCGGCGGTGCCCCCGGTGTCGGCGCGGGCGCCGGAGTCGACGCCCCGGGTGCCTGGCCGTACGTCGCGTTGGTGATGGCGCTGAAGTCGACCTTCGGCGCCTCGCCGACCACAGCGCGCTGCGCCGCATCGATCTGGAAGAACTCGGCGTTCTGGAAATGGAACATGTTGGCGATCACGTTCGACGGGAACGCCTGGACGCGACGGTTGAACTGCTGGACGTTGGCGTTGTAGATCTGGCGCGACGCCTGGATGCGATCCTCGGTGTCGGAGAGCGTCGCCTGGAGCTGGAGAAAGTTCTGGTTGGCCTTCAGGTCGGGATAGTTCTCGGCCACGGCGAAGAGGTGTCCGAGGGCCATCTGGAACGGTCCCTCGGCCGCTGATGCCGCCGCCGGGCCCTGGGCCTGCAACCCGACCGAGCGCGCCTGAGCGACTTCCTCGAAGACACCGCGCTCGTGGGCGGCGTAGCCCTGCACCGTCGAGACGAGGTTGGGGATGAGGTCGTACCGGCGCTTGAGCTCGGTGTCGATGTCAGCCCAGGCGTTCTGCACCGCGTTGCGTTGGGAGACGAACCGGTTGTACGACGCCACCACGCCCAGCGCGATGACCACGATGATGACGATGACCACGATGAGAGCTATCACGGGGCGTCTCCTTCGGAGCGGGGATCGAGTACGGGTCCTAGGGTACCGCGCCGCAAGTGGCGATCAAACGCCACGACGGAGATCAGGAGTCGCTTCGGGCGCGCACCAGCGCGGGAATGCGCTGCGCGACGAGCGTGGTGGCGTCGAAGATGCCACCCACCTCCGTGACCGGCCTGCGGTGCGCGTACACCATGAGGAAAAGCGGTCCGAACACGACGTGGTAGCCGTGGTCGAGCGAGAGCAAGGCTTCGATCATCTGCGCGTCGATCAACTCGACCGCAAAGGCATCGTCACTCGATGTGACGTCGAATCTGTCGTTGAAGTCGATCGACTCGAAGCGGATCCCCGGAGCGCCGATGGACTTCTCGGCGAGGGCCCCGATCGCGCTGCGCGGCGAGACGATGACCTGCGGCATCTGCACGCCGATCGTCGCGATGACGTTGGAAAACGAGACGGTGCTCTGGTTCTTCCCATCCGAGACCACGTAGGAGTAGTCGCAGTACGTCACCGGAAGACCGTTCCACTCACCGCGAAGCACGTTGTGCCAGTACCTGCGGGTGCCGGCGCGGAAGAGCGCGAACCCGCAGTCCCCGAGGTCCCACTCGTTGCCGATCACCGTGAGACCATGCGCCGCGCCAAAGGCTGCGATGTCGCGGATCCGCTGCTGGCCGACGAAGTACGACACGAACCCGACCACCACGACGACGACAACGAAGAGAACGAAGAGAACCATTCAGTGACGCGGCTGCGGCGACACGTCTGAGCGCCGCGCTCAGGCGTCCATGAGCTGACGCAGCACGAGTGGCAGGATCCCACCGTTGCGCAGGTACTCGACGTCGGTCTCGCTGTCGAGACGGCAGATGGTGTCGAACTCGATGTCGGCCTGTCCGGCGCGGCGCGCGCTCACGCGCACGCTCGATCCCGGCGACGCGCCGGCGACGCCTCGGATCGTGTACAGCTCGGTTCCATCGAGGTGGAGCGACTCGGCGCTCTCGCCTTGGCGAAACTGGAGTGGCAGGATGCCCATGCCGACCAGGTTGCTGCGATGGATACGCTCGTAGCCCTCGGCGATCACGGCGCGAACACCCTGGAGCAGCGGGCCTTTCGCGGCCCAGTCCCGTGATGACCCGGAGCCGTACTCGCGCCCCGCGATCACGATGAGCGGGACGCCCTCCTGCTGGTACAGCGCCGACGCGTCGTAGATGGTCATGACGGCGCCGTCGGGAAGGTGCGCTGTCCACCCGCCCTCCTTGCCGTCGGCGAGCTGGTTGTGCAGCCGGATGTTCGCGAACGTGCCGCGAACCATCACGTCGTGATTGCCGCGCCGCGCTCCGTACGTGTTGAAGTCGCGCGCGTCGACGCCGTGCTCGCGCAGGTACGCCGCCGCCGGGCTCACTCCGGCGATGCTGCCCGCCGGCGAGATGTGGTCGGTGGTGATCGAGTCACCGAGGAGCGCGAGGACGCGCGCGTCGATGACGTCGGTGGGTGTCTGAGGCTCCGCTGACATGCCGACGAAGTACGGTGGCTCGCGGACGTACGTCGAGTCCGCGTCCCAGTCGAAGAGGGCGCCGGTCGGTGACGGCAGCTGCTGCCAGTGCTCGTCGCCGTCGAAGATCCGCCCGTACTCCCGCGTGTACAGGTCGCTCCCGATGGCTGCGCGCACGGTCTCGGTCACCTCGTCGGCGCTCGGCCAGATGTCGCTGAGGAACACCGGCTTCCCGTCATGCCCGGTGCCGAGCGAGTCGGTTGTGAGGTCGATGTCGAGGCGTCCGGCAAGCGCGTATGCCACCACGAGCGGTGGCGACGCGAGGTAGGCGGCCCGCACCTGGGGATGGATCCGGCCCTCGAAGTTGCGGTTGCCGCTGAGAACCGCCGCGACAGTGAGGTCCTCGGCGTCGATGCGTTCGGCGACCTGCTCGGGGAGCGGTCCGCTGTTGCCGATGCACGTGGTGCAGCCGTAGCCCACGAGGTTGAAGCGGAGCTGCTCGAGGGAGCTGAGCAATCCCGCCCGCTCGAGGTAGTCCGTGACGACGCGTGAGCCCGGGGCGAGTGACGTCTTGACGTAGTCGGGCGGCATCAGCCCGCGAGCGACCGCGTTGCGCGCGAGCAGGCCGGCGGCCACCATCACCGCCGGGTTCGAGGTGTTCGTGCACGATGTGATCGCCGCGATCACGACCGATCCGTCGCGCACCGAGCCGGCGTCCGGCGTCCCGTTGGGCGCCGGCTCCTCGGCCACCGCGTCGGGGTCGATGCCGCCCTCCTCCTCGAGCCGTGACATCTCACCTTCGGCGGTCACCTCGCGCGAATCGGCGTCGGTGCGCTGCGCCCACACGTTGGTGAAGGACTCCCACACGTGGGGGAGCGCCACCCGGTCCTGGGGGCGCTTCGGCCCGGCGACGCTCGGTACGACGCTCGCGAGGTCGAGCTCGACCATCTCGCTGAAGGTCGGGATCTCGGAGTCATCACTGCGGAACATGCCCTGTTCCTTCGCGTAGCGCTCCACCAGGTCGATGTGGCCGCTCTCCCGACCCGAACCGCGGAGGTACTCGAGGGTCCGCTCGTCGACGGGAAACAGCGAGGCGGTTGCGCCGAACTCGGGCGACATGTTGGAGAGCGTCGCGCGATCGGGCACCGACATCGAGCTCAGGCCGCTCCCGCAGAACTCGACGAACTTGTTGACGACACCGTGTCTGCGAAGCAGCTCGGTGAGCGTCAGCACGAGGTCGGTTGCCGTCGTCCCGGTGGGCAGCGCGTTGTGGAAGCGCACCCCGACCACGACCGGCGCCAGCAGGAAGAGTGGCTGGCCGAGCATGCACGCCTCGGCCTCGATGCCGCCGACGCCCCAGCCGAGGACGCCGATGCCGTTGACCATGGGGGTGTGCGAGTCGGTCCCCACCAGCGTGTCCGGCAAGGCCATGCGCACGCCGTCGATCTCGCGCACCTGCACCACCTGCGCCAGGTACTCGAGGTTGATCTGGTGAACGATGCCCATGCCGGGCGGGACGACCCGGAACCCCTGAAAGGCCTGCTGGGCCCAGCGCAGCAGCGAGTAGCGCTCGCGATTGCGCTCGTACTCGCGGGCGATGTTGCGTTCGTACGCCTCGCGACTGCCGAAGGCGTCGACCTGCACCGAGTGGTCGACGACGAGGTCGACCGGGACGAGCGGGTCGATGCGCATCGGGTCGCCGCCGGACCTCGCGACCGCCGACCGCATGGCCGCCAGGTCGACGACCGCCGGCACGCCGGTGAAGTCCTGGAGGAGCACCCGAGCCGGCATGAAGGCGCGCTCGCGATCGGCGGCGGCAGCGCTGCCGTCCCAACTCGCGATCGCCTCGACGTCCCCGTCGCGGACGGAGGGGGCGGCCGCGTTGCGGACGCTGTTCTCGAGCAGGATCTTCAGCGTGACGGGCAGCCGCGAGACGTTGCCGACGCCCCGGTCGGCGAGCGCGCCGAGGCGGTGGTAGGAAACCCCCGGCACCAGTTCCGCCCTCGTGCCGTAGGGATCAGAGCCAGCCATGACCGGCCCATCTTCGCACCCGGCGGTCAAGCGAGGCCGGAGATGAGGGTCGAGCGCTCCCGGATCCCCGCGAAACAGTCGGATTGACCGCAACAGCACGTGCGCCGGGGCTATCCTTCTCACGCTGACGCGGTATTGCAGGGGATTTAGTCGTGGCAAGCAGCCAGAGAACCGACGTACGTCCGGAGCATCAGCTCTACCACGAGTACACGACCGAGGTCGACCAAGCGCGGACCAACGTCCACTACGAGCAGCCGCCCGAGTTCTTCCTGCTCATCACCGGCGGTGAGTGGAACGTCTACTCGGCCAACCTCTGGGACCCGGGCACCGAGGACGACACGGCCTCACAGGAGGCCAAGCTCGACCTCATCGCGCGGCTCGCCGGCCTCCGGCAGGGAATGCGTCTCATCGACGTCGGGTGCGGGTGGGCGGGCCCGCTCACGTACCTCTGCGACACCTACGGGCTCAGCGGCACGGGCCTGACCCTGTCGCCGACCCAGAAGGGCTACGCCGAGCGCCGGATCGCCGGCCGAGGCACCGACGCCAAGATCGTGCTCAGCCACTGGGAGGACTACACGCCTCCGGAGCACGTCGACGCGATCTACACCGATGAGGTGATCGTCCACTTCTTCAACCTCGCCGGATTCTTCACCAAGTGCCACGACTGGCTCAAGCCCGGTGGCGTGATGATCAACAAGGAGCTGCACCTCAAGCATCCGCGTCACGCGAAGCTGGAACGCGGCGGCGAGTTCGTGAGCCAGATCTACGGGGACACGGGGAACTACCGCACGCTCGCCGAGGAGACCCGGCTCGCCAATGAGGCCGGGTTCGACATCGAGCGCGTGCATCACATCGAGCGGCGCCACTACGAGACGACGATCGACCACTGGCTCGCCAACATGCACAAGCACGCCGATCAGCTCAAGGAGATGGTCGGGGACCAGCACTACCGCGATTTCAGGGTCTACCTCAGGCTCGCCCGTCACATCCAGCGCAACGTGACCCTCGACGTCGTGGTGTGCCGCAGGTTCGACTGATCTCCAGGCGATGTATCGCGAGGTTTCCGGCGGCCGATCAGGTCGGCGTCGAGAGTTGCGCCAGGTACGACGTGAGATGGGTGTAGGCGCCGGTGGCCAGGAGCACGCCGAGGGCGACGGTGACCACGCCACCTGCCAGCGTCAGCGGCCGTACGAACCGGTTCAGGCGTCGGGGGAGCTCGGGGAGTGAGGCCCAGAGCAGGGCAACCGCGATGAAGGGCAGGCCGAGCCCGAGCGAGTAGACGACCAGGAGCAGGGCGCCGGTGAGCGCATGCGAGCTGAGCGCCGCAAGGGTCAGCGCGGCGGCCAGGTATGGGCCGACGCACGGAGTCCAGCCGAGACCGAACACGACACCGACCAGGAAGGCGCCGAGCACGCCGCGCCGACGAAGCCGCTCGGGAAGCTGGAAGCCCTGGGCTCGTTCGAGCAGGCCGACCCTGACGACGCCGATGATGGCGAGGCCGAAGAGGATCACGGCGACCCCGCCGATGATCTCCACGATCCGGCCGCTCACCGCACCGTTGGTGACGCGCGCGATTCCACCGGCGGTGAGGCCGAGGAGGACGAACACGACGGTGAATCCGGCGACGTAGAGCACGGACCCCGCGAGCAGGCGGAGCCGGAAGCTGTGCCGGTCCGGGTTGCTCAGCTCGGCGGCGCTGACCCCGGACACGCAAGCGAGGTAGGCCGGCAGCAGCGGCACCGTGCACGGTGCAAGAAAGGAGCCGAGCCCCGCGACGAAGGTCGCGAGCACCGTGGCGATCGAGAGCATCAGCCGAACGTGAAGGTGTAGATGCGGAATCCTGCGGGCACGGTCAGGTCGATGAGATGGTATCCGGGCCCGATACCGGCCAGCAGCTGGAACAGGTCCTGACGGGTCACCGTGAAGGTGGAGCCGCTCACGGCGGAGCCACTGTTGCCGGGCCCGATTGTTTTTCCGTCAAGTTTGACGGAAACGGGGAGCGCGGCTCCAGGGGTCCCGGCGACGATGTACACGGTGTCGGCTGTGAAGTCGAGCCGGACGTGACCGGACGAATCCGCCTGCAGGTACTGGCCCTGGTCGGTCCAGGTGCCGGTGACCTGGATCGCGTTCTGCGATTGGGGTGGTCCGCCGTCCGGGTAGACCGTCGCGACGCCCACGGATCCATACGTCTCATTGTCGGCGAGCCGCCCGCGCGCGCTGCCCGCGTAGAGCTCGGGGGTGGTGTTGTTCGGGACCGGCGTCGATGACGGCAGCGCCGCAACGTGGACGTTGAGCAGCTTCGCGACGGCCGCGTCGGTCTGTGCGTAGTCACCCTCACCAAAGTTCCAGTAGGCGATCCGGCCCTGCTGGTCGATGAGGTACTCCGCCGGCCAGTACTGATTCCGGTAGGCGTTCCACGTGGCCATCTCGCTGTCGACGGCCACGGGCCACGTGATCCCGAGGCGCTGGACGGCGGCCGCGACGTTGGCCGGCACCTTCTCGAAGTCGAACTCCGGCGAGTGGACGCCCACGATCACCAAGCCCTCATTCTTGTAGGCGTTGTCGAGCACTTTGAGGTGCGGGATGGTGCGCACGCAGTTGACGCACGAGAAGGTCCAGAAGTCGACGAGCACGACCTTGCCGCGCAGGGCCTCGAGTGTCAACGGCGCGGTGTTGAGCCACCCGTCGATGCCGGTGAAGTCAGGCGCCTGGGCCCGCTGGCTGACGGGAAAGACCTGGCCGCTCGCACTCGACGCGCTGGTCGCGGGGGGTGGGTTGCTCATCACGGTGAAGAGCACCGCCGCGGCGATCACGACGGCGACGGTGACGAGGGCGATGCGGTATCTGGTCACGTGGTTGCAACCGCACTGTACGGGCTCTGTGTTGAGGAACCATTACGAATCCCGTCCCGTCTGCTAGCTTGTGACGCGACCTTCGGTCGTACATGAATCCGATGAGCAACCCCGTCCCCGACCGGCTGCTCGGCGATCGGAGGCGAGTGGTCGTCGAGCACGTCAGGCCAACCGTCGACGGCGGCGAGTTCCCTGCCAAGGCCACCCGCGGACTGCCGCTGCGGGTATCGGCGCGCGCCTTCGCGGACGGTCACGATCCCCTGCTCGCCTGGGTCTGGCACTGGCCCGGCGCCCGGCCGCTCGCCCGCGAGGCCCCACCTCCCGGGATGATCGAGGTGCCAATGGAGGCGGAACCGCAAGACTGGTACTCCGCCTGGATCAAGCCCCGCAGGCTGGGCTCGTGGAGCTTCGCCGTG
The DNA here is from genome assembly GCA_035534875.1 of Saccharimonadales bacterium (SeqCode). GTDB lineage: Bacteria > Chloroflexota > Dormibacteria > Aeolococcales > Aeolococcaceae > Palsa-851. The sequence goes on from DATLRB010000084.1 coordinate 27,196, forward strand.
GTCGGAATCCTCGACGTCTGGGGAGGCTGGGCACGCGACCTGACGATCCGGTTCCAGGCGGGTGTCGACGTCGAGCTCGACCTCGCGGACGGCGCCGCACTCGCCGCCACCCGGGCGGATCTGCCCGTCGTCTCCAAGTCCGACCGCCGGGCGCTCACCGCCCTCGCCGGCAAGCTTGCCGCCGCGACCTCCCCCGAGACGAGGATCGAGCTGGCGACTCGCGAGGCAACCACGGGGCTGATGCGGCGGACCGCGGACCTCAGCCACGCCACGATCGCCGGACCGTTTCCGATGTGGGTCGAGCGTGAGGTGGCCGGCTCCTCGGCGTGGTACGAGATGTTTCCGAGGTCGGAGGGTGCGGTGCCGCCCCGCAGCGGCACGTTCAAGCTCGCCCAGCAGCGCCTCCCGGCGATCGCCGCGATGGGATTCTCGGTGCTCTATCTCCCGCCCATCCATCCGATCGGGATCACCCATCGCAAGGGGCCGAACAACGTGACCGCATGCTCGCCGGGTGACCCGGGAAGTCCGTGGGCGATCGGGGCTGCGTCGGGCGGGCATACGGCGGTGGATCCGGAGCTCGGGACCATCGAGGACTTCGACGAGTTCGTCGCAGCGGCCCAGGATGCCGGCCTCGAGCTGGCGCTCGACTACGCCCTGCAGTGCAGCCCCGATCATCCGTGGGTCAAAGAGCACCCCGAGTGGTTCCGCCACCGATCCGACGGATCGATCCGCTACGCGGAGAATCCGCCGAAGCTGTACCAGGACATCTATCCACTCGACTTCGAGAGCGTTGACGCAGCCGGGCTCTGGATCGCGCTCCGCGATGTGATGCGCTTCTGGATCGGCCACGGCGTGCGCATCTTCCGGGTCGACAATCCGCACACCAAGGCATTCCCGTTCTGGGAGTGGCTCATCGCGGAGATGCGTCGCGAGCATCCGGACGTGGTCATGCTCGCGGAGGCGTTCGTCCGCCCCGGGGTGATGCAGCGGCTTGCCAAGATCGGCTTCTCCCAGTCGTACACGTACTTCACCTGGCGCAACACCGCCTGGGAGCTGAGCCAGTATCTGACAGAGTTGTCTCAGACTGAGCTGGTGGACTGGTTCCGGCCGAACTTCTGGGTGAACACCCCGGATATCCTTCACGCGACGCTCCAGCAGGGGGGCCCACCCGCCTTCAGCATGCGCGCCGTCCTCGCGGCGATCACGTGCCCGTCATGGGGGATGTACAGCGGGTACGAGCTCTGCGAGAACGTGGCGGCCCGCGAGGGCAGCGAGGAATATCTCGACTCCGAGAAGTATCAGCTGCGACCCCGTGACTGGTCACAGCCCGGGTCCATCGCGCCGCTCATCACCCGGTTGAACGAGATACGCAACCGCCATCGTGATGCGATCGCGCAATTGAGCACACTGCGCCTGCACCACATGACCGATGATTCGATGCTCTGCGTCTCGCGATCGACCCCTGACAAGGACGACGTGATCATCCTCGTCGTCAACCTGGATCCCCATCATCCGCGGGAGGCGAACACGTGGCTGGACCTCGGCGCGCTCGGCGTCGCCGCGGACCAGCCGTACGACGTCCATGACGAGCTCGGAGGTGAGACGTACACGTGGCACGGCGCGGTGAACTACATTCGACTCGACCCAGCCTGGCAACCGGCTCACGTCCTGCACGTGCGTCCACAGCGATGAGCCCGCGCGCCCGTCCCGTCGAGGACCGGCTCTGGTTCCAGAAGGCGGTCTTCTACGAGCTCTCGGTGCGCGCCTTCTACGACGGAAACAACGATGGCATCGGCGACTTTGCCGGTCTGATCGCCCAGCTCGAATACCTCGAGTGGCTCGGCGTCGACTGCATCTGGCTGCTGCCGTTCCAGCAGAGCCCGTTGCGCGATGGCGGATACGACATCTCCGATTACCGGACGGTGCTGCCCGATTACGGCACCGTCGAGGACGTCGCCCTGCTCGTCAAGGAGGCTCACCGGCGCGGCATTCGCGTGATCATGGACCTGGTCATCAACCACACGAGCGACCAGCACCCGTGGTTCCGCGATGCCCGCTCGTCAAAGGACAGCGAGCATCGCGACTGGTACATGTGGTCGAACACGAAGAATCGATTCACCGATGCCCGGATCATCTTTCTCGACACGGAGACGTCGAACTGGACGTGGGACGATGTCTCCGGCGCGTACTACTTTCACCGGTTCTTCAGCCATCAACCCGACCTCAACTACGACAACCCCAGCGTCCGCGCTGAGATCATCGACGTCTGCAGGTTCTGGCTCGACCTCGGCATGGACGGGTTCCGCCTCGACGCCGTGCCCTATCTCTTCAAGCGTGATGGGACCAACTGCGAGAACCTGCCCGAGACGCACGCTTTCCTCGCGGACCTGCGCGCCGCGATCGACGCCGAGCACCCGGGGAAGGTGCTCCTTGCGGAGGCGAATCAGTGGCCCGAGGACGTCGTGGACTATTTCGGCTCACCGGAGCGGCCCGAGTGCCACATGTGCTTCAACTTTCCCCTCATGCCTCGGATGTTCATGGGTCTGCGCCGCGAACAGCGATATCCGATCACCGAGATCCTGGATCGCACACCCCTGCTGCCGGCCAACAGCCAGTGGGGCATCTTCCTGCGCAACCACGACGAGCTGACGCTCGAGATGGTGACCGATGAGGAGCGCGACTACATGTGGGGCGAGTATGCGAAGGACCCGCGCGCCAAGCTCAATCTCGGCATCCGGCGCCGTCTGGCTCCGCTGCTCAACAACGGTCGCCGCCAGATGGAGCTGTTCCACGGGCTGATCCTGTCACTGCCGGGCAGCCCGATCCTGTACTACGGCGACGAGATCGGCATGGGCGACAACGTCTACCTCGGGGATCGAGACGGCGTCCGCACCCCGATGCAGTGGACCGCCGACAGCAACGGTGGTTTCAGCCACGCGGATTTCGCGCAGCTGTATCTGCCCCCGCTCATGGACCCGGTCTACGGGTACCAGGCGTGCAACGTCAGCGCCCAGCGCCGCAACGAGTCGTCCATGCTGCACTGGCTGCGCCGCTTCATCGCGGTGCGCAAGCGATTTCCGGTGTTCGGCGAGGGCGCGTTCGAGGGCCTCGACGCGGCCAACCCATCGGTGTTCGCGTTCCTGCGCAGCATGAACGGACAGACGGTGCTCTGTGTCAACAACCTCTCGCGATTCGCGCAACCGGTTGAGCTCGACCTGCGCAGGTTCATCGGGATGACACCCGTCGAGATGCTCGGGCGCGTGCACTTCCCCAGCATCGGCGAGCTGCCGTACCTGTTGACGATGGGCCCGCACGGCTTCTACTGGTTCACCCTGGACGCCCCGGCATCGTGAGCGCCCAGGACGGCAGCGTGTCGGCAATCCTCCGCGACCATCGCCTCGAGGGTTGCGAGGGGGCGCTGGGTGCGTATATCGCGCGGCAGCGCTGGGCCGGCGCGCAGGGCCGCACCATCCGCACCACAACGATCGTCGATGCGGCGGTGATCAACGAGCGTTCGCCCGTCCTGCTGCACACGCTGATCGCCGTCACCTTCACCGACGGCGGGACCACGCGATACGGGCTCCCACTCGGCGTCCGCGCGGTGGGCGATCCGATCACCGAGCGTGTGCCGGAATTCATGATCCCCTGGCCGGAGGCCGCCCATCCCATCGTGCTGTACGACGCCATGGGCGATTCGGAGTACATCGCATGGCTGCTCGACGCCATCCGCGACCAGCGTGTGCTCCGGACGTCGAGCGGGACGGTGCGGTTCTCGTGTCCGGATCCGGCGGCCCTCGACACGGGCAGCCTGTCCTCGGTGCGCCATCTCAGGGTCGAGCAGAGCAATACATCGGTTGAGGTCGGCGACGAGATCTTCCTCAAGCACCTGCGACGCGTGGAGGCCGGACCCTCACAGGAGCTCGAGATGGCCGACGCTCTCGAGACCGCGGGATTCGCGCACCTCGCACCCATGCTCGGCCGCGCCGTGTGGGAGTCCGGCGGCGAGCCTCCCTCGCCGCTGGTGCTCGTGCAGCGATTCCTCCACAACAGCACCGAGGGCTGGGCGCTCGCGCTCACCTCGCTGCGCGATCTGTATGCGAGCGCCGAGTCGATCGGCCGCGCTGATCCGGCCGAGCGACGCGCGCTCGTGGACGACCAGGATGCCGCGTTCATCGGCGAGTCGATGCGGCTCGGCAGGGTGATCGCGGAGATGCACGTCGCGCTCACCGGAGCCCCCGGCGCGGACATGGCGCCGGCACCGCTGACCGAGGAGTCCCTCAACACGTGGGCGAACGCCATGACCCGCGAGCTCGATCAGCTCCTCAGCCGCGACGAGCCGTCGCTCGATCCGCTCAGAGACGTGCGTCGTGCGGTCGTCGCTCGGTTCGATCAGCTTCGCGGGCTGTCTCCCGGCGGGCTGCTGACCCGGATCCACGGCGACCTGCATCTCGGGCAGCTCCTTCGCATCGACACCGGATGGGTGATCCTCGACTTCGAGGGCGAACCGGACCGGACCCCTGCCGAACGCCGTGAGCGCAGCACGCCGCTTCGGGATGTTGCCGCCATGCTCCGGTCGTTCGACTACGCGGCCGCGGCCGCGATCGTCGAGCGCACGCCACTCGACAGCGAGGAAGCCGACGCGCTGCGCGGCTATGGTGAGGCGTGGGCTGACGCCAACCGCGACGCATTCTGGGGCGCATACCTCGAGGCGATCGGATCCCGGTCAGTGCTCCCCGCGCCAGGGCCGTCCGTGGTGATCCGCCGCGCGTTCGAGGTGCAGAAGGCGGTGTACGAGATCGGATACGAGCTGGGGCACCGGCCGAGCTGGGTGCCGATCCCGCTTCGCTTCCTGCTGCGCGGCACCAGCCAGTGACCATGAACGATCGGCCCCCGTCGGAGCTCGAGGTCGCGGTGGAGCAGATGCTCGCCGGTCGCCTGCACGACCCACACGCCCTCCTCGGGCCCCATGTCACCGGTGACACGATGCGGGTGCGGGCGTTTCACCCCGAGGCGACCGCGGCGAGCGTGGCGCGGCCGGAGGGCGTCACGCCGATGCGCCGGCTGAATGCCGCCGGATTGTTCGAGGTCACGGTTCCCGCTGGGGACCCGGGGTACCGCATCCGCTTCCGCAACGACGAGCGCGAGTGGGAACAGGAGGACCCCTACCGGTTCTCGCCGACCCTCGGCGAGATGGACATCCACCTGATCGGCGAGGGCACGCACGCCCAGCTCTGGCGCGTCCTCGGAGCACGCGTCGTCGAGCATGAGGGCGTCTTCGGCACCGCGTTCAGCGTGTGGGCGCCGAATGCCCTCGGTGTCAGCGTCGTCAGCGACGCCAACTTCTGGGACGCGCGCACGTGGCCCATGCGGATACTCGGGACCTCCGGGGTGTGGGAGCTGTTCTGCCCCGGGGTCGGCGCCGGCGTGCGCTACAAGTTCCTGGTCACGCGCGGCGACGGCATGCGCATCTTCAAGGCCGATCCGCTGGCACGGGCATCGGACCACCCGCCTGGCACCGCAAGCATCGTCGAGCAGAGCCGGCACCGGTGGCGGGACGGCGGGTGGATGCGCAAGCGCGGGCGCTCGGCGATGAACCAGGCGCCGTTTGCCGCCTACGAGGTCCACCTCGGCTCCTGGCGCCGTGGTCCTGACGGCCGCGTCCTCAACTACCGTGAGATCGCCGAGCCCCTCGCGGCCCACTGCCTCGGCATGGGGTTCACGCATGTGGAGCTGCTCCCCGTCATGGAGCACCCCTTCGGTGGATCGTGGGGATACCAGGTCACCGGGTACTACGCGCCGACCGCGCGTCATGGCTCTCCCGACGACTTCCGGCGCTTCGTCGACGTCATGCACCGCAACGGCCTCGGCGTGATCCTCGACTGGGTGCCCGCCCACTTTCCGCGAGACGGCTGGGCGCTCGCGAGGTTCGACGGGACCCCGCTCTACGAGCACGCCGACCCGCGCCGGGGTGAGCACCCCGACTGGGGCACGTACGTCTTCAACTACGGACGCAACGAGGTGCGCAACTTCCTCGTCGCCAACGCCCACTACTGGGCGGAGGAGTTCCACGTCGACGGGCTGCGCGTCGACGCCGTCGCCTCGATGCTCTATCTCGACTACTCGCGGCAGCCCGGCGCCTGGGTGCCGAACATCCATGGGGGCAAGGAGAATCTCGAGGCGATCGCCCTGATTCGCGAGGTCAACGATTCGCTCCACGCGCGCAGGTCGGGGATCCTCACCATCGCCGAGGAGTCGACCACGTGGCCGGGGGTGACCCGGACGACCGCCGGCGGCGGGCTGGGCTTCGACTTCAAGTGGAACATGGGCTGGATGCACGACACCCTCGACTACCTGCACAAGGATCCGGTCTATCGGCGGTACGCGCATCACCAGATGACCTTCGGGCTGATGTACGCATGGTCGGAGCGCTTCATCCTGCCGCTCTCGCATGACGAGGTCGTCCATCTCAAGGGGTCGCTGCTCGGCAAGATGTCCGGCGATCCGTGGAAGCGTTTCGCCAACCTCCGCGCCCTCTTCGGCTGGATGTGGGCCCATCCCGGGAAGAAGCTCCTCTTCATGGGCGGCGAGCTCGCCGACGAACACGAGTGGGCACACGAGTCCGAACTCAACTGGAGGCTGCTCGAGGACCCGGCGCACGCCGGAGTGCATCGCCTCATGGTCGACCTGGGGGCTCTGTATTCCCGGTCTCCGGCGCTCTGGGAGCTCGACGAGAGCCCCAAGGGGTTCGAGTGGATCGACGCCGGCAACGCCGATCAGAACATCCTCAGCTTCGTGCGGCGCGACGCCCACGGCCATCCCGGCGTGGCATGCATCGCCAACTTCGCGCCCGTGGTCCGATACGACTTCCGGGTGGGCCTGCCGCTGCCCGGTCAATGGACCGAGGTGCTGAACACCGATTCCACGCACTACGGCGGGAGCGGCATCGGCAATCTCGGGGCCGTCGACGCCGAGGCAGAACCCATGCACGCCTATTCGTACTCGGCGCGACTCACCCTGCCGCCGCTCGCGGTGCTCTGGCTCGCCCCGCCTGTCGGATAGCCCCATTGCTTAACCCGGGCCTATTCGTGAGAATGAGTGGACCTGCGGGCCGAGAGTGGACGAGTGGCGATGGATCAGGACATGCGATCCCATCGCGGGCGCGTCGCACCCGGGCAGACCGCTCTGAGCAGACACGGGGGTGACCCACGACCATGGACAGCGACGGAGTCCGCGCCCGGCTTCTGACCGAACGGGCACGGATCGAAGAGCTTCGAATGGCGGCAAACCGCCTCACAGCGGACGCCCAGGAGGCCACCGAGCGCGAGCTGTCGTCGGCAGAGCAGCATCCCGCGGAGCTCGCGAGCGAGACGATCGGCCTGGAGATCGACCACAGCGTCCTCCAGCACGCCGAGCTGGAGCTCGCCGAACTCGAGGCCGCGGTCAAGCGCGTCGACACCGGCGCGTACGGGAACTGCGAGGCGTGCGGCAACCCGATCAGCGAGGCTCGGCTGGACGCGATCCCGACGGCGAGGTACTGCATCGAGGACCAGGCGAAGCAGGATAAGAACGGGCGGCGCAACGGGCGCTAGCCATCCGATCAGTGGCGGAAGTGACGCTCCCCCGCGAGCACGACCGCCATCCCCAATGCGTCGGCGGCCCCGGTGACCTGCGCATCGTTCTTGCTGCCACCGGGATGGATGACCGAGCGCACCCCCGCCCTGCCCAGGGTCTCGAGGCCGTCCGGCATCGGGAAGAACGCGTCGGACGCCGAGACCGCGCCGGATGAGCGCACGCCGGCTCGAGCCACCGCGAGCTCCGACGATTCGACCCTCGACATCTGACCCGCTCCGACCCCCACCGCCATGCCGTCGCTCACGATCACGACCGCGTTGGACTTGATGTGCCTGCAGACCCGCCAGGCGATCAGCAGGTCGCGCCACTCGGCAGGGTCGGGCTGACGGACGCTCGCGACCGTCATCGTCGACGGGTCGGTGATCACGCGGTCGCGGGTCTGGACGAGCAGGCCGCCGTCGATGCTGCGCATGTCGAGCGACTCGGCGCGTGACGGCCGATCCACGATCAGGACCCGGATGCGCGGCTTGGTGGCGAGATGCGCCGCCGCATCCTCATCCAGGCCGGGACAGACCACGGCTTCCAGGAACGTCTCGGTGAGCGCCGTCGCCGTGGCCAGGTCGATTGACCGGTTGACGCCGACGATGCCCCCGTACGCGGATCGCGGATCGCATTCGTACGCCCGGCGGTACGCGTCCTCGGCCGCGTCGCCGACGGCGAAGCCGCACGGATTCGTGTGCTTGATCACGCAGGCAGCGGGCTCGTCGAACTCCCCGACCAGCCCGCGTGCGGCGTCGACGTCGAGCCAGTTGGTGAAGGACAACGCCGCGCCCTGCAGCCGGCGCGCGTGCGCGACCCCGCCGGGTGGGCCAGGGACCGCATAGAGGGCGCCGCGCTGGTGTGGGTTCTCGCCATAGCGGAGCTCGTGGAGCCGCGCTCCGCCGACGGTGAGCTCGGCGGGCAGCGTCTCATCGACGCCACCGGTCCGCAGCCACGCGGCGACCTGCGTGTCGTATGCCGCCACGTGTGCGAAGGCCTCCATGGCCAGCCGGTGGCGGGTCGCGCGCGACACCGAGCGGTGCTCGCGCAGCTCGGCCAGGACCGCCTCGTACTGAGCCGGCGAGACCACCACGGCCACCGAATCGCGGTTCTTGGCCGCGGCACGGATCATCGTGGGGCCTCCGATGTCGATGTTCTCGACGATCGTGTCGTCATCCGCACCACGTGCGAGGGTCTCGGCAAACGGGTAGAGCGAGACCACCACCAGGTCGATCGGCTCGTAGCGGCTCTCGGCGAGCTGCCGCATGTGGTCCGGGTCATCGCGGCGAGCGAGGATGCCCGCGTGGATGGCGGGGTGCAGCGTCCGGACGCGCCCGTCGAGCATCTCCGGGAAGCCGGTGACGTCGGCGACCGACTGCACCTCGACGCCGGCGTCCTCCAGCGCCCGGCTGGTGCTGCTCGTCGCCACGAGGTCGTAGCCGTGCTCGACCAGGCCGCGCGCGAAATCGACCAGGCCGGTCTTGTCGCTGACGGACAGCAGCGCTCGCCTGCTCACACCGGCACCGCCGCGGGCGCCGGGAGCACCCGGATGCGGTCGCCGGCGCGCTGGAGCCGGTCGGTGCACCACAGCGCCACGGCCCGCGGCAGCAGCTCCCACTCACACTCGTGAATGCGCTGGCGCAGGGTTGCGGCATCGTCGTCCATCTCCACGGGGACAGGGGCCTGGAGCACGATCGGGCCGCCGTCGGCCTCGCCGCGCTCCAGCAGCTGGACGGTGCACCCGGTCACGCGCACGCCACGCGCGATCGCCCGCTCGACCGCGTCCATGCCGCCGGCGAATGCGGGCAGCAACGACGGGTGGACGTTGAGGATGGCGTCGGGGTAGGCGTCAAGGAACTCGTCACTCAGGATGCGCTCGTATCCCGCGCACACCACGAGGCGCACGCCGGCGGCGTGGAACCGCCGGTGCATCTCCCGGTCCCGGGCAACCGCGTCGCCGCCGAAGTCCGACTGGGGCAGCGCCACCGCCTGGACATTCCAGCCGAGGGCGACGTCGAGCGCGTGCGCGCTGCGCCGGTTCGAGATCACCAGGGCGACGCGCGCGGGAAAGTCCGGCGCCCGGCAGGCCTGGAGGAGGGCGTCGAGGTTGGTGCCGGCTCCGGACACGAGCACCCCGACGGGAGTTCGTTCGCTCACCGGAGGATGACCCGCCGCGTGCCCGACTGGGGAACGACCTCGCCGATGCGCCAGACCGGGATCCCGGCCGCCGCCGCGATCGACGGGACGTCCGGGGGGACGATCACCACCATCCCGACACCCATGTTGAAAGTGCGCCACATCTCCTCGAGGTGGACGCCGCCGGCGCGCTGGATGGCAGTGAAGACCGGGGGAACGATCCAGGTGGAGCGCTCGATCGTGGCGGCGAGGCCGTCGGGGAGCACGCGCGGGACATTGTCGATGACGCCGCCGCCGGTGATGTGTGCCATCGCTCGCACGTCGGTCAGCGTGCGCAGCTCGCGGATGGCGTGCAGGTAGCAGCGGTGTGGCTCGAGCAGGAGGTCGACCAGGGGGCTGTCGGTGCCCGGCAGGGTGTCGGACCACTGGAGCTCGTGCTCGGAAACGATGTGGCGGACCAGCGAATACCCGTTGGTGTGCAGCCCGCTGCTCGGTAGGGCGAGGAGCACGTCACCCGCCTGCACGCGGCTGCCGTCGACGATCGCCGAGGCCTCGACCGAGCCGACGATGAAGCCGGCGATGTCGTAGTCACCGAGGGCGTACACGCCCGGCATCTCCGCGGTCTCACCGCCGATGAGCGCGCACCCGGCCGCCCGGCACGCCTGCGCGATGCCCTCGATGAGCTCGGCGAGCTGCTCGGGCACGAGCTTGCCGGTGGCGTAGTAGTCGAGAAAGAAGAGGGGATCGGCACCGCAGCAGAGGATGTCGTTGACGCAGTGGTTGACGAGGTCGATGCCGATGCCGCGATGACGGCCCGTGGCGATCGCGACCTTGACCTTGGTGCCGACCGAATCGGTGCTCGAGGCGAGGACCCGTCCGTTCGGCGACCCCGGCTCGAGCGCGAACAGGCCACTGAACGCGCCAATGCCACCGAGGACCTGGGGCGTGTGGGTCGATGCGATCGTGCGCCGGATCAGACTGACGGCGCGGTTGCCCTCATCAATGTCGACGCCGGCGTCCGCGTAGCGAAGGTCACCCATCTGAGGAGAGTGTATCGGCGGTCTCACAGGAGACGCGGAATGGCGACGAACATCGCACTTCGCTACAGCGGTGTCACCATGTAGGGAACACGGCCCAAGTCCAGGAATCCATGCCCATCTCGTGAACCCAACCGACACGTCGGACCCGAACTATTTTCATCGGGTCGTTGACTGCCAGTGGGCCTGCCCGGCCCACACCAACGTGCCTGAGTACATCCGCCTGATCGCTCAGGGTCGTTACACGGACGCCTACATGTCCAACCGCGAGTCCAACGTGTTCCCCGGGATCCTCGGCCGCACCTGCGACCGCCCCTGCGAGCCCGCGTGCCGGCGCAGCCGGATCGACGGCGCTCCGGTGGCGATCTGCCGCCTCAAGCGCGTCGCCTCCGACCTGCGAGGCGACATCGCCGACCGGCTCCCGGCGATCGCCGCGACCAAGAGCGGAAGGAGGGTCGTCTGCATCGGAGCCGGACCCGCGTCGCTCACGGTGGCCAACGACCTGATGCCGCTCGGCTACGAGGTGGTCATCCTCGAACAGCTCGACAAGGCGGGCGGCCTCATGCGCACGAACATCCCGGCATTCCGGCTCCCCGCCGAGATCCTCGATGAGGAGATCGCGACCATCGTCGACATGGGGGTCGACCTCCGGCTGAACACGCCCGTGTCGAGCCTTCGATCCCTGCTCGAGCAGGACTTCGATGCCGTCTTCATCGGAACCGGCGCGCCCCGCGGCAAGAACCTGGACGTGCCCGGACGGCACGACAGCGACCGCATCCATATCGGCATCGACTGGCTGGGGTCGGTCGCGTTCGGTCACACCGAGAAGATCGGCGAGCACGTGCTCATCATCGGCGTCGGCAACACCGCGATGGACTGCTGCCGCTCGTCGCTCCGCCTCGGCGGCACGGACATCAAGGTGATGGCGCGCCGACCCCGGTCGTTCTTCAAAGCCTCGTCGTGGGAGCTCGAGGACGCCGAGGAGGAGGGTGTCGAGATCATCGTCAACCACGCTCCGACGCGATTTGTGATCGAGGGCGGCCGGCTCGTCGGGATGGAGTTTCAGCGCCTCGAGTGGGATGAGGAGGCGCGCCACTCCACGGTCATCGACACCGTGGTGATCCCGTGCGACGACGTCATCCTCGCGATCGGCCAGGAGAACGCGTTCCCCTGGATCGAGCGCGACCTCGGTCTCGAGCTCGGCGACTGGGACCTGCCGGTGGTCGACCCGGTCACCTTCCAATCGTCCTTGCCCGGTGTCTTCTTCGGCGGGGACTCCGCGATGGGACCCAAGAACATCATCTGGGCGGTGGAGCACGGGCACCAGGCGGCGATCTCGATCCACAACCACTGCGAAGGCATTCCGGTCACCTCGCGCCCACCCCAGGGAGTCAATCTGGTGAGCCAGAAGATGGGCCTCACCGAATGGAGCTACCACAACGACTACAACCCCTCCGCGCGCCAGCGCATGCAGCACGTCGAGCTGACTCGCCGGTTCCAGAGCATCGGCACCGAGGTGGAGGTGGGGTTCTCGGCCGAGCAGACGGCCCGCGAGGTGCAGCGCTGTCTCAACTGCGACATCCAGACCGTCTTCTCGGCACCGCTCTGCATCGAGTGCGACGCATGCATCGACATCTGCCCGGTCCAGTGCCTGACCATCACCGAGAACGGGGAGGAGGCCGACCTCCGCACCCGATTGTCCGCCCCGGCGAAGAACCTCGACCAGGCGCTGTACGTGTCCGCGGCACTTCCGCAGACGGGGCGCGTCATGGTCAAGGACGAGGACCTCTGCGTCCACTGCGGGCTCTGCGCCGAGCGCTGCCCGACCGCCGCGTGGGATATGCAGAAGTTCGAGCTCCTGATCCCGCTGCCGATGTCGACCCCGGTCCCGGTGACGACCTGATATGGCAGCGCAGCAGGTCGCGCAGCCGCGCTCGAAGGTGAACGATTTCGCGCTGAAGCTGGCGAACGTCAACGGCACCGGATCCTCGAGCGCCAACAACCTCCTGATGCGCTCGATCTTCCGCATGGGTGTGCCCGTCTCGGGCAAGAACCTGTTCCCGTCGAACATCCAGGGCCTGCCGACGTGGTACGAGATCCGCGTCAACAAGGACGGTCACGTCGCGCGCGCCCGCACCTACGACCTGATGGTGGCGATGAACGGGCAGACGTACGCTCGCGACATCGCCGAGGTGGCGAGCGGTGGTTTCACCATGTACGACTCCTCCTGGCCCCTCGATCGCGACCTCATCCGGGAGGACGTGACCTACCTCGGCGTCCCGCTCGCCGAGATGTGCAACGACGAGTTCCGCGGACCGCGCGAGCGCATCCTCATGAAGAACATCGCCTGCGCGGGAGCGCTCGTGGCCATGCTCGGCATCGACATGGACGTGATCGCGCAACTGCTCACCGAGCAGTTCGCCGGCAAGGAGCGGTTGCGCGAGTCCAATCAGCGCGCGCTCCGGCTCGGCCACGATTTCGCGACATCGCATTTCGACTTCCCGCTGCCCTGCCATGTCGAACCGATGGACGCGACCAGCGGCTCGATCCTCATCGACGGCAACACCGCAGCAGCACTGGGCTGTGTGTACGCGGGCGCCACGGTGGCGGCCTGGTACCCGATCACGCCGTCGACGTCGCTCATGGACGCGTTCTCCAAGTACTGCGCCAAGTTCCGGCGCGACCCCGAGACCGGGCGCAACAACTACCTCGTGTTGCAGGCCGAGGACGAGCTCGCCGCCATCGGCATGGTGCTCGGCGCGTCATGGGCGGGAGCGCGAGCGTTCACGTCGACCTCGGGCCCGGGCATCTCCCTGATGCAGGAGCTCATCGGCATGGGCTACTACGCCGAAATTCCCGCCGTCGTGTTCGACGTGCAGCGCGTCGGGCCCTCGACGGGAATGCCGACCCGAGTACAGCAGGCGGACATCCTCACCTGCGCCTATGCGTCCCACGGTGACACCAAGCACATCCTGCTGTTCCCGGCGCATCCCGCCGAATGCTTCGAGATGGCGGCGACTGCCTTCGATCTCGCGGAGCGTTTCCAGACCCCCGTATTCGTCCTCTCCGACCTTGACATCGGCATGAACGACTGGGTGAGCCCGGCGCTGGAGTGGGACGACTCCTACGTGCCCGATCGGGGCCGCGTGCTCGATGCGGGGGAGCTGCGCGAGCTCGAGGTATACCACCGCTACGAGCCGGCGGACGCCGAGTCGGTCGCGGCGCGCACGCTCCCCGGCGTGAGCGAGCTGGGAGCGTATTTCACCCGCGGATCCGGCCACACAATCGAGGGCGCCTACACCGAGTACCCCGAGGAGTACCAGGCGGTGCTGGATCGCCTCGCTCGCAAGCACACTGCGGCCGCGGAGCACACTCCGGCTCCGCTTGTGGACCAGAGCGCGCACTCGGCGATGGCGATCGTGACCCTGGGCAGCTGCGAGCTCGCCGTCCTTGAGGCGATCGAGCTCCTGGCGGAGCGGGGCATCGCCGCCGACTACATGCGGATCCGGGGCTTTCCATTCGGCGCGGGGGTGCGCGCGTTCCTCGAGGCGCACGAGAGGATCGTCGTGGTCGAGCAGAATCGCGATGCTCAGCTGCGCACCCTGCTCACGCTCGAGACGCCGGTTTCCAAGGACCAGCTGCATTCCGTGCTCGCGTACGGCGGGTATCCGCTGAGCGCAGAGGACGTCGTCGACGGCGTCACCAAGATCCTGGAGGCCTGACCGGTGCCATCCATCGTCAAACCGCAGGTGACTCATCCAGGCCTCGAGCACAACGCGCTGGGGCTCACGATCCGCGACTACGAGGGCGGGATGTCGACACTGTGCGCGGGATGCGGCCACGACTCGGTCACCGCCGCGATCACCCATGCGCTGTGGGAGAGCGACACGCCGCCGCACATGATCGCCAAGCTGAGCGGCATCGGCTGTTCGGCGAAGACCGCTGCGTACTTCGCGCGCGGCGCGCACGGATTCAATGGCTGCCACGGCCGCATGCCACCGATCGCCACCGGAGCGAGCGCCGCGAACCGCGACCTGCTCTGCATCGGCATCTCGGGTGACGGTGATTCGCTGTCGATCGGCCTCGGCCACCTCGCGCACCTGGTCCGGCGCAACGTGCGCATGGTCTACGTGATCGAGAACAACGGCGTGTACGGCCTCACCAAGGGCCAGTTCTCGGCGTCCGCGGACGTCGGGTCGACCACCAAACGCGGCGAGGCCAACCACCTCCAGCCGATCGATCCCATCTTCCTCGGGCTGTCGATCGGCGCGACGTTCCTCGCGCGTGGTTTCTCCGGTGACAAGCGTCAGTTGGTACCGATCTTCCGTGCGGC
The DNA here is from genome assembly GCA_035534875.1 of Saccharimonadales bacterium (SeqCode). Lineage (GTDB taxonomy): Bacteria > Chloroflexota > Dormibacteria > Aeolococcales > Aeolococcaceae > Palsa-851. The sequence goes on from DATLRB010000084.1 coordinate 42,313, forward strand.
GATGGCGCATCGCGGCCTCGCGATCATCGATGTGATCTCCCCATGCGTCACCTTCAACGACCACGAGGGTTCGACCAAGAGCTACCTGTTCACCCGCCAGCACGACGTGCAGATGACGGTCACCGACTTCGTCCCGCCGGCCGAGGAGATCTCCGCGACGATTCCCGACCAGGGCGTGGTAAGCATCCCGATGCACGACGGCGCGATGCTGCGCTTCCGGAGCGTCCCGGACGGCTACGACCCGACCGACCGCCTGGCCGTGATGGAACACCTGATGTCCGCTCGGGGTCGTGGGGAGATCGTCACCGGGTTGCTCTACGTCGACGAGCAATCGTCCGACCTGCACGAGCTTGGGAACACCACCGACAGGCCACTGACGCAGGTGGCCTACGAGAAGCTCTGCCCGGGATCGGCGGCGCTGGCGGGAGTCGGCTTCCGGTAAAGCCTGTCGTGGGGAGCCGTGGCGCCGTGCGCATCGCCCGCGCTCGCACTCGCCGGATCGTCATCGCGTATCTGCTCTGCATTCTCGCTGCCGTCCCCGCGTGCGGCTCATCGGCACCGTCGAACGGGCAATCCCCTGCACAACCCGAGCCGTGCACGTTGCTCACGCGGCCAATCGCCGCTCAGATCAGCGGCGACGCGAGAGTCACGAACCAGGCGACCAACGTTGCGGAGATGGAGTCCGGGTACGTCGCCTGCATCTATGCCGATGCAACCAACGAAGCCAACAGCGTGGCGGTGCAGATCAAGAGCGCGCCGGGCCGCGTCACTCCAGCGGCGCTGCAGGCCGCGGCAGCGTTCTTCTCGGCGGGAGAGCCGGTGCAACCGTTTCAGTCATTCCCGGTGGTTGGCATTGGTGACGAGGCAATCGGTGCAAGCACGCCGGGAGTGGCATTCATCGTCTTCTCCCGTGGTGGCGCTCTGGTCTTCGTCGGAGCGGACTCGACGTCCCGCAGTGCCTCCTCCCTGCAGGCCGGCGTCGAAACGCTCGCACGGCGGGTTGCGGCAGCGATATAGCCTGGCCTGCCGGGCAGTGGCGGGACCCCCCGGAATCGCCGCGGGCGCAACCCTTGTCCAAAGCACCGACGCAGGGCAGATCTGGCGGCTGCCGGGATTGCAGACCGGATGCACCGCAGTCAGCTGCGGGCCACAGCTCCTGTCCACGGATGGTGCGGGGCGAACCTGGACGGTGGTGGGTGCGTGGCCGCCGTGAGATCGCTCTGCCGGCAGGGCGAACATCGGTGGCCACGCCCTTGGACCCGGGACCAGGGGTTCTGCCGGACTAGCGCTCGATGTAGGTCGTCATCGGGGGGAGAACGCCGTGGCTCTCCATCTGCGCGACCGCCTCCGGCGAGGGTGAGGCCATCAGCGCCTGCGCGCCCTCCATGTCGTGGATGTCGGCGGTGATGGCGACGTTGTTGCTCCCATCGGCCGCGACGTGGTCCGTCACGTTCGTGGCATACGCGCCAATTGAGGCAGCACGCTCGGCCTTGCCCCTGAGCCAACGTTCGATATCGACGACGGCATGAGTGACGACCATCTTCGGCATGGCAAGCCTCCTTTGAGGACGCTCGGAGGGCCTGGGCGTGGATGCCGACCCTCTCGAGTAGAGCGAGTATGGCCGGGCGGCTTGGGCACGTGCCGGAGCCACTGGGGAGATCAGCCACCTCGGTCAAAGCGCGCGAGCCCGGATGACGAGGCGATCAGCCTCCGCGTGCATCGGGTTGCTCAGGCGCGAAGACCGCGCGCGCCTCCATGCCCGCCACGAGCGCGACGATCAATGCTGCTATCGGATCGGCCCACCACCACCCCAGTGTCCGGTTGGCGATCAGGCCGGCGATCGCGAGCAATGCGATGGCCGCGCCGACGCCGCTGAGGGTGCCATCACCACGCAGCGCGTGACTACCGAGCATTGTTCCGGTGCGACGCTTGGCGCGCGCCAGCGGTGGCAACACCACGACTGAAGCGGCAGCTACCAGGATCGGCGCAAGCGCAGCGGTCGCCCCGGTGCCGGCGGCCAGCTGGCGTACCGATTCGACCGCGAGGAACACCGCGATGACGCTCAGACATGCGCCCACAATCAGGCGGGCGACGCGTTCAGCGCCATCTGCAGGGTGCAACCGCCTGCGCTCCTGACTGAAACGCCAGATCAGCACGAGGGAGCCGGAGAGATCGGCGAGGAGATTGAGGCCGACACCGACGATCGCGAGGCTATGGTCGAGCACACCAACGGTGAGGCTCGCCGTCCCCGACAACGCTGCCCAGGCCACCGATAGCCACGACAAGCGCAGCGCAAGGGCAGTGAGGACTGAGCGGTCGGGCTGCGCGCGCGCCATCCCGGCAGGATAGTGGTGGCCGGCTCCGCCGTCGAAGCACCCCACAATGGGTGTAGAGGTCGTACGGCGCCGAAGCCCCAGCACCGACGTCACGGTCGACCCGTCAACATCCAGTCTCCCGCAGCCACGAGCGCTGCATGATCCGTGCACAAGGAGAACATGTGATGCTGCTCCGGAACAGCAAGGCATTCAGCGGTTTCGCCGTGAACGATCTCGACAAGGCTCGCGCGTTCTACGGAGAAACGCTCGGGCTGAACACATCGGCTCAGGAAGGCCTCCTGACGCTGCATCTCGCCGGCGATCGCGACACGTTGATCTATTTCAAGCCGGACTTCGCGCCCGCGACCTACACGATCCTCAACTTCCCGGTGGATGACATCGTCCGGGCGGTCGATGAACTGACCGCGAACGGCGTGACATTCGAGCGGTATGAGGGCATAGGACAGGACGACCGAGGGATCCACAAGACCGACGGCCCGCTCATCGCCTGGTTCACCGATCCCGCAGGGAACGTGCTCTCGGTGCTCCAGCAGCCCTGAGCGGCGGCTGACCCTACCCCGAGAGGAGCGCGGCCACCGTCGCGGGATCAAAGTTGCCACCGCTGAGAACGATCACGGTCGGATGCTCCGCGCTGCCCTCAGGCGCGCTGCCCTTGAGATACGCGGCCAGCGCCAGCGCTGCGGTCGGCTCGATGGCAAGCTTCAGACGTGTCCAGCAAGCGCGGAGCGCGTCTTCGAGCTCTTCCTCGGTGACCGTGACGATATCCCGCACCAGGGCCTCCGTCACGATCACCTCGAAGTTGCGGTCGCCGATCGACTTGGATTTCACGCCCTCGGCGAGCGTCGGCGGATCAGTGGCGAGCTGTTGCAAGGCACCGGTACGCAGACTCCGAGCTGCGTCATCGGCGACCTCGGGCTCCACACCGATGACCGCTGTCGCCGGTGAGAGCGCTGAGATCGCAAGCGCGATCCCGGAGATCTGACCGCCCCCACCGACGGGGACGACGACAGCTCCGGGTGCGGTCACGTCCTCGAGGATCTCGAGACCGGCAGTCCCGGCTCCATGGATCACGTCCCAGTCGTCATACGGGTGGATCAGCCGTAGCCCCTCAGATCTCGCGATCTCCTCGGCGATCTTCTCCCGGTTGTCGTAGGTGACGCCCTTGGACACGAGGGTGGCGCCGAATGCACGGATGCCCTCGATCTTCGCCGGGGTCACACCCTCGGGGACCACGATCGTCGCTCGCAGTCCGGCAACCCGGGCCGCGCAGGCGACGGCCTGCCCGTGGTTCCCCGAGCTGTGCGTGACGACACCGGCAACCTCACCTTCGCGCTCGACGAGGCTCAGCACAGCGTTGAATGCGCCACGAGCCTTGAAGGAGCCGGTGCGCTGCAACGACTCCGGCTTCACCATCAGCCCGGCCGAGATGTCCACTCGCAGCAGCGGCGTGCGGCGGACGTGCGGTCCGATGCGCAGCGCCGCCTGACGGATCTGCGCGAGGTGCTCGGCAGCCCGCGAGCCCTCTCCCACCGGCGATCAGGACGAGACGGCTACGGGAATCTCCAGCGCCAGCTTGTCCATCTCGAGCTGCGCCGGAACGTCGACCGGATAGGAACCCGTGAAGCATGCGAAGCAGAAGCCGTTGCCGTCGGGTTGCCCCATCGCGCGGCGCAGGCCCGCAAGGCTGAGGTATCGCAGCGAATCCGCACCGAGCATGGCGCCGATCTCGCGCTCGGTGTGACCGGCTGCGATGAGCTCACGGCGCGACGCGATATCGATGCCCATGAAGCACGGCCACGCGATCGGCGGCGACGCAATGCGCATGTGGACCTCACTCGCTCCGGCGCGGCGCAGCTCGTCGATGATGCGCCGCGATGTGGTTCCACGAACGATCGAGTCGTCAACAAGGACCACGCGCCGCCCCTCGAGCACGTGGCGCATCGGGTTGAACTTCAAGCGGATGCCCGCTTCGCGCAACCGTTGCGTCGGCTGGATGAACGTGCGCGTGATGTACCGCGACTTGATCATGCCTTCCGCGAACGGCAGGCCCGCCTCCTCCGCGTACCCGATGGCCGCCGGAGTGCCGCTGTCGGGCAGCGTGATCACGATGTCTGCGTCCGCGGGTGCCTCGCGCGCCAGCTCGCGGCCCATATGACGCCGCGACTCATACAGCGACTTTCCCATCATCACGCTGTCGGGTCTGGCGAAATAGATGAATTCGAACGAGCACATCGCTCGATGCGCCGCGGTGCGCTGGATCTTCGTGCTGCGCATCCCCGACGCATCGACGGTCACGATCTCACCCGGCTCGATCTCGCAGATGAACGTCGCTCCGACGACATCGAGCGCGCAGGTCTCGCTCGCCATCACATACCCGGTGCCGCCGGGTGCATCAACATCGCCGAAGCGGCCGAGGCACAGAGGGCGGATGCCGAGCGGGTCGCGTGCGGCCACCAGCGAGTCCCTGGTCAGGAACACGAGACAGTACGCGCCCTCAACACGCGGCAGCGCTTCCGCAAGCGCCTGTTCGAGCGACTCGGCCCTCGTCTGCGCGATCAATGCTCCGAGCACCTCGGTGTCGCTCGTGGTCTCGAAGTCGAAACCCCTGGTGACCAGCTCGTCACGCAGCCGCGTGGCGTTGACGAGGTTGCCGTTGTGCGCGATGACCACGGGACCGATCGTCGGGTGCTCAACCGCTATCGGTTGCGCATTGAGCAGCCGGGCACTCCCGGTGGTGCTGTAGCGCGTGTGCCCGATGGCGATATTGCCCTTGAGACCATCGATGATCTCCTGGTCGAACACCTGCGAAACCAGTCCCATCTCCTTGCGGACCCGAATCTCGCGACCGTCGCTGACCGCGATGCCGGCGGACTCCTGTCCGCGATGCTGCAACGAGTACAGGCCGAAGTACGTCAGGTTGGCGACGTCCTCACCCGGGTGGAACACCCCGAAAACGCCACATTCCTCATGGAGGTGGTCGTCGTCGAAGACGTCCATTCCGGCCTGATCACTCACGTTCGATCAGCGCTCCTTCATGCACCCGTCGCACGTCGGCCAGTGACACATCGATGCACCCGGTCACGCAGACCCTCTCGCCTCCGACGGAGCCGAGACCGCGGAAGGGGACCGAGTGTCGCCCTGCCAGCTCGTGCAATCGCACAAGTGCCTCCCTGGCGAAGCTGATGACGAATCGAGATTGACTCTCACCGAAGAGTATACCGGCCGCCCCGTTAATCAACCCTTCACCCCGTCCGAGCTCGACGATGTCCACCGAGGCGCCTATGTCGCCCAGCAGACATGACTCGGCGATTGCGATCGCAATCCCGCCCTCCGCGCAGTCGTGTGCGGAGCCGAGCAGGTCCGCCGCGACGGCCTCGAGGACGAAGGCCTGCACGCGTCGCTCGAGGTCGATATCGAGATGGGGAGGGGTGCCCGCGTTGACGCCGTGAGCCATCCGCTGGTACTCGCTGCCGCCGAGCTCGGTGGCGACGGGGCCGACCAGCGCGACGAGGTCGCCCTCGTCGCGGAATCCGGCGGTGCAGCGCCGGCTCACGTCGTCAATGACGCCGACCATGCCGATGACGATCGTCGGATCGATCCCCGTGCCGCCCGTGTCGTTGTACAGGCTCACGTTGCCGCTCACGACCGGGATGTCGAGCGCCCTGCAGGCGTCACCGAGGCCGGCGATCGCGTCGTGCAGATCCCACCACACATCGGCGTGTTCGGGATTGGCGAAATTGAGGCAGTTGGTGACTGCGGCCGGTTTCGCTCCTGTGGCGACGACGTTGCGAGCCGCCTCACAGACCGCGATCATCGCCCCCTGCCGGGCGTCGAGCGCGGCATACCGCGAGTTCCCGTCGGTCGCCAGCGCCAGCCCGATCGGTGTCCCGTCGACGCGAACCAGGGCTGCGTCGCCGCCGGGAAGGATGACCGTCGCGTCCCCGACCTGGTGGTCGTAGCGCCGGTACACGGACGCGCGGCTCCCGATGTTGGGGCTGCCGAGCAGGTGCAGCAGCGCTTCATCGGGCGTCCAGGATGGCGCCGGACCCCCGTCGGCGTCCATCGGCGCGGGGCGATGCGGTCGCGGGCCGGGTGCCCCGCGGAGTGGCGCCCCGTCGACAAGCAGGTCGAGGGGGAGGTCGCAGACATGATCGGCTCCATCGCGCACCACGAAGCGTTGCTCGGGGAGGATCACGGCGACCACGTCGGAGTGCAGGTCCCAGCGTTCGAAGACCTGCTGCAGGGATCCCACGTCCGCGGGCCGGGCGACAATGAGCATCCGCTCCTGCGACTCGCTGAGCATCACCTCGTATGGCGTCATACCGGTCTCTCGACGCGAGGCGCGAGCAACATCGATCTCGATACCGCAACCGCCTCGATGCGCGAGCTCCGCGGTACTCCCGCACAGTCCCGCCGCACCGAGATCCTGCATCGCGATCACCCGTGGATCGCCGGCGAGCTCGAGACACGCCTCCATGAGGCACTTCTCGAGAAACGGGTTACCGACCTGCACGGCGGGCCGGCGCGCTGCGCTCTCCGCGTCCAGCACGACCGACGCAAAGCTCGCCCCATGAATGCCGTCCCGGCCGGTGTCCGCTCCCACAAGAAGCACGAGGTTGCCCGGGCCGCTCGCGGTCGCGCGGGTGAGCTTGCCCTGCTCCACGATGCCGACGCACATCGCATTGACGAGACAGTTGGTCCGGTATGACTCGTCGAAATACAGCTCGCCGCCGACGGTCGGGACACCGATGCAGTTGCCGTATCCGCCAATACCGGCCACAACTCCGTCGAACAGATGACGCTGATGGGGCTCGTCGAGCGGGCCGAACCGGAGTGAATCGAGCAGCGCGATCGGTCGCGCACCCATCGTGAAGATGTCGCGCAGGATGCCGCCCACGCCCGTCGCCGCGCCCTGGTACGGCTCGATCGCGCTCGGGTGATTGTGCGATTCGATCTTGAACACGCAGGCGAGGCCGCGGCCGATGTCCACAGCGCCGGCGTTCTCGCCGGGCCCCTGAAGCACGCGCGGTCCCGTCGTCGGGAGAGTCCCGAGCAGCGGCCTGCTCGTCTTGTAACTGCAGTGCTCGCTCCAGAGTGCCCCGACGATGCCAAGCTCCAGGCGATTCGGTTCACGCCCGAGCGATGCAACCAGGTGCACGTACTCGGAGCGCGTCAGCGCGACCTCGGCGAGATCCGCATCGCTCGCACCGGCAAGCTGAACGCTGGTCACAGGGCTGCCGCCACCGGCATCGCACCGCTGCCACTGACCGACTTCGCGACGCTGGCGAACAGCCGCATCCCATCCGAGGAGCCCAGCAGCGGCTCACATGCGCGCTCCGGGTGCGGCATCATCCCCAGCACGTTGCGGCCCTCGTTGAGAATGCCCGCGATGTCGTGCATCGACCCGTTCGGCGACTCGTCGCCGGCATCCGATCCGTCCCTCCGCACATACCGAAACGCAACCCGGTCATCGCGTTCCAGCGTCCCCAGCGTCGCCTCATCCGCGACGTACCGCCCCTCGCCGTGTGAGATCGGAATCTGCAGGACGGACCCGCGTTCACAACCCGCGGTGAACACGCTGTCCAGCGTCTCGACCCGCAGCCATGTCGGCACACACCGAAACTCCAGCGAGCTGTTCCGCGTCAGCGCCCCGGGCAGCAGATGCGCCTCGCAGAGGATCTGAAACCCATTGCAGATCCCCCACACCAATCCGCCCGAATTCGCGAACTCGGCGACAGATTCCATCAGGGGAGCAAAGCGAGCCACCGCACCCGCGCGCAGGTAGTCGCCATAAGCAAATCCACCCGGCAGGATCACGCAGTCCGCTCCCTGGAGGTCGCGATCCTTGTGCCAGAGCATCACGGCTTCGTGTCCTGCGAGCTCCACCGCATGCCGACAATCGCGATCCGACCAGGTCCCCGGAAACACCGCGATGCCGAACCGCATCAGCGCCCTCGGCGCACGAAGTCGGAAAGGGCATTCATGGCCTCCCCACCCTTCACGACGCCCTCCGGGTCAGCACGCGCACCGACGAGATGCGCGAGTCCTCGATCACCGTATTGCGCAGGAGCTGCTCGCACATGGCCTCGACCTGGGTCAGCGCGGCGGCCTCATCGTCGGCCTCCACCTCGAGCTCCAGGTGCTTGCCCACGCGCACCGAGCGCACCCCGGTGAACCCCAGCCGATGCAGTCCGTCGCGCACCACGAGGCCCTGCGGATCGTTGACGACGGGCTTCAGCGCTACGACGACCTCGACCGAGAAGGTCATTCGGTCGCGACCCCGTCGATCTCGATACCACAGAGACGCCGAGCGGCCTCGATGTAGCGCTTTGTCGTACCGCGCACCACCTCGTCGGGAAGCGCGGGACCGGGGTCGGTCTTGTCCCAGCCGAGCGTCTCGACGTAGTCACGCACGAATTGCTTGTCGAATGAGACCGCGGGCTCACCCTCGCGCCATTGGGATATCTCCCAGAATCGCGACGAGTCGGGAGTGAAGATCTCATCGATGAGCGTGAGCTTTCCGTTGATGAATCCGAACTCGAACTTGGTGTCGGCCAGATAGATGCCCACGCTCTCGCAGCGCACCGTCGCGAACGCGAAGAGCCTGAGCGATGCGGACTCGAGCTGATCGGCAAGTGACTGGCCCACGAGTGCGCGCAGCTCGAGGCGCGATATGTTGACGTCGTGGCCGTCGTCCTTCTTGATCGCTGGGGTGAATCGCGGTGAGGGGAGCCGCGACGAATCGCGCAGACCCTCCTGCAACGACTCGCCGGCGAGCGTGCCCTTGTCGCGATACTCCTTCCACCCCGACCCGCTGATGAACCCGCGCACCACGCATTCGACATCGATGCGCTGGGCTCGGGCGACGTGCATCGAGCGCGGCAGCCAGTCGCTGCGCACCGACTCCGGGATCGCCTCGTCCACGTCGGGGAGCAGGTGATTGGGCATGATGCCCGCGGTCTGCGCGAACCACCACCGCGACATCTGCGTCAGCACCGTGCCCTTTCCCGGAATCGGCGTGGGCAGGACGACGTCGAAGACGCTCAGGCGGTCCGTCGCGATCATGAGCAGGGTGCCGTCGGGCAGCTGGAAGGTGTCGCGCACCTTGCCGCGGCGGAACAGGTTCAGGTCATCGACCTCGGCCGTGCTCATCACTTGCATCAGCTCATCCTCCCGCCGGCAAGGCCGGCCTCAATGGCGAGCACCGGCGCCGAAGCATCCGTTGCGGTTCGCGCTGTGGTCGTCGACAGACCGAGACGCCGGTATGTCTCATCGATATGGGCGAGGTACGGATCGATGTCGAAACAGTGTGCGATGGTCGCCTCGGTGAGGGCGCCGGCGATATCGGGATCCAGGGCAACGAGGTCGCGAAATGAACCGTCGTCGTCGCGTGCCCGCGCGGCCAGCGCCTGCACGGCTCGATAGGCGCGCTCGCGAGGCCACTCAGCCTCGACGATCAAGGCGGTGAGCACCTGTTGCGAGAAGACGATGCCGCCGTGCAGCTCGATGTTCTCCATCATGTTCTCGGACTTGACGCGAAGCCCCTCCACAATCCGCGTGGAGAGACGCACGATGTAGTCGCTCAGCGCGCACGCGTCAGGCAGGATCACGCGCTCCGCCGACGAGTGGGAGATGTCGCGCTCATGCCACAGGGCGACGTCCTCCATCGCTGTCGAGGCGTATCCGCGAAGCACGCGCGCGAGCCCGCAGATGCGCTCGCAGAGCACGGGATTCCGCTTGTGGGGCATCGCAGAGGAGCCCTTCTGCCGCTGTCCGAAGGGCTCCTCGACCTCGTCGACCTCGGTGATCTGGAGCAGCCGTATCGTGGTCGCCAGCCGCTCGAGCACCGCGCCGAGCAACGCGAGCGCGCTGATGAACGACGCGTGGCGGTCGCGCGCGAGCACCTGCGTCGCAACCGGCGCGGTGGCGAGCTTGAGGCCCTGACACACGTGCTCCTCAACCTCGGGCGGAACGCTCGCATGGGTGCCGACCGCTCCCGTGATCTGGCCCACCGCGATCTCGGCCGTCGCCGACGCGAGCCGCGCCCGTGAACGACGGACCTCGTCGACGAAATTGGCGAGCTTGACGCCGAGGGTCAGCGGCTCCGCGTGAACGCCGTGGGTGCGGCCCATCATCACGGTGAGGCGATGGCGCTCGGCCTGTTCGATCAGCGCCCCGATCAGCGAGTCAACGTCGGCGTCGATGACCGCAGCCGCGTCGCGGAGCTGGGTTGCCAGGGCGGTGTCGACCACGTCGGAGGACGTCAAACCGAGGTGAAAGTACCGTCCCGCGTCGCCGACGGTCTCCTGGACGGCGGCAACGAACGCGGCCATGTCGTGTCCCTGCTCGGCCTCGAGCTCGGCGATGCGATCCGCTTCGATGGTCGCGCCCTGCAGCGTGGAGAGCGCTTCGACCGGGATGCGGCCGATCTCCGCCCAACCCTCGCATGCGAGCAACTCGACATCGAGCCAGCGTTGCAACCGCGATGCGTCACTGAAGATCTTCGCGATCTGCTGCGGGGCGTACCGGGGGATCACGTACGTTCATTCTATCGGGGTGACCGCCGGCTCCTCCTTTCCCCTCGTCATCGCGCACCGCGGCGCGTCCCGTGATGCACCGCAGAACACGCTCGCCGCGTTCGAGGCGGCGATCGCCCTGGGTGCGGATGCCGTGGAGCTCGACGTGCGCCGGACGGCCGACGGCGTCCTCGTGGTGCATCACAACGCGTCCCGCCGGGGAGTGCCGCTCGCGTTGCTGAGCTATTCGGCTCTCGTCCGCCTCAGCCGCCACGAGCCGCCCCGTTTCGACACGGTCCTCGATCTCTGTGCCGGCAGGATCGCGCTTGACATCGAGGTCAAGGAGGCCGGCTACGAGGCGGAGGTGATCGAGGCGGCGTCGAGTCGTTTTCCGGGTGATCGGCTTCTGTACACCTCATTCGAGGAGGTTGTCATCACCACGATCAAGCGTCTGGATCCGACCGCTCGGTGCGGTCTGCTCCTCGGACCCGCCCGATTCCGAAGCCGCACCCAGCGGTACGAGGCACTCCCGTTCGATCTCGCCGAACGGTGCGGCGCGGATCTCCTGGCCGTTCATCAGTGGCTGGCCCCGTTGCGCGGCCGAAGCCGGCGGGTCCCCGGCAGCGGCCTCCTCGCGGAGGCGCAGGCACGTGGGTTTCCGATGATGGTCTGGACGGTCGACGGTCCCCAGCGTCTGCGCGCCTACCTTGCGGACGGACGAGTGGCGGGGATAATCACTGACCTGCCTGGGCTCGCGGTCGAGACGCGACGTGAGCTGCTATCCGGGGCCAGTCGGGAAGGGACCAAGACCCGACTGGGGTCCGGCACTCGGGGAGCAGGACGATTTCATGCCAGCGGACGTAACCGGACCAACTCGGCCCACGTTGACTGATCGAGTGCGCCCGGTGATCCCGAGATGACGCTGCCTCGGGCGTATGAGGACCAGCTTGTCGAGCGTGCCAAACAGGACGCCGACGCCTTTGGGGAACTGTACGACCACTACTTCGGGCAGATCTACCGGTTCGTCTTCAGCCGTCTCCGGGACCAGGAGGCGGCGGAGGACGTCACCTCAGAGGTCTTTTTCAAGGCACTCCGTGCAATCGGGCGATACAAACCGTCAGGCCACCCGTTCAGCGCGTGGCTCTACCAGATCAGCGTCAACGCCATCAATGATCATTACCGCAGCCGCAAACCGACCTCGAGCCTCGACAACGCCATCGCTGTCGCCGATCCGGCTCGCCCTGTCGACGACCGGGTCGTTGACAGTGCCGAGGCTGCGCGCGTGTGGGCGGCGATCGACGACCTCCCGCCACAGCAGAGGGCCGCGATGACCCTGAAACTCGGCGAGGACCTCAAGCTCGCCCAGATCGGAGAGATCCTGGGCAAGAGCGAGGGAGCGGTGAAGCTGCTCATCCATCGCGGGATGATCGGCGTCCGGCTTCGCCTCGGTGTCGTTGTCGCGGTCGAGGATCAGCGCTGATGTCCTGGCTGGGCGGATGGTTCGATCCCGAACTCGAGGACCTGTTCCACGACGAGCCCGAGCTGCTCGAGACAGCCAAACGGGTGCGTGCATCGCGGCCGAGCGCGGAGGCTGACCCGCGCTTCCAGAACCGCCTCCGCGCCCAGCTCTTCGCAGAGGCCTCTCGCGGCCGGAGCGTCCGCGGCGTGCGCCGCTGGTGGCGTCTCGGGCCGGCGCATTTCGCGTGGGGCGGGGCTTTCGTCGGGGCGGCGTTGATCACCGCCACGGTCCTCACCTTCGTCTCGAACCACGCGGTGGATCAGACGGTCACCGCGTTCTCGCAGCTCACCGCCCAGCACTCGGTGAGCCCGAACGAGGTGATCACGGTCGCGTTCAACCAGCCGATGAACGAGCGGGCCGTCGAAGCGGGCGTCCACATCCAGCCGGCCATCAAGGTGTCGTTCTCGTGGAAGAGCAACAATCTCGTGATATCGCCCGCATATCACCTCTCCGCGAACACGCCGTACACCGTGACGATCGCCCAGACAGCGATCAAGGCCACCTCCGGCGCATCTGCGGCGGCCCCGATCAACATCACCTTCGGGACCGCCTCGACGCCGCCACCGGGGCCGGTGGCACCACCGACGCTCAATCCTGTGGTCGTGGGATCGAACGGAACCGGTGGCTCGCTGCTCTACGCGCCGGACGGTTCGCTGCTCAGCACCGTCGGACTGCTGCCGCAATCGGCGACGAGCTCGCCCTCCCCTTCGGTCACGGCCACGGCGTCGGCCAGCCCGACGTCGACGCCTGAAGGAGTGATCCCCCCGGTGCCCGACGTACCCGGGGCGCTGGTGGAATTCCCGCGCTCGGGCACCCCCGCGCAGATCATCCCGCCGCCGTCGCCGACAGCGGTGGCCTTCTCGCCCAACGGCAGGTACCTGGCGCTGGCCGTGGATGACGGCAACGGGGGGTCGCGGATCATCACCACCAGGAGCGACGGAACGCAACGGGTGAAGCTCACCGACTCGCCGACGCCGGTGACCGCACTGACCTGGGCGGCAACCAATGATCGGATCATCTACACCGACGGCACGAGCATCAACTCGGTCGACCTCTCGAACCGGGCGACCGTGCTGTACACGCTGCCCTCGGGCTCGGGCAGCATCACCGCGCTCGCTCCCGGCGGCTCGTATGCCTACGTTGCGCCGGCCGGCGGCACCGGTGGCGCCCTGCTCAACGTCCTCGCGAGGACCGACCAGGTTCTCCAGGGCGCCGTGGCCGACGTCGCATTCAGCGGCGACGGTGGGACCGTCGTCTGGGTTGACGAGTCGGCGCATCCGGCCCGGCTGCTCTCTGAGACCGTCGGTCAAACCGCCCCGGCGGTGGTCCCCATGCCCGACTCGACGGCCAGCCCCAGCGGCGTCGCGCTCGATTCGAGCGGCGACGAGGTGGCCTACCTCAGCACCGATTCGACCGGCGTCGCGGATCTCGTCGTTGCACAGCTGCCGGGCGGCACGCCGCTGGCGATCGAATCGCCGTCGAATGCGTCGCAGCTGACGCTGTCTCGCGGCGGCGATCAGATCGCCTTCATCACGAACAGCGCGAGCGGAGCCACCATCGAGCAGGCCACGGTCCCCGGGGCCACGCCCAAGGCGATCGGCCCGCAGATTCCGGCGGCCGCCAACGCCACGCTGCAGCGCTTCGTGCAGGCGCAGGTCGGTCAGGATGGCCAGCCCGACGTCGTCGCCCTGGCCGCACTGAGCGCACCCGGTGTCAACGCCGCGGCGAGCACGCCACAGAATCTCAGCCGGGCGTACATCATCAGCACGTACGTCGCGTCACAGGGCGTCTTCGGGGCGAGCATCGAGCTGATCGTCGACCCGAACTCGGGACACACCACCGCTCGGGTCGCGAGCGAGACGATCCTCCTCGCCCAGGGTGGCACCGGTGGATATGTCGTCACCTCGGCCCTGACGTCGCAACTCCGCGACGAATCCGCCGGCCCGCACGTGGTCCAGGTGAGCTCGAACACGGTCGGGGGCGTCACCACACTCCAGGTGAGCTTCGACAGCGACATCGACGCGAGCACCGTCGCCGGGGCGATCTCGATCGTCTCCGCGGCCGGAGCGACGATCCCCTCGAGCGCCGTCTACAACGCTGATACGCGGACTGCCACCGTGACGATCGCCAACCCTCCCTCCGGGGCGCTGTTCCTCGACATCGCGACCACGCTCACCGACTTCGAGGGACAGTCGCTCGCCCAAAGCTTCCACACGAAGGTCGAAGCCGGCTCCTAGGCGCGGGCGTGCGGGCGCGTTCGATAGAGCGTGGCCTGTATCGGAATGCGCATGGTCCCGTCGGCGGCGGTGCAGGGCTCCAGGGCGCGCCGGCACGCGCCTCGCAGTGCCCGCAGACTGTCATGGGATTCGTGTGCGAGCTCCGCGGCGAGCGGCCGCTCCACGACCATCGCCGCCCAGTAGCTGTCGATGCCGTCGAAGCGCACCACGTCGTGCAGAGTCACCTGCTCCCACCGCGACATGTGCACCGTGTCGACGCGTGCGAGGCAGCGCTCCAGGAACCGCGACCGGGTTCCGTTGACATCGCGCAGCGCATCGGCGAGCACGACCTCATGCAGCGGTGGTTGCCCGGTATCCCAGGTGACCACCGCTGCGCACCCGGTGGGACGTATCGCGCGCTCGGCGACGTCGAACGGCGACGCGCCATCCCAGAATCCGTGCGTGCAGAGCGACGCGACGCGGTCGCAGGACGACACCTCCAGCGGCTCTGCCGCGCCCATCGCCAGCCGCGTCGAGACGGTGCATCCGGTCTTGCTGACCTCACCCATCGCGGGCTGCACCAGACCTGCGTCGGTATCGACGAGGATCACGGTCCCCAGCCGACCGACGGCGGCGCCGAGGGCCACGCCCAGGGTCCCTCCGTCGCAGATGAGGTCGCACACGGTCTCCCCCGGCCGCACCCCGAGCATGCCGACCACCTGCTCGGCGAGCGGTCGCAGCACCGCGCTCGCGTACAGCCGCCCGAATCGCGGCTCCATGTGCTTTATCCTGAAACGGCGATTGCCGCCGCGATCGCCGCGGCTCGCGCCGGATCACGCACGATGCGCCGCAGCGGCTCCTGGCGCTTCGCCCACTCGTCGGCCGCCCCGACCAGATACGGATGCTGCTCGACGAACGCCGTGCTGTAACGTCCGGCGCGAAAGTCCGGGTCGGCGATCACCGCGAGGTGGTACGCGATGTTGGTGCGTATCCCGGTGATGACGTACTCCAGCAGCGCGCGGCGCATCCGGTCGAGCGCCATGTCGCGAGTCGGCGCGTAGGTGATCAACTTGGCGATCATCGGGTCGTAGTTGGGCGAGACGAGACCCGGGCTCACCAGCGAGCTGTCGACCCGGACACCCGGACCTGCCGGTTCGTGATACCCGGTGACCTGCCCCGGCGACGGAAGGAAGCCACGAGCGTAGTTCTCCGCATTGATCCGGCACTCGACCGCGTGGCCGCGGGGAATGACCTCCTCCTGGGTGAGCGACAGGCGCTCGCCGGACGCGATGCGCAGCTGCTCCGCGACGAGGTCGATGCCGTACACGAGCTCCGTCACCGGGTGCTCGACCTGCAGGCGCGTGTTCATCTCCAGAAAATAGAACTCGCCGTCGCGATAGATGAACTCGACCGTTCCGGCGTTGACGTATCCCACGGCTTTCGCCGCGGTCACCGCAGCCGCTCCCATCCCCGCGCGCGTGGCAGCATCGATGGCCGGCGACGGCGCCTCCTCGACGATCTTCTGGTGGCGCCGCTGCACGGAACACTCGCGCTCGCCGAGATGGATGACGTTGCCGTGTGTGTCCGCCAGCACCTGAATCTCGATGTGGCGAGGTTCTTCGAGGTAGCGCTCGAGGAAGATCGTGTCGTTGCCGAAGGCGCGATGGGCTGTGCTCCTGGCTGTGTCGAGTGAGGCGCGCAGCTCCTCCTCGTCGCGGGCGACGCGCATCCCGATGCCGCCGCCACCTGCGCTCGCCTTGATCAGCACGGGGTAGCCGATGCGAGCGGCGGCGCCGACGGTCGCTTCGACATCGCCGAGCGCGTCCGTTCCGGGAACAACCGGGACGCCGGAGTTGCGCATGCGCTCGCGCGCCGGCACCTTCTCGCCCATCGCCGCCATGGCGTCGGGCGGCGGCCCGACGAATACGATCCCGCTGTCTGCGCAGGCTCGTGCGAGCTGCTGGTTCTCGCTGAGAAACCCATAGCCCGGATGAATCGCCTGCGCTCCGGTCGAGCGCGCCGCATCGATGATGCGGTCGATCACCAGGTAGGACTGCGACGCCGGCGCGGGGCCGATCTCCACGGCCTCATCCGCGAGCAGGACGAACGCCGCGGTGCGGTCGACCTCGCTGTGCACCGCAACCGTTCGAACTCCCAGGTCGCGGCATCCACGGATGATTCGGAGGGCGATCTCGCCGCGATTGGCAACCAGGACTTTGTCGAACATGACGGCCCGCTCAGCTCGTGCTCATGCGCCGATCTGGATCAGCGGCGCACGAGGGCTGACCACCACGCCCTCGGTGACGTACACCTCGGTGACCGTCCCCGATCGTGTCGCGGTGATGTCGTTCTGCATCTTCATGGCCTCGAGCACGCACACGACGTCACCGAGGGCGACATGATCGCCGACGTCGACGTTGACCTTGAGCAGCAGGCCCTGCATCGGCGACACGACCGTGCCCTCCCGCACCGTGAGCGCGGCCGGTCTGGCCGGCGCCTCGACCGCGGCGCCGGCATCGACATCACCGATGATGCGCACCGCATAGCTCTGTCCGTCGACCTCGATGGTGAGCTCACGGACCGGCAGCGCCTGTGGCTCCTCGCCCTGTGGCTCGCCGGACTCGACGTCCCCCGCGAGGACGGCATCGAACGCGCCGGCCGACGGCTCGAGATCCGGCTCATCCCCGAGCCGTTCGGCGACGGCGTCACCGCGAACCAGATTCAGGTACGCGTTCGGAAAGAGCGCGTACGTCACCATCGCCGGTGGGTCCGGGGTCGGATACCCCTCACGGATCAGCTCGCGCCGGGTGGACTCCATCGCAGGCTCGAGCAGATCCGCCGGACGGCACGTGATCGGCGCCTCCCGGCCGTTGACCAGGCGCCGAACCTCCCGATCGACCGGTTCCGGGGGCTCGCCATAGAGGCCGAGGCAGTAGTCCTTGATCTCCTGGCTGACGGTCGCGTAGCGGTCGCCCTCGACCACGTTGTAGACCGCCTGGGTGGCCATGATCTCGGTGAGCGGCGTGATCAGGGGCGGATAGCCGAGCTCGGCGCGGACCTGGACGACGTCGGCCTCGACTTCGGCGAGCCGTGCGAGCGAGTTGCGCTCGCGCAGCTCGGCCATCGCGTGGCCCATGGCGGACGGCGGGAGCAGCCCCCGCAGGGCCGATGTGTCCAGACGGGCCGCGAGCGGGTCGATGACGTCCGTGTAGTGCACGAGCTCCTGTTCGAGGACCAGCGCCGCGGCGGCGATGCGCTCGAGGTCGAGGCCGCAGTCGACGTCGGTCCCGGCGAATCCCGCGACCAGGGCCTCGGCGCCGGGCATCGAGGCCCCGCCCGCGAGGGGTGACAGGGCGCAGTCGGCGCGATAGGCCCCCGCACTGGCGGCGGAGTGGCAGGCGAGGGCCGCCATGCCGGTCTGTGCCGAGATCGAGACCGCCACCGGCACCCCGGCAGCTTCCCGGATCACCGTGACCGCCCTCGCCGCGGCCGCCGCGCCCAGGACACCGAGGGGATCATGCAGACAGATGGTCGGGTAGCCCGCGTCAACGAGCCTGCGCGCGACATCCCCAAGCCCGTCGAGGCCGCGACCCGGCACGACGTTGTAGACGATGACCCCCTCGGCCTGCTTCCCGGTCGCGGCGATCGCCGTCGCGCATCGCTCGAGGTTCCGGACATCGTTCAGCGGGTCATAGCACCGGAAGATGTCGACCCCTGCTGCCGCGGACGTCTCGATGAACGCGTCGACGAGGTCGTCGGGTACCTGCCGATGCCCCACCAGCGACTGGCCGCCGATGACCGCCAGGAACGGGGTGATCGGCGCGGCCGCCCGGATGGCACGGACGCGCTCGAAAGGATCCTCAGCGAGAAATCGGAGCGATGCCTCGAAGGTCGCACCGCCGAACACATCGAGGGCGGCAAATCCGCAGTGATCGAGGGTCTCGGCGACCGGCAGAGCGTGGCGGAGGCGCAGCCTGCTGACCATGAGCGACTGCTGCCCATGGCGGAGCGACGTCTCCACCAACTCAAGGCGGGGCATGCCGGGCCATTCTAGCCAGAGCCGGAGCCAATGCCGCGCTCCGTCGACAGCGCCAACCGGCCGCTCGGCCACGGCAGCGCTCGGCTCCCACGAGCCGACGCGCCTACTCGAAGACGAATCCTTCCGGCAGTTGCACCTTCGAGCGCATGCGCGCGCGCTCCTCCTTGATCCGAGCGGCAACCTCTGGATCGAAGAGCCCGATGATCTCGGCGGCGAGGTGACCGGCGTTTCGCGCACCCATCGGGCCGACCGCGACCGTTGCCACCGGGATACCCGGAGGCATCTGCACTATGGAGAGGAGCGAATCGAAACCGGCGAGGGGTGTCGCCGCGAGCGGCACGCCGATCACCGGCAGCGTGGTCAGTGATGCGAGCACGCCCGGAAGGTGCGCGGCCGCGCCGGCGCCGGCGATGAGCACCCGGAGCCCCCGCTCGGGCGCGGCCAGCGCATAGGCGCGCACCACGTCGCCGGCACGATGCGCCGACATGACACCGATCTCCCACCCGATCCCGTAGACGTCGAGCACCTCGCCACAGGTGTTCATGACCGGCAGATCGGACTCGCTCCCGACGAGGATGCCGACGCGCACCGGCTCGGTCACGGACGCACGCCCGCGGTCGCCGGTCGCCCGATGTCGGTGCGGGACTGCATGCCCTCGAAATGCACGCGCGCCAGATTGCCATACGCGCGTGCTCGCGCGGTTTCGACATCGGCGGCGACCGCGGTCACGCAGAGCACTCGGCCGCCCGCGGATCGCAGGGTCCCGTCGCCGTCCCGCCGGGTTCCAGCGTGAAAACAGAACACATCGTCGTCGAGCGCGTCGATCCCGGTGATCACATCGCCGCGGCGCACGTCGCCGGGGTATCCGGCAGCGGCCGCGACCACGCCGACGGCAGCCCCGTGGGCAACAGGCGCGATCCCGGCTGGTACGGCGCCCTCCGCGCACGCGGTCAGCACCTCGAGCAGCGACCCACCGAGCAGTGGCAGCACCACCTGGGTCTCCGGATCTCCGAAACGCGCGTTGAACTCGAGCACGCGCACGCCATGGGGGGTCAGCATCAGACCCGCATAGAGGCAACCGACGAAAGGGCTCCCCTGTTCACGGAGCGCTGCGATGCAGGGTTCGAGCACGGTACGCGCGACATCCTCGAGAAAGGCCTGCGAGCCGGCATCGGGGGGTGGCGCAATCGCGCCCATGCCTCCGGTGTTGGCTCCCTGGTCGCCGTCAAAGATGCGCTTGTAGTCTCGCGCCGGGACGAGGAGTCGCACGTTGCGGCCGTCGCTGAGCCCGAACACGCTCACCTCAGCGCCCGTGAGCAGTTCCTCGACGACGACGCGGCGTCCCGCGTCGCCGAATCGCAGCTCGCCGAGACAATCGTCGAGCGCTCGCTCCGCCTCCTCGACGCCGGCGCACACCAGCACGCCTTTGCCCAGCGCCAGCCCGTCCGCCTTGACGACGCACGCTCCGCCGAGCTCCCCGACGAAGCGGCTGAGGCGTCCGCGATCCGCGGCCTCGCCTGCAACCCAGCGCGCCGTCGGTATGCCGGCCGCGTCCATCACTTGCTTCGCGAACGTCTTGGATGACTCGATTCGCGCGGCCGCGGCCGTCGGCCCGAACACGAGGATGCCTCGCGCGTGGCATGCATCGGCCACGCCCGCCGCCGCCGCCGCGTCGGGGCCGATGATGACAAGATCGACCGCACGCTCCGAGGCGAGCCTGGCGACCGCCACCGCGTCGGTCACATCGACGGCGATGTTCTCCGCGATACCGGCTGTGCCGGCGTTGCCCGGTGCCACGATGATCGCCACGTCAGGCGCGTCGCGCAGGCACGCCCACGCGAGCGCGTGCTCGCGTCCCCCGGATCCGACGATGAGTACCCGCCCTATTCCCATTCGATCGTCGAGGGCGGTTTGCTCGAGATGTCGTACACCACGCGGTTGACCCCGGGCACCTCATTGACGATCCGCCGGCTGATCAACCCGAGCACGTCGTACGGAACTCTGGCCCAATCCGCGGTCATGCCGTCCTCGCTCTCCACGATGCGGACGGCGACGACGTTCCCATACGTCCTGTAGTCGCCCATCACGCCCACCGACGAGATCGGGGTCAGGATCGCGAACGATTGCCAGACCTTCCGGTAGAGGCCGCTGCGCTTGATCTCGTCGATGACCACCCAGTCGGCGGCGCGAAGGGTCTCGAGACGCTCGCGAGTCACCGCGCCGATGATCCGGATGGCGAGACCCGGACCCGGGAAGGGCTGGCGGAACACCATGTCCTCGGGGAGCCCGAGCGCGAGCCCGACGTTTCGAACCTCGTCCTTGAAGAGGTACCGCAGCGGCTCGACGAGCTCGAACCGGAGGTTCTCGGGCAATCCTCCGACGTTGTGATGGGTCTTGATCTTGGTCGCGTTGTGGGTATCGTGCGATGTCGATTCGATGACGTCCGGGTACAGCGTTCCCTGCGCGAGAAAGTCGATCTCGCCGAGACGTGCGGCCTGCTCCTCGAAGACACGGATGAACGTCGCGCCGATGCGCCGCCGTTTCTCCTCAGGGTCCACGATGCCGGCGAGCGCATCGAGAAACTGGTCGGTGGCGTCGACATGCACGAGGTGGATATGTCGCTGGGTGCGCATCACGTCGATCACCCGGTCGCCCTCGCCGCGGCGGAGCAGACCGTTGTCGACGAAGACGCAGGTCAGCTGGTCACCGACCGCGCGATGCACGAGGGTGGCCGCGACCGCCGAATCCACCCCGCCGCTGAGCGCGCAGATGACCTTGCCGTCGCCGATCTGCCGGCGCAGCGCGTTGACGGTCATGTCGATGAACGAGGCGGGCTGCCATGTGCCGGCGCAGCCGCAGACATCGATGAGGAAGTTGCGCAGGATGTCGCGCCCCAGCGGCGTGTGCGCCACCTCGGGATGGAACTGGATGCCGTAACGGCTGCCCGGTCCGACGAACGCCGCGCACGACGAGTTGAGCGAGTGCGCGATCGCACGGAAGCCCGTGGGGAGCTCTGTGACGACGTCGCCGTGCGACATCCAAACCGCAAGCTCGGCGGGGAGTCTCGTGAAGAGGCCGGCTCCCTCGTCCACGGTGACCGATGCGTGACCGTACTCGCGACGTTCCGCCGGTGCCACGGCACCGCCGAGGTTCACCGCCAGGAGCTGCATGCCGTAGCAGATGCCCAGAATCGGAATGTCGAGCTCGTACAGCGCGGGGTCCGGATGGGGGGCGCCCGGCTCGAACACCGACGCCGGTCCACCGCTGAAGATGAGGCCGCGAGGATCCCGCCGCCGGACCTCCTCGGCGCTGATGGTGCCCGGCACCAGCTCGCAGTACACCTTGGCCTCGCGCACGCGTCGCGCGATCAACTGACTGTACTGGCTGCCGAAATCGAGGACGAGGATGGTGTCCTGAGCGACCTGCGCAGGCGTGCGTGCCACCGCGCCTGCGTCTGTCGCGACAGTCATCACCGTCCTCCCACCGCTCCTCAGACCCCCATCCCGACGCGCTGTTCGCGCTGCTGCACCTTTCCCTCGGTCTTGATCGACGGAGCGATGACCATCTCGGTCTCCTGGAATTCGGCGATCGTCCGGGCGCCGCAGACGCCCATCGCCGTCTTCAGGGCGCCGACGAGGTTCATGCTGCCGTCGTCGACATGCGCCGGGCCGAACAGGATCTCTCGGAGCGTGCCCTTGATCCCCGTGCGGATGCGCGTGCCACGGGGGAGGTTGGGGTCGGGTGTCGCCATCCCCCAGTGGTTTCCATGTCCGGCGGCTTCGGCGGCCGACGCGAAGATCGAGCCGATCATGACCGCATCAGCGCCGCTCGCGAACGCCTTCGCGACATCGCCGCCGAGGCGCATCCCGCCGTCGGTGATGATCGCGACCCGCTCGCCACTCCGCCGGAAGTGATCGTCACGGGCGGCGGCACAGTCGCTGGTGGCGGTCACCTGCGGGACTCCGACTCCGAGCACCGCGCGGGTCGTGCAGGCGGCGCCGGGGCCGACGCCGACGAGCAATCCCTTGATGCCCGTGTCCATCAGCTCGAGCGCGGTGGCGTAGTCGACGCAGTTGCCCGCGACCACCGGGATGTCCACCGAACGGGTCAGCTCGGAGAACGAGAGGTGTTTGTAGGACTTGCTGACGTGGCGGGCGGTGAGCACCGTTCCCTGCACGACCAGCATGTGCGCTCCGGCTTCCTGGACGATCGGCGCGCGGCGTTCGGCATGCGCGGGGACCGTCGAGACGGCGCATGCCACGCCGGCGCGGGTGATCTCCTCGATTCGCTGGCCGATGAGTCCGTCCTGCACGGGCGCGGTGTAGATCTTCTGCAGGAGGGTGTTGATCTGGTCGACCGGGGACTCGGCGATCGCCGACAGCACCTCGGCCGGGTCCTCGTAACGCGTCTGCACGCCATCGAGGTTGAGCACGGCCAGCCCACCGAGCAGCCCCATCTCGGCGGCGAAGCGGGTGTCCACAACGCCGTCCATCGCGGCGGCGAGGAAGGGGATCTCCAGCGTGGTGCCGTCGACCGCGAACGAAACGTCGATTTCCGCCGGGTTCACCGTCACGCGACCGGGGACCAGGGCAACCTCGTCGAACCCGTATGCGCGCCGGGCCCGTTTGCCTCTGCCCAACTCGAACTCCATCTGGAGATTCTACAGGAGAGCATCTAGGGTTCGGCCTCGGGATCGCACCATCTTGTGGACACCTGGAGCCCCACCCACCACATCTGGTGGTATCCCTCTCCTCCGGCCGGTACGCAGCCGTGCGCGGGTCCGGCCTAGGGGTAGATACCCCGAACGCGCGTCGCCTCGGCGACCTTGGTGACCGCGATGCGGAACGCGGCGTCGCGAAGCGTGATCCCGTGCGACTGAGCCTCAGCCCTGACCTGCTGGTAGCTGCGGGTCATGACCTCGCGGAGGCGGGAGTTCACCTCCCCCGAGCCCCAGAAATACGCCTGCATGTCCTGCACCCACTCGAAGTAGGAGACGACCACGCCGCCGGCGTTGGCGAGGATGTCCGGGAGGATGAGCACGCCCTTCGCATCGAGCAACGCGTCGGCCTCCGTGGTCAGCGGCGCGTTCGCGCCCTCGGCGATCACCTTGGCGCGCACACGGTCGGCGTTGCGCGCGCCGATCTGCGCCTCGAGGGCGGCCGGCACGAGCACGTCGACGTCGAGTGTCAACAGCTCCTCGCGATCGATCTGCTCCGCACCTCCGTAGTCGATGAAATGCCCGCCCTCCTCCTTGAGGTGGCGCAGCGCCGTCAAATCGAGTCCCTCGGCGCGGTACAGACCGCACGTGCTGTCGGAGACCGCGACAACCGTCATCCCCTCGGCCGAAAGCAGGTCGGCGCACACAGCGCCGACCTTGCCGAATCCCTGGATCGCCACCCGCGCGCCTGAGGGATCCAGGCCCGCGTCGCGCATCGCGAGCACCGTGACCATGGTCACGCCACGTCCGGGTCCGGTGAACCGACCTTCGGAGCCACCGATCGATTGCGGTTTCCCCGTCACCGACGCGGGCACGGAGAACCCCGCATGCATCGACAGGGTGTCCATGATCCAGGCCATCACCTGCGGACCGGTGCCGAGATCCGGCGCGGGAATGTCGCGGTCCGGACCGACGATGAGCGAGATCTCGGTGGTGAATCGCCTGGTCAGCCGCTCCAGCTCTGTGAGGTTGAGCTCGTGCGGATCGCAGACGACGCCGCCCTTTGCGCCGCCGAACGGGACGTCGGCGACCGCCGTCTTCCAGGTCATGTACATCGCCAGGGCTCGCGCGTCGTCCAGCGTCATCGCGGGGTGATAACGGATCCCTCCCTTTGCGGGTCCGCGAGCGATGTTGTGCTGCACGCGAAAGCCGGTGAAGACCCGGAAGGAGCCGTCATCCATCTCGACCGGGAAATGCACCACCAGCTCGCGCTTGACCTCGCGCAACACTGCCCGCAGGGAATCATCCAGCCCGATGGCGTCGGCGGTTGCGTCGAACTGCCGCTGAGCAATGCTCAGGGCGGAGCGCTCATTGGTCCCGGACATGCGCAGGCCGCACTATACGCAACTGGGCAGTGGTTTAGGTCTGTCCGGACATCCCGGATTAGCACTCAGGCGCGACGTGTAGTTGCCTGCCATGGCAGCAACCCGATGCACAATCATTGACAATCGCGATCCCAACCACCATGCTATGGCAGAACGACAGGAGGTTTTGGACATCCCCTGTCACAAACAACAAGGAGGCCCATAGGATATGGCCAGGACCAGACGTAGGAGAGGCGGCGTCGAGAAGGCCGTCAAACGCACCGTGAGGCGCGTAGGGACGACCGCTCGCCGTCGCGCACCCGCCGCTGGTGGCGATCTCGTGAAGGCGGTGCAGAACCTCGTGAAGGCATTGCCCGTCGGCGAGCTGGAAAAGCGACTCGCGGGCCTCGAGAAGACTGTCGCGCGGCTCGAAGCGAGCCTGCGTGGCGCAGCCAAGCGCGCGACCACCGCAGTCCGCGGTAGCAAGCGCACGACTGCCAAACGCGCGACTGCCAAACGCGGCACCGCAAAGCGGGCAACCGCGAAGCGGACGACCGCCAAGCGCGCCGGCGCCAAGAAGACCACGGCACGCAAGACCACGGCTCGCAAGACCACGGCGCGCAAGACCACCGCTCGCAAGACCACGGCTCGCAAGACCACCGCGCGCAAGCCGGCGGCTCGCAAGACCACGGCTCGCAAGACCACCGCGCGCAAGACCACGGCGCGCAAGACCACCGCGCGCAAGCCGGCGGCTCGCAAGACCACCGCTCGCAAGACCACTGCCCGTAAGACGACGGCACGCAAGCCCGCCGCCGCTCGGAAGACCACTGCGCGCAAGACCACCGCTCGTAAGCCGGCGGCTGCTCGCAAGACCACAGCGCGCAAGCCGGTGACCCGGCGTCGCGTCGTGCGCAAGCCCGCCGCCGCACCGCCCGCCGCGGCGCCCGCGACCACAACACCGAGCTAGGGCTCAATCGCCCGAGCAAAGACCCTTCGGTAGTTCAGAAGGCCTCCGGCGCGTGCCGGGGGCCTTCTTCGTGCCCGGCAGCCGCGCGACGCCGTTCCGAGTGACGCGGCTCAGGTGCTCAGGACGCGCGCGACGACGCCGGCTGCGCGCCGGACTCCCGCCGCGTCCACGTCCAGGTGAGTCACGCAGCGGAGCGTGCGCGGGCCCATCGCGCTCACCAGCACGTGCTGCTCGCCCATCCGGGCCGCGAGCGCCGCCGCGGGCGCCAGCGTGTCGAACATGACGATGTTGGTGGCCACCCCCGGACGCCGGACTGTCGCCCCGGGACAGCCGTCGAGCGCGTCGGCGATGACCCTCGCATTGGCGTGATCCTCGGCGAGCCGTGCGACGTTGTGCTCGAGCGCGTACAAACCGGCCGCCGCAATCACGCCCGCCTGACGCATCCCGCCGCCGAGCCGCTTGCGCCACCGTCGCACCGAGTCGATCGTCTCTGTGTCGGCGGAGACCACCGATCCCACCGGAGCACCGAGGCCCTTGCTCACACAGACGGTCACGCTGTCGCACTCGTCGACCAGCTCGGCCGGCGTCACGCCCAGCGCGACGGCGGCATTGAAGAGCCGCGCTCCGTCGCAGTGAACCCGGAGTCCGCGGGAGTGCGCCGCTCGCGCGGCAGCATGGATCCGCGCCGCGTCGACTGCGGCGCCACCCCGGCGGTTGTGCGTGTTCTCGAGGCAGA
This sequence comes from Saccharimonadales bacterium (SeqCode), assembly GCA_035534875.1. Classification (GTDB taxonomy): domain Bacteria; phylum Chloroflexota; class Dormibacteria; order Aeolococcales; family Aeolococcaceae; genus Palsa-851. Next base: position 68,663 of record DATLRB010000084.1, read on the forward strand.
GGAGCGTGGTCACGGGCTGATGGACGTCCGGCTCGCGAACCGCCGCGGTGACCGTCTCGGCGTCGGGAGTGCCGTCAACGCAGTCGAGGACACGAAGCTGGATGCCCGCGACAATCGCCGTACCACCCACCTCGTACACGACGAGGTGTGCCTCGGAGTCCGCGAGGACCTCATCACCCGGCCGGGTCTGCGCGGCCACGCAGGCCAGGTTGCCCATGGTGCCGCTCGGGACGAACACGCCGGCGTCCTTGCCGAGCAGTCGCGCCATCTCCTCCTCGAGACGTCGAACCGTCGGATCCTCGCCCCACACGTCGTCACCGACCTCGGCGCGCGCCATCGCTGCTCGCATTCCCGCATCGGGAACCGTCAGCGTGTCACTCCGGAGATCGACGAGGTCCGGCGCCGGCATTGCTCTCGCTTCGAATCATCTGCGCATGCTGCCGGATTGCATGCCTCGCCTGCGCCCGTGATTGTCGCAGCGCGCCGGCCAGACGCGTCCGATCGCGCCCCGACCGTTTGGCTTCGTACAGCGCGTCGTCGGCAAGACCAAACAGCTCGGCCGCGCTGTCCGTGTCCTCCGGGTACGCTGCCACTCCAACGCTCACCGTCAGACGCACCGGAGGGTGATCGGGAAGCTCGACGTCCGTGGCCGCGACGGCGCGTCGGATCTTCTCGGCGACCATGAATGCTTCCTGCGCGGAGGTGTTCGGCATCAGCACCACGAATTCCTCGCCGCCATAACGTGCGGTCAGGTCCGCGCGCCGGACGTTGCCGGCCACGGTCTTCGCGAACGTGGAGAGCGCGATGTCTCCAGCGTGGTGACCGTGACCGTCGTTCAGGTCTTTGAAGTGGTCGATGTCGAGCATCAGGATCGCCAGCGGAGCGCCCAACCGCTCGGCCAGAGCCACCTGCTGTCCGAGGGAGTCGATGAGGAAGCGATGGTTGTAGAGGCCGGTGAGGTCGTCGACGCTGGCCTGCCGCTGCACCACCGCGAGAAACCGGTAGCGCTCGAGCGCCAGCGAGATCTGCTCGGCGGTGGATGCGACCAGGTCCGTGTCGCCGGACGTGAACGCGCTCTGGGGACCGGCGGCTGCGAGGACTCCGTGAACGTGCTTGCCAAGACGCAGCGGCGCGACGCAGAACTCACGAACGCCGAGCATCGCCTCCGGCGCGGCCGTCGTGGCGCCAAGAATGACGGCCCCGAGACCGTCGTGGCGATATCCCTCACCAAGTGGCCCGTTCCCCTCGAGAAAACCCTCGAATGTGACGAGTTGCCTGCCGTCGGCGACCGCGAACGGATCGCTCATCTCCGAACCGCTCACGACGATCATCACGAGGTCGACGCCCATCGATCCGCGCAGCGCGGCGCAGACGTTGCCGAGTGCGGCGTCCAGCGGCTGTGCGAGGCCGAGCTCCACAGCGACGGTTGCACGTGTCGCGGTCGTGCGCATGGTCGAGCGGATCTGCGTGCGCATTGCCTCGAAGCTGGCGCCGAGCCGGCCGATCTCGTCCACGGATGCGGTGCGGACGGGGCGGTCGAAATCACCGTGCTCCAGCGCTGCGACGGCGCTGTCCAGACGCTGCAGCGGCCGGCGCAGATCGATCTGTACGACCACCACGATGAACAGCATCGCGACGAGGATCACGGCGAGGAGCAGCAGGAGCGATTGCGATCCCACCGGTGGACCGGCGAACGGGGTCGCGACAGCCAGCGTGAAGCCGGCTCCGACAGGTGCCGACGCGACGGCAAACTGATGGGCGCCGAGCGACACGATCGCCGGCCGGGGCGTCGACATCGCGGGGGTGAGTGCCGCTGTCAGCGACGCGTTGCTGCTCGCCACGGCGAGCGTCCTGTCACCGCGGATCAGGAGGACCCCGAGCGGATCGGACGCTGTCCCAAGGTTGCGCGCGATCGCGTTGATGAGCCCCGCCGACAGCGGACGAGCGACGAACGCCGTTGCCGTGGTCCCCGGAATCCGCGACGCGGCAACGAGCCAGGCGCTGCCGTCGGAGGATGTCACGGTGTTCACACCCGCGATCGCTGCGCTCACGATGCTGTCGGTGAGCATGCCCGCGGTTGGAGTCGTTCCCTGCACGGCCACAACGCCGCCATCGGCCAGCACCACACCGAGCACGTCGCCGGTGCCGATCACCGAACCGTCCTCAGCAAGGGTTGCCTGCACGGCGGGCGGGGCGCTGACGTCGTGATCGGCCGCGAGCTGCCGGCCGACATCCGCGATGAAGACGGTCAGCGACGAGCGCTGGCCGTCGATGAGACTGCCGGCGATCGACACCTTGTCGACGGCGCCGCTCACGGCCTGGGCGCGAGCGCTCGCCTCGGCGAGCATCAGCGGCACGATCGCGATGGCCGCGCCGGCAACCATGATCACCGCCGCGAACTTCAGTGAGAACGATGCACCCCGCCAGATGCCCCCCAACCATCGGACCCCTCGCATCGGCCGCTCTCAGCCGGAACGCCGAATGAGCACGAGCGAGGCAATCGCGAGAGCCGCCGCGACCAGCGCGGTCGAGATCGCGATGACCGAGACCGCCCCCCGGACCTGTCCGCTTGCATCGACGGGGCTGACCGAGGCAATGGACAGCGCCGGTGGCGCCAGCACCGGCAGCCTCGGGATGGGGAGCGCCGGAGCGGTGGTCGGCGAGGATGACGGCGCGGGTGTCGACGCGCCCTTGGGTGGCGTGTGACCCTCCGCGCCCGTGTGGGGCCGCCGTCGCGGCGACGGGCTCGGAGCGCGTGTCGGGGTCATGGTCGGCACCGGCGCCGGCACGAGGGTCGCAGCCGGAGCCGGCGACCGATCGCAGCAATGGTCTTCGTGGCCAGGCTCGTCGGACCGCCGGTCATTGCAGTGGTCGTCCAGGTCGCGGGGCCGGCTCGAGCCCTCGCGCGGCGCGGGCGTACCGCTGCGCCATGCATTCGCCGCTGCGGCCGCCGACACGTCCAGCAGCCCGAACAGGACCAGGAACAGCGACGCGCCGGCGAGCATCACCAGGAGTGCGCGTCGGATCTGCAAGTCACCTCCGCGTCGATGCTACGGCCGCCTCCGGTGGGACTTGTGACCGAAATGTGACACTTTTCAGGTGCCGGTCGTCGTCATCAATTTCATCGACGGTGAGGTCATTCTCGCCGAGGCGCCCGAGATCACCTTCGATCTCGCGATCCTTGACGCCGAGCTGCGTTCGATCAATCAGAACAGCGAGCGAGCGCTCTTTCCGGTGAGCGCCATCCGGCAGATCCTCGTCGGCGATCCGGAACCGGCTCCTCCCGAGGCAGACGTGGCAACGTGGGATCGCGCCGCCTTCCACTTCATCGACGGACCGGTGCTGCGCGCATCCATCCGCGCCGACGCGCACCTGGGACGGTATGGCGGGGTGTGGCGGATCGTCGAGCCCGGCTCCGCCGAGCTGCGCACCATCGCCCTTCCCTACGCCGCGCTCAAGGGCGTCTACCAGATCCGTCAATGGGACAGCCGACCGGCGAGTGAACGCGACGACCACGCAGAGCTCGACCAGCTCGCGCGCGTGCTCGCTGAGCGCGAGCGCACGATCGCCGGAGGCGGCACGGTGCCCACTCGGCGACCGCTGCTGTCGCGGATGCGACGCCCGCCGGATTCGGTCTGATCTCGGACCTGTCGCGCATCTGTCGACAGCCCTGAGGCCGTTCGGACCTCGTGGTACCGTCCGCGATGTGACCACCACGCTGGTGCGTGGCGAGACCGAAGTCAACGACGCTCCCCCGTCGCTGACGAGCCGCCTCCTCACCCCAAAAACGATCGCGTCCCTCGGCATCGCCGTCGTCATCGTCGGCGTGGCGCTGTGGCGTGCGCAGATCGACTGGGGTGCGGCCTGGGACAACATCCGTCACGCGAACCCCTTCCTCTATCTCGGTGCGTTGGCCGTGTACTACGCCTCGTTCGTGGTGCGATCCATCCGCTGGCACGTGCTCCTGGACAACGCCGGAGAGGATCGCCCTTCCGCATCGCTGGTGGGCATCGTGATCACCTCGTTCTTCGTCAACTGCGTGGTGCCGGCGAAGATGGGCGATATCTACCGTGGATATCTCGCCAAGCAGAAGCTCGACGTCCCGGTCAGCAAGGCACTCGGCACCATCATCGCCGAGCGCCTCATCGACCTCATCGTGCTGATGTCGTTGCTCCTTGCGGCGGGCGCGGTCGTGTTCCGCACCAAGGCGCCCGGGATCCTCATCCCCTATGTCGTCATCGGTGTGATCGTCTGCCTCGGTGGCGTCGGCGTGATCCTCGTGATGCGCGCGGGACGTGGCCAGCGGATCCTCCGTCTCCTCCCGGAAGCGGTGTTCCAGCGCTACGAGAGCCTCCGCCTCGGTACCGTGAACTCCTTTGCGAGGCTGCCCACCCTGCTCGCGCTCACGGTGATGGTGTGGGCTGCTGAGGGAGCACGGCTGGGCTTCGTCGTCTTCTCGCTGCACCTGGCCGGGGTGCACCTCGGCCCCTCGCAATTCCTGCTCATCGCCCTTGTCGCGGCATTGCTCACCACCGTGCCGTTTCTCCCCGGTGGCCTCGGGCTCGTCGAGGCCGGCATGATCGGCGTGCTCATCACCGTCGGCGGCGTCAGCAACTCGGCGGCCGTGTCGATCACGCTGCTCGACCGGAGCATCAGCTACGGCAGCCTGATCGTGGTCGGGTTCGTGATCTTCGTCCTCACCCACGTGCACGTGCCCAAAGCCCATCGCGTCGTCACCCAGGGGTGAGAGCGCTCGTCACCGGCGGGGCCGGCTTCATCGGCTCGCACATCACGGATGCGCTGATCGACGCCGGCCACACCGTGACCGTGATCGATGATCTGTCGCGCGGCACACGCGCGCAGGTCAACCCCAGGGCAAGCTTCGTCGAGCTCGACATCACGTCGCCGGAGCTCGCTGCAGCGGTCGTGGAGGCACATCCGGAGGTCGTGTTCCATGCCGCGGCGCAGATCGACGTGCGCGAGTCGGTGCGCGACCCCCTGCACGATGCCGATGTCAACGTCGTCGGGACCGTCAACGTCCTTCGCGCCGCCGTCGACGCCGCGGCGCGCCGCGTCGTGTTCGCGTCGAGTGGGGGGGCCATCTACGGCGACACCGAGGTGATCCCGACACCGGAGGAACACCCGTGCCTGCCCGCGTCACCGTACGGGACCGCGAAGCTCTGCGCTGAGGCGTATGGGGGGACGTTCAGCCGGCAGGCGGGTCTCGAGTTCGTGGCGCTTCGCTACGCCAACGTCTATGGACCTCGCCAGGATCCACACGGTGAGGCGGGCGTTGTCGCCATCTTCGCCACCCGGCTCACGCACGGCGAACCGGTGGTGATCAACGGCGATGGCACCCAGACTCGCGATTACGTCCACGTCCACGATGTCGTGCGCGCCAATCTCGCGGCGGTCGACGGTCCGGCGGGCGTCTACAACATCGGCACCGGCGTCGAGACCGACGTCAACACCGTCTACCGGATGCTGGCCGCGGCGGCGGGAGTGAACGCGAGCGCCGTGCACGGCCCGGCGAAACCGGGTGAGCAGCAACGCTCGTGCCTCGACACCGCCGGCACCCTGCAGCGTCTCGGCTGGCGTGCGGCCATCAGCTTCGACGACGGTGCGCGATCGACCGTGGAGTACTTCACCGCACGCTAGCCGTCGAGCTGCGACCGGGCGCGCTCCAGCTTCGCCGATCCGCGGCTGCGGAGCGACGTTCCGGCATCACGCAAGGCATCGTCCCCGGCATACCCGGGTGCCTCGGCCAGCCGCGCCGACCAGATCAGCTCGTCAACCGCACGCTCGAGCGCGGACCGTGCCTCGTCCAGAGTCGCGTCGACGGGCATTCCGGCGATTCGCTCGAGGGCCTGCGCGCACCCGTCCAGGCGGCGCCTGATCGCGTGGGGGGCGCTGGTGTCGTCGCCGGATCCCGGCGTCCCGTCCAGCGCGTTCGCCGCCTCCGTCGCGGTGACGAGCACGGCGGCCAGGACGGCACGGGGGTCTTCTTCGACGGTCGCGCCGGCACCCATCACCCGGTAGGCGCCGATCAGAAAGAGCACCACGACGAGCGCGGCGATGACGTAGATCGCCGTGACGGCCCGCCTCCGCCGGTTACTTGTAGCGGAAGGTGATGCGCCCGCGTGAGAGGTCGTACGGGCTCAGCTCGACCCGCACACGGTCGCCGATGAGGATCCGGATATAGAACTTGCGCATCTTTCCGGAGGTGTACGCGAGCACGTCCTGACCCGTCTGCAAGCGCACCTTGAACATCGCGTTGGGCAGCGGCTCGACAACCGTCGCGTCCATCTCGATGGTCTCTTCCTTGACCTCGACCTGCGCGGCGCCGTCGGTGACGTCCCGCCTTCGGACGGGACCGCGGCGGCGGGTACTGCCAGGACGGGGTGGGCGTCGTGCCAAACAGGGTCTCCTCGAAGCTGATCGGGCGGTTGGCGAGCGTATCACGGAGCCGTTCCCTGGTAACGTCATCTCGATGGCGGCACGAGATCGATCTCCGTTCCTCGAGGCGTTGCACGAGCGCGTGCTCGTTTTCGACGGCGCCATGGGAACCAGCCTTCAGGCCGAGAACCCGTCCGCTGACGACTTCGGCGGTGCCGCCCTGGAGGGGTGGATGGACGGCCTCGCCATCCACGCGCCCCAGGTCGTCGAGCGCGTCCACCGGAGCTTCCTCGACGCCGGGTGCGACGTCATCGAGACCTGCACCTTCCAGGCAACGCGTCCTCGTCTCGAGGAGTGGGGCCAGGGCGACCTGACCGTCCACCTCAACATCTCGGCCGCCCGCCTCGCCCGCCGGATCGCCGACGAATACGCCGCGGACGGCCGCCCGCGCTTCGTCGCGGGCAGCATGGGACCAACCGGGTTCCTGCCGGCATCGAGCGACCCGGCGATGAGCCGGCTCGGGTTTGCCGACCTCGTCCCGGTGTATCGCGAGCAGGCCGAATCCCTTATCGAGGGCGGTGTCGACGTGCTGATCATCGAGACGCAGCAGGACATCCTCGAGACCAAGGCCGCCATCTTCGGCGCTCGCGCGGCGGCAGCGGCCGCGGATCGCCCGGTTGCGATCATGACCACGGTGTCGCTCGACGTCACCGGACGGATGCTGCTCGGAACCGACGCCGCGGCGGTGCTCGCGATCCTCGAGGCGCTGCACGTCGATGTCATCGGGTTCAACTGCTCGACGGGCCCCGAGCACATGCGCGAACCGATCCGGTACATCACGTCGCACACCACGCTGCCGGTCGCGTGCATTCCCAACGCGGGTCTCCCGATCAACGTCGACGGTCGCGCGCACTATCCGCTCGAACCGGTACCGATGGCGACCGAGCTCGCGAGCTTCGTCAGCGAGTACGGGGTCAGTGTCGTCGGCGGGTGTTGCGGATCGACTCCCGAGCACATCCGGGAGCTGGTGGCGCATGTCCGCGCGGCGGCGCGAGGACACGTGACACCGGACATCGAACCCCGCCTGGCAAGCAGCATGCACGCCATCGAGCTGCGTCAGCAGCCGGCCCCGCTGCTGATCGGCGAGCGCGTCAACGCTCAGGGATCACGCGCGATCAAGCGCCTCCTCCTGGCCGACGACTATGACGGCATCCTCGGCATCGCGAGGACGCAGGTGGAAGGTGGCGCGCACGCGCTCGACCTGTGCGTCGCGGTCACCGAGCGCAGCGACGAGGCCGAGCAGATGCAGACGGTCGTCAAGACGCTGCAGATGAGCATCGACGCGCCACTGGTCATCGACAGCACCGACGCCGATGTCATCAAAGCCGCGCTCGAGGTCTACCCGGGGAGGGGCATCGTCAACAGCGTCAACCTCGAGAACGGACGCATCCGTTGCGACGCGGTGCTGCCGTCGGTGCGCGACCACGGCGCCTGCGTCATCGCGCTGACGATCGACGAGGAGGGTATGGCGCGGACCGCCGAACGCAAGCTCGAGATCGCCCGCCGCATCCACGATCTGGCCCGCGACGAGTTCGGCCTGGCTCCCGACCAGCTGATCTTCGATGCGCTCACCTTCACACTCGCCACCGGCGAGGCGGAGTGGATCGATTCCGCGCACGAGACCATCGAGGGCATCCGCACCATCAAACGCGAGCTGCCCGGCGTGCTCACCGTGCTCGGCGTGTCCAACGTCTCCTTCGGCCTCGCGCCGCACACCCGCCCGGTGCTCAACAGCGTCTTCCTGCACCACTGTGTCGAGGCGGGGCTCGACGCGGCGATCATCAATCCCACGCACGTCGTGCCCTACGGGGAGATCGATCCACAGGCACGCCGTCTCGCCGAGGAACTGGTGTTCAACAGCGCGCCGGACGCGCTCACCCGGTTCATCGCGCATTTCGACGATGGCGCTTCGACGGGCGGGGCGGGCCTCCCTGAAACGGCCGACCCCTACGAGGGCATGACGACCGTCGAGCGCATCCACGCGCAGATCCTCCACCGTCGCAAGGACGGCATCGAGGAACAGATCGACCTCGCGCTCCGTGACCTGGACGCGGTCACCGTCCTGAACACCGTGCTCCTGCCGGCCATGAAGGACGTCGGCGACCGCTTCGGCTCGGGCGAGCTCATCCTCCCGTTCGTGCTGCAGAGCGCCGAGGTGATGAAGCGTGCGGTCGCGCACCTCGAGCAGTACCTCGAGAAGCGCGAGGGATACACCAAGGGAAAGGTGGTGCTCGCGACCGTGTACGGCGACGTGCACGACATCGGCAAGAACCTCGTCAACACCATCCTGAGCAACAACGGGTACACGGTGTTCGACCTCGGCAAGCAGGTGCCGCTCAACACCATCATCGACAAGGCACTCGAGGTCGATGCCGACGCGATCGGACTGTCGGCCCTCCTCGTCAGCACCAGCAAGCAGATGCCCGCATGCGTCAAGGAGCTCGACGAGCGCGGCCTGCGCTATCCGCTGATCATCGGGGGTGCGGCGATCAACCGCGGATTCGGCAGGCGGATCCTGTATCTCGACGAGCAGCGCGCCTACGAGCCCGGCGTCTTCTACTGCAAGGACGCATTCGAAGGACTGGAGACCGTGGATCAGCTCCTCGATCCGGAGCGGCACGACGCGCTGCTGACTCGCGTCGTCGAGGAGGCGAGGTTGCACCGCGTCCGGGAGCGCGAAAAGCTCGAGCGTCGTACCGCCGCCGCCGCCGGTGCCTCGGCACTTCCTGCGCGAAGCACGGTGCGGCGCGACGCGCCGATTCCCACGGTGCCCTTCTGGGGGGCGCGCGTGCTGCGCGATATACCGATCTGGGACGTCCACCCGTTCATCGACCGCAACTCGCTCTACAAGATGAGCTGGCAGTTCAAGGGTGTTCGTGACCCGGTCAGATGGGATGAGCTGCTCCGCAGCGAGCTCGAGCCGCGCCTGCAGCGGTCCATGGAGGAGGCGCTGCGCGACGGCTGGCTGCAGCTCGAGGCGGTGTACGGCTACTGGCCGGCGCTCGCCGACGGCAACACCGTGATCGTCTACGACCCGGGCGACATCGACGCCGAGCTGGGACGGTTCACGTTCCCGCGCCAGTCCGAGCAGCATCGCCTCTGTCTTGCCGATTACGTCCGTCCCGCCGAGGACGCCGCGGACGGCGAGCGCGACGTCATCGCCCTCCAGGTGGTGACCACCGGGCCGGGCGCGTCGGAGCTGTCCAACCGCCTTCAGGTCGACGGCTCGTACGACGACATGCTCCGTGTCCACGGCTTCGCGACCCAGATGGCGGAGGCGACGGCGGAGTACGTCCACCATCGCATCCGCCGGGAACTGCGCCTCGGTGAGGATCAGGGACGCCGCTATTCGTGGGGCTACCCGTCGTGTCCGGACCTCGAGGACCACGAGATCCTGATGCGGATCGTCCCCGCATCCGAGATCGGCGTGACGCTCACGGAGGGGTACCAGTTCGTGCCGGAGCAGTCGACAGGCGCGATCGTGATGCACCACCCGGAGGCGCGTTACTTCGCGGTCTACGGAGGGTCGCCGGTCGAGGACGACACGCCGGGTGCGCCCGAACCCGTCCTCAGCACGGTGAGCGGATAGCCCCGCTTCGCCGGGCACATTCGACCGGAAGCTCCTCCGGTATCACCGGGACCGACCCGTGAGCGCGCGGATCGGCGCCGGCCGGCGGCGGACGTTCGGGGAGCTCGCGCTGTCGCGAGAGCTTCTGCTCCTCGCCTCGCTGACCGTCTTGAGCATCGGCTCGACGATCCGGCTCGGCACCTACAGCCCGTCCGCGCTCGAGCTGGTCGTGCTGGCCGCCTTGCTCATGGCGGGCACGCTGGTCAGCCGGAACGAGGCGTCAGCCGGAACGCTTCCCTGGGTCGTGCTCGGCGGTGGCACGGCAGCCGTCGTGTTGATCTATGCGGATCCTCTGGGATTGCCCAGGGCAACGTGGCTCGCGCCGGTGCTGGTCGTCGCGGTCGTGTGCCTGCTGATGGCGCGAGCATCCGCCTTGCGGTGGATCGCCGCCGCCATTGCCGCATGCGCCCTCTCCGGGATGCTCGTGCTGGCGCTGCTGTCAAAGCCGCCGGGCATCGACGTGTTCCAGACCCTTCAGGGCGCGAGCAGCGCACTGATCCATGGACAGAGCCCGTATCAGCCCACCTTCCCCGTGGAGGTCGCGGTCACCCCGTTCACGTTCGCGAATGTTCCCGCCCACTTCGGCTATCTTCCCGTCGCGGCGCTCATCACCGTGCCTGGGCGCCTGCTCGGTGACGTGCGCCTGATGAGCGTCGTCGCTCTGGTCGCGCTCATCGCGTTTGCGGTGCGACTGGCCTGCCGATCAACCGAGCCGCGCACCCGGGTCGTGCGAGTGGGTGCGCTCTGCCTCGCGCTGCCGATGACGGTGGCGATCGTCTACTTCTCATGGGTCGACATCTACTCGATGGCCGGCTTCGCCGGATGGATCGTCCTCCGCGATGGGCATCGACGATGGTCGATCGCGTTGCTCGTGATCACCCTGACCGTCAAGCCGGTGATCCTGATTGCCCTGGTGCCGGCGCTGCTCTGGTCCCGCCGGGCCCGATTCGAAGCCCTGGTCGCGGCACTGATTGCGATCGTGCTGATCCTGCCCTTCGCCCTTGCGGCCGGTATCGCCAATTTCTACCAGGACATCATCGGAGTCCAGGCCTCCCAGAACTTTCGTGGCGACGGCCTGACCCTGAACTCAGCCTGGTACGCGGTCAGCGGTCACACGCTCCCCGTGTGGTTGGGGCTCGCGGCCGGCGCGGTGGTGGCGGTCTACGCGCTGCGCCGCCGCCCGAGGGACATCGCCGATCTGCTCTGCTCCGGCGCGCTGCTCTCGACCGCCGCGTTTCTGCTGGCCAAGTGGGCATTTCTCAACTACTACTTCATCCCGGTCTGGCTGTTGGTGTTCGCGCTCGCAGGCCGCGGGGTGCCGTTCGAGGAGTCGGCCGCGGATCTCGCGCTGCCGGGTGCAGGCGTCGTCTTCGGCGCTCGGGGCGTCGAAAGATCCCCATAGGGATCGGCCCCGGTCGGTCTCCGGAGTCCCGCTCTACTCCGCGTACCGTCGGATGCGATCGTCTTCCTGGCCGTGCTCTGACTGGTAGAGCACGCACGACTCCGGCTCGGAGATGCACGGCGGCATGGGGTGGCGACCGGTGAACTTGTGGGTCCGCCGGTCGACGTGGCAGTCAGCCTTGTAGCGGGCGAGCAGGCCGAACGGACCTGCGCGTTCCCGGATGATCTGCTCGAGGTACGGGCAGCGGCGGCCGCGTGGTCGAGACGGCGCCGACTGGCGCTGTGGCTCGGGCCGGCCGCGAGGTGGCGGCGGTGGTTCTGCTCGCATCGGCCCCTCGAGTGTAGAACTCCTTACGGGGCGAGCATCGACTGGATGCGCGAGGCGAGTTCCTTGATCTTGAAGGGCTTGGCGAGCGTCTGAACATTGCCGTATGCCTCGAGATTCGGCGCCGTCGAGGCGTTCACCAGTGCGCTGACCACGAGCACCTTGGGATCGCTCCCGTGGTCGGAGCGGATCCGTTCGAGGACCTGCGTTCCGGAAAGGTCCCCGGGCAGCATCAGGTCGAGCAGCACGAGGTCCGGCTGGAAGTCCACGAATGCCGCCAGGCCCTCGTCGCCGCTCTTCGCCACCTTCACCTCATAGCCCTCCATCGTGCAGAGCAGAGATTCGATGTCGGCGAGCGCGTAATAGTCCTCGATGATCAGGACTTTCTTCATGGCGGTACTCGTCGCTGGGCTCATGGGGGGATCCGGCCGAATATAGCACGGGCATTTCAGCCGTCCCGGGGGGGTGTGACCAACCCGTCACCGGGCGGCGCACCCCCGCCACACGGGCGCCATTCGGGGGGTGACGATCAGGTCGAGCGATCGATCAGGGTTCCTGTCCCGATGCCACCCCCGCAGCACATCGTCTGCAGGCCGTAGCGGCCGTCGCGCCGCTCCAGCTCGTGCAGCAGCGTGGTCATGAGCCGAGCACCGCTGGCGCCGAGCGGGTGTCCGAGCGCGATCGCCCCGCCGTTGACGTTGACCCGGTTCATGTCCGGGTGGTGCTCCTGCTCCCACGCCAGCACCACCGGAGCGAAGGCCTCGTTGACCTCGAACAGGTCGATGTCGTCGATCTTCAGCCCGGACCGCTCCAGGAGCCTGGTGGTGGCGGGGATCGGTCCGGTGAGCATCGTCACCGGGTCGACGCCCACCACCGTCTGTGCGGCGATGCGGGCTCGTGGCGTGATCCCGAGCGCCGTCGCCCGCTCGAGCGACATGAGGAGCACGGCCGCGGCACCGTCTGTGATCTGGGAGCTGTTGCCGGCGTGGAGGATCCCGTCCGGCTTGAATGCCGGAGGCAGGGAAGCGAGCGATTCGGCGGTGGTATCCGGCCGGATGCCCTGGTCCTGGCTGATCACGCGGCCGTCGCCGTTCGCCCCGACCACGACGGGGGCGATCTCGCGATCGAACCTTCCTTCGGCCTGGGCTTCGCCGGCACGGCGTTGCGATCGTGCGGCGAACTCGTCCGCCTGCTCGCGGGTGATGTGCCACATGTCCGCGATCATCTCCGCGGAGAGACCCTGGGGGACGAGGTTGTATGCCTCGAGCAGCTCGGGCGGGAACGGCGTCCCCGGGCCCTGGAACACCGTCGTGCCCATGGGCACCCGGCTCATGCTCTCGACCCCGGCGGCGATGGTGATGTCGCAGACGCCCGACTGAATCAGGGTCGCGGCGAAGTGGATCGCCTGCTGCGACGAGCCGCACTGGCGGTCCACGGTGGTCGCCGGCACCTCGACGGGAAACCCGGCGGCGAGCACCGCCTGGCGTCCGATGTTCACCGCCTGCTCACCGGTCTGCATGACGCATCCGAAGATCACGTCGTCGACCATGGCGGGGTCGATCCCCGCGCGACTGGTCACCTCGCGAAGCACGTGCGCGGCGAGGATCACCGGGTGCACGTCACGAAGATCACCGTTGCGCTGGTTGCCGCGCCCCATCGGGGTTCGCACCGCTTCGACGATCACGACGTCAGTCATGGTTCCACCTGATTGTTTGGTCGGGCCGCCAACCTTAGCAGCGGGAGCCCCGTCAGCCGCCGAAGCGGTAGACGCTCTCGATGACCGGTCGGGGCGCGGAGGCGTCGAGGAGATTCGCCGGTCCGCGCTCGCTCGCGACGAGCGTCCAGCCGCTCGGAGGAGCGGGGTCGAACTGACTCAGCACGAGCACATCGCCGGGGGCGGGGTGGCTCGCGGCGACGAAGTCGGGGGAGACCACCTCCATCCCCAGGGCCGCGAGCCCCGGCGTTGCGTCGTCGGTCTCCGGACGGGGTGGCGGGGGCGGAAGATACGCAAAGAAGGCTTCGATGTAGGGCTGGTCGAGGGTGTCGGACAGGGACACCCGGTGCGAGCCGGCGAGGTCGCGCGCGGTGGTGATCGCCGCGATCTCGCCCGTGTCGAAAGAGGGGGCCGCGCGGTTCGGGTAGGCCGCGTAGAGGTCAACCGTGAAGAGGACCGCCTGTGCCAGGAGGCCGGCGCCGAGCACTCCGCCGAGGACGCGGCTCACGCCGGCGCGTCCGGCCGGCGCCGTCCGGAGCCCGTCCGCGCCGAGCACGGCGAGAACCACCAGGAACGGGAGCATTCCGGACGAGCGGAGCGCGTGGGGTGTCCCGTTGTTGGTCAGCGCCGCCGCGATCGGCGCCAGCAGGATTCCGGCGACCACGAAGCGGACCAGCGGTTGCCGGCGCCGCTGCCAGCACACCAGCACCCCGGCGATCAGCAGCGGCGCCATCACCCAGAGCAGCATCCCGCCGATCTCGGTGTTCTGTCGAGGGTTCGCATCCCCCTGCAGGAAGAGGAAGCCGGGGCTGAAGTACGAGAGGTAGTTCGCGAGAAACCGATCGGCGACGACACCGAGCGGCGCGCCGTCGGCCCAGATGCTGATCACGTCGAAGCGGCCGGTCAGCGCGCCGGGGTTGAGGAGCGCGTAGATGCCGAGCACCCCATAGCCGGCGCCGATGGGGACGAGCGCTCGCCACCAGCCCGGTGCCCTCGCCAGCCCCCAGGCGATCGCCAGTGCCGCTGCGATCAGAAGGATCTCCAGTCTCGCCGTCGTGTAGCCGTAGATGGCCAGGGCGAGCAACACGCCCGCGATCCCGAAACGGCGCGGCGTCGGGTCGGACAGGCTCCAGAGCGCCGCGGACAGGAGCGCCACCATCGAGATCGTCTCGAAACCAACCCGGCTCTCGATCACCAGCCACGGTGTGCAGGCGGTGAGAGCGAGGGCCCCGAGGGTGATCATTCGCGAGCGGGTCAATCGCCACGCGGCGGCGGTGAGGAATCCGACCGCCGCGCAGCCGAAGATGGCCGCCGGCAATCGCTCGACCACAACCGTCAGCGGTAGAAAGCGGACCAGTGCGGCGACCGCATAGACATAGACGGGGTTCTTGTATTCGCCAAACGCCTCGAAGAAGAGTGGGAAGTGGATCCCGTGCTCGTCAACGCCGAAATGGGCGATCGTCCAGGCGTTGTACCCGATTGACGCCTCATCCACATAGTTGCCGGGCGGCGACCCCGAAAGGTCGACGAGGCTCCGGACGGCGACGAGCGCCGCGAGGGCTCCCATGGCGCCGATCCAGAGGCGGCGCCGCAACCTGGCTGCGGCCGGCTCAGCCGTCACGCACCCGCGGCGGCGACGAAGTCGGCGAAGAGACGGCGCGCCCAGTCGCGCTCGAGGTACAGCTCCTCCGGATGGCACTGCAATCCGACGACGAAGCGCCGGCCCGGGTGTTCCACCGCCTCAACGAGCCCGTCGTGGGCGCGAGCCGTGACCACGAGGTCCCTGCCCAGGTCGCGCAACGCCTGGTGGTGCATGCTGTTGACGTCGACGTGACGTGAGCCCGCGATGGTGCGCAGGCGCGAGTCGGGGAGGACGTCGATGTTGTGCGTGAGTTCCTGACGCGACCCGTCCTGCGAGTGGTTGTGCTCCGTCGCGCCCTGAGTACCGACGTCCTGCCAGAGCGTCCCACCGAGCGCCACGTTGAGCACCTGCGCGCCCCGGCAGATCGCGAGAACCGGCTTGTCCACGTCGAGCGCCCACCGCGCGAGCAGCATCTCCGAGCGGTCCAGCTCGTCGTCGACCTCAACCGCACAGTCGGCCCGCGTCTCCTCGCCGTACAGCGTGGGCTCCACGTCGGGACCGCCCGCGAGGCACAGACCGTCGCAGAGCTCGAAGAGCTCGCGGAGCCGGGGTTCGGCGAGCGATGCGCTGATCCCGAGCGGCGTCCCGCCGGCGCCCTCCAGCGCGTCGAAATACGCGCGGTTGCGCGCGAGGTCCGCGGGGAGCCCCTTCTCGTGCAGAACCCGAAGGGTGATGCCGATCAACGGCGAACGCGTCATGGCAGGGTGTTCCCAGTGTGCTCAGGACGTGAAGCTGAAACGTCCGATGTGCAACCACGGTGACAGTACCCCGGATTCCCCTTCGCCGAGCTCGAGCCGCCGCTCCCTGCTCACCTGCACGACGTCGGCGAGCGCGTCCACGATGCTCTGCGTGAAGCGCAGATCCTTGACGGGTCGGGTGATGCTGCCCTGCTCGATGAGAAACGTTCCCTCGCGGGTCATGCCGGTGATCACCGTGCGCAGCGGATGGACATCCCGCACGTACCAGAACCTCGTGATGTACAGCCCACGCGACACGGACGAGACCATCTCCTGCCACGGTGTGTCGCCCGCGTCCATGGCGAGGTGACGGGGCAGCGGTCCCCATGTGTTCGGCTGCGGCAGTGAATGACCGGTCGACTCGACGCCGTCGTGCAATGCCGTGGGAGTGTCGTACACGACTCCCGCGCACACACCGCGGTCGATCAACGTCACCGGTCGCGTCGACACCCCCTCGTCGTCGAAGGGGAAGGGGAAGATATCAGGCGTTTGCGCGTCGTCGCGGATGGTGATCGAGTCACTCATGAGGTGCTCGCCGATGCGCATGAAGCTCCTGTGCTCCTGCACCGCAAGCGCGCTGAATCCCACCCAGGCCAGGTGTTCGAGCAGGTCCATGACGGCGTACGGGGAGAGGATGACCTCGTACTCACCGGGGCCGATCGCGGTCGCTCCCTGGTTGCGCTCGCAGGTGTCGACGACCTCGGCCGCGAGGCCCGCGACGTCGAGGGCGCCGATGTCGGCGGAGTGGCGGGACGCGTAGCCCCCGCCGTCCTGGCCGCGTGCCACTGACACCAGGCTCGCCTGGGTCGACGTCGCCGTCCTTCGGAGCCCGGCGCTCGTGACGATCGCCGTCGTGGTCGTCGACGTGCTCAGCGCACCGTAGGCGTCGAGCTCATGGGCCCTGGCATCGGCGGTGATGATCGAGACCAGCTCCGCGCGCTGCTGCGGCGTCGCGGCGGCGGTCGCCTCGGAGAACGCTGCGGGGTGATTGCCATGGTCCTGGGTGGGTGCCGGCAGCGGCGACACATCGGGCGAGGTGGTGACGCGCCGGCTCTCCTCGGCGGCGGCGAAGGCAAGCGCCATGGCGCGCTCGCCGTGCCCGCGCACCGCTCCGACACCGATGCGACCACCGTCGATGAGCCTGACCCTGATGTGGCGGTACCGCTCGGCGACACTCTGATGGATCTCGTTGCCGGCGAAACGGGTCAGTTCGCTTCGCGATTCGGCGATGACGACCTCCGCCTCCCCGTGCTCGAGGGACGCGAGTGCCCCGTCGGCAATCGCGACCAATTCGTCGCCGGCACTCATCGGGCGGGCTCCACGCGAACATTGCGGAAGCGGCACGGCGCGGCGCCGTGTCCGACGCGCATCAATTGCGATGGCTGGCCCTTGCCGCAGTTCACGACGCCGAACATCTGCCATTCAGCGGGCCCCGCGACCGCGTCGCACGATCCCCAGAACTCGGGCGTCTGCCCGCTGTAGATCGGGTTGCGAACCAGACGCGTCCGCTTCCCGTCGACGATCTCCCACCCGTTCTGCGTGCCGAACTGAAAGTTGAGGCGGCGGTCGTCGATGCTCCAGGAGCGGTTGGTCTCCAGATAGACGCCGTGCTCGGTGGTGGCGATCATCTCCTCGAGGCTCGACGTTCCCGCCTCCAGGTTGATGTTGGTCATGCGAATGATCGGCAGCCGCGACCAGCCGTCAGCTCGCATGGCACCGTTGCTCACCTGGCCGATCGCCGCGGCGGTCTCGCGCGAAGTGAGGTACCCGGTGAAGAGGCCCCGGTCGACGAGTACCGACCGCTGCGCCGGCACACCCTCGTCGTCCCATCCGAAGGTGCCGAGTCCGGGCGCCCGCGTGGAATCGGCGGTCATGGTCACGTGCTCGCTCCCGTAGCGGAAGCTGCCGAGCAGGTCGGGGGTGAGAAACGAGGTCCCCGCATATGCGGCCTCGTGTCCGAGCACGCGGTCGAGCTCCGTGGGGTGGCCGCACGACTCGTGGACCTGGAGCGCCGCCTGGGTCGCGTCGAGGATCACGGTCATCGTCCCGGCCGGGCATTCGGCCGCGGTCAACAGCGCGACCGCCTCCTCGGCCACCCGGCCGGCGTTCCCGGGGAGGTCGAAGGCCTCGACGGCCTCCCAGCCTGCGCAGATCTGATGCCGCCCGAAGCTGTTCGGAAAGCTTCGCGTCTGCAGCTCGTCGTCGCTGGTCGCGGTCGCGTCGAGGCCACCACCGGATTCGATGATGGTCTGGTCGAGCGCGGCGCCCTCCGTGCTCGCGAAATGCCGCGCCTCGCGCACGAACTCGAGCGAGCATTCCCGGACGCGGATCTCGGCGAGGTGCGACATGGCTTCGTCGGTTCGCAGGAGGAGAGCGACCTTGTCGTCGAGGGAGATCGCAAATGGATCGCGAATCACCGGGGTTCGGTACTCACCGATGAGCGCGGGTGCGGGTGCCAGCCGAACCGGCGTGCGATTGACCCGCGATGACGCCTTCGCGATGCGGACCGCGTGACGCGCGGTCTCCTCGATGCTCGCCGCACCGAGATCATCGGTGCTCGCAAACCCCCAGGCGCCGCCCGCGATCACGCGGATCCCGATGCCCTCATCGTCGAACAGCTCCACCGATGCGACCACCCCGTTCTTGACCGTGAGCCGCTGCACCATTCGATTGACAACCCTGCAATCGGCATACGAGGCGCCCGCGGCGGACGCCGCATCGAGGGCTCGCGCACTGAGATCACGCACGAGGGCGGAGTATACGGGCCGCTGTGCCGGCGAACATCCGGACTAGCCGACGCAGTCGCCGCCCGCGCAATACCAGGCGGCGGTGTTGAAATCCGGGACGAGATCGTTCGGTTCGACGCCATACATGCTCGGCGAGTAGGTGTTGACGATGACCTGCTGATAGAGCGGAATCGCCGGTAGCAGTGTGGCCAGCCGTTGGTCGGCGAGCATGTAGTCATGCGCACGCGACGTGAGATCGGCACTGTTGCGAGCACGATCGAGATCCATGTCGAGCTGGGTATCGTTCAGGCCGCTGAAGTTCATGCCGACGCCCAGATCCGCGCTGGAAGGGATGGAGTCTGCGCTCGGACACGCTCCGCCGCAATCACCGTGCCAGCTCGACGAGTACGTGTCGGGCTCACCGGGGAGGCCGAGCCCGACGCTGTAGAGCGCGACGTCGAACGCGTGCGTCGCCAGCGGGCCACCATTGGCGAAGGTGGCGAAGAACTTCGCCGCCGGGAGGTTCGGCGTGAATGCCGCCGGCACGTTGATGCCGATCTTGGCCAGATCATCGCGGATCATGGACTCGACGGCGACGCGCACCGGGTCGTCGCTGGTGGTTCCGAGATTGACGACGATGCAGGTGCCGTCCTTGGCGGCGCGAAAGTTCTCACCGTCGGGTGCGGTCCCGCACTTGGCGTCACGAGCATCGCCCGCCGCGTCGAGCATCGAATCCGCCGCCGCCGGGTCGGCGGCGGTGGTCGGAACTCCAGCCGAGTCGAGATAGCTCGCCCCGAGGTTCATCCAGGAATCCGGCGGCACCGTCGTGAGACCGGGTGCGACCGCCTTGACGACCGCCTGACGGTCGATGCCGAGGAGGATCGCCTCGCGGATGGTGGCGTTCGCCGTGTCCTCGTTCTCTTCGACCGCGGGGTTGTCGCACAGGCCGCCGTCCGCAGCGCAGAGATTGAACATGAGCACCTCGGCCCCCGAACCCGCGACCGGGTCGACGGTCAGGGGCGCGGTGTGAGCGCGCACGGCCGCCTCGAGCGTCGGGAGCGCGGCCAGTCCGAGGTTCAGGCCAACCTGCACCGCGCCGGAGCGCACGTCCTTCACCTCGGTCGCGAGGTCGGGCTCGATCCTGAAGACGATCTTGTCGAGGTGGGCGACGCCCGTCTGGTTCCAGTAGTTGGGATTGCGGACGAGGACGACTTGAGATCCCGGGGTGTCGCTCGACATCACGAACGGTCCGGTGCCGTCGAGCAGCGTGCTCAACGAGGCGGTGCCCTTGAACGCGACGGCGTTACCCGACCCCTTGGTCAGATCGACGCCGGTGGCGCTCGACTCGAGATCGCCACCGGACGCCAGAACGGGATCGAGCACCGCCGCCGGCAGGATCCCGTCGACGCCGCTGCCCAGTGCGAGGTAGGGCCCGTACTGGGACTTGAAATCGACGACCGCCGTGTACCGGTCCACCTCGGTGCACCTGGTGACCTGGTTCCAGCCGGTCGTGGACGCCAGTGGTGTCGGGCTCGGTTTGCCTGCGGCACCGTATGCGAGCCAGTGCAACGCAAACGTGTCGCAGACATCGTGGGACGTCAGGTCGCTTCCGTCGTCCCACCGCACCCCCGGCCTGAGGTGCCAGGTCACGCACATCGCCGCCGCCGTGTCGGCGCATCCGATTGTCTGGACGCCGCCGTCGGCGACCGTCGGAACCTCGGTCGCGAGATCGGGGGCCCAGTAGTCCGCCTCCGAGGACGTGGTCGCCGTGGCGGCCGTCGACCGGTACCAGAGCAGACCCTCCTCGACCGGTGCCGCGATCACGTCTGCGAACGGCAGGTCGCCGGTGATCCCGTCGTCGAGCAGCGACGTGGGCGCCTGCCAGACCCCCACGGTGGCGGTCCCGCCCTCGGCGGCGGTGCCATTGGGGGCCCGGGTGGGTGTTGCAGCCGGGGGCGACGACGTGCACCCGGCGATGAGGATGGCCAGGAAGGCCACGAGCGGTCTCGCGCGCCACCGCAGGTGGCCCGGGGGGGTGCGTCGGGAGCCCGCTTCAGACACGAGCGTGCATTGTGCCCCGCCCGTATAGTGGAACCGGAGTGGTAGCTGGGCTCACGGGGACATTCGCGGCAACGTCGGGACCTGGAGACATGCCATGAGGATCGGCCGCGGGAGGCGTCCGCGCAGGCGAGACCCGAGACGGCGATTTCGCAACCGCCTGCTCGTGGGGATGGTGGCTGTGGCCCTGCTGCCGCTGGTCACCTTCGCGGTGCTCGCGGTCCTCGAGCTCGACACCATCGCCAAGAGCACGGCCAATGCGACCGAAGCGGCCATCCTCGAGCGCCAACAGGGGTTGCAGAAGTCGGCGCTGGGCGCCCACGCCAGCTCCCTCGACACGCGGATGGGCCTCATCAACACCCAGCTCGGGCTGCTCGGGAGCGCGCTGAGCAGGGCGCTGCTGGCCACCCCGGTGTCGGCCCCGTTGCCGAAGGGCCTCAACGGCTCGTTGGGTGTCGTCGAGTACGCCAGCGACAACACCGCTGGAACGCTGGTGCTGCCGACCGCGGCGTCCACGAATGCCGACGGCAGGTTTGCCGCAGCCTCCGCGACCAAGGCGGTCATCGATCAGGTCGCGGCGACGCTGAAGTTGTACCCCGCGATCACGGCGATCTGGTTCGAGGACGGGACCTCCGGAGCGCTCCGAGCCTTCCCGGTGTTCAGCGTTTCCAGTGCCCTCAGCGCGGAGCGGTACGCGATTGCCAAGCCGGGATCGCGCAGTGGGCTCGCCGAGTTTGCGAGCTCCGCGGCGGGAGCGGGCAGCGTCGCGCCGGAAGCATGGGGCGCCCCCGGCGCTTCGGGCGTGGCCTCCGGCATTCCGTACTGGACCGAGCCATATCCCCTGCTCGATAGCGGTGCCCTCGGAGTCACCGCCGTGCTCCCGCTCGCAGACGGGCACACCATCGTGGGCGCCGACATCTCCTCCGACACCATCTCCCAGTTCATCGCCGGCGCCCTCGGCTCCTCTCAGTCCGCACAGGCCTCGACGCTGGTGGTCAGCGCGTCCGGTACGGTGGTCTACGCGACGTCGCAGGCGTTCGCCGACTTCACGCATCTCAATGTCGGCGGTCCGCTCGTCATCTCCGGGGACAGCCGGCTCGCCGGTGCATTGCAGCGTATGGAGACCTCCGGCAGCATCCCGGCGGCGCCGGTGACGGCGACCCTCGACCGCGTCAAGGACGACGTCTTCGCGGCCCCGATCTTCAGCGCGCACTGGGTCATGCTCACACCCGTCGCCGTGACGGTGCTCGAGCCCAATCTCAACTCACTCACGCTCGGCGTGATCGACAGTGTTCACCGTCTCTTCCCCGTGACCGTGCTCCCCGTGCTGGTGCTCCTCGTCGTGCTCGCGTTCGTCGCCACAACGCTGCTCTCACGCCGCATGTACCTCCCGGTGCAGGCGCTCACCGACCACGCCGTGCTCGAGGAGCGCACCCGCCTCGCCCGGGAGATCCACGACACGCTCGCGCAACAGTTGACCGGGATCGTGCTGGAGCTCGAAGCCGCCGACACGCTGCTGAATCGCGGCTCCGAGCGGCGTGCGAAGTCCTCCGTGGAGAAGGCCCGTGAGCTTGCTCGGGGCGCGCTGCAGGAGGCACGCCGATCCGTCTGGAACCTTCGGCCGGCCCCACTGTCCACCGGCGGTCTCGTCGCCGCGATCGGGCACGAGGTCGAAGCCTGGGAGGAGCGAACCGGCATCCCGGCGCGGTTTCGGGCGCGCGCCGTCCCGGCGCACCCCCCACTCTCGCCCACCGCCGAGGTTGCGCTCCTCCGCATCGGTCAGGAGGCGCTGTCCAACGCCGCCCGCCACGGCAAGCCCGAGCATGTCGACGTCGAGTTGCGCGCTCACGCCCAGGAGCTCGTCCTCTCGATCCACGACGACGGCGTCGGATTCGATCCTTCGGCGAGCGCGCCGCGCGAGGACTGTTTCGGCCTGGACGGGATGGCCGAACGGGCACGCAATGCAGGCGGCACCCTCACGGTGGTGAGCGCACCCGGAAGCGGAACCACGGTCACCACCAGGCTTCCGTTCACCGAGACCGTCGCTGAAGCGGTCAGCGCATGATCAGCGTGCTCGTGGCGGATGACCACCCCGTGGTTCGGGACGGGCTGTGCACCATGCTCGAGCTCGAGCCCGACATCAAGGTCGTCGGCAGGGCGGCCGACGGTGTCGAGGCCGTCGAGCAGGCGCGCCGGACGCACCCCGACGTCATCCTCCTCGATGTCCAGATGCCGGTGATGGACGGCATCGAAGCACTCCGGAAGATCCGCGCGCGCGACCCCGAGGCTCGGGTGATCGTGCTCACCACCTACCGAAACGAGGACTACATCTTCCCCTCGCTCAAAGCGGGCGCACTCGGCTACCTGCTCAAGGACGCGACCCGCGAGGAGCTCGCCGGCGCCATCCGGGCGGTCGCCGCCGGCCAGTCGCTGCTCGATCCACAGCTGGTCAGCGCCGCGGCGGAGCACATGCCGTCGATCACCCGGCGCGAGCGCGACGTGCTGCGGCTCATGGCCGACGGCAGGAACAATGCCGAGATCGCGGTGCTCCTCTTCCTCAGCGAGAACACCGTGAAGACGCACGTGAGCAACATCCTCGAGAAGCTCGGCTGCAAGGATCGCGCTGCAGCGGTGCTGCTGGCATGGAGACGCCACATCATCTAGGCACCAATAGACTGTCCCGGCAATGGAATCGGTGGGCGTTGGTCTGATCGGGCTCGGCACGGTGGGGACCGCTGTGGCCAGGCGCCTCATCGACGAGTGGGCTTGGCTCGGCGAGAGAGCCGGTGCGACGCCGGTATTGCGGTGTGTCGCCGTGCGCGACCTCTCGCGGTCGCGCGGCATCGATCTGAAGAATGTCCGGCTGATCGCCGACTCGCATGCGCTGGTCGCCGACCCAGCAGTCGCGATCGTCGTCGAGCTGATGGGCGGCATCGACCCGGCGACAGCGTTGATCGAGTCGGCTCTGCGCGCCGGCAAGACGGTGGTGACCGCCAACAAGGCCGTGATCGCGGCCTCCGGTCCTCGCCTGAGCGCCCTCGCCGCCGAGCACGGTGCGCATCTCTATTTCGAGGCGAGCGTCGGCGCGGGACTGCCCGTCATCGGGCTCCTCCGAGGAAGCCTGCTCGGTGATCGCATCGCGGCGCTCGACTGCGTGATCAACGGCACGACCAACGTGATCCTCACCCGGATGCGCACGCCTGGGGTGAGCTTCGATGCCGCGCTCGCCGATGCCCAGCGCCGTGGCCTTGCGGAAGCGGACCCTTCGCTCGACGTCGACGGCTGGGACGCGGTGCACAAGCTGGTGATCCTGGCGTGGCTCGCGCTGGATGCCGCTGTCGCGCCCGACGCCGTGGAGCGTGTGGGGATTCGCGACGTGGCCGGCGCCGACGTCGCCGCGCTCGCCGAGCTCGGCTACCGGGTCCGCCTCCTCGCCCACGCCGAGCGAGCCACGGGCGGGGCCGTCCACCTGCGCGTGCGGCCGACCGCCGTCGGCGCCGCTCACCTCCTCCACGACGTCGATGATGCTGACAACGCTGTCATCATCTCGAGCGATCTCGCGGGCAGGGTGATGGTCCGGGGCCTCGGCGCAGGCGGCGCATCCACAGCGAGCGCGGTGGTCAGCGACCTGGTCACGGCGGTGCGCGAGCTCGGCAAGCAGGGCCACCGCGCACCGTCCTCGAGAGCCGGGGCCGGTGCCCTGACCGACGAAGATGTGGAGGTCGCCGGGTACCTCCGTGTTCGCCTCTCGTTCGAGGCCGAGGCTCGAGCGCTCGTCCTCCAGGCGCTCGAGGACCGCGGCCTCGCGGTCGACGCGGCGGTCGACGTTTCCGGCTCGGAGCTGATCGTGCTCACCGGTGTGGCGCCGCGCGCTGTCCACGACGGCGCCCTCGAGACGCTCGACACGCTCACGTCGGTCGATCGGATCCTCGGCGCCCTCGACCGGGCCGAGGCGTAGGCGGCGCGGCGTGACCACGCGCGCTCAGGGCGTCATCGCCCGCTGGGCTGACCGCCTCGCGCTCCCGCGGGGCGCGCCGCACATCAGCCTCGGCGAGGGGGGCACGCCATGCGTGGAGTCGCTGACGATCGGCCCTTCGCTGGGACTCGCGTCGCTGCACTTCAAGCTCGAGGGTCTGAATCCGTCCGGCTCGTTCAAGGACCGGGGCATGGTGGTCGCGGTCGCCGCAGCGCTCCATGAAGGCAGCCGAGCGATCATCTGCGCGTCGACGGGGAACACCAGTGCATCGGCGGCCGCCTACGGCGCGCGGTTCGGCATGCGCACGGTCGTGGTGGTGCCTCACGGGCACATCGCGTCCGGCAAGCTGGTCCAGGCACGCGTCCACGGCGCGACCGTCGTGACCATCAACGGTGGATTCGACACCGCACTCCGGATCGTTCGCGAGCTCTGCGAGCACCATCAGGTGACGCTCGTCAACAGCGTGAACCCGAACCGCATCGAGGGCCAGAAGACTGCCGCGTTCGAGCTCGTGGAGGAGCTCGGTGACGCTCCCGATGTTCTCGCGCTCCCGGTCGGGAACGCGGGGAACATCACCGCATACTGGCGCGGCTTTCGCGAGGAGCACCGCGACGGTCGAGCGAGCCGGCTGCCCCGGATGTTCGGCGGCCAGGCGGCGGGAGCAGCGCCACTCGTCCTCGGACGGCCGGTCGACGACCCGCAGACCGTGGCCACGGCGATCCGCATCGGCAACCCCGCCTCCTGGCAGGGGGCGATCGACGCCCGCGATCAATCCGAGGGAATGATCGCGTCGGTCGGCGACGACACCATTCTCGACGCTCAGCGGCGGCTGGCGAGCCTCGAGGGGATCTTCTGCGAGCCGGCATCCGCTGCAGCACTCGCCGTCCTCGAGCGCGCCGTCGCCGAGGGCGCGGTGGCACCGGGGACGCACGCCGTGTGCGTGCTCACCGGCAACGGCCTGAAGGATCCCGGCGCGGTCGAGGCGGCCTTCACGCCGATCCTCGAGATCCCTGCCGACGCGAGCGCGCTGGCGCGCGCGATCGAGGTCTGAAGAGCGGGTGCGCGTCCGTGTCGCCGTTCCCGCCAGTGTTGCCAACCTCGGCCCGGGGTTCGACATCCTCGCGGTCGCGCTCCAGCTCCAGAACGACATCCGAGCCGAGCAGCGCCCGGGAGCGCTGGCCATCGACTCGGGTCCCGGTGCTCCGCCCGAGCTCGACGATCCCGAGCGCAACCTGGTCACGATTGCATACGCGAGATCGTGTGCGGCGCTGGGGATTGACGTCGACGGGGTGCAGTTCACTTGCGTGAATCGCATCCCCATCGGGCGCGGCATGGGGTCGAGTGCCGCTGCGGCGCTCGCCGGCGTGCTGGTGGCCACCGCGCTGCACCAGGCGCCGTGGGACGAGGATGACGTGCTCGATCGTGTCTCGGAGATCGAGGGACACCGCGACAACGCCGCCGCGGCGTTGCTCGGCGGTCTCGCAATCTGCGCCCCAGGCGCCCGCGCGGTTCAGCTGGCCGTCTCCGACGAGCTGCGTGCGGTGCTCTTCATTCCTGACCTGCCGTTCACGACGGCAGCATCGCGCCAGGTTGTGCCGCCAACCTTCAGCCGCGCGGACGCGATCTTCAACGCGAGCCGCTGTGCGCTCCTGGTACGGGCGCTTGCCATCGCTGATCATGCGGGACTCGGCGTCGCCATGCAGGATCGCTGGCACCAGGACGCCCGCTTCGCGCTCATGACCGGAGCGCGGGAGATCGTCGATGCGGCCATCGATGCCGGCGCCTCCGGTGCGGCCCTCGCCGGCGCGGGTCCGTCGGTCATGGCCCTGACACCACTGGACCCGGAGCCGATTGTCGCGGCGATGACGGGTGCCGCCGCGCGCGCCGGCGTGGCCGGACGGACGATGGTCCTGCCCCCGCGCAACTACGGGACCAGGGTGGACGTGTCGCCGTGACCCGCGTGGTCCAGAAGTACGGCGGATCGAGCGTCGCGACGCCGATGAAGCTGCGCAGGGTCGCGCGCCGGATTCGCGAGTCGGTGGACTCGGGGAGCGAGGTTGTCGTGGTGGTGAGCGCCATGGGCGACACCACCGACGAGCTCATCGCGCTCGCGCACCGCGTCACCGCCGACCCGCCGTCACGTGAGATGGACATGCTGCTGAGCAGCGGAGAGACGATCACCGCGCCGCTGCTGGCGATGGCACTCCACGCGGGGGGGACGCCGGCGATCTCGCTGACCGGCGCCCAGGCGGGCATCCGGACCAGCCGCGCGCACCGCACCGCGCGCATCGTCGACATCGTCCCGCAGCGAGTCCTGGATGAGCTCGACCGCGGCAGGGTCGTGGTCGTCGCCGGGTTCCAGGGGGCGACCGAGGACATGGACGTCACCACCCTCGGACGGGGCGGCTCCGACACGACGGCGGTCGCGCTCGCTGTCGCGATCCGCGCCGACCATTGCGAGATCTTCACCGACGTCCCGGGCGTGCACACCGCCGATCCGCGGATCGTTCCCAACGCGCGGGTGATCGCATCGATCGATTACGACGAGATGCTCGAGCTCGCCTCCGCCGGAGCACGGGTGCTGCATCCGCGCGCCGTCGAGATCGGCGAGGCGTACTCCATGGAGATTCGCGTTCGATCCACCTTCGACAACGAACCGGGGACAATCATCGCGAAGCAGAACCGTATGGAGATTCGCCAGAAGGTGCGCGCCATCGCGCACGAGACCGACGTCGCCAAGGTGACGATCCTCCGCGTCCCGGACAAGCCGGGCGTCGCGGCATCGATCTTCGGCCCCTTCGGTGACGCCGGGATCGACATCGACATCGTGCTCCAGAACGTCAGCCACGATGGCACCACCGACCTGAGCTTCACCATCGCTGAATCGCACCTGCCCAAGGCGCGACGGATGCTCCCATCGGTGGCGAAGAAGGTGAAGGCGCACGGGTACACGGCAACCGCCGGCATCGCCAAAGTCACGGTCATCGGGAGCGGGCTGAAGGGAACCCCTGGCCTGTACGCCAAGATCTTCCAGGCGCTCGCCGACTCGGGCATCAACATCCAGATGATCGCCACGAGCGAGATCCACGTGACCTGCATCATCGACCGTCCGCGCGTCCGCGACGCCGTCCGTGCCCTGCACACCGCCTTCGAGCTGGAAAGGATTTGAGCCTCAGTGTCGGCATCGTCGGGCTGCCGAACGCCGGGAAGTCGACGCTCTTCAACGCGATGACCCAGGCCGGCGCGGCGGTCGGCAACTATCCGTTCACGACCATCGAGCCCAACACGGGCGTCGTGCCCGTCCCCGATTCGCGTCTCGACAGGCTCGCGGCGCTGTTCCGGCCGCCCAAGGTGATCCCGGCGACGGTCACCTTCACGGACATCGCGGGACTGGTGCGGGGCGCGAGTCGCGGTGAGGGACTCGGCAACCGGTTTCTCGGGCACATCCGCGAGGCCGACGCGACGGCCCTGGTCGTTCGCGCCTTCGAGGATCCCGACGTGACCCACGTCGAGGGAGGCGTCGACCCCGTCCGTGACATCGACGTGCTCGAGCTCGAGCTGCAGCTGGCCGACCTCGAGACGGTCACCAAGCGACTCGAGCGCACCGAGAAGAGTGCGCGCCTGCAGAAGGAGAAGGAGCCCGACCTGATCGCGCTCCTGCGTCGCGTCCAGGAGCATCTCGACCAGGGAAAGCCGGTGCGCACGATGTCGCCGACACCCGAGGAGGAGTCGATGCTGCGGGAGTTCTGGTTGCTCACCGGGAAGCCGCTGATGGTCGTCGTCAACGTCGCCGAATCGGCTGCGCAGGCTCCGGTGCCGAAGGAGATCATGGAGCGCGCATCGCTCGCGGGCGGCGACGCCATCGCCGTCTCCGCGCGCATCGAGAACGACATCGCCGAGCTCGACGCCGGCGACCGCGCCGCCTTCCTGCACGACCTCGGCCTCGAAGAGCCGGGCCTGTATCGCGTCGCCCGCAGCGCGTATGGGTTACTCCGGCTGATCACGTTCTTCACCGCCGGCGAGACCGAGGTCCGCGCGTGGAATCTTCGCGAGGGCGAGACCGCGCTCGACGCCGCGGCGAGCATTCACACCGACATCGCGCGCGGTTTCATCCGCGCAGAGGTGACCGGCGCAGAGGAGCTCCTGGACGCTGGTTCCTATGCGGTCTTGCGCGAGCGCGGCAAGCAGCGGCTCGAGGGTCGGGACTACGTCATGCGCGACGGTGACGTCATCCACGTGCGTTTCAATGTCTGAGCGCGCGGCCGTCGCCGCGGATCAGCGCCTCGAGATGGTCATCGACGCACCGGCGCCGGGCGAGGAGAACATGCGCCGCGACCTGTCGTTGCTCGACGCCTGCGCACGCGGAGAAATCCCGGGCTTGGTGCGACTCTACGGGTTCCACCCGGCATGCCTGAGCCTCGGTCGCATGCAACCACTCGACGACGTGGATCTCGACGCATGCGCCCGTGACGGCATCGACGTGGTGCGCCGTCCGAGCGGCGGCCGCGCGGTGCTCCACGACCAGGAGGTGACGTACTCGGTCGTGTGCCGGTCGACGGATCCGATCTTCGGCGGCAGGGTGCTGGACTCCTGTTCGCGAATCCACGAGGCGGTCGCAGCGGGCCTGGCCCTGCTCGGCGTTCGCACGACGCCTCGCGCCATGCCTGCGAACCTGCGTCGCGACGCCCGGGAGGGAGCGGCGGTCGCGGACTGCTTCGCCCGTCCCGCCGCCCACGAGCTGCTCGATGATCGGGGCCGGAAGCTGGTCGGGAGCGCCCAAGCGCGCCGCGCGGGCGCACTGCTCCAGCATGGATCGGTGTTGTTGGAGCCGCCACGAGCGGCGGGCTATCTTCGGGGTGATGCGGCGCCGACGCTCGGCGGTGTCGGGGTGCGCGAGCTGCTCGGTCGCCGGGTGAGCCGTGAGGAACTGGTCGACGCGCTGGCGGCGGGCTTCCGGCATTCTCTCGAAACGCCGTCCTAGGGGTCAACAGCCGGGCGCTAGTGCGGGCTCGCTCGGGTGCGAGTGGCACGCTTGCGATCGCCCGGTGGCGTTCACCGACGAGCATCACCTGGTGCGTTGCGCCACGGCGGCGGGACCGACGTGGACAATCTCATCCATCGTTACTGCAACCCCATAGGCTTGGCGAGTCTCGCCAGAGGGTGCGCTTCTGCCGCCCGATCAGCCCGTGCCGGCTCCGTCGTGGACAGCTAACCTTTGCGTTTTGCACGTTTGAGTCCGACCACTGGCGGTCATGGTTCAACCCACACATCAACGTATATCGACACGGGGTCATGCTCGAGGAGCTTTCGACCCTACAACGGAACGCATTTCTCGACGTGCTCGGCGTCACGCTGTCGAGCCGTGGCTATCGGCAGGCTCGCGACATCATGCGCCTCAACGATCTGCTTGCCCGGTTGAGTGGCCGGGCAGGTGATTACGGTGAGCGGCCGTATTTCGTTTCCTTCTTTGGCGTGCCCGCTTCGGATATCGGTTATCGCGCCGATCATGTCACGCGTGCCGATCTGCTCTCGATCTCGGCTCGGCGCGAGGTTGCGGCCTGCCGGGGCAGCCTCGCCGACGCCGCCCAGTCGGTATCCAGGGCCGGGGCAGGTCGCAGGGGCCGTGCGACGCGGCCCGTCGTCCCGGGCTAACGTTGCATTTCCACCGCCACGGGGCGTACCAGCGTCGCCGGCCAATGTGGCAATAGACTCAAGATCGTTCTCGTCAACTCTCGAACAGGAGCGCGAAGTATGGCCCCAACCAAAACGGCGAGCAAAGACACACAGAAACGTGCGAATCGCACCAGCGCGAACGGCGCGGCATCCGCGGGATTCAGCGCCGAAGAAAAGGCGGCGGCGCGCGAGCGTGTCCGGGAGCTCAAGGCCGAGGCGGCCAGGGCGGATGGGAAAACGGAGCTGCTTGCGGCTATCGCCAGGATGCAGGAGCCGGATCGCGCCATTGCCAAGAAGGTCCACGCGCTGATCACAGCCGCGGCACCGGCTCTCACACCGAAAACGTGGTACGGAATGCCCGCATACGCCAAGGACGGCAATGTGATCTGTTACTTCCAAAACGCAGGGAAGTTCAAAGTCAGATACCAAACGCTCGGCTTCAGCGACAAGGCGAAGATCGACGACGGCGCCATGTGGCCGATTCAGTACGCGCTCAGCAAATTGACTGCCACCGAAGAGGCCAAGATCACCGCGCTTGTGAAAAAGGCAGTGCGCTGAGGGCACCGTCGCGGTCGCCGTTGCGACCGCCCTCATCGTTCTGCCGCACCGGGCGTGGCAATTGGGCGGACGCCGAAGCGATGTGCAGCCTGGACTGACGGTGGGGCACCCGCTGCGCCTCCTCGAACTCCATGGTCAGCCTCCTTTGGGTGGAACCGAGCCGACGTGTTCCCGTTGAATGGGTGGAGGCAGACATGGAACGCACAACCATGAAAGGCTCTCTGATTTGTCGGCTCCATCGCGATGGGCAACGCCGGGCTTCTGGTTTCAGCGGATCCTGGTTCATCGCGTCACCGCGTTCGAGGACATCAGCGACCGAAGCGAGCGCGAATCGCTTCGACCACCTCCAGCGGTCGAGTGATCGTGGGCACATGGCCGGCGCCTTCGATCAATAAGAACTTGGCATCGGGAATCTCATCCGCGACCTGCCTGCCCAACTCCGGCGGGACGATGACGTCAGCCGAGCCGTGCATCACCAACGTGGGCACATTGATGCGGCTCAGGTCAACTGGGGGCAACGGATCGGTCGTTGCCGTCGCGGTCATTCGGAACGCAGCCTCACCCCCAGCTCTCATCAGAATCTCCCTCCCCCACCGACGCAGGTGTTCGCTCTCCGGCTCGGGTATGCACCGGTCCACGAAAGTGGCGACGACGGTGTCGTAGTCGGGCCGCTCCTCACTCGCTCCGGACTGCGGCGCCTCACCGGCTTGCTTGGCCTTGGTGGACGGCGGCACGCCGTCGACGATTACCAGACCTTCGAATCTCTCGGGATGGCGGAGCAGTGCCGAGATGACTATCGGGGCGCCCAATGACTCACCAGCAACAATGCAGCGCTCGATACGCAGTGCATCCATGACGCCGATGACGTCGTCAACGCATCCCTGCAGCGTGATTTGCTCGATCGGAACCACCGAGAGACCTGCACCTCGGTGGTCGTAGGAGACACAACGCCACTGGTCGCTGAGCAGCTCCATGGGTTGCTGCCAGAGCTCCCAGTTGGCGACCCAGCCGCCATGCGCGAGCAGGGTCTTGGAGCCGCTCCCAAAGGAAACAGTGTTCAGGAGAAGGCCGTTGACCTCGACGAACATTGCAGCCGTAGCTTAGTGGTTGCACGCAGGTTTCCCAGCGACGGAACCGGGCAGCGCAGGCGACCAGCGAAGCACATCGACCCACGAGAGCGAGCGCGAACGATCCCACGGAGGCGAACCCGGGCAATCTGGTGCAGTTGGTGTTTCTCCTGGTGTGGGCAAGGAATCTGAGGGCGACTGGCGAATCGCCCCGGAATTCCTGAGTGCCGAAGCGTCGACGGATCAGGGCTGACAACTTGTGCGCTCCGGAACTATTCTTCGAGGCCATGGAACTCGCTTCCAGCCCGGGTATCACATCGCCCTCGCGGGCAGTTTGGGATCTCGTCATGCGTGCCTCGAAGGCGTGGTCCAGCCAAGACCCGGAGGGGGTCGCAAGTTGCTACGAGCAGACCGCGTCGCTGACGATCAACCGCGGCATCCCGTCGACCGGCCGGGCGGAGCTCGCCGCCACAGCGGCCAGCTATATGCAAGCCTTCCCGGATCTCCGTGTGAGCGTCGATCACGTGCTCGTAGCCGGTGACTCCGTCTTCTGGGTTTGGACGCTGACCGGAACGAACCGGGGTCCTGGTGGTACTGGCAATCCTGTCCGCGTGAGCGGCATCGAGGTTTGGACCATGGATGCGTCCGGCTTAGTAGCGAACTCGATCGGCTACTACGATGCCGGCACCTATGAGCGACAGCTCGCCCACGGCATCGAAAAGTAGTCGATCGGGCGGGCGCGGAGCCCGGCCTCACGACAAGCTACAGAGCCATGGTGGTTACGTTGCCTCACGCAGCGCCGGATACCTGACGTTGGCGCCACCGAGCTGAACAACCTCAAACATCATGGGTACGACCCCCTCGAGAGCTGCCGAGTGAGACCCGCGTCGCGCCGCACTCCGAGCAGAACTTCGACTGCGCCTGGTTCGCTGCCGGCACACCGGACAGCGACCCATCCGCGGTAGCGTAGCGCCGAGCGACTCGCGGCTCCCACAAAGACCAAGCGGTAGCCAGGCGCTCTGGCATCGGCCAGTGTCCAGCCGGTGTATGCTCGCGCGGCCGCTGAGGCCGGCTACGCAGTCAAGAGGGTCGAAAGATGGCGGACACGGGCTCGGTCGAGAAATTGAAGGCGACTCGGCTGTTCGAAGGGTTGTCCAAGAAAGAGATCCGCGAGGTGGCGCGCGTCTCCAGAGAGATCGAGCACGCCGCCGGTGAAAAGGTCGTAGAGGAAGGCGCACCGGGGGTGGGGTTCCATCTGATTCTTGCGGGTCGCGCACGAGTGACCAGGAACGGCCGGACGTTGCGCGAGCTGGGACCTGGCGACTCGTTCGGCGATATCAGCCTCATCGACGACGGCCCACGGAGCGCCTCGGTGATCGCAGAACAACCCCTGCGACTGCTCTCGATCTTGTCATGGGAGTTCAAGCCTCTCCTTCTCGAGCATCCAAAACTCACGTACAAGTTGTTGCTGCGGGTCTGCGCCCTGCTCCGCGATGCGGAGGCCCGCCCGCCGGCGTAGCCGTCGCCACTACGATCACATGGCCGGCCTCACCGTCGGCGGCCAGCCCGGGAGGCCCGTCGACCTCTGAGTATGCTCTCCGAGTGCCGCAGCTCTCGTCCTTCCGACCGGGAACGAGGGAACAGTCGTGAGTGAGCTTCTCGATCGTCGGCTCGTCGCAGTGATGTTCACCGACATGGTCGGGTATACGGCGATGGTGCAGACCAACGAGCGCCTCGGAATCGACAAGCGCGACCGGTACCTGAGTGCGCTCGAGACCCACCATGACGCCTTCGGCGGGACGATCGTTCAACGGCTCGGGGACGGCAGCATGAGCATGTTCCAGAGCTCACTGGGCGCGGTGCTCGCCGCCGTCGAGATCCAGCGGGAGCTCGCAGCCCAGGAAGTCCCGGTTCGCATCGGCATACACGTCGGCGATGTGATCGTCGAGGCCGAACGGCTGACCGGCGTCGCGGTGAACATCGCGTCGAGGATCGAGTCGTTCGCCGTGCCCGGAGGGGTGATGTTGTCCGACTCCGTGTACGAGCAGATCAAGAACCGGTGCGACGTCGGCGTCGTCCCCCTGGGGCGGTTCAGGCTCAAGAACGTCGGGCGCCCGTTCGAGCTCTACGCGGTGTCGGCCGACGGTATCGTCGTGCCGGAGCCGGGGGCGCTCGAGGGCAAGGGCGAGCGGTTTGCGAGCGTGCCGAGCAACCTGCCCAATCCGGTCTCGCCACTGTTGGGTCGAGCTGCCGATCTGGCGTTGCTCATCGATCTTGTCCGGGAACATCGGGTCGTGACGATCACGGGTCCTGGGGGCGTCGGAAAGACTCGTATCGCCATCGAGCTCGGCCGGCTGCTCGCGCCCGAGTTCCTTGACGGTGTCGCGTTCATCGCGTTGGCCGACGTCACCAAGACCGAGGACTTCCTGCCCGCTCTGGCGGTCGCGCTGGACGTGAAAGAGGCCGAGGAACGGACGCTCGGCGACGGGATCGTCGCCCTCATCGGCGACAAAAAGGCGCTCCTGCTCCTGGACAACCTGGAGCAGGTCGTGCTCGCCGCTCCGGATGTGGCGGGACTCGCTACGAGCTGCCCCGGGCTGCGGATCGTGGCCACCAGTAGGACGCCACTCAGGATCGCCGCCGAACGGGAGTACCAGCTCGCCCCGCTTGCGCTCCCTCCGGCGTCGGGCCAGGAGTCGACCGAGTCGCTCCTGGCGTATTCAGCCGTCGCTCTATTCACCGAGCGCGCCAGAGCGACCAGGGGCTCCTTCGAGCTCACCCCTGAGAATGCGAGGGCCGTCGCGGCCATCTGTCGGCGCCTGGACGGCCTGCCGCTGGCCCTCGAACTCGCTGCCGCCCGACTGCGGCTCCTGTCCCCGGAGGCGTTGCTCGAGCGGCTCGATCGGGCGCTCGAGGTGCTCACGTCCGGCGCTCGCGACACTCCCGGGCGGCAGCAGACGCTGCGCGCCACGATCGACTGGAGCCACTCACTCCTCACGGCGCCTGAGCAGCGACTGTTCCGCAGGATGGCGGTCTTTGCCGGAGGGGCCAGGTTCGCCGATATCGAGGCCGTCTGCGCAGTTCCCGGCGAGACCGTGCTCGACGAGTTGGAGTCGCTTGTCGACAAGGCCCTAGTGCAGATGGACGGTACCGGTGACCGCCTCCGGATGCTGCAGACGATCGATGAGTACGCTCGTGAGCGGATCGAGGCCGCGGGTGAGGCCACCGAGGTCGCGATGAGGCACGCCCACCAGTACGCGGCGCTCGCCCGCGAGATCCGCGACGGCATCGAGGGCGCCGATCAGGTCGGCTCTGTCGAGCGCGGTATCGCAGAGGAGGGCAACCTTCAGACTGCGCTCGACACGCTGCTGGCGACGGCGCGGAGCGGTGTGGCGTCTGCTGCCGAGGTGGGCCTGCAGATGTGCGGCGATCTGTTGCTCCATTGGCACATCCGGGGCAAGAACCTCACCGCCCGCGAGTATGCCGCGTCCTTCGTCGACGCCGACAAAGGTGCCGCTCCCACCGTCGGTCGGTCGGGAGCACTGATGACTGCAGGATTGGCGTCGTGGGTGCTGGGTCAGTTCGAGCGGGCGAACGAGGAATGGGCCGAGGCGTATCGTATTGCGGCAGAGTTCGACGCCGATCGGGAACTCTGCGTCGGTGCCTTCATGCAGGGCCTCGGGCTGCTCGGATTCGATCTCCAAGCCGCACTAAGGTGGGCGAGCGAGAGCATCGAGAGAAGCCGCTCCCGCGGCTTCACGTGGACCCAGGGGTTTGCCTCGACCGTCGACGGCATCCTCCACACCGTCGCGGGTGACACCGACACCGCGGAGACCCGGTACTCT
Organism: Saccharimonadales bacterium (SeqCode); assembly: GCA_035534875.1. Lineage (GTDB taxonomy): Bacteria > Chloroflexota > Dormibacteria > Aeolococcales > Aeolococcaceae > Palsa-851. Next base: position 104,469 of record DATLRB010000084.1, read on the forward strand.
CAGGCACTCGAGATTCAGCGGCGAATCGGCGACGAGGAAGGAGCCGGTCTGTCTCTCGGTGGTCTCGCACAGCTGGCATCCCGTCGCGGTGACTTGGCAGATGCCCTCGATCTCTACCGGCGGTCTCTCGCTGCGTTCGAAGCAATCGGTGACCGCGCTGAGGAAGCCCGGATCCTCTCCGAGATGGCCTGGACGCACCTCCGGCATGAAGACCCTACGCTCGCGCGCCGGTACTTCCTCGACTCAGTGCTGGCCTATACCGACCTGGCGAGCGTTCGTGGAGTCGGGCTTTCGTTGATCGGGCTCGCGGCCACCGAGGCTGTCGAGCATCGGCCCGAAAACGCCGTGCAGATCGCAGCCGCGGCGGAGGTCTACGCCCACCAGGAGGGCATCGTCAATGTCTACTCCGACGAGACGCCGGGGCGCGAGTTCGTCGCCCAGGCGCGAGCAGCGCTGTCTTCCCAAGATGTCGCCCGCGCCACGGAGGTCGGCGGCAAGCTCACGATCGACCAGGCGCTCAGCCTGGCCCGGATCCGTCAGACGGTCGAGGTAGAGACGCACGCCGCAGCTGGCAGCATCTAACCGGTTCCGTGACGCGGCTGGCGTCATCGGTATCGTCGGCGGGGTGCAGGCGTTCAGGGCGCCTGGACTGTGTCGCTGGGGTAGCCGGTAAGGACGGTAGGACAGCGACGCTGGCCAACCTCGTCCATCGTTAGTACGACCCCATCCGTGTCGCGCGAACCGCCCTCGGCATGCCTTCGCCCCATGTCCCTCGAGCGGATCAGCCGGCCTTGCGTGCGGCGGCAGCGGCTCGATCGAGTCGCGCCAGATACGGGGTGGCACCGATCCTGGTGAAGATCTCTCGAGCCTCGTCGTCCTCGCCTCCAGGGGCGACATCGGGCCCGCGGAGTATTGCCCGGTCGAGCGCACAAAGGGCGAGATCGAGAGGTGAGTCGATCGTCCGCCAAGCGTCGAGGGCGCGGGCGTAGGCCAGCGCCGACACATCGTGTCTCCCCTCCAGGGCCGCGAGCCCTGCCTCCGCCGTCAGCCGTACTGTCGCCATCCAGCGGCCGCGAAAAGCCTGCATGCCGGTCAGCGCTTCGCGCGCTCGCCCGACGTCGCCCAGCCACAGGGCGGCCCGCTGCTGGATCGCGAGAGCCCCTGCGCTGTTGATCCCCGACGGCTCAGCCGCCAGCGCCGCGGATGCATGCCGATGTGCCGCTTCGAGATCGCCGGTGGCCAGATACACTTCGGCCCGAGCACGATGGTTGTTGGCACGCGCAGTCATGTCCTCGGTTCCATCGGCGTCGGCGGTCGCCTCCAGCCGCTCGAAGGCAAGGGCAGTGTCCCCGCTGAGCGCGGCCAGCACGGCTTCACAGAGCTCGAGTTGGGTCTGGCGCGGAGCGGGCAGATCCCGCTGGCGAAGGGCGATCAGCGCTGCTCGGGCGTCGTCCCACTGTCCCAGATTCGTTGCGCCCTCTGCGGCGTTGAGGAGGTTCACGGTCTCAAGGGTGCGGGCGCCGGCGCGTCGCGCCAGCTCGGCAGACTCGAGCTGAAGTCTGATCGCCTCATGGGGATCCTCATCGAGCACGAAGAGGGACACGTAGAGACTCGCCCACGCCTGCTCGACGAGGGAGCCGGCGGTCTCGGCGAGGGCCATCCGCCCGCGAGCCAGCATCACGGCCTCGCGGTGGCGCCCGATACGGAACAGCACTGCGGACTTCGCACCGATGGCGCGCCCAAGCAGATCGGTGTCGTCGAGGCGTTCGGCCAGCGTGCAGGCCGTCTCCGCCCAGACGAGAGCCTGCTCAGACGCCCCCGAGCCGCTCCGCAGTGAGGCAAGCGTGGCAGCCAGATCGGCCCGGGCTCGCTCACTTCCAGTTTCTCCGAGCTCCGTGAGGACATCCTGCGCCCGTGCGATAGCGTCGGCGACGCGCTCGAGTCCGTCGCTGAGAACCTCGGCGAGCCGGGCGGTGCTACGCCCGACGGCGTCAGCGTCGCCGGTGCTCCTGTGTGCCGTGATCGCAGCCTCGAGGTGAGCCACAGCGCGCCCGAATGCGTCGGTTCGGAAGGCGGCGTCCCCAGCAGTGTCCAAGAGCGCCGCTCGCTCCGCCGGGTCCTGGGTCAGCGCCAACGCCCGCTCCAGGTAGGTGAGGGACTGCTCTGGCGAGCCGAGCGCCAATGCTCGTCGCCCCGCGCGGGTGAGCCACTCACGAGCCCGGGCGGCCAGCGAGTTCCGCTCCGGGCCTTCGGCTGTGGCGCGCTGCGCTTCGGCGTAGTGAGTCGCCACCACGCCAACGAGCTCCTCGTCATCCAAGCGCTCGAAGTACCCGGCTGCGGCGACGTGCTTGGCCCGGCGCTCCGGCTTCGCCAGCGTGCCATAGGCGACCTCCCGGATCAGCCCCTGGACAAAGCCGTACTGGCCTCGTTCCGGCGAGCGGGGGTCGGTGACCAGCGCCAGCAACTCCTTGCGCACCAGGTCCCGGAGGGGCGTCGCAAGGGTGGCCGGGTCCCGGCCCGACACCGCCGCCAGCGCGGAGATCGAGAAGCTCTGGCCGAGCACGGCGGCGTCCTGAAGCAGTGAGCGCTCGACGGGAGACACCCCATCGAGGCGAGAGGCGATGAGCGCATGCAGCGTGTCGGGAATCTCGAGCGCCCCGAGCATTCCCGTCATGGTCAGCACCCCGTCGCGTTCCGCCAACTGCCCCCGGTCGACCAGCATCCGGATCGTTTCCACGGCATAAAGGGGCACTCCTTCGGCGCGCTGCAGCACCTGCTCCACGACCGCCTCCGGCAGCCCCGCGACGAAGCCGCGTAGCAACGCGGCCATTGCCTCTGGCGCCAGCGGGTCGAGGTGCAGGGCGGTGAATGAGCGTTGCCCCGCCCCCCAGGTGGGGCGTCGCTGGATCAGCTCCGGTCGCGACAGGGTGAGCACGAAGATGGCCCGGGTCCGCGACCACTCGACGATCGACTCGATAAAGTCGATCAATCCGGGGTCTGCCCATTGCAGATCCTCGAACACCAGCACCGTCGGACCACGCTCGGCGATCCGCTCGAAGAAGGTGCGCCAGGCGGAGAAGAGCTCCTCGCGGTCGCCCACGGGCGCGTCGGCGAGCCCCAGCAGGGCGGCGAGCGCCTGTTCCACCCAGCGGTGCTCCTCCGGCTCCGAGACGAACTCGCCCACCGAGGCGGCCAATTTGGCGCGCGCCTGGGAGGGATCCTCACCCTCAGTGATCCCCGCCCGCATGCGCACCATCTCCCCGAGCGCCCAGAAGGTGATCCCCTCACCGTATGACGGGGAGCGGCCCTGCTGCCAGTAGACGGTCTCCGCCAGACCGTCCACGTACTTGAGGAACTCCCATGCGAGCCGGCTCTTGCCGATCCCGGCGATGCCGGTCACCGACACCAGTCGGACCCGCTGCTCCCGAATGGTGGCGTGGAGGAGCTCTTTGAGGAGACGGAGCTCCTCCTCCCGGCCAACGAAGGGCGGCTCGGCTCGCTCCGACCGGCCGACTCCGCGGCGCTGGGCCACCACTCGCTCGGCCCGCCAGACCGCTACCGGCTCTTCCTTACCCTTGAGGGTGAGCGGGTCGAGCTTAGTGAAGGCGATCGCCTGACCGGCCGCGCGCATGGTCGCCTCCCCCACGAGCACGCCGCCCGGCTCGGCAGCTGCCTGCAATCGGGACGCGGTGTTCACCAGGTCCCCCGCGACCATGCCCTGGCCGGTTGCGCCCAGCGTTACCGCTGCCTCGCCGGTCAGCACTCCCGCGCGGGCGCGCAGAGTGGGGGCGCCGACCTCGGCGCCGAGCGACGCCACCGCCGCAACCAGTTCCAACGCGGTCCGCACCGTTCGCTCGGCGTCATCCTCGGTGGCCGCCGGTGCCCCCCACACCGCCATGACCGCATCCCCGATGAACTTCTCGACCGTGCCCCCGTAGCGCTCGATCAGCTCACGGCAGACGTCGAAGTACCGCGACAGCAGTTCCCGTACCTCCTCAGGATCCCGAGACTCCGAGAGCGCGGTGAACCCGACGAGGTCCGCGAACAGCACCGAGACCAAACGGATCTCAGCAACGACGGCGGCGGGCGGATGAACAGGCACGGCAGGTCTCGGTGGTGCGGTTTGGTCAACCTCGCCGAGGGCTGCCACGGGCGCTCCGCACTCACCGCAGAACTTGACGGCGACTGCATTCGCTGCACCGCAAGCTGCGCAGACCCGAGCCAGCGCTACCCCGCATTCGCCACAGAACTTGCGCTGGGGAGCATTGCTTCCACCGCAGTTGGAACAGACCACCCGCGCCTCCTACCAAAGCCCGATCGTCCGGAATGGTACCCACCGCCAGGGCGAAGGGATTCCCTTTGGTGTGCAGACAGTTGTGGGACCGGCGCTCATCCGGCGCTGCTGTGAACGGCGGCGAGACCGACCCGGCCAACCTGATCCTGCTCTGCTACCGCCACCACTGGATGATCCATGAAGTTGGCCGGCAGTGGCCAGGGTTGAACAGGGGCGGTTGCTGGCGATCCCGCCTCCCGGACACATCGCTCCTGGACCCGAGGCCCCGACGTCGCCGCCGGCGCATGGGACCCCGGACCTCGAGGGACTCTCTGCATGCCGGGCGGCGGCGGCTCCGACTGTGGGAAGCGCCTTGGCTTCTTGAATACCCCCGCATGATGTGCTACGGTTCCGCGCAGGCCACAAGATGTAGGGCTGCACCCCTTGCATCTTCGGCTCGTCGGGCAGCGGGCGCCGGTTCTCTCACCGCTCCGGCCACGGCTCCGATCGTGGCCCCTCTCATCCGGA
>DATLRB010000085.1:0-20510 GCA_035534875.1 Saccharimonadales bacterium (SeqCode)
AGCCGCATGACGGTGTATTGGGTATCTGTCTGGGTGAAGAACGTCAGGGCAGGCGAGGTGTACTTGAAGACGAGACGGACCCCGAGCTCCGCCTCATTCGGGTGTGTCTGAACGCGAAGGTCGAGCGTGTACTGCGCGGTACCCACCAGCGTCGCGGTGGTACCGCTGACGGTGTACTGGTCGAGCAACTCGGTCACACCGGCGCAGACGGGGGTGTACGTGTTCACGAACGCGCTGGTGCAGTACGCGCCGTCGTTCGGCGGGCACGAGCCAGTCGAGAACGGCGTCGTCCCCAGGCACCCACTCGGCTCATAGATGTCGATCTCGATGACCTTGGCGTTAGTCAACTGAGGCGACACGATCGGCAGAACCTGGTCGATGATGTCCTTGTCGATCTGGCACGGATCTTTGGCGGTGGCCTGGCAGGCGGCAAGGGTCGCGGGCGGGTATGCGTTGTTGCCCAGCTCGGCGGCCAGTCGGGCGCCGGCCCGCGTCGCCTGGGCTGCAGCGTTGTTGTCGTCGATAAGGTTTGCGGCGGTCCATGATCCGAGGAACAGCAGCATGAGCACCGGAAGCAGCATCGCCATCTCGACCATCGCCTGCCCGCGCCGTGTGTCGCGAAGGCGCATCACTGCTGCGGCTCCAGGCGGAAGAGGTTCACGGTCGTGCTCATGAACGTCGTCGTCCCGATCAGCAGCGTGTACTGAAAGTGGATCACCAACTTCGCGTAGTCAGGCGTCGGGCCGACGTTGCGCACGGCGGGACTCCACTGGATGGTCCCGATGGGGGTGCCGTCCGCCGTGTAGGAGTTCTCGCACACTCCCGCCGCGCAGCCCGTCGCGTCGGAGAAGACGCCGGCGGTGACGGTCTCCTTATAGATGTCGACCTGGGTCACCTTGACGAGCGGGGTGCTGCTCAGACCGTCGGAGTTCATGCGCGCGATCGCGACCGTGTCGGCGTTGTTCGGCTGCGGGATCCCCGTGTTGTCGTAGTTGCCCTCTGCGGCGATGGTGGCGACGCCGATGTCGGCGGCGTACTGCATGGCGTTGGCGCCGTAGAGATAGAAGCCCGCGTTCATCACCGAGAAGATCAGGAAGAACAGCAGCCCGCCGACGATGGCGAACTCAACCAGCCCCTGGCCCGAAGACCGGCGCCTGCGCAGTCGGCTCACCCGCGTAGAAATGGTTGGATCCTCCAGAGCGGCGGTGCCTGGCGACACCGACCTGTCCACCCCGATTGCCAGTATCGACGCGATCTCGGTCCACGCCCGATGGCAATGTGTGAAGAGTTGGTTGCAAACCGTGACGGAACGCCGATATCGCTCCGGCCGGCCAGAACGGCCGCTGGTCGGTCGCCCAACCAGTCGCCGCGGTCCCTGCGATTTGTCGGCTTGCCGGACCAATTCGTGGAAGTGCTTGCCTAAGCTGCCGCCTTAGTGCAATTAATGCGCGGCAAATGATTCCGTCAGGCGCCGTCCACGAGGTCGCGATGAGCGAGGGGCCCGGGGCCATCCATACCCTGCTCGACGAGCGGCGTACGTTCGCTCCGATCGCAGAGTTCCTCTCGAAGGCGAGGGTCACCGACCAGGGCCCGTTCGAGTGGGCCGGGCTCCCCTTCGCGCCGTGGTCCGTCGGCGGCCAGTTGAACGTTTCCGACGACTGCCTGGACCGGCGAGTCGTGGCCAGGAGCGACCCGGAGGCCGGACAGGCGATCTCGGCCTTCGTCACCCTGCGAGCCGCCAACGAGGAATCGACGGGGCCCATCGCCGAGCTGCGCGATCATGTCGCAAAGCTCATCGGTCCGATCGCAAAGCCGAAGTGGATCGCGTTCACGCCAGACCTGCCAAAAACTCGAAGTGGGAAGACCATGCGCCGCCTGCTCCGCGACATCGCCGAGAACCGCAAGCTCGGTGATACAACGACGCTCGCCGACTCGAGCATCGTCGCGGATCTCCAGCGCCGCGCCACTGAGGAGGAAGCCAAAGAACAGTAGATCCGTCGCGATGGGGGACAGTTCGGTTTCGAACACGCGCCGGAGTGCGACTTACTCCGGACTCATTGGAGGGCTACACACCTATGGCAACCGTATCAGGGGCTACTCAAGGGCCGGTGGCGGCACCCGCTCCGTCCATGGCAGCGGCGGTGATCGCCAACCCGGCCCCGCTGGGCCTGGTGGCCTTTGGACTGACGACGCTGCTGCTCTCGTTCATCAATGCCGGCGTCATCCCGGGGACGTCGGTACCAGTCGTGCTGGCGACAGCGATCCCGTTCGGCGGGCTCTGCCAGCTCCTTGCCGGCATGTGGGAGTTCCGCACCGGCAACACCTTTGGGGCAACGGCATTCACGAGTTACGGCGCTTTCTGGATCAGCTTCGTGCTCATCAACACGACATTCGGTGCTGAGCTTCCCAAGGACCCGACACCGATTCTCGGCCTCTACGCACTCGCGTGGGGCATCTTCACGCTGTACATGTTCGCGGCGTCGCTCGGCGGGGCTTCGCGTGCCGTGTCGCTCGTCTTCCTCCTGCTGGCTCTGACGTTCTTCGCTCTGGCGATCGGCTTCTGGGGTCACGATGCAGGCGGTACGGGCTGGACTCAGATCGGCGGCATCCTGGGCATCCTCACCGCTGTGGCGGCCATGTACACCTCGTTTGCCGGTGTGCTGAATGCCAACTTCAAGAGGACCGTGCTGCCCATCTAGGGCGGTGCCGGTGACGGCGGCGCGCGGCCCTGCGGGGCCGCGCAGCTGCCTCCCGGCGGGATGACCGGCAGCGGCAGTCCGCAGTCGGTGATTGTGTGGCGGCCTCCCGCCCGTGTGCGTGGGTCATCCCCGGCGGCGACCGCGCATCGTAACGGAACGTCAACGGAGCCGGCCCGCGTTCGGTGGCCGGCGACCGCTGTGCCAGAATCGCACATCGGTGGACATGGATCGACGACCGCCCACGTTCCTGATCGGCGCTGCTCGTTCCGGCACGAGTCTTCTCTACAAGGGGCTCTGCCTGCATCCGGACGTCGCCTATTTCAACAACTACATGCGCCGCTTGCCGCGACACCCCGCGGTCAGCATCACGAATCACATCGCCCGGTGGACGCCGGAGCAGCGCCGCCGTGTGTGGTTCTCGCGCGGGTCCAATGCCTACGTGTACGCGGGGGCGCGCAGCCTGAGCGATCGCCTCTATCCGATGCCCGTAGAAGGTGAGCCCGTCTACAACGCGTGCGGGATTTCTGACACGGAGTCCAGCGCGACGGTCAGCACGGACTCGGTGCGCAAGTTGCGTCGCGCAGTGGCCGGCACCGTGCGCTGGGGCGGCGGGACGCACTTCATCAACAAGCGCATCGCCAACGCCCGTCGCATCCCACTGCTCGCGGCGGCATTTCCCAATGCGCGCTTTGTCGACATCACCCGTGACGGGCGGGCTGTTGCCGTCTCACTGTCTCGTGTCGACTGGTGGGAGTCGAGCGTCGTCTGGTGGTACGGGGGCACCCCCAAGGCGTGGCGCGACGACGGCCGGGATCCGTGGGAGCTGTGCGCGCGGAACTGGGTGGAGGAGGTGCGCGCGATCGACTCGGGCCTGGGCGCCATTGAGCCCGAGCGGGTGCTTCGACTGACGTACGAGGAGTTCACCGCCGCGCCCGAGGTGACCATCTTCCGTGTGGCCGCGTTCGCCGGGCTCGACGAGGACAGGAAATGGCACGAGGAGATCGGGCGGATCCAGTTCAGCAATCGGAATGACGAGTGGCGCAAGGGTCTGCCGCCGGCGGTGGTCTCGCGCATCGAGGACGTGCAGGCTGAGGAGCTCAGCAGGCGTGGTTACGCCTGACGTTCGCCGTCAGCGCATGTTCGAAATCGCTGCTTCGCGCGCAAACCACGCTCGGCAGCGTGAATCAGTACGAGCCGCGAGCGGTGAGCAACGCGGGGATCGTCTTGGCGAGGATGTACAGGTCCATCGTCAACGACCAGTTCTCAACGTAGAAGAGGTCGTAGCGCACGTAGTCCTCGAAGGCGAGGTCATGCCGCCCGTTCACCTGCCACAGTCCCGTGACACCCGGCTTGACCCGCAGACGTCCACGCTGCAGCTCGGCGTAGCGTGTGGCCTCCTCGGGCAGGGCGGGCCTCGGTCCCACCAGGCTCATCTCGCCGCGCAGGACGTTGAAGAGCTGCGGCAGCTCGTCGAGCGAGGTGCGGCGGAGCACGCGCCCCACCCGGGTCACCCGTGGATCGTTGCGCATCTTGAACAGGAGACCATCAGCTTCATTCAAGCCCGCGAGCCCATCGCGTTGGGCGTCGGCATTCACGACCATCGTGCGGAACTTGAAGATCGTGAAGGCGCGTTCCTGTGCGCCGACCCGTCGCTGACGGAACAGCACCGGACCCGGGCTGCTGAGGCGTACCAGCAGCGCGATCCCGAGCATGATCGGCGCGCCGATCACGAGGGCGATCGAGGTCACGAAGAGGTCGAGGCAACGCTTCTGCACTCGCTGGCGACGCGAGAACCGGTGCCGGCGAAGGGAGAACAGCGCCATGCCGTCGAGAGGCTCGAGAATGACTCGTGCGGCGCCGAGATTGGGCAGCCCAGGCGAAACCCGCACGCTCACATCGGCGGAGAGCGCGGAATCGATGAGTTGCAATGTGGCGCCACCGACAGCACTCCCCGCGATGATCACCGCCCCGACCTTGTGCGCGGCGGTGATCTGCGTGATGTCTTCCACCGTGCCCAGAACGGGGATCCCGTCCATGACGTCGAGCCCGGACCTGGTCACCTCGATGAAGCCGCAGACGCGGTAGCCCATCCACGGGCGTCGCTGCAGCGTCCGAGCAAGCGCGCGAGCCTCATCGTTGGTGCCGGCGATCAGCGTGGTCTGGCTCGTGATCGCGTGGGTGTTGAGGCCGTGGGTCAGCCTCCGGATCGACATCCTCCCGGCGACGACCGTCAGAAGGCAGGTCACGAGCAGGACCGGGATCAGCTCGCGCCGTGGATCGGCCTCGGCCTCGAAGGTGATCAGCACCACGAGGAGCACCGACATGACGACCGCATTGAAGAGCCGGCGCAGCTCCGCGGCGACGTGGGTGGGCCGGCGGAGATCGTAGAGACCGTAGATCGCGAAGACAACCGGCCAGACCGCAACCGTTGCCAGAACGGCCCCACGCACCGACGTCGTGTCCGGCTTGGAGCCCGCGAAGTACAGCTGCAGGATGGTTTTGGCGAGGAAGTAACCCGCGAACACCATGATCACATCCACGGCGAACGTGGCCATGGCGAGCACCAGCGGCCATTGGATCTGTCTCGATGCGTTCTCAGCCGCGACAGGCGCGGTGGCGCGACGGCCTCCCTGATGTTCGCCGACCAGTTCGATTTCCGCCGCCTCATGCGGGGCCCAACCGGCGTCCGGCGACAGAGATGACCCTAGATGTGCATCCTCCGCAAGTTCCACGACCGTTCCCCCTTGTCGATACCAGCCGCCGAACGGCGAATCGGGTGCCTGGCACCGCCCCCGGATTCCGTTCCCTCGGCGAGTTTACCCGTGCCGGGTCCAGTAGTCAAATGGCGCTATCGATGCGCTTGACCCGATTCCATCAAGGGGGATTGTGCGCCGACGTTCCGGCGTTCCGACCGCCACTGAAGCGCCCATCGGCGATCACCGGCAGCCCCGATTTTTTGACAAGTTGTGGCCGATTCCGTCATGATGCGTTCGGACAGATCAGGCTCTCGGAAGGGCGACGGCATGCCGTCAGCGGGCCTGCCGAGAGGTGATGAGCGGGTGGTTAGGGGGAACATGGAACGACCGATTGGGAGGCTGTCGACGCTGATTGCGAGCGCGTCCGCCATCGGCTTCCTCCTCGCCGGCTGCTCAGCCGGTGTCAACGACCCGGTCGTGGGTGTCCCTGTGAGCGCTCCGCCGGCGACCACCCCGGTGGCCGGCACCCTCGAGAGCGGTATCGACCAGGCCGTGCAGGCTGAGCTGGCTGCGGCGAACAGCATCCAGAGCGACGGCGCGCCTCCGGGTGTCCTTGTCGAGATCAATGCGCTGACCGGGGTCAACGCGCTCATCCGCGCTGAAGCGTTCAGCAGTCTTCTGGTGACGGGGGCGAACGAGATCTCCAAGCGTGAAGGGTATGTTAACGCGCTGATCGCGGACGTCCAACGGGACCAGTACCTGCCCGGAATCACCCTGTCGGGTCGCGCGCTTTCGGCGACCCTGCTGTCCATGCTCGAAGGCGTCAACGCCCAGCTCCAGGCGCTGGCTGTGACGATCCAATCCGATTCGCTTCCTGACGTGCTGCGGAGCGACGTGCTCAGCATCGGCCCGTCGACACGCGTCGCCGGCTTGATCGAGCCGATGACACACCTCGCCATCGCCGGAGGGGACGAGCTTCGTGAGCTGAACTATCTGGCGAGCCAGTATCAGCAGCTCCAGACCAGCGTCGCCGGTGTCCCCAGCACCGATCCCAACCGCAGCCAGGAGGTCGCCAGGCTCAGCGACCTCGCGGCGTCGATCGCCAGCGCCCGGCAGATCGTGGACTCGGGCATCGGGGCGGTCCTGAGCCTCACCGCGAGCGGCTTTCCGTCCAACAAGACGACGATCACCTCGGTCCGGAATGCGTTCATCCAGATGCGCTCCCCTCTCGGGAAGCTCGGCGAGGCGAAGGCGGACGCGAACGCGATTCTTGCCCTCCTCGCGAATTGATGAATAATGAGCATGTATGAGGTCGAGGAGACTCTCGGAGAGAGGGAGAGGCATGGATAGGACAGGATTCGCGCTGAGGCGCCTGGGTGGTCTTTGCGGGATCGCCGGCACCGTGACCATCGCCGCTGCGATGCTCACCTCGCAGACCGTGGCCGCGGCCGGGAACCCGAATTTCGAGGGGATCCTTTCTGCGGCGGCGCCCACGGGCTTCATGAGCAGCCCCGCGTCATATGACATCTCCGGTGGACCGGTCACGGTCGACTTCAACGTCGTTGCGACGAATCTCACCGGCAGCGCGCACACGGTTGCGCTCAACTTTTCCGCCCACCACATCCTCACCTACAACGGTGCGAACGTCTCCGACGGTCAGCCTGGTCAACCCGGGATCACCTTCAACGGGCCGGGTGGAACCACGCAGGCGCTGATGGCCGGTACTCAGTCCTTCAACGAGACCTGGGGGGCGCACGGGAGCCAGACGCTCTCGCTGACCTACACGTTCGATGCCTGCGGGTACTACCAGCTGGATGTGTGGGCGCCCTTCAAGGCGGAGGGCAGAGATCGCGCCACGCTGGCCTCAGGGTTCATCCGCGTCCTGGGCTGCGACGCGACTCCGACGCCGACCCCGAAGCTCACCCCGACGCCGTCCCCAACCGGCGGTGTGGGCGGCGCCACGCCGACCCCTGACGGTGGCGTGCTCGCGGCGACAACTTCGACGCCGTCGACGGGCGCCGGAGGCGGGTTGCTCACACTCGGAGCGTTACTTCTCATCGCCGGTGCCGGTATGCTTGTCATTGCAGCGCGGGGTCGCCGCGTCAACATCTGACTTGAAGGGGGTTTGAACAGGCCATGGAGATTCGCGACTACCTGCGGGCAATCCGCCGCGTGTTGTGGCTGGTCATCGCCGTGCCAATCGTTGCGGGGCTGCTCACCGGAGGCTTCATGGAGTTGCAGCCCTCGGTGTACGAGGCGGACGCGACTGTCGTAGTGCCCGCAATCAGCGCGAACGGTTCGTCCTCGAGCGCCGCGACGCAATACGTCGCAGGCTTCAAGGACGTCCTTGTCTCCCAGCCGGTCCTGACGGAGGTGTCGCAGAAGTACCGCATCCCGGTCAGTGATCTGGCCGCCGGCCTCAGCGCCAGCACCACCACGGCCTCGAGCAACATCATTCACGTTGCCCTCCAGTTGAAGCGCACTTCGACGACCGAGAACCTGGTGGGTGCGGTGCGCGAAGCCACCGTTGACGCGCTGAATGCGATCGCCCAGCCCAGCCTCGTCGAGGCGCAGAGCGCACAAGCCAGTGGACAGGCGCTTCTCACCCTTGCGGACACCAACATTGCGAAGTTTGACGCAACGTATGGGACCGTATCGCCGCTGAATGCGTACAACAATGCGCAGTCGCAACTGAACATTCAGGTGGCGAATCTCGCTAGGGCCAATGCAAATCACGACGCGAAGTCCGCGCTTGGCGCGCAGGCTCTGATCACCCTCTATACAAAGCAGGTGGCAAGCCTCGGCGCCGAGCTGGAGCAATACCAGGCGCTCTCCAACGCACGTGCGGCCGCGATCAGCGCGTACGACCACGCCACCCAGCGGCTTGTCGACGCTCAGGCCCTGATTGCGGCGGACGCGAACCCAGCCGCCGTCACCACCTCCGCCGTCGTGCGCCTGTCGAAGCTTTCGAACACGATCAAGTTCGCCGGGATCGCCTTCGCTCTCGGCCTGCTCATGATGCTTGGTCTCATCCTCGTGCTCGAGCTGATGCGGTCGGGCAAGGGGTCGGCCGTCAAGGCTCAGCCCGCGCAGGGAGCGTTCGCATGGGACCGCGAGCCTGCACCGCAGATCGGTGTGGTGTCGACGCCCGCTACGGCGGCTTCGGCGCCCGCTTTGGCTGACGCTTCGGCGCGAGCCGAGTCGGCCTCGCGGGATCCGTGGCGTGCAAGCTCCACGGCCACCGCTCCGGCGGCAGTGGGTGTTCCGTCCACCACGCCCTATGGGAATGGCAACGGCAACGGCCACACCAACGGGAATGGCAACGGCCATGCCGATGTCGGTTCCGTGGTCGAGCAGGATCCCGACCCTCGGCAGGCTGTTCGGCGCAGATAGCGTGAAGCCGCCATGCGTTGGCGGCGGCGGGACGCGCTAAACCGATGTCTACGACTGTCATCTACATCGCCGGGACTGGCAGGAGCGGAAGTACGCTCCTCGCCAGTCTGCTCGGCGAGGTCGACGGTGTTTTCGCGGCAGGAGAAGTGCGCTACCTGTGGCAGCGCGGTCTTGCCGAGAGCCGCCTCTGCGGCTGCGGCGTGCCGGTACGCGATTGTCCGGTCTGGAGCCGCGTGCTTACAGAGTCGGGCCACCTCGATGACCCCGAGCCTGCTCGAGGTGTGGTCTCGCTCCTCAAGCGCACCGGCCGTATTCGCAGCCTCCCGGCCATCCTCGCCGGCAGCGTCCGACCGGGGCTCGACCCGGCACGGCGCACGTCGGCCGCGCGCGACCGCGCCGCGCTCGGCGATGTCTACGCCGCGATAGCCCACGTGACCGGAAGCCGGGTCATCGTCGACTCGTCGAAGCTTCCGGCGTATGCGAACGTGCTGGCTGCCACCCCGGGCGTCGATCTTCGGGTGGTCCACCTGATCCGGGATCCGCGCGGCGCCGCCCATTCATGGTCGAGTCGCAAGCCCCTCCTGGACGGGGCCTCACGTTCGCACATGGAGCAGATCGGGCCGGCGAAGAGCGCGGTCCTCTGGGACGTCTGGAACCTCGCAGGTGGGCTCCTCTTCGGCGGCCCGCCGGATCGGTACGTTCGAGTCCGCTATGAGGACTTCATGTCGGATCCCCAGGCGTCGCTGCGCCGGATTCTCGCGATGGTGGGGATGGAGGACGCCCGGCTGCCTTTCGTCGCTGGCGACGAAGCGCTCACGACGCCGAATCACAGTGTCGCCGGGAATCCCGACCGTCTCAAGAACGGCGTGATACGCATACGCCAGGACGACCGGTGGCGAACCTCGATGGCGCGGCGCGACCAACGTCTCGTCGGGGCGCTCACGCTGCCCCTCCTCCTGCATTACGGCTACACGCTGCGGCAGAGAACCACAAACGCGCCGGCGGCCGAGACGATCTTCGATCGGGCTCCGCACGGGGAGCGTTCTGCCGGACGAGTCGCGCGACGGGTTCGCCGGCATGTTCGCTGGGTTCGGACCGAGGGCCTCGCTCGAGTGGTCGAAGAGGACGAGCTCAACCCGTTCACACGCATCCAGGTCGCCTCGGCAAAGTGGCGCTGGCGGAGGTCGCATCCGCAGGTGCCTGGCGCGGCGACCCCCGTCTACCTGGTTGGTCTGCAGCGATCAGGGACGAACATGCTCGCTCGTGGCCTTGACACTGCGCCCGAGTTCGATATCCACAACGAGAACGACCGCGCCGCGTTCGAGCGCTATCTCCTCCGGGATGACGAAGTGATTCGACGGATCGTGCTGGCGAGCAAGCACCAGTTCGTGCTTTTCAAGCCGCTCTGCGATTCGCATCGGATCGATCACCTCCTCGACTCGATCGCAACTCCCAGTTCTGGTCGGGCGATCTGGGCGTACCGGGATGTCGACGGCCGGGCGCGCTCGGCGATCTCGAAGTTCGGTCGCAACAATCTGCTCGTCCTCGGTGACATCGCGAAAGGCGACCGCCCGGGGATGTGGCAGGCCCAGAGGCTTTCCGCCTCCACGCTCGAGCAGATACGCAGTTTCGACTACGCAACGATGACGCCGGAGACCGCCGCGGCGCTCTTCTGGTGGGTCCGCAACGGTCTCTACTTCGAGCTCGGGCTGGATCGTCGTGACGACGTGCTGCTCACCTCATACCAGGACGTGCTCGCGTCGCCGGAGCGCTCGATGCGGCGCATCTGCCAGTTCCTCGGCTTCCCGTTCCGCCCAGAGCTCATCGAGCACATCGCGCCACGCTCCCCGAGTGGGATTCGCCAGCTCGAGATCGATCCCCGCGCTCGCGCGCTCTGCGATCAGCTCCACAACCGCCTTGATGAGTCGTTGCGTCTCCAGGCGGAGGGCCGGGCCGCCTAACCGGCACGGTGAACGTCCAAGGGAGCGGTCCGAGCTCGCACAGCCAGTCGAACCGCACCGTCGTTCGTCAGTCGAGCCTGACTGGAATCGCAGCAGCCGCCGGGATTCTGGCGGGCTTGGTGCTCGATTTCAGCATCGCGATCCGCTTCGGCGCGAGCGCGCCGACCGACGAATTCTTTGTGGCAGCGCGAATCCCACTGGGGCTCGTCGCGGTGGTCATGGTCGCCGCGAACCAGGCGCTCGTTCCCGCATTCCGCACATCGGCCACTCGACGTGGAGAGCGGCCGACGGATCGCCTCATCTCGATGGTCCTGTGCACCGTGATCGTTGTGGGTGCGTTCCTGGTGGTCGTGTCGGCGCTCGTCGCCGCGCCGCTGGTGCACGTCACCGCACCGGGCTTCTCCCCATCCGAGGTTCAACTCGCTGCCTTCATGGTCCCAATCATGTTTGCGACGGTCCCCCTGGTGGCGATCGCGGAAGTGCTGCGCGCATATCTCAACGCCCGATACGCGTTCGTGGCCCCGGCACTGATGACCGTGGTGCTCAACGGACTCGCCGCCGCGGTCATCCTTGCGGGGCCGCTCATCAACACCGGACTGGTGCATGACATCCACGTCGTCGCCTTCGCATTCCTTGCAGGAGCGGTCGCGCAGGCTGTCTTCATGGCGCTGATGGCAGGACGTCAGGGTATGAGAGTCCGCCCGGCGCTCGATCTCCGCGATGAGCATCTCCGAGGCATCGGAAAGCTCTGCATCCGCCCTCTGGGTTCGGCAGGGCTGAACCCGATCGCCCGACTCGCCGAGCAGGCGTTGGTGTCGCCCCTGCCGGGAGGTTCGATCAGCATCCTCAACTACGGCTATCTGATCGTGTCAGCCGTCGGCGGCACGGTCTTCTTCCGCTCGGTCATCGTCGCCTTGATTCCCCGGCTCACCGATGCCCACGCTCGCGACGAACAGGACGAGGTGCGCCGTTTCACCGCGCTGGGCATGCGGATCATGCTCGCCATCAGCCTGCCGCTCACCGCATTCATGGCGGTCCTCGCCAGTCCCGCCGTCCTTGCTGTCTTTCAGCGTGGCCAATTCGCCCGCACCAGCGCGGTGCTGCTCGGGACGGTGCTGGCGGTCTACTCGATCAGCCTGGTCCCGTCCGCCGTGCAGCGAGCACTGCTTGCGCCGTTCTTCGCCCGGCTCGACACTCGAGTTCCCCTGCGCAACACCGTGTACGGGGTGGTCGCCAACCTGGTCATGCTGCCGCTGCTCATGCTCGTGTTCGGGTTCGGGACCGAGCGGGCCATCATCGGCGTGGCCCTCGCGTACTCCGTCTCGCAGTTCGTCAATGTGGGGCACGCGTGGTACCGGTTGTCGCGTCTCGGTGGAGCACCCGGCCGCGACCTGGTGCCGTTCACACTCAAGATCGTGGGCGCGTCAGTCCTCAGCGGCGCCGCCATGATCGCGGCGTCGTTTGCTCTCGATCTCAATGGATCGCTTGATCGCACCCAGCTCCTGATCCGCACACCAATTGCCGGACTCGTCGGCCTGGGAGTGCTCGCCGCCGCGATGCTCCTCTTCAACGGACAGGAGATCGCGAGCTGGCGCGCCGTACTCCGGCGCCGTCCTCGGCCGGCGTTCCCCGCGCACGCGGTGGCGCCCGAGCCGGCCGACGCGGATGTTGCGCCCATGGTCGAGGACGGGGTCGACGTCGAGGCGATCGTCGACCTGGAAAGCACCGCAATCACGACAAACTTGCCATGAGCGGGCGGCGTCCGTACACTAGAGATGCGACCGGCATTCGGGTGGATCAGTTGGGGACTGCCGGTATCGCGGAACGGAAGGAGGCTCCCCGCATCGAACGCGGTGCGAGCCATCTCGGGAAAAGGGGAATCCACTGATGGCGATGGTCACCGTCCGTCGGCCGAGCGGTCTCGGGCCGATGACCCGGCGTACCAGGGCCGGCTTTCTGCTGGGTGCGTTGGTCATCCTGGCGCTGGCCGTCGAGACAAGCGTCGAGGCGGCGCTTGGCGGCAACAAACTGCTGCTCATCATTCCCATCGGCGCGTTCATCGGCTTGGGCCTCTTCGTGCTGGGCCTTGTCAACTTCGAGAACTTCGTGTTCACGACGATCGCGATTCGCGCCAGTCTCGACATCACCAAGCCCGGGGCGGGCAATGGCGGGGCTGCCGGCGTCAACACCGCGACCTCCTCGGCCGCGGGGCTCGACCCAACCGGAGCGCTGGCGATCCTGTTCATTCTCGCCGCGTTCTTCTGGATGCTCACACGAATGCGCGAGGGTCGGAAGTCGCCACCGATGTCCATCCATCGGGTGTGTCTGATCCTCTTCGCGATCGCCGGCTTTCTCAGCGTCATCGATTCCGCGAGTCCGACGGTCAGCCTCCTGGAGGCCTTGCGGGTCACCGCGGTCGTGGTGATGCTGGCCGTGCTCGAGGTCATGCTCGTCGATCGCGAGATGATCAAGCGGCTGATCGGATCCATCTACGTGTCCGCACTTGTGCCGGTCGGCTACACGCTTTTCAACGTGCTCATTCATCACTCGCAGTTCACGAGCGGTGGGTTCGCCCGATTTGAAGGGACGTTCTCGCAGCCGAACCCCTTCGCGATCTATCTGACCATGCTCATCATCATGGGAGTGGCGCTGCTTCCTCACCTGACGCAGAAGAAGAAGATCGGCATGACGATCCTTCTCGTGGGCTGCACCATCTGCCTCTATTTCACCTTCACGCGGAGTGCGTGGATCGCGGCCCTCGTTGGAGTGTTCGCGGTGGCCATCATGGGACGCCGCCGCATCATGCTCGCGGTGCTGATCGGCACGGTGATGATCTCCCTGCTCGCCGTCCCCACGATCCTGCAGCGATTCGCCGACCTGGGCAGCTCCACGAGCGCGACCGGGTACGCATCCAACTCGCTTGCGTGGCGTTTCGACTACTGGAACCAGGTGCTCCCGCTCGCGAACAAGGATCCCATCACCGGCATCGGGCTCAATATGAGCTCGCTGGCGACCAGCCAGCAGAAGGAGCCTCACAACGACTTCCTGCGTGCCTACGTGGAGACCGGTGTCATCGGGACTCTCGCGTATTTCGCGCTCCTGATCAGCATGGGGCTCGTGGCGCGCCAGGCGATGAGATTCACGCGGCGGCGAATGTGGACCTATGAACGGTCAATCGCGGTCGGGTTCGCCTCGTGTGTGATCGCCTTCATGCTCATCAGCCTTGTATCGAACGTGATCACCCAGGTGGTCGTGCTCTGGTACTACGTCGCCTTCGCCGCGGCGGCGTACGCCGTCACGCGTTACCACGAGAACGCCGCGCTCCGCGGTCTCCCCGCGCCTGTCGAGGAACCCGACCCCGCTCTGGTTGGCGCGTAGCGGCCCGAGTGGCCGCAGCGACACCACAGAGCTTGCACGCAGGCCGCTGATGCGGATACTCCACGTCAACAAGTTCCTCTACCGGCGCGGCGGAGCGGAAGCGTACATGGAGGACCTGGCGGACCTGCAGGTTGCGGCCGGGCACACGGTGTCGTTCTTCGGCATGGCGCATCCCCTCAACACGCACCTCGAGTACGCGGCGCATTACCCCGCGGACGTCGAGTTCGAGCCACCTCCGCCCGGGCTGACCGAACGCGTCCGCGGCGTGGCGCGCATGCTCTACTCGACGTCGGCCAGCCGGGGGATGGATGCGGTGCTGTCGGAGTTCCGGCCGGACGTCGTCCACCTGCACAACATCTACCATCAGCTCTCGCCGTCGGTGCTTCGGCCCGTCGCGCGCAGACGGATCCCGGCCGTCATGACGCTGCACGACTACAAGCTCGCGTGTCCAACATACCGCTTCCTTGACCACGGCAACCTCTGCCAGGCATGTCTGGGCGGTCACTTCCAGCACGCCGTCCTGCGCCGTTGCAAGGACGGCTCGCTGACCTCGAGCGCGGTCATGGCAGGCGAGCTGTTCCTGCACACGATCACGCGCGCATACTCCCCGATCGGTGTTTTCATCTGTCCCAGTGAATTCCTGGCGGGTCGGATGCGAGCGGCCGGCGTCTTTCCAAGGCGTCTGCGCCATGTCCCGCACTTCATCGAGACCGCGGGGGTGCGGATGAAATCCGCGGCGGGTGGCGGAGTGCTGGTCGCAGGGCGCCTGTCGTCCGAGAAGGGCATCGACGTGGCGATTCGCGCCGTGGGGCACCTGGATGGCGCGATGCTCGACGTGGCAGGCACCGGTCCCGATGAGGAGCCACTGCGGCGCCTCGCGGACTCGGTCGCGCCCGGCAGAGTGCGCTTTCACGGTCTGCTCGACAAGGAGGCGGTGGAGCGGCTGATGCTCGCGGCCTCGGTGGTCGCGGTGCCCTCACGTTGGTACGAGAATCAGCCGATGGTCGTGCTTGAGGCGCTCGCCCGAGGAGTTCCCGTGGTCGGCAGCGCGCTCGGCGGCATGCCCGAGCTGATCGAGCCCGGGGTCACGGGCGATCTCGTGCCCGCCAATGATCCGGACGCTCTGGCGGGCGCACTCTCGCGCTATCTGACCGATCCTGAGGGCGCGTTCGGCATGCGTACGAGGGCACGAGCGATCGTCGAGATGGAATTCTCACCGCGGCGACACCTGGAGCGCATCGGCGCGATGTATACCGAGGCCGGCAGGGTCCTGCAGCGCCGCGCGGCATGAGACCCGCGCGCATCGCCTTCATCGGACAGCGTGGTGTTCCGGCCACTATTGGCGGTATCGAACACCACGTCGAGGAGATCGGGTCGCGACTGGTGCTCCGCGGGCATGACGTCACGGTGTACACGCGAGCCAGCTATGCGAGGACGCACATCTCCGAGTACCGCGGGATGCACGTGCGCTATATCCCCACCGCTCCCACCAAACACCTCGAGGCGCTGGTGCACAGCGGCCTCTCCACCGCGGTCGCGATGCTGCCGGGGCCGAAGCACGCGGACATCCTGCACTACCACGCGATCGGGCCATCCGTCTTCACACCGCTTCCCCGCGCGCTCACGCGGCGGGGGGTGGTGCTCACCGTGCACGGCCTCGACTACGATCGAGACAAATGGGGAATGGGCGCCCGGGCGGCGCTGCGAAGCGCCGGCTGGATCAGCGCACACGTCCCGCACGCGACCATCTCCGTCTCGCGGAACCTGGCCGACTACTACCGTGACCGCTATGGACGCGTCGCTCACTACATCCCGAACGGGGTCGCAGCCCCGACCGAGCGACCGCCACGCTTGATCTCCGAGCGCTTCGGCCTCCGGGGTCGCGACTACGCGCTCTTCCTCGGGCGGTTGGTGCCGGAGAAGGCGCCCGACCTGCTGCTTCGCGCGTTCCGCACCGTCGACACCTCGTCACGGCTCGTGATCGCGGGCGGCTCCAGCTTCACGGACCGCTACGTTCACCAGCTCGAGGTGCTCGCCGCGCGTGATCCCCGCGTGCTCATGGTCGGGCCGGTGGAGGGAGAGCTGCTGCACGAGCTGTACAGCAACGCCGCGCTCTTCGTCCTCCCGTCGCGACTCGAAGGTCTGGCCTTGACCCTGCTCGAAGCCGCGTCGTACAGGTTGCCGCTGGTGGCGAGCGACATCCCCCCCAACCGCGAGGTCATCGGTGACCCGCGACCGGGCGGGCGCATGTTTCCGAGCGGGAACGAGGAGGCATTGGCGCGGGCGCTCCATGAAACCCTCGAGGATCTCGCGGCCGCGCGCGCCGGCGCGCGGGTGCTTGGAGACCGAGTCGTCGCTGACTACGATTGGGACGACGCGACGGATGCCACCGAGGCGGTCTATGAAGCCGTCCTGCGTCGACGGGCCGCTGACGGGCGTTGAGGCCCGGCGCTGATGGGCGGCGCCGATGCCACGCCGTTCGACGATCCGCGGCCGGCCGCGGAGTGCAGCTCGTATCCATACGCCTGAAGCGTCGACCCGATGGTGCGCTCCAGCAACGCGAGGTTGGCATCACCGAGATCGCGGCGGAAGCCCTGCACGCGGCCGGACTCGAACGGGTACGCATCGATGTCGCGCTCGAACTCGTCACTCCGCGGGAGCCCGATGAAGTCGACGATCTCTCTGAGGTACCGTCCGGGCTCGGCCACGACATCCTCGTATCTGACCTGCATCCACTGATCCTGCGGCACCTCCGCGCGAGCCCGCTCGAATGCCTCGATCAGCAGCTTCCACCCGAGCCCGGCGAGGACGACGAAGGAACGCCCCGACTCCTCCCACACAGCCTCGGCCTCGGGAGGGAGCGGCCCCAGGTGCCAGGCGTCGGGGCCCTGATAGCCGCGCCACCAGCCCATCTGGAGCCAGGAGTTCGCCACGGCACGACCATCGCGAATGACGTGCACAAATCGTGTCTCGGGGAAGGCGGCCCGGATGAATCCCGACCTGGGCCAACCGGTCAGGTGCTGGACGAAGATATCGCGCTTCTGGGCTGCCATACGGCTCTCGAAGAAGCTGCGCAGCCGGCCGTTCAGCCAGGGCGTGCAGTCCTCGGCGCCGAGGTCGCGAAACGGCGTTGCGACGAGGGGAGCTATCTGCCGGTCGAGGATGTTCCACGCCTCGGCAGGCGCGACCCGAAAACGGCCCAGTTCGATCAGCTTCCGGCGATCACGAAACGGACGCAGTCTGGGATCGCGGGGCGGCGAGAGCCGATGCAGGCGGTTGTTCCACGCCCCCTTGAGATTGAGCAGGCTCAGCTTGTCATCGAGGTTCGAGACAAAGCCGACATCACGATGACGGCTGATCACCTCAACGATCGGAGTGGAACCGCACCGACCGGTTCCGAAGACAACGACAAGCATCAGCGGGCGCTCCGAGGCATGGTTCCAGGGTACCCGCTGCCATCGCTCGGGCGGTCGCGAAGCGGCCGCAGTCCTAAAACGAGCCGATCGGGTCGCCGTTCGACGGATCAGCCGCGGCCCCGAGATATCCGAGCCCGAACGCCTCCTCGATGGCGCGCAGCGTCCCGTACGCGTTCCCGGGTGCGGCGATCGCACCCTGCCCATGGGCGGCGTTGGAGATGACCACCATCGGAATCTGACCACCGGCCGGCGAGGGCTGAGCGTCGTTCTCGTCCATGGTCACGATCACGGTGCTGTGGAAATTCGTGAACCAGCTGGAGCTGAGCACGGGCGCGAGATTGGCCTGGAGCCACGCATCGCCCTGCGCGACCGTGCCGTCGTGCATGTCGTTGTTGAGATTCGGGGAGACCCATACGAACTGCGGCGCGGCGGCAGTGTCAAGGGCCGAGACGAAGGCACCCGCACCGGGATACGGAACAACGTTGTTGGCGCAACCGTTCTGAAGCACGTCGTTGAAAAAGACGAAGGGGTCGTGGCGCTTGACGTACAGACCGGCGCTGGACGCCGTGTCGCAGGGTGAAGGCATCGATTCCATGTACGCGGCCCATGGGATACCCGCGGCCGACAGCTGACCTCCCAGATCGGTGGCCGCGTATGGTCCCGGGCACCCATCACTCGCACATCCCTGCATGCTGCCGCTGTCAATGCCGAGGTAGTTCGGCAGTGACGGATGACCGGTGCCAGACCAGTTCGTGAAACTCGCGTATGTTGATGCGAGAGAACACAGGTAGGGGTCGGCATTGCACGATCCCAGCGTCGCTGCGTATCCCTTGTTCTCCTCCATGATCACCATGACGTGCGGTGCTTGAGGATTCGTCGTGGGGCTCGGAGTCGGTGTCACCGTCGGCGTGGGCGTTGGCGTTGGCGTTGCTGTTGGCGTTGAGGACGGCGTCGGCGTTGACGTCGGTGTCGCGGTGGGCGTCGGCGTCGAGGTCGGAGACGGAGTGCCGGTCGGCGTGGGTATCGGCGACCCACCAGACGCGTCGAACACGGCGATCGTCGCGGTCCAAACGACCGAGTCGCTGAGGGTCGCGCCGTAGCTCTGGGTGCCGTCGCCGCCGGCCACCTGCCACGCCGCCTGCTCGCCGGTCATCCCGTTGCTGACCGTCGACTGTTCCACGGGGGTCGTCGTGAACCCGGAGGTCTGATCGGCCGGAGTGACGTTGGCGTTCCAGCCGACCACCCCGACGACGATGTCCTGAGCAGCCGTCGTCACGGCGCCGGACGAGGCGTTCGAGCTGCTGTCACCAGCGCTCGCGACGTTGTCGAGCGGCTGCTGCGCCGCACCGGCAACCTCGAGCACGGTGACCGCGATCGCGGCGGCTCCGGCGACAGTCACCGTGACCCACCCGTCGGCTCCGATCGAGCCCGCATCGGCCGCGTACCAGATCTCCTCGTCCGCCTGACGGCCCTGGCTCAGCTGGTTCGCAGGCGCCCAGATGTTCCCCGCGGAGTCGGTGACCGCGGTGACGGTTTCGAAGCCCTGGAGATCGCGATCCTTGATGGTGGCCACGAGGAGGTCTCCGCCGGCGGTGGCGGAGCTTGGGGACACCGACAGGCTCGCTCCCTGAGCGCTATCGGCCCCACCGAACGTCTGCACCACCCCGATGCTCGCACCGGCACTCCGAAAGTGCGTGGCGGGCACCGCCGCGAGGAGAAGGAGACTGCCCGTGAGCCCGAGGAGCGCGAAGCTCAGGCCCACTCTCATGAAGAGATCGGGACGCAGCCCGAGCCCCAGCGCACGACGGCGCCGGTAGACGGCCAGTCGATACTGCCGCCGGTACCTGAGCAGCCCCGGCCACGTGTGCAGCCGGCGCCGGCGGCGGCGGTCCTTTCCTCTCAATGCAAACGACCCGCCTGGTGATTCGTTGGCTCAGTCCCCTGAACACGTTGCTTGGGCGGCCAACACATGGGCGACCCCCCAGAGTGGTTTAGCCTACCACCGGCGAGTGCCCGCCTGCGACCGTCTGAGGAGCGGGGGGGATGGAGCCCTGGTCGGCTAGCCGAACCAGGAGCGGAGGTCGCCGTTGACGGGATCGGCGGCGGCGCCGAGGAGGGGGAGGCCGAAGACCTCGTCGATGGAGCGCAGGGTGCCGTAGTGATCGCCGGTGAGGGGCAGGGAGCCGCGCCCGGCGGCGGCGTTGGAGACGACGATGAGGGGGATCTGACCGCCGGGAGGCTGGCCGCAGCAGGCGGCGCCGGGGTTGGCGTCGCCCTCGTCCATGGTGATGATCAGGGTCGAGTGGTAGTCCCGGAACCAGCTCGAGGCGAGGATGGGGGCGAGGTTGGCCTGGGCCCAGGCGTCGCCCTGAGCGACCGAGCCGCTGTGCATGTCGTCGATGAGGTTGGGGGTGATCCAGACGAAGTCGGGGGCGGAGGGAGCGTCGAGGGTGGCGAGCAGCGGGCCGCTGCCGGGATAGGGGAGGACATGACTGGCACAGGCGGAGTGGAGGACGTCATCGAAGTAGACGAAGGGGTCGTGACGTTCGACGTAGTTGCCGGCACTGGCGCCGGTGAAACAGGGGGAGGGCATGGATTCCATGTAGGCGGCCCAGGGAATCCCGGCGGCGGAGAGCTGGCCGCCCAGGGAGGTGGCCGAGTAGGGGCCACAGGCGGGCGGGGTGCAGTCCCCGACGGCGTGCTGGGTGGAACCGGAGAGCAGGGCGAGGTAGTTGGGGGCGGAGGGATGGTCGACGCCGAACCAGGCGGAGCTGCTCGCGTCGGCTTTGGCGAGACTGTCGAGATAGGGGGCGCCGGCGACGACGGGGGCGTAGCCCTTGTTCTCCTCGAGGAGGACGAGCACATGGGGGACGCCGGACGTCGGGGTGGGCACCGGGGTGGGCACCGGGGTGGGCGCCGCCGTGGGCGCCGGGGTCGGCCCCACCGTCGCTGCCGGCGTTGAAGCGG
>DATLRB010000086.1:0-5136 GCA_035534875.1 Saccharimonadales bacterium (SeqCode)
GGTCTACCCGATGCGCAGCCACACGGTGTCCGCTGAGGGCGGAGCCGCGGCGGTGCTGCGGCCGGAGGACTCGTACGAGACGCATGCCTTCGACACCATCAAAGGATCGGACTACCTCGCCGACCAGGACGTCGTCGAAGCATTCGTGAGGGAAGCTCCGATCGAGATCATCCAGATGGAGCACTGGGGATGCCCGTGGAGCCGTGACCCGGACGGCAAGATCTCCGCCCGCCCCTTCGGCGGGATGACGACGTGGCGGACCTGCTTCGCCGCGGACAAGTCCGGCTTCCACATGCTGCACACGGTCTTCCAGACCTCGCTCAAGTACCCGCAGATCACGCGGCACGACGAAGCCTTCGTGACCAAGCTGCTGGTGGAGGACAGCCGGTGCATCGGCGTGGTCGCGCTCGACATGCGCAGCGGACGATTCGACGCCATCACCGCCAAGGCGGTAATCCTCGCTACGGGCGGGCTCGGCCGCTTGTACGCCTTCACCACCAACGGCAACATCTGCACGGGCGACGGCATGGCGCTCGCATATCGCTGCGGCGCTGGATTGAAAGACATGGAGATGGTCCAGTTCCACCCTACGGGCCTTCCTTTCACCGGCATCCTCATCACCGAGGCCGTGCGTGGCGAGGGCGGATACCTGACCAACAGCGAAGGCGAGCGCTTCCTCAAGCGCTACGTGCCCAACAAGATGGAGCTCGGACCGCGCGACATCATCTCGCGCGCGATGATCACCGAGTTCGAGGAGGGGAGAGGCTTCGAGGGGCCCCACGGCAAGTACATGCACCTCGACGTCCGGCACCTCGGCGAGAGTGTGATCGACCGAAAGCTGCCGTTCATGCGCGAGCTCGGGCGCGAGTTTCTCGGCATCGACATCGTGACCGAGCCCATCCCGGTGCGCCCGGTGCAGCACTACATGATGGGCGGGGTCGACGCGGACATCTCCGGCGCGACGGCCATCCTCGGACTGTATGCGGCGGGCGAATGCGCCAACGTCGGGCTCAACGGCGGCAACCGCCTGGGATCGAACTCGCTGTCTGAATGCCTGGTCTTCGGCGCTGCGGCCGGCCGTGCAGCCGCCCATTACGCGAGCTCGGCCCGGGCGGTTGGCTCGAACCCGGTGGACGCGATGCTCTGGGACGAGGCGCGGCGGGTCGAAGGCGCCTACCTCGAAAAGAAGGGTGGGGAAGAGCGGATCGGCGACATCCGCGAAGCCATGCAGCGCGAGATGGACGCCGGGGCGGGAGTCTTCCGCACGGAGGAGGGCTTGCACGCGCTGATCAAGCGCCTGGGCGACCTCCGAGAGCGATTCCAGAGCATCAAGGTCGAGGACTCGAGCCGCACGTTCAACACGGAGCTGACGGCCGCGCTGGAGCTCGATTACATGCTCGAGATCGCCGACACGATCGCGTATTCGGCGCTCGCCCGCGAGGAGTCTCGTGGCGCGCATGCGCGGCGCGACTTCCCCGACCGGCACGATGAGAAGTACCTGAAGCACACCGTCGCCTTCCACCCGGGAGAGCTCGCCCCGAGGCTTGACTATCGGGACGTGCGGATCACCAACTTCAAGCCGCAGGCGCGCACTTACTAGGAGGTCGGTTTGGCGAAGAGGATCACCATCCAGGCGACGCGGTTCGACCCCGAGAAGGACGACAAGCCGCGCCTGCAGTCTTACGACATTCCCTTCAGCGACGACAGCATGGTCGTGCTCGACGCCTTGAACCACATCAAGGCGCACGTCGACGGGACGCTCAGCTACCGCTGGTCCTGCCGTATGGGGATCTGCGGCAGCTGCGGGATGATGATCAACGGGACGCCGAAGCTGACGTGCAGTGCCTTCTTGCGCGACTACTGGCCTCAGCCAGTGGTTGTTCAGCCGCTCAACAACTTCCCCATCGTGCGCGACCTCGTCATCGACATGGAGGACTTCATGGACAAGCTGAAGTCCGTCAAGCCCTGGATCGTCCGCAAGCAGGAGATCCCGCTGGGCGCAGGCGAGCATGTTCAGACGACGTCCCAGATCGACGATTTCAAGCAGTTCAGCCAGTGCATCAACTGCATGCTCTGCTATGCGGCCTGCCCCGTCTACGGTCTTAACAACGAGTTTCTCGGCCCAGCCGCGATTGCTCTCGCTCGCCGCTACAACCTCGACTCGCGCGACCAGGGCTTGAAGGACCGCCTGCCCGTGATCGCCGAGTCCGAGGGCGTATGGGAGTGCAGCTTCGTCGGTGAATGCTCTGTGGTCTGCCCCAAGGGCGTCGACCCCGCCAAGGCGATCCAGCAGACCAAGCTCGACACGACCATGCGGTTCGTGCTGCCTTACGGAAACCGCGAGTGAGCCTTCGGGCGGGCGAGGCGCGCCCTGCGCTCTCCAACACCTACCGATGGTCGATGCCCGCCAACTGGTGGACCCGCAAGCGCCACTACTTCTTCTACATGCTGCGAGAGTTCACCGCCCTGCCTCTCGCCCTGTGGCTCCTGTGGTTCCTGGTCGAGATCAAGCGCGCGGGTGGTGGCCCGGCTGCTTATGCGCCACACGGCTCAGCCCTGTTCGTGGCGTTCAGCGTGGTGTGCTTCGTGTTCGCGCTCTATCACAGCATCACGTTTCTGAGCCTGGCCGGGGTGATCATCCACGTCAAGTTGCTCGGCCGCCCGGTGCCTTCCCGGTTGATCGTGCTTTCCCAGTTCGGCCTCTGGGCTCTAGCCTCCCTCGTGATCGGCTTCGTGCTGATCTGGTTCGGCCGATGAGCGCACCTGCCGTACACGCGCCCAGGCCAGCGCTCGCGCACCTGTTCTGGTGGTTCATGTTCGCCCAGGGCGGCGTCATCGCGGCAGTGCTGATCCCGGTCCACATCCTGGTCCAGGGCATCCTGGGGCCGCTCGGTTGGGTGAACGTGGTCGACCGTCATTACGACACCTGGATCAACCTGCTCGGCAACCCGATCGTCAAGCTCTATCTGCTCGTCCTCATCGCCGTGCCCTTCTTCCACTTCGCGCACCGGTTGCGCTACCTGCTGGTCGACCTTGGCGTCCCCGCGGCCAGGAGCACGCCTGCGCAGGTGGTCTTCTACGGTGCCGCGGTCCTGGTGACCCTTATCACCATCTGGGTCCTATTGACCACCGCTCCAATTTCGCTAGGGTGAGTGAAGGATGTTCACCGTCGAAGCGCTCCCGGCGCCTGAGCTGGGGAACGCCAGCTTTCTCATCGTCGACGCCGAGCGCGGCACCGGTGTCGTCATCGATCCCACGCGGGACATCGATCGGTACCTGACCCGCGCCGAGCAGCTCGGCATCAGGTTGACGCACTCCGTCGACACGCATCTGCACAACGATTTCGTGTCGGGGCGTCGCGAGCTCGAGGCCGCGGTGGGGACGAACATCGACGAGGTCGAACCTGGAGCGGAGCTCCCGCTCGGCGGCCTCAGTCTGCGCGCGCTGCTCACGCCCGGCCACACGCCGGACCACAAGAGCTACCTCCTGCTGGAGCAAGGCCGCCCGCGCGCTCTGTTTTCTGGTGGGGCCGTCATGGTGGGCGGCATCGCCAGGACCGACCTGTTCGGCCCGCACCTGGCGACCCATCTCGCCCTGGAGGCGTACCGGACGCTGCAGGTGAGGCTGCGCGGATTGCCAGACGACCTGGCGGTCTTCCCGACCCATGGCAGCGGGTCCTTCTGTGGCACCGCCGCGGTGAGCGGGCACGAGACCACCCTGGGCCGCGAGCGGTCGACCAACCCGTTCTTCCTGGCCACCGAGCTCATGCCTTTTCTCGCCCGCATCCTCGACCAGCACCGGTTCCCGGATTACTACCGGGACATGGCCGCCATCAACCGCGACGGTGCGCCGCTCCTCGGCCGAAACGCGCCGGCCCCGCCGCCCATGACGGCTGATCAGGTCGCGGGCTCGATGGAACAGGGCGCCGCCGTGATCGACATCCGGTCCGCACGCGACTATGACCGCGCCCACATCCCGGGCACCTACTCGATCCCCGTCGGCGGCGATTCCTTCAGCGCCTGGGCCGGCTGGTTGGTTGCTCGCGATCGCCCCATCGTGCTGGTCGGCGGCACCTCGATAGAGCAGCGCGAGGCCCAGCTCCAGCTTCACCGCATTGCGTTCGACCGTATCGCGGGCGCGCTGGATGGCGGCCTGGAGGCGTGGGTGGCGTCGGCGAGGCCGACCTCGCACTTCGAGACTGCGACCATCGAGGACATGGCAGGGTGGGTCCTCAGGGGGGAGGTGATGACGGTCGTCGACGCCCGCGACGATCACGAGTGGGCGGAGGGTCACGCGCCCGGCGCAGTGCACATGTACCTACCCGACGTCCCGCACCACGCGGCAGAGATACCCGTCGACGCGCCCGTCGCCGTGCACTGCGCCTCCGGATACCGCGCAGGAATGGCGGCGAGCCTGCTCGAGCTGGCGGGTTTGAAGCGGGTCATCCACGTCAGCGGCGATTTCTCGCAATGGAACCGCCTCCACCTGGCGGAGGTCCACCCGGCCTAACCTCCTCCCCTACAGGGAGGTGCCGGGCGAGGGCCGGCGGTGGGGAGGAGCACCTGGCTTATCCTCCCCGCTCGCGGGGAGGTGCCGGCGAAGCCGGCGGTGGGGAGGAGCATCTGGCCCCTCCGACCAAACTCAGGTGTCGGTCGTGGCGGCTTCCATCAGATCGGCGAACTTGCGGCGGGCCGCTTCGCGGCGGGTCGGTATGTGGTCCGTGGGGAACTCGCCTTGCGGAACCTTATAGCCGGCCAGGACCTGCCGAGCCACCGAAACTCGGTGCACCTCGTCCGCACCGTCGTAGATGCGTGCCGCGCGCGCGTGCCGGTACATCTCCTCGAGCGGAAGGTCAGACGAGTAGCCGAGCGAGCCGTTGACCTGGATCGCGCGATCGATCACGTCATGCAGCACCCTGGCGCCGAAGAACTTGATCAGCGAGATCTCCTTGCGCGCGGCAGCGGCGCCCTGCGTGTCGATCAACCATGCGGCGTGCAGGGTCATCAGGCGGGCGGCCTGCATCTCGGCGGCGGAATCGGCGATCCAGTTCTGAACGGATTGGTGGCTCGCCAGCTTCTTGCCGAACGCCTCGCGCTGCAGTGCCCGCTCGCACAGCATGTCGAACGCGCGACGTGC
>DATLRB010000087.1:0-4762 GCA_035534875.1 Saccharimonadales bacterium (SeqCode)
GTCTCCGTATTCCCCGCCAACCACGACGCCGGGCTTCCCTCACACCAGGGCTTGATCGCGGTTTTCGACGAGGCCACGGGCGCGCCCCTGGCGGTGATGGACGGGACTTACATCACCGCCATCCGCACCGGCGGCACGGCGGCGGTCGCGGCCCGGGTGCTGGCGCGCGGGGACTCATCGGTACTGGCGATTCTCGGTGCGGGCGTGCAGGGGCGGTCCCACCTCGAGACGTTTCCGAGGATCCGAGACTTCAAAGAGATTCGGATCGCGTCGCGCAACGCGGACCACGCGGCGGCGCTGGCCGCGCGCCACCCGCGCGCGCACGTTTCGAGCTCGTTCGAAGAGGCCACGCGAGGCGCGGACGTGGTGGCCTGCTGCACCGACGCGCGTACGCCGGTCATCCGGCGCGAGTGGTTGAAAACGGGCGCCCACGTCAGCTCGGTGGGCGGCACATGGGGGCCGGAGGTCGACGCGGAGACGATCGCCGCGAGCAGCGTCTTCGTGGAGTGGCGCGGCTCCGCGAGCACCCCGCCGCCGGCGGGCGCAGTCGAGCTGCAGGGAATCGACCCCGGGTCGATCACGGAGGTCGGCGAGGTCCTGGCCGGCACGCGGCCAGGAAGGCGCACCGAGGACGAGATCACCCTCTACAAGTCGACCGGGCACGCGGTCGAGGACGCCGCCACCGCGCGCCTCGTCTACGACCAGGCGATCGCCGAAGGCGCAGGGGTCTCGCTCGCCCTCTAGACCTCGATCAGGCGGGAGGGCACCGTGTTGATGATGCGAGTCGAGCCGATGGAGCGCTCGGGCTGGCTTCGACCGTAGGGGTGGACGTGCCCGTGGACCGCGATGAGCGGGCGGAAGGTTCGGATCACGCGCTCGAACGCCACAAAACCGGCGTGGGCGGCGTCCTGGGCGGAAGCGATTCCGAATGGCGGCGCGTGTGTGACGAGGATGTCCAGGCGGCGGCGGCCTTGGGGGACCTTCTTCAGGCGGACCCGCAGCTCGAGGTTCAGTGCGCGCCTGCGCATCTCGCCCTGCGTGTACTGGTTGACGCCGCGCCTGTAGCGCACGCAGCCGCCCAGCCCTGCAATGTGCATGCCAGCAGCCTCGATCACCCGGCCGTCGATGCTCTCGCAGCCTCGCGGCCCCGGCATGGGTTCCTCCACCTGGAGAGGAACCCAGGTCGGGTCGGCCGGTTTCAGGCTGGGGTCGTGGTTGCCCAGCACATACAGAAGAGGCACGTCCAGGGCGCTGACGAGATACTCCAGGTAATCGAATGGCAGGTCGCCGCAGGAAAGGATGATGTCGGGCCTGAGGGCGGACAGCTTGTCCCCCTCAAGGGTCTCGTCGACCTCGTCGGCGACCACCAGGATTCGGGTCAAACGCCGACCGGAGTGCGCGCTTCGACGTGACGCTCCTGGATCGTCAGGCTCGCTTGAAGCGCAGGGCCGTCCACTGGTCGTCTATCGATACGAACGCGACTGGTTTGTAACCGGTCTCCGACGTTACCTCGCCGAGCACCTCACGCCGCATCCACCAGGGTGTCGGGGAGAGATCTGTGGCTCCGCCGGTCTTGCCGGTCTTGGGGTAGGTGATAGGGGCGAGGACAGGCAGGGATCGCTGCGAGTCCAGGTGACCCATCGTTGCTCACAATAGCGGCGGAATCGCGCGTTGACTGCCGATGCACAAGGTCATCAGGTTCCGGTCAGGGTGGGCTTGCCGCCAGATGTCACCTCGAGGTCGGCCCACATGCCGCTCGCCTCGTTGCCGCCGACCAGTGAGGCGATGCGGAAGCTGCCCGTCTGGGTGGGCTGGAACTCGAAGCTGGCGGACTGGCCCGGGTCCAGCCCGCGTCTCGGGTTGGGCGTCGACCACTGCGGGTCTACGGGCGCAGAGTTCTGCCCGCCCTTGACCACCGAGCACGAGTTCGGCACGGTGCCATGGTTCTCGCACTGGACCGTCACGCTCCAGCCGACCGGGACCTTGAGCACGAGCGCGCCGCTCCCATAGCCGTTGTAGTTGAACTGGTAGTCACCCGCGGGATATCCCGCGACGAGGACCACGACCACCGACTGGTCCGTGTAGTTCACCTGGATGTAGTGGGACAGGTCAGGCGGATTGCCTGAGCCGGTCCCCATCACCGGGTCGCAGGCCGCCACACATAAAAGGAAGGCCGCAGGCGCGACGAGGCGCACGGCCCGTCCCAGGTTCACGGCATATCATCCGGATCGATGGGGACTCCGCGCGAAGGCCAATCGGAAAAGGAAAGGCCGCCACCGCCGCTCGTCCTTTGGTGGGAAAGGCTGGAGACCTGGAGGCAGCTCGCGCTGTCGTTTCCGGTGTTCGCCGTGCTCATGCTGTTGATCAATATCGGGCCATTCAACCAGCCGCTGCTCCGCTCGATCTTCTACGCCGTGTTCGAGGGCGCGGTGTTCAGCGGCCTGCTCGCGGTCGCGACCGCCACCGAACGAGGCCGGCGCGCCTCGTGAGAAGGGCCACACCTTTCGCGCTCGCGACGGTCGTCGCTTGCGTGGTCGCCGCAGGCTGCTCATCGGGGCCGCCCAAGTTCAGCCTCGACAACGAGACCGTGGACGCCACGTTCGCCTGTCCGTCGGGTTCCGACAACACGACGTACCCACTGCATGCAACCCTGGATGCGCATAACCCCACATCGTCTTCGGTCACGATCCAATCGGTCACCGCTCAATTGAAGCTCGCGGCGACCAAGGGGCCGTGGCTCGAGAAGATCGGCGCCACGTACGACGCGGGGAGCGCCACCTTCGATCCAGCCAGCGTGCCCGCCGGGGCCAACACGACGATCAAGGTCACCGTCACGAGCGCATGCACGAGCGATAAATCGATCATCGCCCCGCTGAGCTACGGGGAGTACGTGGTGGACCTACACGTCACCACGTCCTCAGGCAGCTACATCGTGGCGAGCAAGAACCGCCACCGTATCGTCGCGACCTGACCGGCGCCGCGTTTAAGGGCTGCGCAGGATGGCCATCACCCTGGTGGCCGCCGCCATCCAGGCCGGGTCCGCCAGCCAGGTCTCGACTCCCCACATCAACACCACCTGGAGGTGCTCCTGCCGGTACCCGGCCGCGCTGGTGAGGAGGTCGTCCTCGGTGAACTTTCCCGCCAGGTCCGCCCAGGGTTGCGCCTGCATCTCCGAGATCCAGACGTCCTTGCCCATGGAGTTGGCGTGTGAGATCCAGAAGGCGAGCGACTGCTCCTTCCAGGTCTCACGCAGGTCCGTGCCCGTGAAGCGCAGCGGCGTCGAGGGCCATCGATGTACATGTCCAGGCCAAGCGCATCGCCGGCCTGCAGCACCTCCTCGGGGTGACCGCTCGGGTAGCCGCCGAGGACCTGCAGGACGGGCTTGGCGTAGACCTGCAGCATGTCGACGGCGACGTTCCACCCGTCGAACGTCGTCGTCTCGCCTCGTGGCCCGGGTCGAGGCGGTGGACCTCGCCGATCTCCCAGGAGAGCTGCGCCACCTTGATCTGGTCGTCGCCTGTCGAAGCGTTGCCGACGTAGTCACGAGGCTCGTTCTCCACCTGCCATGCGTAGAGCAGTGGCGAATCGCGGTACCTGGTGATGCTCGTGTCGAGGTAAGCGCGATATGGCGGAGCGGCTTGCATGTTGTTCAAGAAAGGCTGCCAGCGAGGCCCTGCCCAGCTCGGCTCGTGCAGCTCCGGATAAAGAAAGTTGCGCGCGCCGACCGTCAGCACCACGCGGGTCGGATTGACGGCCCACTCGTTGTGCCTGGCCACCACGGCCAGCAGTCCGTCGATCTCGGAGAAATCCACCTGGTCGGGCGTGGGCTCGACCGACTCCCAGTAGCTCGGCAGGCGCACCAGGTCCGGGTTGGTGTCGGCGAGCAGCAGACCCAGGTCCGCCCTCGGAGCGTTCTCTCACTGGGGGCTGACCAGCCGGGCCCAGCCTTGGTCGCGAGGCTCGCGTAGAGCGAATCCAAGCAGGAGGCGACCGATTGAACGCCATCAGTAAAGACAGTTGCGGCGACATTCATCGAGGGGCGTTGCTCGTCGGAGCGGGTCACCGCGTCGAGCTTCTCTCCCCGTGGGAGCGGAGCTCGCAAACTCTAGGGGAGCATCTGACGGGCTACGAACAGCACGTTGGCGGGGCGCTCAGCGAGGCGGCGCAGGTACCACGCGTACCAGGCGTCACCATAAGCGATCAGGTCCTTCACCGCGAAGCCCTCCTGTGCGAGCCTGACCAGCTCGCCGGTCCGGATCCCGTAGAGCATGTTCACCTCGATTTGCGACCTATCCATGCCTGTGGCCTCGGCAAAGCGCCACACGCGGGCGACGAGGTCGACGTCGTGCGTCCCGAGGACCAGTCGCAGCTTCTTTCGCTTGAGCTCGTGGAGCAGCATCACGCAAAGCGCGAGGTAGTTGGCGTCGACGTCTCGCTTGGCTGTGAACGCGATGGACGACGGTTCGGCATAAGCGCCCTTGACAAGCCTGATGGCCGGCTTGAGCGTGAGCAGCTTCGCGACGTCACTGACGGTCCGGTGCAGGTACGCCTGCAGGCAGACGCCGGTGTTCGGGTGCTCGGCGTGGACGCGCGTGTACAGGTCGAGGGTCGTGTCGGTGTACGAGCTGCCTTCCATGTCGACCCAGAGAAAGGACCTGGCCTTGGCGGCGGCCGTGGCCAGTCGCTGCAAATTCACAAAGGCCTGCTTGGCGTCGATATCGAGCCCGAGCTGCGTCGGCTTGACCGATATCTCGGCGCCGAC
>DATLRB010000088.1:0-7857 GCA_035534875.1 Saccharimonadales bacterium (SeqCode)
ACCGGATCCCGATGAGCCCGCGTATCACGTTGTTGCGAGCGTTGCCGATCCCGAGCGCGGCCGTGAGCTGGTGGAGGAGTACCTGGCGCAGGTGCGTGAGGCGGAAGGGTCGAACGGAGCCCATTCCGTTGTCGAAGCCATCTCGGCGGGGAGCGAGTAGCGGGACGACAGCACGGTCGCGCGTTACGCCGCGTGAGTCGCGCCCTGTGTCTTCGAAGGACGGCGTTGCGCAGGACCGCCGTCATCAGGCGCCGCGTCGGCCGCATCGATGTCAACCGTCCGAGCCCAGCTGGGGGTTGGTGGTCGCGGCAGCGTGCTGGGGAGGAGCGCCACGATCACCGGCCGTGGGGGTTTGCGCGCGGGCCATGGCGTGAAGCCGTCCGTGATGACAACGAGAAGATCGGGCCGGACCGGAGCCTGCAACACGGTCTCGATGGCAGTTGCCATATTCGTTCCGCCGCCGCCCAGGAACTCCATCTGCCGCCGGGGAGGCCCGGTGAGCCGGCGCACGGCGACATCGGCTGCGAACACGGTCAGCAGGTCGCGGCGCACGCCGAGTGTGCGCAGACAGCCGTGCACTTCGCTCCAAGCACGCTGGAGGTCTGCCTCGCCAACGGACCCTGAGGTGTCGACGATGATCGCAACCCGCGGCAGCGGACGTTGCATTGACGGAAGGACGATCCGCGGCACTCGCCTGCGCGGCGGGCGCCGATACGAGTAGTCCGAAGCGCCGGAGACAGCAGCGACTGATGAGCGAATCGCAGCGCTCAGGAGTCTCCTCCAGTCGAGCTTCGGCCTGAGCGTTGCTTCAGCCCAGCGCACCCAACCGCCAGGAAGCGCTCCGGGTTGCTTGCCGTCGGCGATGACGACTGCTTCCGCAACGCGGCGCCGGATGAGCAACGCCTCGCTGCTCGAGAGTCCCGCGACCAGTGGTGCGGACACGTGGACATCGGGATCGTCCGAATGCGCGTGACATCCGGCGCCGCAGTCGGCGACGGCGAAGTCAGGCGTATGCCCGTCCTCGGTCAGTTTTGCGTAGTAGAACTCCGCCACCTTCCCGGGTGGCGACTTGAGCGTCTCCGGCAACACCAATGGCTTCGGCAGCACAACCTTCGCGTTGCGAAGATCGTCGTTGATCTCCGCGTCAGCAGCGAGATTCCAGAGGAAACGCGCGGATTCGTCGGCGACGATTGCCGTCCTTGCGCGACCGGCATGGTCGCGAACCACATGGCCAACTTCGTGCAACAGCACGCCCGCGACCTCCTGAACGGACCAGTCGAGCAATTGCTGCGGGTTGACAAACAGTCGCCAGTTCTCGTCGACGGCGAACGTCGGTCTCGTGGAATCGGCCACCGGCGTGAGCGCGTACAGAGCGATCGCCAGGAACGGATGTGACTCAGCCGCGAGCAGCCGGGCGGCCGCAAGCCGCGTGAGGTCGAGGCGAACCGGCCTATCGTCGGCCACGGGTCAGCACGTCGAAGAACCCGGCGGTCTTCAACACGGGGGTCATCTGCGTCAGCACCTGAGGTGGAGGCGCGGCGCCATCCGGGCGGTGGGCGATCAGCGAGCGGACGGCGGCCACCGCGATGTCAGCGTGCCCGTTCTTCGTGCCCGCGGCGATCGCGAGCCACGCGGCTTCCCATCGCTCCGCGGTGTTGTTGGCCAGGACGGCGGCGGTGACGGCGGCCAGGGCGGCGTAGGCGCGGTCGCCGCGTTCCGGGAGGCGGAACGATGTCGGGTCGAGGAGCACGGCCTCCGGATCCGGGAGGTCAAGATCCTCGCGCCAGGCGAGGAACTCCGCAGCAGCAGCGGGGCCGACGGCGCCGGCGACCAGCACGGCGCGCACTCCGTCCGCGGCGCCGCAGACAGCCGTCGCTGCGATCAACCGAGCTGCCATCTCCCAGGATCGCGGCGACGGCCAGGCACGCCCGGCCGACGCCTCGTTGCCGGGGTGCGCGTGGAGCAGGTGGCCACGAGCCATCACGAAGGCGCCGACGGCGGCACGCGTGGCTGTGAGTTCGGCGAACAGTTGCTGCTCATCGAGGGGCGGGACCTCGGCTGAGGTGAAGCCGGCGAGGATCCCCTCAGACCACTCCCGTGCATCGAGATCCCAGTCGAGGTGACAGAACCGGTTGGCAAGCGGCGGGGAGAGATCCCAACCGTCGGCTGCCTGCTCCGGCGGGTTGGCAGCAGCGACGACCGTGACGCCATCCGGAAGGGCGAGGTCGCCGACCGTCCGCTCGAGGACCACGCGGAGCAGCGCCGCCTGCACCGCCGGCGGTGCCGTGGAGATCTCATCAAGAAACAGCACGCCGTGGCCGCTCTCGGCCAGCCGTTGCGCCCAGGCCGGGGGTGCGAAGTGGACGCTGTCGCCGAGTGGGGAGACGATCGGGAGGCCGGCGAAGTCTGAGGGTTCCCGGATGCTGGCGATCACCGTCTCGCAAGGCAGGCCGGCCGCCAGAGCCATCTCCCGGACGGCTGAGCTCTTGCCCAGCCCGGCGCCGCCCCAGAGCAGGACAGGAACCCTGGCGCCGACCGCCACACCGAGAGCTGAACGGACCGTCGTACTCATCGCTCAGCTGTTGAAGGAGAAGAACAGCGTGTCGGGTACCTGGTTGGGAACACCAACGGTGACGGTAACCGACGTGGGGTCGGTCGGCATGACCACGACCGTGTGGTGATGCGCAGGTACCTGCAGCGGACCGGATTGGATGACGATGACCTGGCCGGTGGTGAACGCGCCCGGGACCGTCACCGCCAGGGGGACGGATCCCGCGACGACCGAGATGAATGGCATGGCCGGGAGGTTGGAATACCCGCTGATCATGCCCGACGCGATCTCGCCACCACCGGACACCGAGCGGTGCATCGCGACTGCGGCGGGGAGGGAGAGGCCGTCGTCCAGGGTCACCGCGTTGAATCCCGGTGCCGGGGGCAGTGGTAGTGGCGACACGAACCGCTGGAAGTTGATGAGGAGGAGACCCCCGACCACGACAAGCGCTCCCACGAGACGTCGCCGGGGCGATCGGATGCGCAACCGCTTGCGCAGGTCCCGGGGCCTGTCTTTGAGCGCCACCTCGGCCAGGCGCGCGACCCCGGGGTCCGTGTCGAAACGCAGCTCGCGGAGCGTTGCGACCGGCAGCGCCCGAAACCGAGCGGCTTGACGCCGGACTTCGACCTGTGGATCGAGGGCCAGCACCTTGAGGACGGAGATCAGGATCCGCGGCCTCGACATCGGTATCGCTGCGCGGACGCGCCACAGGGCGTGCGTCTCGGCGCGCTGCTGACGTGCGGCGTTGGCGTACCACGCCGCGGGGTGGACCTCGGTGGAGCCGGGGTTCCCGGTGCACGTGATGGGATCGAAGTGCGGGTCGGAGGCTCCGGCGCCGCCGAGCGCGAGCCACGTCAGCAGCTGATCAGCGAGGTCTGCCGGGCAGGCCGGGTTCGTGGCCGCTGCACGGAGTGTCCATGCGGGCTGGGACATGTCCTGACACAAGCGGCGCAACCCCGCCGGCGTGGCGGCCGGATGCGTTGCCGCGACGCATCGAACGTACGGATCTCGGTCGGACAGGAGACGATCGATGACCTCGGGCGGGGCCGCCGGGTTCGTGGCAACGTGCACCCTGAACCGCGGCTCCGGATACCCGTTGGTGAGCCGTTCCATGAGCACCGATGACGCTCGGGGATTTCTGGCGACTGCAACCTCGACTGCCGGAAAGCTCGACCAGACAAGCCAGCGGAAGAGGCTGACGGTGCACCTCGGATGCTCGATGGCGATCACGGCGATATTCCATTGCCCGCGGCGAAGGGACCGGTGGACGACCCGGCTCAGCGTCCGCTCCCCGGTCGCCGGGTTGCCTGCCAACGCACGATTGACCGTTCGGCTGTTTGCAAACAGGAAGCACAACACCCACAAGCGAACATGGCTGCTCGCGGGGTCTGCCGCAGCTGCTGACGCGTTCGCGATGGCCCTGGCGCGCCATGATTGGCGCGGTTGCCTCGCAGGCGCGTCCGTGGGCGCGGCGACCGCCTCGGGCCCCTCGCTCGTCACCGGTTGCGCTCAGCCCGGATCCCTTCCATTCGTCGATTGTCGCCTCTGCGGCTTGCAACGGGGAATCCGACGCACATCTGTCACTGTCCGGCAGCGGGCTTGCGAATCCCGGTTGACCGGGGATTCAGCCGGCGGCGAATCGTGGTGGAGTGGCGTACTCGCCGGAGGCCTGGTACCCGCGGTAGGCGGCCCCGGCCGTAGAAGATTTGACTCTCGGGCGAAGCGATGGGGCAGACAATTCCGGCAGTGGGATCCGACACACGGGAAGAAGGTAGTCACGGTCCACGGTGGCATTGGACCGCGGGGCTCATCGTTGTCGCGGTCGTCGTCGCCGGAGTCGGGGTCGCGATTGCGGCCGTACAGCGGCCGCGTGCTGTGGCGATTGCGCCCGCACCCAGCAAGTCTGCTGCGACGACGACTCCGCTACCGACGCCGGTGCCGGCTGGTCCAGTCACGGGCCTCGGGACGAGCATTGCGGATGACCCGGCGACACACCGCGTCGTGCTCTTCGGTGGCGTAGGGACTTCCGATAAGACATGGCTGTGGGACGGCCGGCGATGGACGTCAGTCACCCCTGACACGAGCCCGGAGCCGAGATCCGGAGCCGCGATCACCTACGACCCGGCGACGCGCCTGATCATGCTCTTTGGTGGCCAGGGCCTCGGCGAAGGTCTGCAATTCAATGACACCTGGCCGTGGAACGGCAGCACGTGGCGGCGGCTCGACAGCGGCGGACCGGCTGGGCCGTTCGTCGGTGAGGGGGCGCACATGGTGTGGGACGCCGCTCGAGACCGGATGATCCTCGTGACGTCGGCCGGAACCTTGACCGACGGTGAAACGTGGAGTTGGGGCGGGACCCGCTGGATACGCGAGACGCACGGCAACGTCAACGCCACCGTGGTTGACGGCACCGTCGCATATGACGCTGCATCGAAGACCGTGTTGCTGGTGACCCCGGCAACCGCGAACGGCGTCCGCAGCGCGACGTTCGGTTGGAACGGGTCGACCTGGCCCACACTGGTGGCCGACGGGCCTCAGCTCGATGGACTCGCTGAGGCCGTACAGGTCGACGGCCTCGTCGCTTGCGGCCCCGCGACATCGTCGACAGCATTCGCTGTGCAGGCGACCTGCTGGGAATGGGAGAGCACCGAGTGGTACCAGCTCCAGGAGGCGATCACGACCGCCGCGGGCACGTCGATCACAGTCGCAGGAGAGGTGGACGACGCTGATCGAGGCCAGCTGCTCATGATTGGCTGGCTGGTCGCACCCGTTCCAAATAACCCACAACCTCTCTGCGTCTGGGCGTGGGACGGCACGAAGTGGACGCTCTCGGAATGACGGCTGTGCTCATGAGGCCGTGCGGCTCGGTCTCGTGACACGCATGTGATCGTCCCAACCAATGCCTGCAGCGATACTCGCGGTAATGCGCACCTGTCCGTCAGCCTGGCGGAGGGCGCTCACCGATGAGCGTGGAACTCGGCTGATCCTTACGGCAGGAGTGGACGTCGCTGCCGGCTACCAGTCCGCCGTTGGTCCCGTCGTCTTCGATGTCGGCGCCTGGATCGTCGCGACCGGGACCAGCGCTGTGGTTACTGGAGCGATGCTTCTATGTACCCGCCGCCGCACCAGCACGGTGGTGGCGTTGATGCTGCCGCTCGTTGCTGCAGTGCTGACACTCATTGAACTGCAGTAGGGGCACTCGGCGTTGATTTGCTTCTTTGGGGCGGCACGACTGGTTAGGAATGATTCGGAGCCTCACGCGCACCGGTTGGGAATGTTCTGGGTGGTGGTCCTTGACGGGGCAACGGTCACCTGAACCCACGGGGCGATCGACGTTCGGGTGCTGTAGTGACCGACCAGCACGTATTGCCCCGCCGGGAGGCTGAACTGGAATCGCGCTCCCGCGCCCACCGTCTGCGTGGCGACGATCGTCGTCGGGAGCGCACCGTCAGGGCCTTCAGTGCCACGGAGGACAACGATGGTCCCTGCCGCGAAGGGGCGCCCTGGGGTATAGAAGATCCCGGAACAGGGCTCGAGCCCTCCGACCACGAGACCGACGCTCGTCGCCTGCGGAACCGTCCTGGTGGTGGGTGTTGGTGACTGCACCGTTGGGGTTGTGGTGCAGCCGGCAACGCCAAAGCTGAGCGCGATGCCGGCGATCCACGCAGCGTACGAGGTCCGGCGACGGGATT
This sequence comes from Saccharimonadales bacterium (SeqCode), assembly GCA_035534875.1. Classification (GTDB taxonomy): domain Bacteria; phylum Chloroflexota; class Dormibacteria; order Aeolococcales; family Aeolococcaceae; genus Palsa-851. Next base: position 6,244 of record DATLRB010000088.1, read on the forward strand.
GTGATCGCATCCGTGGGTTTGACTCTAGAGCGGCGGCGACACCGGAATCAGGGCGTGACTCGCTCACGATGGCGTCATTGTCGACAATCGACAACAGACGGCGAGAATGAGCGATTGGGCGGTGCACGATCGCTGCAGCGTCCGAGTCGAAATCGTGATGCGATGGACTCGAAGCTGAGGGACACTGGCCACCATGTCCGGTTCGATATGGCTGGGTGGCCTCGTGTCGTGATACACGTCATCACCCGGCGTTCACGCAGGCTCGCTGGAACACTCCGAAGGCTACGGAAGGTGATTGCCGTCGTCGCGCCCATGGGGGTTGCGGGCTGCGCCGGTGCGGCACCGGCCGGTTCCGTCCCATCACCGGTCGCGGTGTGCTGCGGAAGTGCAGCTCCGCCAGTGCTCGCCGGCTCAAGAGGAACGCCGCCGGACCGATGCTGCGCAGCGATTGGGTTCGATCCGGAGACGCGCCAAGTGGTGATGTTCGGCGGCCTGGGCGACACAGGCAGTCGCGGTGACACGTGGGTCTGGAACGGGTCGTACTGGCTGCGTCCACGTCTCGCTGTGGCGCCGGTGACGCGCGAGTTCATGTCGATGATCTTCGATCCCGCGTTGCACGCTCTCGTCATGATCGGCGGAAGGTCGAACGCCACTGGTCGCGAAGTACAACCGGACCTGAATGCGACATGGCTCTGGATCGGGACCCATTGGCAGCGGCGCCAGACAGCACATCTCCCCGCGGCCAACGAGGGGCCCGAGTCATGGCTTCACGGCTCGCTTGCCTACGACGCCGTCACTGGGCGTGTCGTGCTGGTGACGACACCGATGGGCATCCACTTCGAAGCGTGTTCAACGCAAACGTGGACGTTCGACGGGACGGACTGGCGACTTGAGCACCCGGAGACGCCATTGCCCGCTCCGTTTGCAGCGCTGATCAACGAACCGCAGACAGGTCACGTCATCGCCGTTCTCGGGCCGAGAACCGCGGTCGCACCGGTGGGATTCCTGGGGACCGATTGCCAACCTGGAAGCGTGGCCGGACGGGCATTGCCCACATCCACGACATGGCGCTGGGATGGATCGACGTGGGCACAGGTCAGCGCCGGAAGCGAGCCTGGCGGTGCCACCCTCGGAATCACGTTGACCAGCTACGGGGTCAGCCTTGACGCAGTGGCCGGCGCCGCGATGGTGGCGCTCGAAAGCGATGAATCACTCTGGTCTTGGAATGGGAGTCGATGGATCGCTGTCCCTGGGTCGGCGGGCGGTGGGCCGCCGCCGATGACGACCGACAGCATGCTCAGCGTCGATGCGTCGGGGCACGTTATCCGTTTTGGCGGCGTGACGCAGCCGAATGGGCCGCAGTACTCCAACACGTGGGTCTGGAATGGCCTGCACTGGCGGAACGTGGTCACCGCGGCTACGCCGGCGCCGACCCGGATACCGCCTCCACGGACTCAGGATCCGAGCATCACCACGCCGGTGCCCCTTCCGACTGCGTCCGCTTCGTAGGGTCCGTCAGCCCTGCAGCGCGATCGTCACCAGGATGAAGACGTAATACACGGCACTCGCCGCAATGACCAGGATGTGGAACACCTCGTGGAACCCGAACACGCG
>DATLRB010000089.1:0-6133 GCA_035534875.1 Saccharimonadales bacterium (SeqCode)
CTCATCGAGGCACGGACCAGTCACCAACAGTCCCTGCCAGCCCTCTCCCCGCAGCTGTTCCATCGCGTCGAGGAAGGCGTTGGCGATGTGGCCCGCATCCTTGCCGCCACCTGCCGTGCACACCGCGAAGGGCCGGTCGTCGACGCCGAGTCGGGCGCGAACCTCGGCCGCGGGCTCACCCGCATCTGCCTCGCCGAGATACCCGGTGAACGTGACCATACGAGCCACCGGATCGACCAGCCCGTACTCGTTGACGATGTCGTAGACGCGAGGATCGCCATACACCAGCACGCGGTCGTAATACCTGGCGATCGCCTGCTGGTGACCCTTGCGCTGCCACTCCTCGGAGACCACCTTGGGATCGTCGAGGATGTCGCGCAAGCCGAGGATCACCTGCGCTTCAGGTCGGCATGACCGGAGCGTTCGCAGCGCCGGCTCCAACTCCCCGCTGACTCCGAGCGGGTAGCGGTCGACCAGCAGGACGTCGGGCGCGTAGTGTCGGACGGCCGCCTGGAGCACGGCGGAGCGCACCGCGAAGACGTCCGCAGATTCGAGCCGAAGCCCGTCTGCGACATAGCGGTCGTTGGCCAGCTTGGTGATCGCGGGCAGTTTGAGGTAGTCGACCGACTCGGGAAGCTCGAAGCGATGCGCCACACGGGATCCGGTGGCGACGAGCACGGACGCCGCGGGCTCGCGCTCCACCAGGTGGCGGGCGATCTTCAGACTGCGCCGAAGATGGCCCATGCCATATCCGTCATGCGAGTACGTCAGCACCCGAAGGTCGTGGCGCCTTCCGGTGGCCATCGCCGTCACGCGGCCGCGAGAACAGGCAGCGCGTCGCGCAGCCACTCGAGCTGTGCGCCCAGCCCATCCTCGAGGCTCACCTGAGCGGACCAGCCGAGCTCGTCGCGAGCGCGGGTGGTGTCCGCCCACGTGTGCGCGACGTCCCCGAGTGCGCGTGGTCGGGGCTCGACATGCAGGCTTGCGCCGACGGCCTGGGCGATGTGCAGGAGCACCTCCTCCAGGCTCGCCGGCGTCCCACCGCCGATGTTGTACACAGCGCCCGCCGGGCCTCGCAGCGCGCGCACGGTCGCGTCGACGACATCGCTCACATACGTGAAGTCTCGGGTTTGACGCCCATCACCGAAGATGCGGATCGGCTCGCCCGCGAGTGCCGCACTGAGGAACCGGGTGAATGCCATGTCTGGGCGCTGACGGGGCCCGAAGACCGTGAAGTAGCGCAGGCTGACCACGTTGAGCCCGTATTCCTTGACGTAAATCCTCGCCAGATGTTCCGTCGCGAGCTTGGTCAACCCGTACGGCGATGACGGCGCGAGTGGATCCGACTCCTTGACGGGGAGACGGGGCGCGTCGCCGTACACGGATGATGAGGAGGCGAACACGGCCGGCACAGGATTCCGGCGGAGCGCCTCCAGCAGACGCTGCGTGGCGCCGACGTTGTCACGCGTGTAGATCGCGAAGGTGTCGCCCCAGCTGTCTCGCACACCCGCTCGTGCGGCGAGATGGAAGATCCCGCATGCGCCGTCGAGTATTGCGTCGAGGTCGGCGGTCATCAGGTCGGCCTCGTGCAGGCGAAAGCGCCGAGACCGGCGTGCCGTACGGAGGTTGTCTTCCTTGCGGGTGCGGTTGTAGAAGGTCGAGAAATTGTCCACTCCGACCACGTCGTAGCCGTCGGCCAGGAGGCGCTCGCAGAGGTGCGAGCCGATGAAGCCCGCGGCTCCGGTCACCACAACGGTCCCTGGTGCGCGCTCGACAGTCGGACGGACTCCAGAACGGTCGGGACGGGGGATCGATGCGGCGTGGTGCATGTGGTCGCACTCCTGAGGTGTTGGCTGACCGTCGTTCGACGGCGTCGCCGATGCTCACTGACGAGCGTGAGCGCTCAATGAGTGCGGTGTGAGAGTGCTCTCACTCGACCCACCTTGCCGGTACAGCCTCCGAGGTGTCCTCGGAACGCCGGATGGGCGCCTGGTGAGGAATTTCTCGTCAGCCCCTCATCGTGGGTTCACTTCCGCGGGTGAGTCTGGCCTCAGGTCTTCGGCGGAGCTCCATGTGGCCGAGCTCCCCGCGGCCACCACAAAGGATCAAGTGCAAGTGCCGAACATCGACGAGCCCCGCACCCGCACGGTCGCCTATCTGACCAAGCGATTTCCCCGGCTCTCCGAGACATTCATCCTCGACGAGATCCTCGGACTCGAGCGCTCCGGCGTTCCCCTGCACGTCTTCGCTCTTGCCGATCCAGGCGAGGGTGTCGTGCAGCCTGACTCGGCCCGGGTCCAACGCCCGGTCACGTACCTGCGCGCGCAGGGGGGGGTTGGAGCCCACATCGCTCACGCGTGGGGGACGCTGGCCGCGCACGCCCATTTGATCGCGCGGAGGCCCGCCCGGTACCTGCGCGTGGCGGGCTACGTGCTCCTGAAACGGCACCAAGTGTCGACGCTGCGCCATCTGGTCGAGGCTGGACGGCTTGCAGATGCTCTCGAGGCGGAGAACGTCGGACACCTGCACGCGGCGTTCGCACACGGACCGGCGTCGGTCGCCTACCTCGTCCACCTGCTGACCGGGCTTCCCTTCAGCTTCGCGGCGCACGCCAAGGACTTGTACGTCTCGGCCCCTGATCTGCTCGCTCGCAGAATCGCAGCGTCCGAGTTCGTGCTCGTCTGCTCGGAGTCGGCCGCAGCGACCCTGCGTGGTATCGCAGGAGCGGAGGCGTCCAAGGTGATTCTGGCTCCGCATGGTGTCGACACCCGCCGGTTTCACCCCGCCGGCGCCGCGCGTGACGCCGTCGGTGCCGGCTCCCTGGCGGTACTCGCCGTGGGGCGGCTCACCGACAAGAAGGGGTTTCCGGTGCTCATCCAGGCGGTCGCAGCGCTGCGTGCATCCGGTCGGAATGTGACCTGCCGCATCGTCGGCTCGGGCAGCTTGCGCGGCGAACTCGTCGCCCAGGCGAGTCAGCTTGGTGTCGGCGATCTCGTCGAATTCGTCGGGTCATTGACGCAGCAGGAGGTCGCCGTCGAACACCGGACAGCCGACATCTTTGTGCAGTCGAGTGTGATCCTGGCCGACGGCGACCGCGACGGGATTCCGAACGCGCTGTTGGAAGCCGTCGCCAGTGGAGTCGCAGTGGTGGCCACAGCGGTCGGCGGCATCCCCGAGGTGGTCTCCGATGGGGTCAACGGTCTCCTGGTTCCCGCCAACGACCCAGCCGCGTTGGCCGACGCACTCTGCCGCCTTCACGACGACCCGGCTCTGTGCCGCCGCCTCGGATCGGCGGGACGCACTCTCGCGGTTGAGCATTTCGACCGCACCCGGTTGCTGACAAGCATCGTGCCGCTCTTCACGCTCTCAGGGCGTCCCGCCCTTGGCCGGCTCTGAACGCTCGGCTGGCGGTGCCCGACCCGAGCTACCCTTGCCGTGTGGAGATGGCGTGCGCTGACTGCGGCTGCGTGGTCGACCACGGTGTCCGAATTTCCGAGTGCGGCGCCGCGGACTGCTGCTGCCGCGCGGTCAGCTCTCGGCTGACCCCGCCGCGACCTCGGCGATGGCGTCGACGAGCTGCGGCCAGACCTGTTCCGGGAGGGCGTGGCCCATCCCCGGGACCATGATGAGCCGCGCGCCGCGCAGGGCAGCCGCCGTCTGGCGACCGTTATCGGGAGGGACCAGAGGATCGTGGTCGCCGTGGATGACCAGGGTCGGCATGGTCAGCCCCCCGAGTGCCGCGGTCCTGTCGGGTGCCGCGAAGATGGCAGCGATCTGACGCAGCCCACCGTCGGGGTAGAAGCAGCGGTCGACTGCCCGCTCGGCCTTGCGCCGCGCCCGATCCTCGTCGAACGGCATTCCTGAGCCAAAGATCAGACGGCGGTTGGCCAGCGAGTGTTCCACCCGCTCCTCGCGTGTCCGCCCCGGGGGCGCCAGGAGTGCGGCCGCAACGGCAGGCTCTGCCTGCACCACGTTTGGACCGCCCACCGTCGACATGATCGAGGTGAGGCTGAGGACCCGTTCCGGGTGCTGGATCGCGATCAGCTGGGCGATCATGCCTCCCATCGACACGCCGACGAGATGCGCCGCCGCGATGCCGAGCGCATCGAGGATCCCGACTGCGTCGTCGGCCATGTCATCGAGCGAGTACGGCGGAGCCGCAGCCCCGGCCAGCATCGCCATGAGATCGGGGGCGCCGAGCGCGTCGAGTTTGGTGGAGAGCCCGACATCGCGGTTGTCGAACCGCGTCACCCAGAATCCGCGGTCGCCGATCAGTGTGCAAAGACCGTCATCCCACTCGATCATCTGGTACGAGAGCCCCATCACCAGCAGCAGCGGGGTGGCTTCGGGATCGCCGAAGCTCTCGTACTCGAGTTCGAGGCTGTTGACCTGGGCGCGTGCCACGATCACGACCATACCCCTGCGGGGTCCGCCGGACGGGCTTCTCGAGGCGGGCCGCTCGCTCGGAGGCGCGAACCCGCTGCCCGAGGGCTGGTACGCAGGGAGGGCGACCGCAATGCAACGCCTTAATCCGGCCTTAAGGCAACCCGAACGGCCATGCGTAGCCTGATGTCGATGGACACATTTCTAGTGCGGGTCTGGCGGCCGGACGCGGAGGACTGCCCCGAGGGGCTGCGGGGGACGGTGGTGCACGTGAGGTCGGGACGAGAGGTCACCTTCACCGGGCCGGAGGCGCTCGTCACCTTTCTCGCCGGCGCCGGCGGCTCAGACGGCGACCCTGCTCCAGCGCGGCGAATCGACCGCGATGATCCGCGGGAGTATTAGCCATTTATAGCAGGAACTTGCATCACGACGCACCTGGGTGCAGGTGGATCGCTCGCCGGACGTCCTGACCGGATCGCCCTGAAGCGGGCGCGGAGGACCGGGAGGTCCGGGGAGCGCCCAGGTGACGCGGCCTTCGACCACGCGATCGTGCAGTCGACGCACCGGAGCCGGAGACCGCGCTGGCCACGGCCTGCCTCGCGGTGGTGAGTACCCCCGGAAACGTTGGTGGCAGCCACATTTTGCTGCCCCGGCAGGCGGCTAGAGTTGGCTCATGGTGGTCGGAACGACTTTCCGCGATGGGCCGTCGACGGCACTCCCGAAGACACGTGAGAAGCCGCTCGGGGCCGGTTGGGGCGGCCCAAGGATCGTATGAGCGCGAGGTCGACACGTCGATTGGCCATCGGCGCTGGGGTGCTCTGCCTTGCGTGCCTGCTTGCGAGCCTGGTGCTGCTGGCGCTTGACTGGAAGGCGATCGACTCAGCAAGCACGGCGCAGCTCTCCGGCCTTCTGGCGGTGGCGATCGTGACGCCACTCGGTGTGCTCATCGCGGCTCGGCGTCCGCGCAACGCTGTGGGCTGGGTGCTGCTCGCGGCCGTCACCGCCGGAGCGCTGGGCGTGCTGGCGGTCTTCGTCGCCATGTACGGACAGCTCATGGGGGCGTCGCCGACGGGTTGGGTGGGGTGGCTGGTGTGGCTCAATAATGAGACGGGGCAGCTCGACAACTACCTGGTCTTGATCGCGATCCTGCTCTTTCCAAACGGCCACCTCCCGGGGAAGCGGTGGCATTGGGTGCTCTGGCCTTTGGTGGCGTTGTCGGTGCTCGGAGTCGCAAGCGCCGCCGTGCAGCCTGGTTCAAATCAACTCTCACCGCGCTTGGCAAGCATTCCCTATCCGCTCGGCATCCAGGCCCTGAATCCCGTCAGCAACGGACGGCTCACGCCTGCGGTTGTCGCGGTTGTGATCGTGTTCGTGGTGTTCCTCGTGCTGATCGGATCCGCGGTCGTGGTGCGACTGCGCCGCGCCCAGGGTGTGGAGCGGCGGCAGCTTCGATGGTTCACCTACGTCGCTGTCGCCACCGTTGTGGCCAGCGTGATAGGAGCCGTTATCGCAACGCAGAACGTCTCCGTCGGAAACAGCATCGGAAGTCTCCAGGGGTACGGATTCGGCATTGTGCTGCCGGCGACGATCGGCCTCGCCATCATCAGAGACGGGCTGTACGACCTGGACGTGGTCATCAGCCGGACGCTGGTGTACGGGACGCTGGCGGTGTTCATCACGGCGGTGTACGTGGGCATCGCGGTGGGGATCGGGAGCCTGGTGGGGAGCGGCGGGAAGCCCAACCTGGCGC
>DATLRB010000090.1:0-3944 GCA_035534875.1 Saccharimonadales bacterium (SeqCode)
CGTGTCCACCCCGTCGACCAGCACGCGCCCGCTGTCGGGGTCGATGAGGCGGTTGATCATGCGCAGAGTGGTCGTCTTCCCGCAGCCGGACGGACCGATCAGGACGCAGGTCTTGCCCGTGGGGATGTCGAGGCTCAGGTCGCGCACCGCGTTCGAGCCGCCTGCGAAGTTCTTGGTGACGTTTTCCAGGCGGATCACGGCTCGTTTACCGTAATCGAATGCAGGCCCGGTTATTCCTGGACATCGTCGACCCGTGGATCAACTGGACCTGGCTTTCCACGCACATCCCCTACGTGCTGGGGGCGGTGCAGGAGCACCTGACCCTCACCGCCATCGCGCTCGTGGGCGGCCTGGTGATCGCTCTGCCCCTTGGCATTGCCGCGCGGAGATGGACCAACCTGCATCTGCGCCCGGCCGCGCTCACCGTCTTCGGCGCTTTCTACACGATTCCGTCGATCGCGCTTTTTGCGCTGCTCATCCCGTACACCGGGCTCGGCATCCTGACCGCGGAGATTCCGCTGGTCGGATACAACGTGCTCATCCTGGTCCGCAACGTGCTGGTCGGCCTCGACTCGGTGCCGCCGGAAGTCCTCGACGCGGCCGACGGGATGGGCTACCGCCCGTTCGCCCGGCTGATCCGCGTCGAGCTGCCGCTGGCGTTGCCGGCGATCTTCGCCGGGCTTCGAGTCGCGACCGTTTCCACGATCGGGATCGTGACCATCACCGCGGTGATCGGCCTTGGCGGCCTGGGCCAGCTGATCCTGAGAGGTCTCATCGAGAGCTTCCACACCCCGCTCGTCGTGGCGACGGCCCTGTGCATCGTGCTCGCGTTCGTCGCGGACCTCGCCATCGCGCTGGCTCAACGCCTGGCGGTTCCCTGGGCTAGAAACCCATGACCAGAGACCCATGAGCCTTCTGCAGGCGACCTGGCAGTGGCTCACCGACCCCGCCCATTGGCACGGCATCGACGGGATCCCGACGCGGGTGGAGGAGCAGGTCCACCTCTCGCTCGAGTCCGTGGCGATCGGCGCCCTGATCGCGCTGCCAGTCGGGATCGTCCTCGGACACTACGGACGGTTCGGAAACCTGGCCATCAACATCTCGAACGTCGGCCGGGCAGTCCCTTCCTTCGGAATCCTCGTCATCGCATTCCAGGTGTTCGGGCTGGGCGACGTGCCGATCGTGATCGCGCTCACCGCGCTCGCGGTGCCGCCCATGGTGACCAACAGTTACGTCGCTCTGCGCGAGGTCGATCCAGACATCAAGGACGCCGCACGTGGCATGGGCTACCGAGGGCTCGCGCAGCTGGTCAGGGTCGAGCTGCCGCTCGCGGTGCCCCTGATCATGGCGGGGGTCCGCACCTCGGCAGTGCAGGTGGTGGCCACTGCGACCCTGGCCGCCCTCATCGCCGGCGGGGGCCTGGGTCGCTACATCGTGGACGGGCTGGCACGTTCCGACAACCCGCGAACGCTCGCCGGCGCCTTGCTCGTGGCCGCCCTTGCCCTGGCCACGGAGCTGCTTCTGGCGGGGCTGGAAAGGGCCTTGGTGCCCCGGGGCATCCGGCTCCTGTTAGCATCCTCGACCCGTAGAGCAAGCACTTTTAAGACCGCTTAAGTGGAAGAATTGGCGCCGGGCAGGGGTTGGATCGGGGAGGCCGGCTCAGGCCAAGGAGGAGTTGTCATGAATCGAAGACTTGGTGCTGGGTGGCTGACCGCCGCAGCGGTGGTCGTGTTGACGTTCGTCGCGGCCTGTGGAAGCAGCGGCGGCACGGGCGCCACGAGCAAGGGAACCGTCACCGTCGCCGGCTTCAACTTCCCGGAGAGCAGCGTCCTCGCCGAGCTCTACGGCCAGGCTTTGGCCCACGACGGTTACTCCGTCAACTACAAGCTGAACCTCGGCACGAGAAAGGTGGTCGCGCCCGCCCTCCAGAGCGGCCAGATCGACATCTACCCGGGCTATGCCGCCAGCGAGCTCGAGTACTACAACAACGGCGCGGGTGAGGCGACCGCAGACCCCGTGGCCACGACCGCGAAGCTGAACACCTACCTGGCCAAGCTGAACGCCGAGGCGCTGACTCCGTCGCAGGCGTTCGACGGCAACGCGTACGCCGTGACCAAGGCAACCGCTGCCAGGTACAACCTCAAGACGCTCTCGGACCTCACGCCGATAGCCGGGGAGCTGGTGTTCGGGGCGGGACCGGAATGCCCGACGTATAAGTTCTGCCTGCCAGGCCTGTCGAGCGTCTACGGTCTTCACTTCAAGCAGACGCTCACCCTTGACACGGACGGTCCGGCCACGCGGGCGGCTTTCAAGAACGGCTCGATCCAGGTGGGCCTGGTGTTCAGCAGCGATGCGGACCTCAACGCGCTCGGGCTGGTCGTGCTGCAGGACGACAAGCACATGATCGCCGCCGACAACGTCGTGCCGGTCGTGCGCACCGCGATCGCCACCGACGAGGTGAAGAAGGTGCTCAACAACATCGACGCGAATCTCACGACGGCAGACCTGGTGACGATGAACGGGCAGGTCGAGCTGCTCCACCAGGACGCTGACGCGGTCGCGTCGGCCTACCTGCAGCAGCACAGCTACTTCGCCTGATGCCGTCGGGCCCGGGCGCGCGTAAGTCCGCCATGGCGGACTTCGGTGGCCTCGCAGCGGGTGGGATCATCATCGGCGGCTGCGAGACCATTACCGCGAGCACGTGCAGCAGAGCGCCGACCTCGTCGCCGCGTGGAAGGCCTGCTCGTAGAGGACTTTATGGCAGGCGGTTGATCCACGCCGCGGTTGAATACTTCGACACCACCAGGTCATCTGCGGCTTTCAGCTCCTCGCTCGAGATCGTCCCATCGTGTGCCTCGAACTCGCGCTTGAAGTCATCGTGCATCGTTTGCGCGACCTCGGCGCACGACAGAGAGGTGAACCAAGAGAGAGGCGACACCGTCTTTTCCGCGCTTCTCACTCCGCGCTCGGCGATGCGGTCCCGTCCGATCCTGATCAGTCTCGGCAGCAGGTCCACGTCCATCGAGTGGGCGATCGTCGTGTGGTGCAGGACAAAACCGCGCCGGCGCGCCTGCGCCGCACCGGCTATCTTCCCGCGTGGCGAGATGATGTCGTTGATCTCCCGGTAGCTCGCCGGCACGCCCAGCTCGACGAATGCGCGCACGGCCCAGTCGTCGAGCAGCGCGTACGAGCGCCGAAACGAGACGCCCGCGACGAGTGATTCGGGCAGGTAGAGCGAGTATGTGATGGTGCGGCCGGGCTCGCACAGCATGGTGCCGCCGCCGCTCATCCTCCGCGTGACCACGAAGCCAAGCTCGTCCGCGACCCGCTCGTCCACCTCGTTCAAAACCGACTGGTGCGAACCGATGACCAGGGCCGGCTCGACCCACTCCCAGATTCGCATCGCCGGCGCGCGCCGTCCCGAGATGACGCGGTCCAGCAAGACCTCGTCGATGGCCATGTGCATGTGCGCCTGGTGCGCCGAAGGTGGTAGCACCTCCCAGTCGATTTCGTGCAGCGGGTCCGTCGCCATCCCTCTGCCAGTATTCCTGATGCGCATGAATCAACGGCGGACGTTGTGGACGCTTTATTCGGTCAACTTCCTGAACGCGATCGGGTTCTGGTTCTTCCTGCCGCTGCTGCCGATCTTCATCAACCGCCGGGGCGGCTCGCCGGCTTTGGTCGGCCTGGTCTTCGCGGCCAGCTTTCTCGCCAACGCCGTGAGCCGATACCCTGCGGGCTGGGCGGCCGACCGGTTCGGAACGCGGCCGGTGATGCTCGGCGCCGTGCTCGCGACGGCTGCTCTGTTTCTCGCCTACCTGCTGCCTCTGCCCGTGGCGGCATTCATCGTCGTCCGTCTCCTCCAGGGCGCCGCGGAGGGCGCCTACTGGCCTGCGGCAAACGGCCTGCTGGCTGACATCACCGCGCCCGCGGAGCGCGGTCGC
>DATLRB010000091.1:0-2172 GCA_035534875.1 Saccharimonadales bacterium (SeqCode)
CACGAGCTCGCGAGCGCTGAAGGGTTTGGTCACGTAGTCATCGGCGCCGAGCTCGAGGCCGGCGACACGATCGGCTTCGTCCGTCCGCGCGGTCAGCATGATGATCGGCACATCGCCGGTACGGCGCATCGCGCGTGCGACATCGAGGCCGTCGGTCTCCGGCAGCGTCAGGTCGAGGACGACGAGGTCCGGACGGCGGCGGGAGAACTCGCGCAGCGCGTCGGCGCCGTTTGCGGCGGTCATCACCTCGAAGCCCGCACGCTCCAGGTAATCACGCACGATGCGCAGGATCTCCGGTTCGTCGTCGACGATGAGAACGCTCTTCACGGCAGGGTCATCGTAGGGAGGAGGCGGGGCGGCAACACCGTGCCGCCCCGTTCGCTGTTCAGACCGACTGCGGCGTCGGGGTGGACGGCGTGGTGTCGGCGGTGCCGCGACCTGGGCAGTCACCGCCCCACGCCATGCCACGGGGGCCGAATCCGCGCCTGCCCCAGCGTCGCCGCGGCGTGAGTCCGAGGACCCGCGGCAGCACGAGCGTTCCGAGGAAGGTGATCACGATGAACCCGGGGTTCTCGGTTGTCACGCCCACAGCGGTTGCCGCGCCGATGGCAATCAGTCCCCAGGCGGTGCGTCCTACACGGTACATGTCGAATCTCCTTGTGGAGGTGAACGGTATGCGCCTCACACTCGCGCCGGGTTGTGAACCCCGTGTGAACGCCGCGCGGAGATCTCTTGCAGTCAGGAGGTCAGCGGGCGGTGACCGCGTCGCGGAGCAGCGCGTTGACCATCGCCGGCGCCTCGAGATTCACCATGTGTCCAGCGCCGGGGACCGTGATCAAACGCGCGCCGGGGATGCGCCGCGCGAGGAGCTCCGCCATTTCGTGAAAGCACGCGACGTCACGCTCACCGATCACGACGGTGGTCGGCGCCGCGATCTGTTCCAGAGCCGCGTACGGGCTCGGCTCCAGTGGCGCACGAGGATCGGTCTGCGTCCAGTGAAAGCACGAATACGGTTCGACCTCGCGAGCCAGGCGCGCAGCGAGGTCAGGGTCGCGTCGGGCAGCAGCGAACAGGGGATGCTGCAGCCACACCGCCTTGGCCGCTTCGGCGCCCTCGTTGACTGCGACGATTGCCGCCTGCTCGAAAGCGATGTCCGACTCCGCATCCCACTCGACCTCGTCGAGCAGCGAGTCGAGCAGCACGAGCCCGTGCACCCGACTCGGAGCGACGAGCGCCGTGTGCAGCACGATGAGCCCACCCATCGACAGACCGACGAGCACCGCGTTCGCGACACCGAGATGATCAAGCAGCGCAACAAGATCGGTGCTCTGGGCATAGAGGACGCCGGGTTCCGGCATGCTCGACCGGCCGAAGCCACGAACGTCGTAGCGGATCACTGTTGCGACGTCGCGGAGCGCGGGGACCTGGTCGTCCCACATCCGAGCGTCGAGTGAGAAGCCGTGGACGAGCACGACCGCTGGACCGACGCCCTCCACCTCGAAATACAGATCGGCACCCGGCACCGAGAGCCGACCTGTGCGCGTCATCGCGAGACCATGTCGAACGCTGCCGCCTTACCGGTACGTGACGGGGTCGCGCGAACCGCGATCGACCTCGAGCCGGAAGACGTCGGGACGGCCGTAGTGGCCGGTGACGTCGAGCGTGCGCCGCGCCGCCGCGGCTCGCGACGGCTCGATGTCGGCGAAGAGGATCCCCTGCTCCGCATGCATCGGGCCCGCCACGATCTCGCCGCCCGGCGCGACGACCACGGAGTCTCCCGGGTTGATCCATTCGTCCGGGTCGCGAAAGAGCGCGGCGCGCCCGGGGAACGTGGCCGGCACGTCCGCGGCACGGAGTGCGCACCCGGAGCCGAGCACCCAGCAGCGGCCTTCGGCCGCGATGTGCTTCATCGTCGAGATCCACGTGTCACCGTCATCCCACGTCGAGGCGACGTACACCTCCACGCCTTCGGCATAGAGCGCGTAGCGCGCCAGCGGCATGTAGTTCTCCCAGCAGATGAGCGTCCCCACACGACCGACCGCTGTCGGCGTGACTCGCAGCCCGGTGGCATCGCCCTGCCCCCACACCATCCGCTCGGGATTGGTCGGCACGAGCTTGCGGTGGCGGTTGAGGATCGTGCCGTCGGCGCCGATCGTCACCGCGGTGTTGTAG
>DATLRB010000092.1:0-17046 GCA_035534875.1 Saccharimonadales bacterium (SeqCode)
CGGTCGCACCGCGATGGACAACCGAGCGGGGACTCCCGTTCCGCCGGTGATGCGCGCCCACGTCGGTCTGGCGCAGACCGGGCGCTGCGCGCGCCGGAAATACCCGCACGGGGAGTCGAACCCCGGTTACCACCTTGAAAGCGCCCTTGGACGGCTGTCGCGGGGTGTCAGGGTGCGGCGTCAAAGGCCGGTACGAATTCGATCCGAGTCCTCCCACCGCCGCCCTGGGTTGCCCCGTGCCACCCGGTATCGGCTGCATGGGCAACATTTAGGCAACAAATGACCGGGCAAGTCGACGGGAGCCCAACCCTGTCATCTGTCCGGGAGAACCCTAGAACGCCTTCTCGGCGAACCGCTCAGCCGCGCTAGCATCCGCTGAATGAGGCGCATCGTCACGACCACCCTTCGGGTGGCATCGCTTCCCGTGGGTATCGGGGTTGGTCTATGGACCGCACAACTGCAGGTGAGAATCATCTGCACGTCCTTTTCGTGCCCCGCCTTCACGGAGTTCCCAAGATTCGCGGTCTCGCTGTGCGCCCTTTTTGGCGCAGCCGCAGCGGCTTTGACGGCCCTGGTGTCCATCGCAGCACGCCGTGCCGCCCCGGGCTGAGCACTATCCTCAGGCCACTCAAAGTGCGCCAGCGCATGTATGGGCACCCGCCGCCGAGTGCTCTCAGGGGACGACGCAGCCCGAAGGCGAGCTTGTCGTCAAGCGGTCGGGGTCACCTGAACTGACCCCATAACCTTGGTGCCCACAGCGTCAGCGACGCCGCGTGAGCAGATGTCGACTTCGAAGTAGTTGTCCGGTGCATCGGGGAACGCGATTACCTCGGTACGGGTCCGATCCGCACCCAGTCCGCTGCAAAGGCCGTGGGCACCGAGCTGGTCAGTCACTCGTGCCTGCAGCCTCGATACAGTTGTCGGCGTCCCTGGTTGGCTATCGATAGTCCATTGCGGGCTGCCGTTGTGCCAGACAACCACGAGCATCGCGCCGGGTTGCAGCAACGTCAGTGGTAGCCCGCACTCAATGGTGTTCGGTCCCGTCGTGCACGGGGGAGATAGAGACTGATTGCTGAAGCTGCCGATTAGGTCGGTGAAGGAACCGGCCATGACGTCGGCCTCGCCAACGTTCCAGTTTGCTGGCACCGACAGCGAGAGACCGCTGTGGTCGATTGTTCGCGTGGTCCATGCCCCACTCACGTCGATCGCCAAGGGCGGCGGGGAGCTGCAGCTAGCGGTGGCAGCGACGATCAGCACGGATACACTGACGATCACCGGCCGGAAACCACTGGTGACCAGGGCGAGCAGCGAGCGTCGGAACCCGCCCGCCCCGATCACATGCGGCGAAAGGGCCATTGACTCATGGTATTCGCCTCGCGGCGGCGTAGCGCTCTTTCTCTGGCGAAACTAGTCGCGTGGTGCGCATTCCGCCGCCATTCACAATCCCCTGGGTACATTGCCAGCGTGAGCGACCATCGCCTCCCTCGGTCCGCTGATGATCGAGTTAGATGGTTACTCGATCTCGTAGAGAGCTTCGACCTCGGCCAGAGATCGTCGTGAGGGCTGCTGGGGCGCCCTGGGGCACCGGGTAGCGCGTCGCTCGACGTTCGACACGCTCGACGCTCGCCCCGCCGCCCCAGACGCACGTTTAGCCGACGCGCTAAACACTCGGTTGTGTATCTAAATTAGGCGCTACCCGAACCCCGTCAGCCACTCCGATACATTGCACATGTGGCTGCCAATCGCCGACAGAGACAAAAACGAGCACACGCCGCTCGACGGGCGCAGAGAGACACTGGAACGCCCAAGGCGCCCGACACAATCACCGCCAAGCTGCCTCGTCCGCGTGTTACTGAATACAATGAATTCACGGTGGTGCCGGTGTTTCCGCACGGCGACGCTGGCCCCGTGACTGGGTCACCGGGGAGCTATGAGGTGGCGCTTATCCTCGGAATACCCGGGATGGCCGGAGCAACCACAAGCCTGATCTTGGATGAGAAGCGCGCACCAGGCGACTCGCTTCTAGTGGGTACTGGCACAGAGGTCCGGCTGAGCGGTGATGAGGGGACGTCGCTTATCGCTAGGATGATTCCGAACGACCAGGGTCGCCTTGCGCAGGTGCGGATGACACTTCAGGCGGACAGCTTCAGGGAGGCGCAAACACACGCGTACGACCTAATCATGCCGGTTCTGAGCCGGATTGCCTTCGAGGCCGACACAGCCCTTGAGGTGACGGCGGTGCTGCTCACGGAGACGGCGACGCGGATTCAGCAAGGCGGGGCTACCTTCATCGGCCTGGCGCAGCCAACTCCGGAGCTTGCTGGGCCTATGACCCCTGAGATTCGACCTTTTCTCGCGGCGTACAGAGAAGGACTCAGTTCCAACTCCGTTTTCTACCAAGCGCTTTCCTTCTACAAGGTCGTCGAGGGTGTCGCGACGTTCAGTGTCAGGAAGGCGCGAGAGTCGACGAGAGCCGGTGGGCCGCCGATCCCTGACCCGCTGGACACGCATCACATCCCGACGGACTTGAGCGCCCTGACTGATATGCCCGACTGGACGCGCCACCTCTTTTCCGAGCATCTGGGCCTCAGCTTCCGTGAGGTGAAAGACCAAGTAAACAATCCCATCCGCAACGCGGTCGCGCACTTGACACCAGGCCTCGACATTCGTATCGCCGACCGCCTATCGGATACCCAAGCGTGCCGCGACATCCTGCCAGTCCTTCGCTACATGGCTCGGGTGCTGATCCAAGACGAACTTGCGGCGTTACCGCCCCATCCTGCGACCCCGGTGGGTGGTGAGCAGGCGTCCACTCAGACCGCCTAGACCATCTCACAGCAAACCCTTGGACTTCCAGACCGAACCCCCGCAGCTAGCGCCCGATGGAGGCCTCATCAGCCTCGATCGGCATTGTGCCCCTTGACGGTGCCACTGCTTGCGGGGGCGGGAGTGGGCAGGACGCACGATGGAGGCGTGCCGCCGTGCACTTGATGCATCAGGGGTCAGACGGGCGCGACAGCCGATGATCGGGCTCTTGGTGGCAGCTGAGTGCGGCGTCCCGGCGCGTCGGACTCGTCAGGCACTTTGCATCGATCCAGCGGTGTAAGGCATCGCGCGGCACCCGCAGAACGCGGCCGATCCGGATCACCGGGATCTCGCCGGAGCGCAGCAATTCGTAGGTTCGGGTGCGGCCAAGCTGGAGCTCAGCTTCCACATCGCGGACGGTTAGCAGCATCGTTCCGCGCGCAGCTGGTCTCGCGACGCCGTCCACGGAGTCGGGACCAAGTGGAGGAGCCGCGGGCGGAGGCGTCGGGTTGATGGCTGTGGACTCCCGGTGACGATCGATGCTGTGGCCGGTCGTCGATCGCGACCAAGCAACAACTGTGTCGAGGGGGAGCTTAGTCTGGTGCACCGATGTCATCAGAACGGACTAGGGGCGCCGTCGTCCGGCGACAGGTCCTCAGCGAAGTCAAGACGATCCGCGAGCAGTGGGACGTCGGTCGCAATGGCGGGATTCGGCTCCATCCAAGGCATGGCTGACACCTCGTTGAGATCGCGGCGCCTCGCCAGGTGTTCCTCGATGCGCTCGTAATCGAGCGTTGAGTCGGCGGCCTCGCTCCGGCTCCATGACTGCTCGAGCCGCTCGGCGAGCTCATCCGCCCGCTCCTCGTGGAGATGGGTGCCATGCTCGTCAGGACGCGGCGGCGCACTCGGCGTGTAGTAGACGTTGTCCTCGCGTCCTCGTGACATGGCGGTATAAGTCCACTCCCGGCCCTCGTCGCCTCGGGCGAGCACCAGGCTGACGTCAACGCTGAGCCCCTGCGCCTTGTGCACCGTCATGGCGTAGCCGTGGTCGATGGCGTCGTAGTGGCGCAGATCGACGGTCACCTCCCGGCTGTCCGGGGTGCGCAGGGTCACGGAATGCAAGGCGGGGTCGACGGCGATCAATTGCGCGCGCATCCCGTTGGTGAGCCCGCGCTCGTGGTCGTTCTCCAGGCAGAGCGCGATGTCGCCGGCGCGGAACTCCTTGGGCAGCTCGACCGACCCGTCCCCGCGAATGCCGAGGCTGCCCACGGTGAGGGTAGGCCCCTCCAGCTGGCCTCGCGCTGCCGCCTGCCCATGGGCCATGCGGTTGAGCGTGTCGACGTCGGCGCGGCGGTGGGTGAGCATGATGGTGTCCCGCCCCTGCTCCACGGCGGTTCGGTAGTCGTGGATGAGCTGCCCCAGTACCTCGGCTTCGAGGCGCTTCCCCGTGACCACGGCGTCGTGTGCGATGTACGCCGAAACGGCCTCGGCGGTTCGTCCCTCGCGCAGGTTGGAGAGCGCGCGTCGCTCCCACTCATCCGTCTGGCGCACGTTCTCGGTCATGCGCACGCTCCCGAGCTGATCGCCGAGAGCGCGGAAGGCTGCGCCGCCATCGATGGCATGGAGCTGATGGGGGTCACCGACCAAGACCAGCTTGGCTCCGTCGCGGGCGGCGTAGTCCACCAGCCGAGCAACCTGACGGCTGCCCACCATGGCCGCCTCGTCGATCACCAGGACGGAGTCAGCGCTCTCAGGGGCGCCCTCGAGGCGGTGGAGCAAGCTGTGTACCGTGCTGCTGGGGATGCCCGCCTCCTGGCTGAGCTTGAAGGCGGCGTTAGCCGAGAGCGCCGCACCGATGACCTGTTGTCCCGAAGCCTCGAGCGCCTCACGGCAGGCTGCGAGGGCCGTCGTCTTACCGCTACCCGCCGAGCCCTCGATCAGAGTCACCGCTGCGCCGCGACGGCAGACGGCGTGGATCATCGTCTTTTGCTCGCCCGTCAGAATCGGCCGCAACGTGATGGCGTGGTCGACGTCGGCGGCGCTCGCCAGACCGCGGCCGGCGAGGTGACCGGCGCGGGCTGTGGCCAGCATGCGCTCCTCAATGGCCACCATCTCCGGGGTTGAGTAGCGGCGGTCCTCTTCCATGTACGAGCGGAACGACGACGGCAGCCGTTGAGCTGCCGTATCGCTGAGGACGCCGAGCTCGACGACCGTGCTGCGGTCGGCGAGCACCGCGTCGACGATGCGCTCCAGCTCGGGAAGTGGGAGTCCCAGGGGTGCGTGCGCGGCGACGGCTCGGACCAGGTCGCGGCGTGTAAAGGTTGCCGCCTCCGCGGTCAAGCCGCGCTCACCGACGAGGTGGCGAACATCGACTACATCGAGACCGCGTTCCGTCGCGTGTTCCCGGCCGAGCAGCGCGGTGACCATCTGGGTGTCGAGCCCCACCGTTGCCGCTCGCTCGCGCCACTCGGCGATCACGTCGTGGCCGGGTGGAATCTCGTGCTTGCCCTCGCGCGAGGCGATCACCGCCAGCTTGTGGCCGTACCAACTGTCCACCGAAAATGCGGCGTCCATGGCCGCGACCTGGCGGGTGCGCCGGCTGAACTCCGCGCGCATCCCCTCCGTGATGCCGATCACCTCGAAGGTGCCGTTCCGTGCCACCGAGACCGCAACCCCGAGCTCACGCACCAGCGCATCACGGAGCACGGCCTGACCCACGGCACCGGCGGAGTGTGCGTGTCTGTACAGCGCGACACCGTGGAGCTGCCCCCAGGTGCCGTCGTCACGCAGCACGTAGTTGGGGATCGGAATGTGGGTGTGGAGCTGAGGGTCGACGGTGAGGACGCCCGTGGCCGGATCGGTCACCGGGCGCGAGGTGCGATGCAGGAACTGGGGCAGTGCGAGAGCAGCTCGCACTGGGATGGTCTCCTCGGACTCGCGGTCGTAGCGGCGTCCCCAGCCGGCGTGCGTCTGCAGGTACTCGCAGACCGCGTCCACGGCCGCTTGGTGGGCGCGCAGCACCGCAGCACTGGTCTGCTCGTCGCCGACCGCCCAGAGCAAGGACACGCTCTTGGGAGCGCTGAAGGTGACGTCGTAGGCGACCACCGACTGGCGCGCCCAGCGTCGCTCCATGAGGTCGGCGCCAACCCGTGGATCTCGCCCGTTCAGGAGTGATCGCAGGTGTTCGTGGGCGACCGTGCCCTCGAGGCCGAGATGTTCAGCAGCGCGGCCTGCCCAGCGGCCCGGCGCCTCATCGCGCGACGCGTAATACTCGATCTGTGCATCGGTGGTCGCTTCCACCAAGTACCGCACCACCTGTTCCGCATCCACTAACTTCCCGATCGAGATCATCAACCTCAAGCGTGACCGCCAAACGCTTACATATCGCTTGCACTTTTCGGGAAAACCACGAGGCGTCGTATCCCACGCATGCGGTGTCGCGAGTTCCTCGCGGATGTTTGAGCCCATGTGGCCGATGGCGACATCGTTACGGCGCACGTGTCGCCGCGTGGCGCTGCGCGCGCGGTATGCGAGGGGCTCGCTCCGAGCTCCACGCGATCTCAGCCGATAGCGCATATCTTTGCACCACGTTTTTGGTCGGCACCGCGGTGCAAATGTCTGCTGGTGAAGGGCTGGGCTGGTGACGTGCTGGGTGAGTGACCTCGGGATCGAGGGAAGTGAAGCCTGTGCACGGCGAGGCGGCTGGCGATCGGATAGCGGAGTTGGATCGCCGAGTCGCCGATGGCTGCAAGAGCATGTCCGCCGCGATGCGCACACGTCGATCCCGCCCGATGGCTCAGTACAGCGGGGACGCCGGCGGACGTCCCCGCTGCGCTCCGTTTCCCCTACCCGCTGAGCAACGAGTCAAGCCGACGGAGTGCCGCCAAGATGTCCGACTTCATGTCGGCTCCCAGCGTGCGCGCCGACGTGACCTCCTTGTCGATCCTGCTGTGGCAGTTCTCGATCTTCGAGAACTGTTCAAGCAATCTGCGTATGACCGTGACCTCCCGTTGTGCGGCGACGAGATCGATCTCCTCACCACTGTCGTTGGCAATGGCGCCAAGCGCCACGACCTTCGCCATGTACAGCGCGCAGACAAGCGCCGTCTCATCGCCGTCGTCTGGGTCGAAGGCGACGAAGAAGTCGCACTCGGATACCTGGCCAAAGCCGATGCCGTCGGGCAGCGAGTCGGCCTTTTCCACAACCAAGACGGCTGCCGCAGCGTTGCGGTTGGACCGCACTCGCTTGAGCTCCACCCTGATGGCGTTGGCGCTGAAGGGCTTCTTGTGGCTCTTGGCCTCGACGGCGATGTTCGCTGACTCGCCGCCGGGAACCGTCTCTAGCGTTATCAGATAGTCGCCACTCTCGCCAGCCTTATCGCCCTCCGTGCGAGCGCAGTGCTCGACACGGCCCATCCCACGCGCGAGGATCGGGAGACGGACCGAGAGCACATCCTCGAAGCAGCCGCCGCGGCGGCTGCTCTTGGTGCGCAGGGCCTCACGCTCGCCGATCACCTTGGTGATGGCGGTGGTCATCTCCTTGACCTCGCCAGTGATCTTCTTGACCGCCTTTCCCAGCGCGCCCTCGTCGGCGTCGTTGAGCATCACCGCGATGTGGTCCATGGCGACCTTGTTGGACTTTTCCAGCATCGCGACCATTACGGTTGGGAGGCCGTCCTTGGTATTGGGATCGAGCGGGCCGAGCAACTTCGTCAGCGCTGCGTTGAACGCGGTCAGCAGCTTCTCGGTCTCGTCGGCAGAGTTCTCGTCGGCAGTCTTGAGCTGCTCGGCGAGCGCCTCCGCCAGCTTCGTCACCAGCTCGTCGATCTTGTTCTCCAGCAGCACGATGTGCGCGCTCGTCTGAACCGCAGCGGCGGTGGCGGCCCCGTGTTCGAGGAAGTCTTCGATCGCTCCCATTCGCAGCTCGGGCCGCAGGGCGCTCAGCAGGCTGGCTGCCTTGGGCGCCTCAAAGACGACGTGCCCAATGATCGTGATCGTGGGGCCATCGACCACCAGGTCTCCGGTGCTGTCGGACGGGTTGACGTAACGGTGAATAGCCATGGGTCCCCCTCTGAGGTGGAGGTCGCCCGTCCGGTTGCCAGCGGGTATGCTGGCTGTTGCGTCTTGGTTGTCCGAACGGGCGACGGGATTAGGCGGCCCCCGAGCTAGCACTCGCGGGGCCGTTTGCTTTATCGATCGATCGGTGTTGATTGCGCCCTCTGGCCTCACCTCCTCCGCATTTTTGTCGCGCGCTTCATATGTCCAGCTCGTCGACGAGATCAACGCTGAGCGCGGCAGCTGCTGGCGCGACGATGAAATTGGGGATCCCGCCCCGCCGCGCCTCGTCCAGAGAGTCGTAGACCTTCAAGTGGGGAGAGTCGCCAAATTCCGTGCCCTCCGCCTTGTCGAGCTCGAGAACCGCGATCTTTCCGCGGCGCGTCAGGGCAACTCCGTACATATGCATGTCACCGTCGGAAACGGCACGCTCATCGAGGTCCGGGCGGGGCTGGCGACGCTCGACGGGCTCGCCGACCAGCCAGCGCCCAAGGAACGCGATCTTTCGTGGTTCGCGCTCCCGGGGCCCAGGCGGCGCATCCCCCTCCACTACGGCCTCGAGAACGATGCGATCGAACCCCTCTGCCTCCGCTTCGCGCTCTGCCACGTACCGGCGGAGCCGGTCAGCAACGAGTTGAGAGATCGACTGTCCCGCCAACTGCTCGGCGCGATCCCAGATGTCGGCGTCCTCGGCTCGGACGTAGAGGTTCCGGCGGGCCGGGGCGGCTGGCCTCGGCGGGTTACTTTGTTCCATATGTGCATCATACACACTATACGCACTATGCGCAGGTGTGCAGCAAACACGCTCGACCGCCCAGTACCTCCCCCACGTTCTCGATCGCCAGACGCTTGCTCGGGGCCATGCCCCGGCGCGGCTCAGCGACTCGTCGACTGCCCGCTTTGGTCGAGATCCAACACGTCGGCGAGGCGTTGCGCAGCGACATCGTGCATACCCGGGATCACGTGGCTGTAGGTCGAAAGCGTGAACGCCACGTTGGCGTGGCCCATTCGCTCCGAGACGAGCTTGGGGTGCTCGCCGGAGGCAAGCATGAGCGTCGCCATGCTGTGGCGCAGCCCGTGCAGGCGGATTCGGGGCAGGCCTGCCGTCGCCAGAATGCGATAGAAGTGATCCCGCAGCGTGGCGCCCAAAACTGGCCCCCCGATGTCGTTGGTGAAGACGAGATCACGGTCGATCCACATCTGCGCTGCCAGCCGGAGCTCGACCTGGCGCGACCTGTGCTGTCGTAGCTCCTCCAGTAACTGGGTTGGAAGCGATAGCGGACGCTCCCCGCGGTGCGTCTTGGTCTCCTTGAAACGTGGAGTACCGTCCGCGGCCGGCAGGTCAAGCGCTTGGCGGACGCTCAGGCGGCCATGGTCCCAGTCGATGTCAGACCACCGTACGGCGAGGAGCTCGCTGAGCCGAAGACCACAGAGCAGGGCGACCCGCAGCGGCAGTTCGTAACGCTCGGAGCGCAGGGCACGCAGGAGGACGCGCGCCTGAGCCGGAGTGACCGAACGAATCTCGGTTCTCGGGATCACCGGTCGGTCGACGGCGTCCACCGGATTTACGGCGATGGCCTGCCACCGGACGGCGTGCGCCATTGCCCGATGAAGGACGGCGTGGACCTTCTGCACCGCAGCAGGTCCGAGTCCGCCTCCCGTGCGCCGGTTGCCTGAGACTCGAAGCTGCTGCTCGACGGCGATGATGTGATGCGGCCGGAGCTTCTGTAGGGGCAGCTGGCCAACGAACGGGATGATGTCGAACTCAACCACTTCCCGGTACCTTCTCTGCGTGCTGAGGGCGAGCGAAGGCTCGACGTAGTCGCGGAACCAGCGACGGAGGAACTGCTCGACGGTCTCCCGGGTTGGGTCGCCGAACGCCCCGCCTGCGACGGCGGCGACCTGGGCGGCCGCGGCGTGCTCGGCGTCGCGCTTGGTGCCCCGAACCGTGAAGGTCCGTCGCTCCCGCCTCCCGGAACGCGGGTCGCGCCCGAGCTCCACGACGACCTCCCACGTACCCGCCGAGCGCCTGTGAATCCTGGCCATGAGGTGCCCTTTCCGTGTCGCGGTGTGCCATTCGTTGTCAGCTCGTGCCGCCCGGTGCGGCAACAAATGGGCAACAAATCCAGGTCGCTCGAGCAACTGTATCACGGCGCGATGGCATTCGTGAGATCAAATCGGCCGTACCCGCACGGGGAGTCGAACCCCGGTTACCACCTTGAAAGGGTGGTGTCCTCACCGCTAGACGATGCGGGCGCGACCGCCAATCTTAGGTTCGCGCGCTGACCTCGTCGCGAGCCGCAGAGCGAACTGAGCGCGCCGGTATACTCGCGGCATGCCAGTTCGAGAGATTGTCGGCAAGACCCTGGGCTTCGGCCTCGTGGCCGCCGCGCTGATCGTCGGCGGCATCCTGGACCTGCTCGGAGGCCACGTCTACAACGACTACCTGAACACAGCGCTCGGGATCATCCTGATCGCCATGGGCCTGGCAACGGGCGGTCTCGGCACCTTTCTCATCGCCGGCATCCTCTACGAGGAGAAGCTGCGCCGCCAGGACGAGCAGGTGCACATCACGCCCCGCGGCACGCCGCTGGCGCCACCACCGCCCTGGGGGATGGCCGACGTCGGCAAGCCGCCCGGGGTTGTCCGCGTGGGTGATGCCGCGCCATCGCCTGGGGGCGGAGGGTCTCCGCGTGTGATGGCCGTCGTGGTCTCGAACCTCGATGCGCCGATGCTGATCGTCGGGTTGCTCGCGTGGACGATCCTGACCCTCGTGCTCTTCGCGCCGCGCTGAGTCTGGTCTAGTGCCCGACGCGCGGATCCGCACTCGCTTCGCGCCGTCCCCCACAGGCGCGTTGCACTTCGGCTCTGTCCGCACGGCACTCTTCGCATGGCTCGCCGCGCGGCATGCCGGCGGCGACTTCATCCTCAGGATCGAGGACACCGACCAGGAGCGCTACATCCCCGGCACCGAGGCGCTCATCCTCGAGACGCTGAGCTGGCTCGGCTTGGACTGGGACGAGGGACCCGAGATCGGGGGTCCCCACGATCCCTACATCCAGTCGTTGCGGATCCCGACGTACCGGGAGCATTCGGACAGGCTCGTTGCCGACGGCCACGCGTACTGGTGCACCTGCACGCCGGCGAGGCTGGCGGCGATGCGCGACGCGCAGCGCGCTCGGTCCGAGCCGACGCGCTACGACCGGCGCTGTGTCACGCGGCAGGTCGAGGTGGCGCAGGAGCGGGCGGGCGGGATGCCGGCCGTGGTGCGGCTTCGGATGCCGGATGGCGTGAGCGAATGGGACGACGTCGTCCGCGGTCATGTGAGCTTCGCCAATGCCGACATCGACGATCAGGTCCTGCTCAAGTCCGACGGGTTTCCGACCTACCACCTCGCGGTCGTCGTCGACGATCACCTCATGGAGATCAGCGACGTGATCCGATCCGATGAGTGGATCCCCTCGACACCGAAACACCTGGCGCTGTATGCCGCATTCGGGTGGGATGCGCCGCGATTCGCGCACGTTCCGGCGGTGCTCGGACCGGATCATCAGAAGCTCAGCAAACGCCGTGGCGCTCGGAACGTCCTCGAGTACGGCGAGCTCGGCTATCTTCCTTCCGCCATCGTCAACGCCATTGCGCTGCTCGGATGGTCGTCGGGCGGCGAGCAGGAGGTGTTCACCGCCCAGGAGCTCTGCGAGCGCTTCACTCTCGAGCGCGTCAACGCCGCCGCCGCGGTCTTCGATCCGAAGCGACTCGACGACCTGAATGGCATCCACATCCGGCGGATGAGCACCGAGGACCTCGTCGAAGCCCTCGAATACCACCTGCAGGGAACCAGCAAGGAGACGCGCCGGCTGCTGATCCCGATGCTCCGCGAGCGGATGGTGACCCTGGCTGACGCGACTCGCCTCTGCGCACCGCTGCTCGGCGACGTCACGCTCGCTCCGGACGTCGAGTTCCCACCGAAGAAGGTGGACCAGGCGACCGCCGTGGCCATGATCGACACCTGCATCGCGGCAGTGGATGAAGGCTGCCTCGAGGACCAGACGGCGTTGCTCGAGCGTATCCGCGCAGTGGCCGACGGTGCGGGCGTGAAGTCCCGCGATGCCTTTCGCGTCCTCTACATCGCCATTCTCGGCACCCCTGCCGGGTTGCCGGTGATCGAGGCGATGGCGTTTCTGGGCAAGGAGAGTTCGCTGCAGCGACTCCGCGAGGCGCGCGCCCGTCTCGGCTGACTCCGGTGCTGGGATCAGAGTCCGGTGCCGTCGATTCCCGAGCCGACCTGACGCTCCGCGGTCGCACGCCGGCGCGACCGCACGGCTCGATGTCCGGCGGGTGCGTGCGCATGGGGGTCTCGCCGCGAACGTGTCGCCGGCGCCGCAGGCGCGTGCGCCTCGCGACGGGGCGCTGATGTGGCTGGCGCGGACGGCTGCGGCGCCGCGGCCGGCGGCGTCGGGGGTGCCGGCTCGGGGTCGATCCGATGACGCGCCGACGAGCTGATACGAACGGCCAGGCGCTCGGCCAGCTGCAGGGCTGCGCGATCGAGCCCGGTTGCGTGACCGGCCACGGCGACGCCGATCACCACTGCGCTCACCGGCCAGAGCGCCGAGAACAGCGAGAGCCCGGAGAGCACGCCGAAAGCGGCCAGGATGGGATGCCGGCGAACGTAGGAGGGCGGTGCGGCGGCAGGCGTCGGGGTCGAGGATCGGTCGTCTGTGATGGTCATGTCACGAGGCTATGTGACGGCGCGGGACAGGTCGCGGACCAACCTCAATTCAGGTCAGACGTCTCTGTTCCGGTGTCGTTACCACGCTGTGACGCTCCCGTGGACGGATGCAGACGGATGTCGCGACACAATCGAAAACGCCGGTCGTGGGGGGTGACCGCGGATGTGACAGGAGGTCGTGCCGGTGTTCAGGGGACAGCTGCGTCGTGATGTGACATGAGTGAGATGACGGTGGCGCGTCCGCCGTTCCTCGTGGCACGGGCGCGGGCCCGGATCGGGCGGCTCAACGGTCCCCAGCGACTCATCGTCTTCTCCATCGGCCTCGGTCTCATCGGTGTGGCACTGTGGTTGCTGCCACTGCGCGACGTCCATCGAGTCACGATCATGGGCGCGATTCCCTGGTGGGTCGAGCTGGCCAGCATCTACGCGACGAGCCTGCTGTTCGTCCAGGTGCGCGTCCATCGCGAGGTATCGACGCTCTCCCTGACGGAGATCCCGGTTGCGATGGGTCTGTTCCTCATCGACCCGCATGAGTTGCTCGCCTGCTACGTCATCGGGGTGCTGCTCGCCAGCTGGACTCGACAGCGTCGCATCCGATGGGTCAAGGATTTCGCCAACGCGATGCTCGACGTCGTCTACATCGCGGTCGCCGTCCTCGTCTTCAACGCGGTGGGACCGGTCGCGAGCGATCCGCTCGCGGTGCACAGCATCGTCGCGTTTGCAGCGGCGATGATCGTCTCGGGCTGGTTCGTCTATCCCATCGCACTCAACGCCGGCACCATGCTCGCGCAGGGCCGCCTCAACCTCGGCGAGGTGGCACGGGCCTATCTGTTCCAGGTGATCGCGTCGACGACCAACGCGTCGCTCGGGATCGTGGCGCTCGTGATCCTCACGACGCGCCCGGTGCTCGCCCTCGCGCTCGTCCCGCCGATGGTCCTCGTGCTTGCCGGGCAGATCGCCGCCAGCGAGAGCCAGCGGCGCGCGGACCGCAACGAGTTCCTGTACCGCACCACGGAGATCCTGCACTCGGCGCGTCAGGTCGGTGAGCGCGCCGGCGAGCTCCTGAACGGCATCACGACGATGTTCGGCGTCGAGCGCGCGGAGCTCGTGGTCATCCCGGAGGTGCGCGGTCCGGCCGTGCGCTTCTCGTCGGCCGCCGACGACGAGCGTGCGCAGGCCACGACGTCAGACCTGACCTTCGCCGAGCAGGAGGTCCTCAATGAGCTGCGCACCACGGCGATCCTCAGCGGGTCGGTGTCGACGGACCCGACGCTCGGGCTGGCCCTCGCGGAACGCTCCGCAAGTGCCGGCACGGTGGTCGTCCTCCGCGGACTCGAGGGCCCGCAGGGCATGCTGCTGCTGCTCAATCCCACCCGCGGCACCAAGCTCGGCGCACACGAGCAGAGCCTGCTCAGCACCGTCGCCGGCCTCATCAGCGTCGCTCTCGAGAACGGCCAGCTCGCCGAGGCGATCAAGGCGATGTCGGTCGAAAAGGCCGAGCTCGCCCGCAGGGCGTTCTACGACCCGCTCACGCAGATCGCGAACCGGTCGCTCTTCATCGAGACGGTGGCGGCGTCGCTCTCGCAGCTGCCCAGCTCGCAGCGTCCCATCGCGGTGATGTTCATCGATCTCGACGGGTTCAAGGAGATCAACGACACCTTCGGACACGCAGTGGGTGACCGGGTGCTCAGCGAGGTCGCTGCGCGCCTGCGCGTGCAGGTCCGCAAGCTTGACCTCGCCGCCCGTATCGGCGGGGACGAGTTCGGCATGCTCCTCGATGGGATGCGTCACTTCAGCGACGCTGCAGTGGTCGCGGATCGGATCATCGAGACCCTGCGGCGGCCGATACCGCTGGGCGACGCCGTGATCACGGTCGGGGCGAGCGTCGGCGTCGCGGTTGTCGATGACGCGGCGGAGGTCCCGGAGCCCGAGGAGCTGATGCGCCGGGCGGACATGGCCATGTATCTCGCCAAACGTCAGGGCAAGAATCGCTTTGTGGTGTTCGATGAGGCAGCGCGATCGCCGGTGATCGCCAGGGCCCCTGAGCCGGCCCGCCTGGCCGCCGGCTGAGGCAGGGGCGCGGTCCATCTACGATGGGCTCGTGACAACACCTCGCTGTCTGTCGATCGCCACATCGGACTCCGGCGGGGGCGCGGGGATTCAGGCGGACCTCAAGGCGTTCGCCGCGGCGGGCTGCCACGGGATGACCGCGCTCGTGGGGGTCACCGCGCAGAACAGCACGGCGATCCTGGCGACACATCCGCTGCCGACCTGGATCATCACTGCGCAACTCGAGGCCGTCTACGACGACATCGGTGTCGATGCCGCGAAGACGGGTGCGCTGCTTTCAGCGGACATCATCGCCGCGGTCGCGGACTTTCTCCGGGGTCATCCGACGCCGCTCGTCGTCGACCCGGTCCTCCGCGCGAGCACCGGCGCCCCACTGCTGGACCCCGACGCCGTGGAGCTCCTGATCCGGTCGCTGCTGCCGCTTGCGACGGTGGTGACGCCGAACCTCGCCGAGGCTCGAGTCCTCGCCGGTGGCGATGGTGATCGGGAGTCACTTGCGCGACTGATCGTCGCTCGAGGGGCGCCCGCGGTGCTGATCACCGGTGGCGGGCGCGAGGGCTCGGACCTGCTCCTCGACAGCGCCGGATTCGTGGAGATCCCCGTCACGTGGGTGGACGGATCCGCGACCCACGGCACCGGGTGCACGCATTCTGCGACGCTCGCCGCGGCGCTCGCGCTGGGGATGCCACTCGACGAGGCTGCCCGTCACGCGGCCGATGTCACCGCAGCCGCCATCGAGCACGGGCTCGTCGGGATCGGTGAGGGAGCGGGACCCGTCGCGGTCGGTCAGCCCTCGTGGGCCAGCCACCGGGTGCGAACCAGGTAGACCAGCATGCCGATCCCGATCAGGTCGATGAGAAGGAGGATCGGTCCGAGGTTCAGGCCATTGCCGAACTCCAGCCCGCTGAGCGGCGTGAGTGCTTCGACAGGTGGGATCCGGGCGGCGTCGAGGCCCTGACCCGAGGTCACCACTCTGACCGCGCTGGTGAGCGGCGCGAACGGGGTCGGGTCAACCGGCGCCTGGGCACGAATGGCCTCCGTGGCACCAGCTGCGCCCGCGCCCCCGGAGTGACCAGTGCTCGATCCTCCCGAGGATGCCACCGGCTTGGGGGTCGGGGCCGGCGCCTTGGTCGGGGCTGGGGCGGCCGTGAGCGTGGGCGTGGGCGTCGAACCGACACCGCCCGCGGCGCCCTTGCCGCCGCCCGTCGGGCTCGGAGCCGGAGGAGGCGTCGCAGTGGGCGTGGCCGTTGGGGACGGCGTTGTGGTACATGGGTTCCACTTGGGGCAGCACGAGCCGTCCGGCCGCGTGCCGTGGCGGCAGACCCTCGGCGTCGGTGTGGGTGACGTTGTCGGCGTGGCGGTCGGCGAGGGACTGGGGCTCGGAGCCGCGGCCGCCACCCCGGAGGCCCCGGCGAGCAGGAGCGCGAAGACGCCAGGAAGCAGGGCCACTGCCGCGCGACCTCTCGGCCGCCGTCGGGGTGTCAGCTTGGGGACTACGTTTGCGCTCATTGACGTGCTTACAACTTTGGTCTTAATACCTCCCTGCCGAGATGGAAGTCGGCGGGTCGTCACGGCGCCGCGAGGCCCTGTTCACAGAGTTCACACCGGCGTTGGGCGTCCACCTACGATTCAGCCGGTGTGCACGATTCTGCTGGCGTGGAGATCCCACCCCGCGACCCCCGTGGTGCTGGCGGCAAATCGCGATGAACTGATCGCCCGGCCGAGCGCACCTCCCGGCGTCCTTCGGAGGCGTCCGCTGATCGTCGGGGGTCGCGACCTGGTTGCCGGAGGGACCTGGCTCGCGGTCGCCGCGGACGGCACGATCTGCGCGGTCACCAACCGGCATCCCGGTGAGGGGCCCCCGCTTTCGCCGGATCCTTCGCGCCGATCCCGTGGCGAGATCCCGGTGATGCTCCTCACCACCGATCCTGCGGACGTCCCGGCACGCCTTGCCGGCCTTGGACCTGGCCGATACAACCCGGTCAACGTGCTCTGGCTGAGCGCGGATCGAGCACTCGTCGCTCATGTCGACGATTCGGGCCCGGTGCGTTTGGTTGACCTGGCTCCCGGTCCGCATGTGCTGACCACACGAGATGTCGACGACGACCGCAGCCTCAAGGTTGCACTGCTGCTCGCCGGGATGCGCCGCGCGCTCGCGGCTGCGGCGGGCGACGCGAGCGCGACCATGTTGGGCTTGCGCGCCCTGCTCGCCGATCACACCTCGGCGACTGACTCACCCGTCGATGCCGCATGCATTCACGGCGATGTCTATGGGACGGTCTCGGCGTCGACCGTGAGTGCCGGACCCGACCGGCTCACCTATCAGCACGCACCGGGACGCCCCTGCGTCACCCCGTTCGCACCGGTGCCGATGACCGTCTAGTGGCC
>DATLRB010000093.1:0-5471 GCA_035534875.1 Saccharimonadales bacterium (SeqCode)
TGGTCGCGAACGGACCGACGCCGACCGACACCACGAGGATGGCGACGATCAGCCCATAGCCTGCGGATAACGCGCGCAGGCGCGCCCGCTGCACCGCCGGCAGGTCGCGGGACCGCAACCAGAACCTGACGGCTGGCTCAGCGACTGCGGCACACCAGAAGGCCACGATGTACAGGACGGCCGCAACCTGGAGAACGTCGAGATGATGTCCCGATACCGGCAATGGCACCAACGCCGCGGCAACGCCCAGGACGAGCCCCGAGCGCATCGCGCGGCGTCCCCACTCCCCGAATGGGACGATCGCGGCCCGAAAGAGCAAGAGCGCATATCCAGACAGGAAAAACCCCATCAGCAACACAGCGTCCGTGACCATGCGGAGCAGCGACGACCCGGCGAGGAGTGCTGCAACGCTGCCCAGCGCTTCGACGTTGCCCGCAAGCGACACGAGGGCAAGCAGTCCGACAGCCAGCGCGAGATAGAGCTTCTTCCGGTCGCGTCGATGCTGCCACTGTGCGAGGGCCACGGCGCCGAGCACCGCAAAGCTGATCGACTCGGCCCATTTGGCCACCACGAGCAGGCTGCTCACAACAACTCCCGGCTGAGGGCCACGCGGACCCGATCAAATTCGGTGATTACCTCATCGACCAAGCCCGGAATTTCAATCCTGGCCTCGGTGGCAACGGCTGCTTCGATCTCAGCGCAGAGCGCACCAAGCACCGGCGCGCCGAAATTGGCGCTACTCCCCTTGAGGCTATGTGCCAGCCGGGCGAGGGATCGAGCGTCACCCTTTTCCCGAGCCGCACGGAGGCCCTCGATGCGCAGGGTCGCTTCGTCCAGAAACGTCCGGATCAGCCCGTGGAACTCGTCGGGGCCCCACGCCCGCAGCCGCGCGACCGCTTCACCATCGAGCACGGGAGCCGAAGTCCTGCCTCCCAACGGGGTGCGACGCACAAGGCCCGTCTCGAGACCCGACTCATCGACCGCTGCCACAGTGCTCGATCGGGACTTGAGAAGATCGCTCATATGCACTCAGTGCGCCAACTCACCTGCAATGCGTCGAGGACCGGCCAAGGAGAGTTCGACATCGAGACATTTTCCGGTCCCGTTCCGAGCGAAAACGCCCCGTCTCCATACCGTGACAGGTCTGTCGACCGGTCGTGAAGCCGATCCGGTTACCTCATCCAATTCTCCTCGAGCAGACTCCAGGTCATCCCACCGAGCCGGGCTCGGCGCTCCCACCGAGGGTCAGCAACCAGACGGCCGCATGGGCTGTCGCTGCTCGCTCGCCATCCTGCGGTCCATGCTCATCACCGACGACGCGCGCTGCGAAGCGGCTGCGCGGCTGATCGATCAGGGGCGCTCATCGACCGGCCACTCGCTGAGCGGCTCGTCGCCCTGGAGTCGGACCGGCTTCCCGAGTTGCTCGCCCTGGCGCACAGCGTGCGGGTCGCGTGGATGGGCGAGGCGGTCGAGATCGAATCGATCATCAGCGCCAAGACGGGTGGCTGTCCTGAGGATTGCGTCTTCTGCTCTCAGTCCGCGCGGTACACGACAGACGTCCAGCGGGCACCGATGCTCGATACGCACGCACTCGTCGAACTGGCACGCCGCACTCGGGCCCTTGGTGGCACCGAGTTCTGCATCGTCGTCGCCGTGCGCGGACCCGACGAACGGATGCTGCGTTCGGTGATCGAGGCGACCCTAGCGATTCGCGCCGAGGTGGACATCGAGGTCGCGGCGTCGCTCGGGATTCTCAAGGAGGGGCAGGCGGAACGGCTCGCCACCGCGGGTGTGCATCGCTACAACCACAACCTCGAGGCCGGCCCGCGGTTCTTTCCGCGCATCTGCACGACCCACACGTTCGACGACCGCGTCGAGACCTGCCGGCGAGTCATCGCCGCCGGAATGGAGCTGTGCAGCGGGGGCATCTTCGGGATGGGCGAGACCTGGGACGACCGGCTCGACCTCGCTTTCGCCCTCCGTGACCTGGGCACGCGGGAGATCCCTTGCAACTTCCTCAACCCGCGGCCGGGCACCCCGCTCGCCGGTGCTGAGTTGCTCCGACCGCTCGAGGCGCTCCGCTGCGTCGCCGTGTTCCGCTGCGTCAACCCGGCGGCGGTGATTCGCTATGCGGGCGGGCGCGAGGTGGTGCTCCGTGACCTCCAGGCGTATGGAATGCTCGCGGGCGCGAACGGGCTGATCGTCGGCAACTACCTCACCACGCTCGGGCGCAGTGCCGAGATAGATCTGGCGATGCTGGCCGACGTGGGCATGCCGGTGGCCACCCGGCCGCTCACCGGGACTGTGGGCTGCGCGCCACTGTGGAGACGAGGGACTTACAGAGCTGACCAACGGATCGACAAGGACGGTTGCGCGCCACCCGTCGGCGGGCTGCCCGCCATTCGCCGGCTACAGCGCGCCGAGGGTCCGGGCGTGGCGTTCTAGAACTTGTGGCTACTCGGTCCTGACGACGTCAAGCTGGTGCCCCAGCAACGGCGCTTGGGAGGGGACGCGCGATTTCATTCTTGAGCGGTCGACGGATTCCAAGACGTCTTGGAACCTCAGGAACCACACGACCCGATCCTCACGGTCACTCCGCGGGGCGTGGGCAACCGTGTTGCGTCTCTCCTCCCAACGCGTACGCGTTCAGCAGCAACCTTGCGCAAG
The DNA here is from genome assembly GCA_035534875.1 of Saccharimonadales bacterium (SeqCode). Taxonomy (GTDB): domain Bacteria; phylum Chloroflexota; class Dormibacteria; order Aeolococcales; family Aeolococcaceae; genus Palsa-851. The sequence goes on from DATLRB010000093.1 coordinate 2,668, forward strand.
CGCTTGCCCCAAGTCCACGTCTGTCGCGACCGCCTGATGAGGCACGCAGAGGCGCACGAGGACCTACTCGGGCTCTCGGCTCCTCGTGACCCGCGGCTCATCATCAGCAGCAGAGCGGACCGACGCCAGCTTCACTCTCGACGGATGCTTGCAGAAACACACAAGTCTTTGCACCGCGTCGAGGTCGTGCCGTACGACGTCCTGACCAAGCGCGTCGAGGCAGTCATTGGTTCGTTACTAGAGCGATTGGTGCGATCGCGACGCAAGACCCGACCCGGTGGGATCCGTTGCGGTGCCCTAACCGTGCTTCGGATCACCCCATGCCTCTTCGGCCCGCCGGGAGTGTCCCTCAGGACCCGGGCGACGAGGGGAAAATGCCAGGTCAGTCCGAGTATCACACCCGCGGGCGGCGGGGTCCAGGGGTTAGGCTCGCCCGCTCCGACACGCGGCGACGGAGACACATCTGTCGAGACTTTCGAGCGACTCGGCCACGGCTGCGGGGAGTTCCTCTCGACCCGGCCAGCGCTCGAGGTGGCCGAGCAGGGTTCCACGACGCATCTGGTGGGGCTCGCCACAGGCTACGGAGGTGCCTCGAGCTGCTCCCCGATGATCGTCCGGTCAGCGGAGCGCGGCATGCCCTCGACCCTGTTGCGGCCGGCCCGCTTCGCGCGGTACAGCGCTGCGTCCACCGTACGCAGGATCTCGTCTTCATCGTGGGCCGCGCCACGTCCGAGCAGGGCGACGCCGGCGCTGATGGTCAGGACCTGCGGGCCGTTCGACGTCGGATAGTGGAACTGGAGCGCCTCGATTGCACATCGAATCCGCTCGGCGACCCGTGCGCCGCCCTCGAGGGACTGCTCGGGCATGAGGACCACGAACTCCTCGCCGCCGAAGCGGCAGACAATGTCGACCACGCGCACGTTCGCGGCCATGGCGGCCGCGACCGACCGGAGGGCGGCGTCACCGGCGACGTGGCCGAGCGCGTCGTTGTAGTCCTTGAAGCGATCGAGGTCGAACATCACGATGGTGCTGTCCTTGTCGTAGCGAGCCGAGTGGGCTGCCGCGTCAGCGATCTCCGCCTCCAGCCGGAGCCGGTTGCCAAGGCCGGTCAGGGGATCGGTACGCGTCGCCTCGGCCAGTTCGCCATTGAGACGCTTGAGCTCGGCCTCGCGAGTGACGGCCTGAACGTGCGCGCGGCGCGCCCGCATCTGGAGCGCGAAGGCTCTCTGCCGCCGGCCCGAGGCACTGGCGCAGCCGATCAGACTGATGACGCCCGAGATCGCGAAGATGGCCCAGACGCCGATCGATGCGGCGGGGCCAGCGGCGCCGAGGGCGGTGGTGGAGAAGGCCAGAGGCACCAAGGCAAAGGCCAGCAGCCAGAGCGCGTGGGCCCTCACGCTCCAGGGGAGGAACAGCGCCATCGCCGGTGGGAACATCGCGAGCAGCATCGACGACATGACCCGGCTCTCCGGTACGAATACGAGCATGCTGAGCACGGTGCCAATGGCCGAAAGCGCGAGCGCGAATGCGATCGCGATAGGCGGCAGCCGCCAGTGCCGACGGGTGACGACGATCGCACTGATGGCGATCGCGGCTTGGGTCGCACTGAACGCCAACACCGCGGCCCGCCGTTCGGGGAACTGAACGGCCAGGCTCAAGCCATTGACCAGGCTGAATCCGACTGCGGTGGCCCCTGCGATCCTGGTCGCGACCCTCAGCGTTCGGCGGTCGGCGGCGCGGTACAGCAACTCCTCGCGGGCCGTGAGCGGCGGGTGCATCGCAAGCTCGGTGGGACCCTCGATCCCCTCGACCCCCCCCTCGAGGCCGACCCGGTTGGCGAGGTGGCGCGTGCCTGCGATCGTTGCCTGGCGGGTCACATCGCGGTCCGCGCGGCGCACGAGGCCGCCGTCGAGCTTGAAGGGCCGCCGCACGAGTGCGACCACGTGGCGCAGGCTCGCGAAGCCAGAACCTGGGTTGCCAACCGCGCGACCAACGCGGCGCGGTCAGCCGGATGCACCAGCGAGACCCAGCCCTCGGCCGACCGCTCGAACGTGGCATCGATCCCGAAGATCGCGTCGCGGCCCATCGAGCTCACCCAGCTCCAGTATGGGATCTTGAGTGAGTATGAGCCCACCCGCGCGACGCGCTCGATCGCGTCAAGGCTGCTGCACTGCGCTCGTGGGGTGGCCGAGGCGGTGCCGTATGGCCGCGGCTTCGGTCGCTGTGGTGGTTGCTTGGCTTGATCGTGACGTCCGTCCTTGCAGGCTTGGGTGTCGCGTCACGGCCCGGCGACTCATGCGCAAGGTCGAGCGGTGCATTCGCGCACTGGAGCGAGCATCGAACCTACGCGGGCGCTTACCACCGAGAGGAGCCCACCTCGTTGCCAGATTGATGCAGGCGGACTACCACCGCCGCCACCCAACATCCTCAATCTCGCCCCCACCCCCGGGCGAGGTGGGACTAGGGTGCCCGTCACAGATGCTCCTATGTTGTGTCAAGCGACGGAATGATGGGTGTGAGGCGTTGCAGGACATGGAAGACTCGCGGGCGACGTAGCGTTTGCGGCAGCGGACAACCTCGCGCTGTGACTTGCCCTCGGCGCGGCGTCGCACCAGATATTCGCGAGTTCGATCATCGGTGCGTAGACGTGTCAGGACGATGCGCCAGAGAGCGCGGTTGGCGCTTCGGTCACCGCCACGACAGAGGCGGTGCCGAGAAGTCTTTCCCGATGACGCTGGAATCGGCGCAACCCCGCAGAGCGCTGCGAAGGCCGCCTCTGACCGGATCCGTGCCGCGTTGTCCCA
>DATLRB010000094.1:0-15688 GCA_035534875.1 Saccharimonadales bacterium (SeqCode)
TACTTTTTCACAACTCTGGGTGCTGCGACGCGAGCTTCCGGGAGGCTCCCCGACCGCCCATCCTAGCGCGGGTGGCGTGACCATCTTCCGGTGTGACATCGGCCGGCAGCTAGGGTCCAAAGTCACCAATCCAGCACTTCGGCTCGCCCAGGCACAAGGGCAGGCGTGGACCTGCGTTTCTCTTGGGACCAACGGCGCCGCTCCGGGGCGCAGCGACAACAACGGGGCGACCCTCAACTCGGTGGCCGCGGCGAATCAGGCGGTTGCCGTGACCAAGAACACAATCAACCTCGCGTCGCCGGCGCCTTGGCGAGCTACGGCGTCTGGCTCGGCGACAATGGGTGGTCTGCTGCGAGCGGCTACTACGCCCCGTCTGGGAGCGAGAGTGTGAACGTCGCAGGCAAGGCGATCTCCAACGTCACGTGCTGCTGGTCGACTCCGGCGCATCGTTCGCTTAGTAGCTCGATGGTCGGGCGGTCCGACGCCCGATGACTGACTCTGGGTAGCAAGACGCCGCCGGCTGAACCTTCAGCTGGCGGCGTCTGACCCTCGTCGGACGCCCGACGAGGGCCGACATCTCTACTTGCTGATGAAGTGCTCAGCTAAAGGTGAAGAAGTGCGTGGCGACGTGATGAAATGAGTTGTCGTTCCGCGACACTGTCACGTTGCTGTTGATCCCCAGCCAAACGCCGTACTGATCGTCGGAAATCCGGTTGCCACTGATCGTCACGTGCACCGGCACCGTCCCTGAGAAGACCAGAATGCCGGTGGTCACGAAGTCCTGCGCGGGCGGTCCATCGAGTGGATCTCCGGGGACCACTGGGCTGCCGACGTTGTTGCGGCCGATCACGTTATCGATGATGCGGTTGCCGTTGAGATCCTCGAACATTCCAGGGGGCAGCGTGTGCGCGTGCATGGTCACGCCCGACAACTCATTGCCGGCGATGTAGTTGTCTTCGACGAGGTTGTTGTAGGAGGCGGTTCCCGGGCCTGCGTTGGCGAACAGCACACCCGCACCCTCGCCCAGCAACCCGTTATCTGTGATGCGATTGCCACGGATAACGTTGCTGTACACGCCGGCGACCAAGGGCTGCGGCTTGCCGCTCGCGTCGAGCGCAAACGGATTATGCCCAGGGACGGTCACGCCGCAGTCGAAGGGGTTCCCTGTGATCGTGTTGTCTTCGACGAGGTTGCCGTGCGTCGGCCCAAACTCGTCCGTGAGGAGGACGCCACCCTCGTTGCCGCTGACGTGGTTATCGGCTACCACGGAACCAGCCACCCCCATGAGATGGATGCCCTCACCGCAGTCACCGGGGATCTGCCCGCTGGCCGCACACTGCGGATATGGCGAGGTCGGCGAAGGGGGAATCCCGCCGAGGTTGTTCCCGGCGACCCAGTTGTCCTTGATGCTCACGTCAGTGATCGAGCCGCCAGTGAGCGTGCCGGTGGCAAGGATTCCCTCGCCAATTGCGCCAGTGACGGTGAAGCCCTCAATTGAGACGTGGGAGCTCCTGATGGTCACGCCGGCGAGGCAGGGAGCTGTGCCCGGGCCCATGGGACCCAGCTGGTCGCACATGAACGCTGTCGTCGCGGTTCCCTTGATCGTCGCGTTGCGGCCCTCGAGGGTGAGCGGCGAGGACACGACGACGTCCTCCGTATACGTGCCCTTGCACACGACCACGGTGGCCCACTTCGGGGCGGCCGTCACTGCTGACTGAATCGTCGTGTAGCGAGCGTGCGCGCATGAAGTCCCCGAATTGGTCGGGGATCCCAGAGGCGACACGTAGATCGCCCGTATATCGTGGTCGCCCGTGCTGGCTGCGGCCACGCCGAGGTTTTGGGCGGCGCCAACCCCGGCAAGCAGCCCTGCTGCCAGCACGACCCGGATCATTCTTGTACCGATCATTGCTTCCCCATGTCGCTGGGCGGAGATCTCCCAGCTATCCGCTACGACACACCCAGCTTCCCGAAGGGCACGGCGCGGATTCTAGCCCTTCCTAGGGCCCGCATGAGTCGGACCTCAGACCCCGAGTGCGGCGCCGGCCGTACGCCGCAAAACAGCCTCGATCGCACTCTCGCTGGTGAGTGACTGATCATCAGCTGTTAACCACCGTGAGGTGCTAACCAAGGGTTAGCAGAGCGACTCGAGAGATGACGTTGGGGTTGATTGTGAATCGAACGCACGGGCCCGGCTTCTGCCTGATTACGGGCAATCACCACTCCGGTTGGATTGTGGGGTGTACTAACTGTGCGCAAAGTTTGGGTTCGCTTCGTGCGGGCTAGGTGTTCGATGACGATTGTTGGACCCCGGACCCGCAATTCAGTGAACTGGGTGAGGCGAGGCGTGCCGCGTCCCTTTCTGCGGCAGGATGAGATCGCGCCGAGCGCACGCGCCTTATCCTCTCTGGCGTGTCTTCAACTCCCGCTGGACGGTCGAGGAGCCGCGATTCCAGCCGACGTACCACTCGCAACGCCATCGGTGGCCTCGGTCCGCTGCTCTGCTGGGCCGTCGTCTTCGCGGACATAGGTACATCGGTTTACTACACGCCCGGCATCCTCTTCAGCCAGGTCGGTGTCCACGCTGCGTTGTTTGTCGCCCTCACCCTGATTGTGTTCGTCTTGTTGACCATCAAATATGCGGAGGTTGCCGTCCGGTACCCTGAAGGTGGCGGGGTGGTGACCGTCGGAGCGCAGGCGATCCACCCCTGGGCGGGGCTGGTCGGCGGGCTGTTCATCCTCGTCGATTACTTCCTCACCTCGGCGCTGAGCGCGTTGTCTGGGCTGATCTACCTCAGCGTCTTCGCTCCAGGTCTGATAGGAGCCGTGACGCTGCTCACCGTCGCCGCTCTGATTCTGCTGGCGGCGCTCAACCTCGTGGGTATCAACGCCGACGCCAAGGTCACTGCGGTGATCGCCGTTGTCGCCCTGGCCAGCCAGCTGGCGGTGGTGATCGCGGTACTTGCCCACGCCGGTCTCGGCAGCGCCCTAGCGGCGGTGCCAAAGACTCTTTCCGGTCCGAAACTTGGCGGCATCGCACTGCTGACCGGCTACGCCGGCGCATTCCTAGCCTTCTCGGGACTCGAGAGCATCTCTCAGCTCGCCCCGGCCATGAAGCGACCGCAGCGGCGGGTCGCGCCTCGTGCCATGGTCATCGTGGTGCTCACCGTCGTCATCACCAGCCCGCTGCTGACCCTCTGGTCAACGACGCTGCTCAATGCGGGCCACACCAACCCGAATCAGTTCATCTCCGCACTCGGTGGCTACGCCGCCGGGCCGCTGCTCCAGACCGAGGTTGCCGCAAGCGCGGGGCTGCTCCTCATCTTCGCCAGCAACACCGCGATCATCGGCTGCTACCACGTGTTTCTGGCTCTCTCGAAACTTCGCTTTCTCCCCGAGGTGTTGCAGCATCGCAACCGGTGGCGAAACACCCCCCACTGGTCCGTCCTTGCCGCCATCGCCATCCCCGTCGCTGTCGTCGTCATCAGCGCAGGCAATGTTGGCCTGCTCGGCGACATGTATGCGTTCGGCCTCCTCGGCGCCTTCAGCGTCACCTCCGTGTGTCTCGACATAGTGCGCTGGCGAGAGCGCCGCGCGTTGCAGGGCCGGCGGTACGTCGCCGACGCCGAGCCGGCGGGACCCTCACGGTTCATGTTCATCCTCGGCGTGGTGACGTCAGTACTCGTGGTGACTGCGTGGGTGACCAATCTCTTCGCGAAGCCCCTGGCCACGCTCTTCGGCGGATCCATCACCATTGCCGGGGTGGCCGTGGCAGCGATCACCCACTGGGCGCGTCGGCGCGGCGGCCGGCCCGGAGTTGTCCCGGTCATCCAGCGTCTGGACCAGCTTGCCAATCTGCATCGAGCGGGCTGGCAGTCGCATGAGCCGGTCATGGTGCTGTTGAACGGGGAGGGTCCAGATCTCGAGGCGCTGATCGAGGCGGGGATCGCCGAAGCCGCCGGGGGTCCGCTTGGTTTCGCCTTCGTCGGCACCGAGGCGGCGCACGGTCCTGGGACACGGATCATGGAGATCCTCGATCCCTACCTCGCGGATGAGCGCGCCCACGAGGCGTTCCGTGTGGTCCAGCGATTGACTCGTGCCCACCACAAGCCGCGCCACCTTGTCTACACGCCACGGCAGGATCGGTCGAAGGCCGCCGCACAACTCTGGGAGGTCCTGCACCCTCGCGAGTTGATCGTCCTCCGCAGCGACGAGCCGTCACTTGCCGGCATCGTTGCCGGTAGCGGGCGTCACGCGGAAAGCCAAGGGGTCGAATTGACCATCCACAAAGCGGCGACCGCGGCCGCCCGGCGCTCATGATGAGTGCCCCTCAGGAGAGGTTAGCGACGCCCAGCACCGGAAGCAGGCGTGGTTACAGAATCCTCCAGGCAGCACGGTCAGCGATCTGTTGATGGCGCAGCGTTCATCAGCCGGTGCCGACAAGCTCGTCCAGCGCATCCGCGAAGAGCCGGGTGTGCAGCTGCGCGTCGTCCCGACTGGTGACCGGGCACATCAGCGCCATGTTGTGGAATGGGGTGATCAGGACGCCGCGATTGACCAGGGAGAGGTGGAAGTACTCGTCGAGGTCCTCGTCGCCGGCAGCCGCCGACGAACTGCCGTCGCGCGGGGCGGGGGACGCGAAGCGGTACTCCGACCGAGCACCCAACTGACTGACCGACCACGGCACCCCGGCGCGGTCGACGGCGTCCTGCGCCCCTCGCGTGAACACGGTGGCAACGTCGACCATGTGGGTGAACGCCTCTTCGGTCAGCACGTGCTCGAGCGTGGCCCGCGTCGCGGCCACGGAGAGGGCGTTACCGGCCAGAGTCCCGCCGACGCCACCGACATCGATGAGGTCGGCCTCGGGGTGCTCCTCGATCATGTGAGCGACGTCCCGGCTGATGCCATAGGCACCACTTGGGATTCCGCCACCGATGCTCTTGCCGATCACAAGGATGTCCGGACGCAGCCCCCACAGCTGCGTGGCGCCCCCTGGCCCGGCTGAGAAGGTGTGCGTCTCGTCGATGACGAGCAGCGTGCCAAATCGTCCGGCCAGCTCGTGCAGGCCCTCCATGAACCCCGGCTCGGGGAGCACGATTCCGATGTTTGTCAGGGCCGGTTCTGTCAGGATCGCGGCCACGTCGCCATGAGCGAGCTGCGCTTCCACGCTGCCAAGGTCGTTGAACTCCGCCACCCGCGTGGTCATGCGCACGGGAACCGGGGCCCCGGCGTTGCCCGCCCTCGACACGGCCGCTCCGCCGGGTCCAACAACTGCGAAGGCCTCATCCACCGAGCCGTGGTAGCAGTAGGCGAACGTGAGGATCTTCGGCCGTCCTGTGGCGAGCCGAGCAAGCCGGATCGCCCAGCGGTTGGCGTCGGTTGCCGTCAGCGTGAACGACCACAGGGGCACTCCGAAGCGCCGGCTGAGCTCGGCACCGACCCATTCAGCGTCGGCGGTCGGAAGCATCGTGGTGGCGCCACCGAGCTGCTCGAGACGCTCTGCGACGGCATCGACCACCGGCTTCGGGCTGTGTCCAGCCATCGCGCCCGTGTCCCCCAGCGCGAAGTCGACGTACTCACGCCCATCGACATCCACGATGCGATTGCCAAGAGCGCGCTCGAGGTAGAGCGGGAACCCGCCACTCCACTTGGCCATCCACGTCATCGGGACGCGGCCGAACAGATGGTCGGCGGCCCGGAATAGATCGGAGGACCTGGGATGGGCCACGGCGTACGATGCCCGCTCCCGGGCGATGAGGGACCGGAGCCGAGCGCGTTCAACTGGCATCTGGCGACTGTGCCATCCGAGCGTCATGGCGTCAAACTGCCAAGGAGACACCCGGTTGCGTCATAAGCACCAGCTGAATGTGGTGATGTTGTGATACGAGGTTCGCGGTCGTAACGAGGGAGCCGATATCCACGGGCGCCGGCCTGGCCACGTCGCAGGATTCGGGTTGATGGGGCGACGCGCCCGCAGCGCAAACCGAAGGACGTCAAACGTATGCAGGTGTTGACTGCGCGTGGCGGCAGCCACGGCCCGGTGGTCATACCGAAGCGCGCGCGCCGAACCGATCGCGGAGGACCGCTCGACGTCACCTTTGCGCGCCGACTTCGTGCGTACGAGTCCAAGCTCGCCCTTCAGGAGAGTCGCGCAGTCGCCGAAGAGCAGGATCTGGAGTTCCTTCGAGCCCGGTTTGCTCGGGTCCAGACGGCGTTTCACGCTCACCGCCTCGTTCCCGTGTATCAGCCGATCGTGGACCTTCGCACCGGTAAGGCGCGGGGCTGCGAGGCGCTCTCCCGCTTCCAGCTCGAGCCACTCCGACCACCAGATCAGTGGTTTGCCGAAGCAGAGGCGGCCGGATGCGGGCTCCAACTCGAAATGCATGCGATCCGCTCGGCGGTCCAGAACCGGCATCTCATGCCCTCCGACATGTATCTCTCGGTCAACGTATCGCCGGCAACGTTGCGGAGTCAGGACTTCGCCAACCTCGTCGGCAACCTGGACGGCGAATCGCTGGTGGTGGAGGTCACGGAGCATTCGGCTGTCGGGGACTACGACGCGTTGAAGCGCGCGATCGACCAGTTGCGCAGCAGCGGAGTCCGGTTGGCGATCGATGATCTGGGCACGGGCTTCGCAAGCTTCATGCACATTGTCAAGTTGCTCCCCGAGTTCATGAAACTCGACCTTTCGCTGACACGAGGCGTTGAAGGTGACTCGGTCAAGCAAGCGCTGACTGCGGCGTTGGTCGGGTTCGCCGCGCAGATCGGGGCCCATGTGATCGCCGAGGGCGTGGAGACCGCCGAGGAACTGTCGACCCTGGTGAAACTGGGGGTCGAATACGGGCAAGGCTACTACCTCGGTGCGCCAGGCCCGTTTCCCGACTGAGGCCGCGCAGCAGTACACCCGGGTGACCCCTGGGTCGCCACACCGCTCAGCGCCGTAGGATGACGCGGCAATGCGACCGATGGAGCAGGCTGACCGGTCCTCTGGTGGGCCGGCCACCGGCGGGACGGCTCACGAAGATTCGAACCCGAGTCGGCTCTTAGGCTTCGCCCTGGGCCTCCGCGCGGAGGAGTGCTGCGATGTCTGCTACTCCCGCGCGGCGGCCCATCGCTGGGCGGGTCGCCCGCCTGATCCGAAATACACCGAGCGGTCGCGCGGCGTCAACTGGCTCGCCACCGTCATGACCGCGCGCTGGATCGCCTACGGCGTTCCAGTCTCGGCGGAGGAGATGCTGTACATCGCCGACCGCGGTGATCTGGCCGCTTCGTCCCAGCAATCGACGGTGAACATCACGCGTGCCTACTTGATTTGGCGAGATACCATTGGTGAAATCCTGCGTGAAGAGGCGGCACGGCTCGACACGCCCCGCGAGGTTCTCAGGGAGGCCTTACGCGCCGTCCGGATCAGTTGCGACGCGAGCCTCATCCAGGTGGCTCGCGCATTCGACAGTCGCATGGCACAGGTCACCATGGAGCTCGCGACCGAGCGAGACGCGCTCTTGCATCAAGCTCTCCACGACCCGCTGACGGGGCTGCCGAATCGCGTTCTGCTGTACGACCGCATCAACCAGGCTGTGCTGGTATCGAAACGCAACGCCGGAACGTTTGCGATCTTGATGATCGACCTCGACGGGTTCAAGGCGATCAACGACAGCCTCGGACACGATGGCGGCGATATCGTGTTACAGCAGGTCGCCGCACGGCTCATGAAATCAGTGCGCGAGTCGGACACGGTGGCGCGCCAAGGTGGCGATGAATTCACCGTGCTCCTTGCCGGAATGACCGTGGACGCAGCATCCGCCATCGCCCGAAAGCTGGAGGGCGGGATACGCCAGTCGCTTGAATTCGACGGCGAGTCTGTGTCGGTTGGCGCAACCATCGGCGTCGCGACCTATCCCGACGACGGCGACAATGTTCACACGCTGCTGCGCGCCGCCGACCATGCGATGTATCGCAGCAAGCGCGAGCGAGGCGTTCGCCCACCGCCGTGAGTCGTCGCCGCAGGGCCACCGCTTGACGCGCGGTCAGTCTTGATGGCGCTACATCGGCAGTTCGAGGATGCGCGAGACGCGCGTGAGGAACGACCGAATACTCGCTTCCGCAACACGATGGAGCAACATCACGTCAACTCGCCTCCCGACCGCTCCGAGCGGTGGGTCGTAGCTCCCCATCAGGGTGATCTGGGTACAACCGGCGCCGAACGGGGCGAACGCGAGGTCCGCATCGAGGTGCGGGTATAGGCGGGTCGCCCCTTGGGCCCACCAGTGCATGGACACGACCAATTGATCGTCGCGTTCGTGCGGCACACCGAGATCCACCGCCACCGTCTTGCCGAAACGTGGGTGCTTGCTCGATGGCGTGAGCCGAACGAGAGTCTGCTCCCCCTCACGGTGGGCTGCTCCCGCACTGGCGGCGAGCAGTGCTCGGGGGTTCGCGAGCACTCGCGTCCGGATCTCGCCGAAGTCTCGGCCGACTTGCACGAAATCGTAGACGAGCATCTGGCCATGCAGCCTAGAGCGAATGCCCGGTCCAGAACAGAGCGCCGCGCCTCGTATCCTGCCGGTCAAAGCGATTCAGCCTGATGAACGTGCTCACGCCCATCCTGCAGCTGGGGAACGAGCTGACCAGCGGTAGCGCCTGAAGGTCGCCCGCGGAACGCGCGATGATCGCACGGCTTTCGATCGACGGAGCGGACCACGGCAGCGCTCGACTCGACGGTCTATGCTGAGTGCGAGGGCCGGGTAGACAAACCCACCATCCCCCCGCGATCGGGCCGTACATTCCTGACCGTTTGCGGGACACTGCCCGGCCCCCACCGCCATGGAGGCTGGCGTGTGAGAACCCCTGCGAAGGGCACATGATCGCTTCACCCGACGGGGGTCCTCTTGAGCCGCTTGGGGCGAGTGGACACTGAGCGGGAACGGAACTTGTGGAGCGCCCCCGCTCAGCCTGGCGCACAGCGTAAGGATGGAAGCTGTCAATCGGATGAAGGTTTCCTTCGCTCGTGAAGGTACGCTCAGGCGATGGCCCTACCCGAGCAGGAGCGCGTGCTGCGGCCCACCCACCAATACGGCTTGCCACCAGTGAGCATTTGCCCACAACCTTGATATTTGCTCACTCCGCCCGCTAGGCTGGCGCTTCTGAGATGGAGATCCGGGAGATTCGCATGCCCGAGTGTGGCGGCCGGTAGATGCCGCTCGTCCCACTGCAGCAAGTTCTGGGCAGAGCTCGGTCTGATGCTTACGGCGTCGGGTACTTCGAGGCGTGGGATGCGTGCTCGCTCGAAGCGGTGCTCACCGCGGCGGAGGAGGAGTCCGCTCCTGTGATTCTCGGTTTCGGCGCCATGATGGTCGACGCGGAGTGGCTTGACAGCGACGGCGTCGAGGTCCTCGGTTCAATCGGACGCAGCTACGCGGAGAGAAGTTCCGTCAATGTCGCCCTGCTGTTCAACGAGGCCCACACCCTCGACCAGGCCATGCGTGGCATCGACGCGGGCTTCAACGCGGTGATGATCGACACGCATTCGTGGCCAACCGACGATGCCATCGCCGCGGTGAAGGAGCTCTGCCGCGTGGCGCACGAGTCGGGCGTGGCGGTTGAGGGCGAACTCGGCAGCCCCGCCGAGGCCACGGCATCAGGTATCGATCACAGTCACGCCAGCCTGACGGATCCAGACGAAGCGGCGCGCTTCGTGGAGGCGACCGGTGTGGACTGTCTGGCGGTTTCGGTCGGGAATGTCCATATCCTTATGGACCATGAGGCTGCGATCGACATGGAGCGTCTGCGATCGATCCACCAGCGTGTCGACGTGCCACTGGTCATCCACGGCGGCACCAGCTTCCCGCCGGCCGCGGTGGCGCCGGCGATCGCCCTTGGGGTCGCGAAGTTCAATGTCGGCACCATCCTCAAGCACGAGTTCTGGGATGGTCTGGAATCCTCTGTCCGCTCTGCCGGTCGGCGCCCCGATGTCCACCGGCTGCTCGGCTCCCACAGGGACTCCGATGTCACGGCCATCGCACAGGAGCGGATGACTGCAAAGGTTCGCTCCTTGATACAGCAGTACGGGAGCAGCGGACGCGACGTGAGTGCGTCGAGGGTGGGTGCCGTATGAGCTCTGACGCTCCCGTCAGCGTCACGGAGCCCGGCTCCGCCCGCATCACGGTCGACATCGACGCGGCCCACGAGCTCGACCTCTATCGCCGGATGCAGTTGATCCGCCGCTTCGAAGAGCGCGTCTATCTCCTCTACCTGCAGGGGGAACTCCCGGGGACGCTGCACCAGTCACAAGGCCAGGAGGCGGTTGCGGCCGGCGTCTGCGACGTCCTTCGACGGACGGATTGGATCACGTCCACCCATCGACCCCACGGTCACGCGCTGGCCAAGGGCGTCGATCTTCGGGCAGCGATGGCCGAGCTGTACGGCAAGGCGACCGGTTGCTGCGGCGGCAAGGGCGGCTCGATGCATCTCGGCGACCCGTCGGTGGGCATGCTCCCGGCGATCGCCATCGTCGGGGGGGGCAACACTGTGGTCACCGGCCTCGGGCTGGCATTCAAGCTGATGCGGACGGACCAGGTGGCCGTGTGCTTCTTTGGCGACGGCGCGAGCAACGAGGGCGCATTTCACGAGGGGCTGAACTTCGCAGCCGTCCAGCATCTACCGATCGTGTTCGCCTGCGAGAACAACCTGTACGGCGCCTCCACACCGTTCCACCAGGTGAGCCTCGTGCCGGATGTCGCGAGCCGCGCCGCCGCGTACGGCGTGCGCGGGGAGATCGTCGACGGGATGGATGTGCTCGCCGTGCGCGAAGCGGCCGGACGCGCTGTGGCGGAGGCGCGCGCCGGCGCCGGCCCGGTCCTGCTCGAGTGCAAGACCTATCGATTCGCCGGCCACAGTCGCGGCGATGTGAGGGGCTATCGCAGTCGTGACGAGGAGGCGGAGTGGAAGGAGCGTGATCCGATCGTTCGTCTCCGCGAACGCTTGGCCGAGACACTGGACGAAGGAGTCCTCGATGCGATGGACGCGCAGGTCGAGGCGGCGCTCGACGACGCGATCGAGTTCGCGCGCCAGTCATCCCTGCCCCGGGCCGAGGACGCGTTGACCGACGCGTACGCGACCGTCATCAGCACGGGGTCCTTGCCGTGACCGTTGGCGCGCCGCCGGCCATCGGCGAACGCCGGCTCACGATTGCTGAGGCGTTGCGGGAAGCGATCGCTGAGGAGATGCGCCACGACGAGAAGGTCTTTCTCATCGGCGAGGACATCGGCGTTGACGGTGGGTTCGGGGGTGCGTTCGGTGTGTACCTCGGCCTGACCGAGGAATTCGGACACGACCGCATCATCGACACCCCGATCAGCGAGAAGGCACTTGCCGGAGCCGCGGTCGGGGCTGCCCTGATGGGGATGCGACCCATCGCGGACCTGCAGTACGCCGACTTCCTGTTCGAGTGCATGGACGAGCTGGTCAACCAGGCGGCGAAGATGCGCTACATGTCGAACGGGAAGTTGAGCGTCCCGATGGTCCTGCGCTGTCCGGTCGGCACGGCAAATCGGGGGGCGCAACATGGTCAGTGCCCGGAGAGCTACTTCGTGCACGTGCCCGGCCTGAAAGTCGTCTGTGTCTCCGACGCATATCACGCCAAGGGATTGCTGAAGAGCGCGGTGCGCGACGATGATCCCGTGCTCTTCTTCGAGCACAAGCTGCTCTACGGCAGCAAGGGACGCGAGCAGGCCGGCGGAATGGATCTGACGGCTCACGTGCCCAAGGAGGAGTACTGCTTCCCCATCGGCAAGGCGGTGGTGAAGCGCGAGGGCACATCGGTCACCGTGGTGGCAACGCACATGAGCCTCTACCGTTCTCTTGCGGCCGCCGACGAGCTGGCACGAGACGGCATCGACTGCGAGGTGATCGATCCGCTGACGCTGCTCCCCTTCGACGAGGAAACGATCTTCGCATCGGTCAGGAAGACGGGACGCCTAGTGATCGCCCACGAGGACACGCTGACCGGCGGCTGGGGTGCCGAGCTTGCAGCCAGGGTCGCCGAGGAATGCCTCTTCTCGCTCGAAGCGCCGATCAGAAGGGTTGCGAGCTACGACGTCCCGCTGCCGGTCGCTCCGATCATGGAGCAAACCGTTGTGCCGTCGGTGGCGAGGATCAAAGAAGCGATCCGACGTTGTTGCGAAGGCTGACCAGAACTGTGGCACACCGGATCGACATGCCGTCCGTGGGGCAGACCACCGACGAGTTGGTGATTGTCGAATGGTTGAAGCACGAAGGCGACGCCGTCGCGCTCGGCGAATCCCTGTTCAGCGTGCAGACGGACAAGGCCCAGGTTGAAGTGGAGTCGTTAGCCGCCGGGACGCTGCTCAAAGTCCTCCGCGATGTCGGAGACATCGTTCGGGCCGGCTCGCCGGTGGCATATATCGGCGCTCCGGGTGAGGTGGTGCCCGACAGCACGGGCGCGGGCTCCGCCGACGTCACAGCCGCCGCGGACGGCGTTACAGACAACGCGGTTGCTACACCCGCCCCGCGTGCGGAAACCGAGCGGCGCTCGCCCGAAACGGGGCCGGGGAGAGTCGCGGCACTGCCTGCTGCGCGGCGGCTGGCAACCGAGCGTGGCGTCGACCTGACCAAAGTCGTGGGCACCGGCCCGGATGCCGTCATCACGGTCCGCGACGTCGAGCAGGCAGCGCGGGACGCGTCGCTTCGCGCAGACGACTCCAACTCGAGCCCGGGCAGAGCGACATGAGATGACCACCACCGCACGCCCGACCGTGGCCAGTCGCTGGCGTGACGACGAGGCGGCCGCGTGTGAGACCGAGCTGGAGTTGCGGGCATACACGTCGCGCCTCCTCGGTCAGGATCCCCGGTTGGTGCTCCACGGCGGTGGGAACACGTCGGTGAAGCTCACCGAGACCAACATCTTCGGTGAGGCAGAGGACATCCTCTGGGTCAAGGGCAGTGGCTGGGACCTGGCAACCATCGAGCCGGCCGGGTTCGCGCCGGTTCGGATGCGGCAGCTGCTGGCACTGGCCAAGCTCACGGCACTTTCCGACACCGACATGGCCCGGGAGCTCCGGCTCGGCACGATCGACCCGACTGCGCCGTCACCGTCGGTGGAGGCGATTCTCCACGCAATCGTCCCGTTCAAGTACGTCGACCACACCCACGCGGACGCGGTCCTCACGCTCACCAACTCGACGCACGGTGCCGAACTGATTGCCACGGTCTACGGCGATCGTCTCCTGCACATCCCCTACGTGATGCCGGGATTCAAGCTGGCCTCCCTGTGCGCCGACCTGTACCCCCGGCTGCACGGCCCGCAGACGATCGGCATGCTGCTGATGAACCACGGCATCTTCACCTGGGGTGAGAGCGCTCGTGAGTCGTATGAGCGGATGGTCGATATGGTCGCACTGGCCGAGGCACACATCCACAAGCAGGTCGGACATCGGAGCCGAACATCCGAGCACGCAACCGCCTACGCAGCGACGGAAGTTGCCGCCCTTCGCCGCGAGCTTTCGGACGCGGCCGGAGCTCCGATGATTCTGCAGGTGGACGATGCGCCGGACGCGGTTTCCTTTGCCAATCGTGCGGACGTCTCGGTGATAGCTCGGCAGGGTCCTGCGACTCCCGACCACGTGATCCGCACCAAGCGCCTGCCGATGGTGGGACGCGACGTCGCCACCTATGCGCGCGACTACGAGCGCTACTTCGCGGAGCACGCGTCCAGATCCGCAGCACGATTGCAGATGCTCGACGCTGCCCCCCGGGTTGTCGTCGACCCACAGATGGGAGTGGTCTCGGCGGGGCGATCCGCGGCCGACGCATCCGTGGCTGCGGACATCTACCGGCACACCATCGACATCATTCTCGATGCAACCGACCTGGGTGGTTACCGTGCGCCGGCGGCTGCGGACATCTTCGATGTCGAGTACTGGGACCTGGAGCAGGCAAAGCTCGGAAAGGGAACGCCGCCACCCTTCACCGGTGAGGTCGCTCTGGTCACGGGAGCCGCATCGGGTATCGGTCGCGCCTGCGCGGAACTCCTGCTGCAACAGGGCGCTGCGGTCGTTGGACTGGATCTCAACCCGGGAATTGCAGACGTGGCACCCGGACCGGCCTGGCTCGGCGTCCAGTGCGATGTGACCGATACCGAACGGGTGACCGCGGCGATCGACGCCGGTGTCAGGCGATTCGGCGGTGTGGACATTGCCGTCCTCAATGCCGGCATCTTCCCGACCAGTCAGCGCATTGACGGCCTGGACGCGCAAGCATGGCGTGCGGCCATGAGCGTCAATGCTGAAACGTCGGTCCTCCTCCTGCGTCATCTGCACCCGCTCCTGCGGCTGGCACCACGCGGCGGCAGGGTCGTGGTGATCGGCTCGAAGAACGTCGCTGCCCCCGGTCCCGGCGCGGCGGCATACTCGGCCTCCAAGGCGGCGCTCACCCAGGTGGCGCGCGTGGCCGCGCTCGAGTGGGGTGCGGATGGGATCAGGGTCAACGTGATCCATCCCAATGCGGTGTTCGACACCGCGCTCTGGTCACGGGAGATCGTCGACGCGCGCGCGCGCCAGTATGGCCTGAGTGTCGCCGAGTACCGGGCCAATAACGTGTTGCGAGTGGAGGTGACGAGTCAGGACGTCGCTCAGATGTGCGCGGTCATGTGCGGGCCCGCATTCGCGAAGACCACAGGAGCGCAGGTTCCGGTCGACGGCGGCAACGAGCGAGTGATTTGAATGAGCACTCGCAGTGGGGCACCACAGGTCGCAACGGGCCGGGCGCGCGGCGCCGATCGCGACATCGAATTGATGACCCGCGTCGCCTCGCAGTACTACCTGGAGGGGATGACGCAGGAAGCCGTGGCTCGCTCCCTTCGTCTCTCCCGGCCCAAGGTCGGGCGGCTGCTGGATCGCGCCCGAACCGTCGGCATCGTCGAGATCACGGTGCACGTGCCCTCCGGCCTCGGCCTGCAGGTGGAGGCTGCGTTGGTCTCGGAGTTCGGACTCGACCAGGTGCTCCTCGTCAACGATCAGAGCAATGAATCAGGCCAGCGCGCGTCAGTGGCCCGGGCGGCCGCCGGGTTCCTCAAGCGCCGGCTCAGCGACGGTGACGTGGTTGCGCTGGGCATGGGGAGGAATGTCGGCGCTGTCCCCGACTTCATCGGCACTCCACCACACCGCGCTGCGACGTTCGTCAGTGCCATCGGAGGGTCGCCACTGGTGGATACCGGTGTCAACCCGAATGAGATCTGCCGCCGCCTCGCCGAGGCGTTTGTGGGGAGCGCCGAGGTGCTGTATGCCCCCGCTTATGCGGAGACGCCGGCGGTGCGCGACGCGTTCATCAATCACGACGACGTGCGCGATGTCCTCGAGCGCGCTCGAGGGGCCAACGTTGCGCTGATCGGGGTCGGTAACGCTCGGGATGACAGCGCCGTCGTGAGGATGGGCTGCTTCTCGGTGTCTGAGATGCGCAGACTGCGCGATCGCGGGGCGGTCGGCGACATCCTCGGCTCGTTCTTCGATGCGGATGGCCACGCCGTGGTCGACGGAATCGGGGACCGCGTGGTGGCGATCGCGCGCGCGGATCTCGAGGCGATCGAATGTGTCGTCGCGATCTGCAGCGAGCGAGACAAGGGCGAAGCGATCCTGGGTGCGCTGCGCAGCGGCATGGTGAACGTCCTGGTCACCAA
>DATLRB010000095.1:0-5724 GCA_035534875.1 Saccharimonadales bacterium (SeqCode)
AGCGCGCGACGTTCGACCGCGTGCAGGAGTTGCTCGGTGCCCGCGCGGTGCGCGGCACGCGCGAGCGTCGCCACCACCACTACCTCAAGGGCCTCTTGGTCTGCGGCGTGTGCGGGAGGCGGCTTTCGATCCAGCACTCGAAGGGCACCTACACCTACTTCTACTGCCTGGGCCAGAAGGACCGGAGGAACGGCACCGGCTGTCGGGAGCGCTACGTCGCCGCCGACCAGCTCGAGGCAGAGGTCGAGGACCTCTACGCCCGCATCGAGGTGCCGGAGACCTGGGCCGAAGGACTCCGCGCGGCCATCGTCTCTGAGGTCATGGCCCACCAGGAGGACACGACCGCCGAACGGGAACTGCTCGCTCGTCGGCGCGAGCACGCCGACGCCGAGCGGTTCAAGCTCATGGACGCCTACTACGCGAACGCCATCGACGTCCAGCTGCTGCGGCACGAACAAGAGCGCATCGGTGCCGAGCTGCGCGCCATCGAGGCCCCACGGGCCACCCTCGACGCGAGCCTGGAGGACTGGCAGGAGGTGATGGACCTCGCCCTCCGGTTCTCGACGCGCTGCGGCATCGCCTACCGGCGGGCAGCCGATCGCACGAGGAGGCTCTTCAACGCGGCGGTCCTCGACCAGGTGCACGTCCGCGACGGCCACGTCGCCGAGGCCGCCTACAAGGAGCCCTTCGACCTGCTCTTCGCTGTGCCGAAGTTCGAATACGACGATGTGGTGGGCCGTAGACACTGGTATTCGAACTCTCGCGACTTGGCTCACCGGCTCCGTACTCTGGAGCCGTAGAAGTTCCTATGAGCTGCAACTCGGGTGAACTGCAACTCGGGTGCTACCCGTCGCCGACTCCAGAGCGGCGCGATTGTTACGCTGCTCAGCTCTATGTGGCAGGACCCCGCACGACGTTCGAAGGCACAGAGGGCGCGCCGGGCATATTCTTAGACGTACCTACGCCATAAACTGTACCGGTAGTGGCGTCGATCGTCACGTTATAGAGTACATTGCTCCGGGCCGGACATGTTGATGTAAGGCAGCCGCCTTGGTAAGGCCCGATGATCCAGACGAGCCATACCTCCCTGCTTGTAGACGTCTCGAAGGTTGCGACCCTGAATCCTGCATCCGTGCTGGCTGTGGCCACGCTCTCAAGCTTGGCATCGATAACCTGCGCCCCACTTCCCATGCGATTCGCAACCTGCATCGCGTCCGCTTCGGCCTGAGACATTGTCAAGTACGGGCCCGACACGGACGGCGTCTGTTCTGTCGCCGGAATTGTATGGACCTGCGGCGTTGGCGCTGGGATCAAGGGCGGGTTAGCTGTCGACTGCGTTGCCTTAGGTGTACGAATCGATCCTGAACTTGATATGGCGTGTGGCGACCCCCCACCTGACGCCACACCAGTGAGCGCGATAGCCGTAGACGTGGCACCCGCGGTAACGAAGCATGCCGCAATCGAAAGAAGCGTTCTAGTACTCTTTCGCATAGGATGACCAAACCTTTAGTCAGGTGTCATACCCGTGAATCCACGGATTCGTCGACGTCCACGTCCAAGAAACCAGGCTCGGATATGTTGCCTGTGATCCACCTTGGTTCCAATAGGACCACGTGCAGCACGTCTTATTTCGCACCTCGTTGTACGAAAAGTACGCCTTGCTACTTACGTGGTCGTAAGACGCGTCTCTATACTCCAATCCGGTGCGGACCGTCCGGCTCCATCCACTACTGGTGCCGGTGTCGATTGTGATTTTGGATCCGTCTAGATAGATATACCACGTGTTCGACGTATTCTCCTGAACCTCAAGTGTGTGGTAAGTCCCCACGGAAGGAGTTGATCCAAAGCAAGCACCATGTGTAGTTGATGGATTCTTGTAGTAGAAGAACCAGTGAAGTGCTTTGCCCGAGCAAAAGGGCTGGTTGTAGCTGTATCCGATCTCTGCCCAATCGCTTGTCCCTGTGTTGGTGCTGACCCACATCTCCTCGTTGAGATAAGCGCTCGAGGACGAACTTGAGATTGTGGCGACCTGGACCTGGACGTATCCGCCACCCCACTGCGATCCGTCGTTGAACGTTCCACGCGCGTAACAGGAGAACTTGTTACTGTTGAGACACGTTGTCGTAATTGCGGAAGCTGGCCCGGTGTTCGCGAGGGGACCCACTGCCACGACTAGGCCGCTTACTATCCCTAGCCCAATTGCGATGCCGTGGGACAGAAGGCGCTTCACATCATCCCCCTACTCTCCCACGATGGAGGATACAACGCCAGGTGCGCCACGTCAAGCCCGATGCGGCGAGGTCGATGTCAGGGCGCCCGCGGGTAGTCAGGACACCCTCGGGGCGGCATCGCTGCTCGGGCTACCAAGGACCGACCACCAATTTCCGAACACCCCTTGACTTCGCGCCGAGATCGAGTCATCGATATACGTCCTCGCGACGCTTGCCTCCGGCCGCACCAGGGCACAGCCCATGTTCGACCACCCAACCCCCGAACCCCCCTCCGGCGGGTCGCCGGAGACCCCCTCACGCTCCCGACCAGTTGCCCGTCGGTCCCGCGTCTCGCGAATCGGTCAGGAGCCGAGCCGCGAGGTCCGTCCTCGTGAAGACGCTGGTCAGGGCACAGATATGGCACCTGCAGGTGTCGGCGACTGTAGGGATGATCCTGCTGCTGCTTTTCTTCATCCCGCCTCGGTCGGCGGGGGCGGCGGACGTCGTGGCGTAGCCGCTCGCCTGTCGTCCATCGACCACCAGCTGCTCGTCCTGCTGAACGCCCACCGGGTGCTCACCACGCCGCAGCTGATCGCCTTGACCGGGTGTCCGGAGCGCACCATCGACTACCGGCTGTCCCGGCTCCGGTCCGCTGGGCTGGTGGATCGCATCCGCCCCTACGCGGCGTCGGGCTCGGCGCCGTACTTCTGGTGGCTCTCCCGCAGCGGCGCCCACCTCGTCGAGGGGACCTCGCCGGCGCCGGGCAAGGCGGCGCCCAACCCGCTGTTCCTCCGTCACACGGCGGCAATCGCCGGTCTCTACGTGGCCCTGCTCGACGTGGGTCCGAGCATCGGGATGCGCTGCGAGACGTGGCTACGCGACGAGCTGGCGTGGGAGGACTGGCAGCCCACGCTAGGCCGGACCAAGCACCTACGCCCCGACGCCTACGTCGAGGTCTCCCTCGAGGTGGACGGTGAGGCCGGCCGGGCCGGCGCCTTCGTGGAGGTGGACTTCGCCACGATGGACCAGCCCAGGCTGCGGGCCAAGGTGGCCCGCCACCGCGACTACGCCTCGGACCGGGCCTGGTGGGATCGCCATCCCGGCTGCCCCGCGCTCCTGCTGCTCAACACCTCCGAGGACCGGGTCACCCGCTTCCTGGCCAACGTCGAGAGGGACCGCCCTCCTCCCCGGAAGCGCTACGACGGCGACGACCACCACTTCGACTGGGAGGAGCTGGTGGCGGCAGCTGCCTCGGTCGGCTCGCCCGAGGCGGCGGTCTCCGCGCCCGTGTGGCGCACCTCGCCCGCCGACGCGCCGGTCACGCTGGCGGCGCTCCTGGCCGGCGAGGTGCGAAAGTACCGGCGCCTGTTGGCGAACGTCCGCGCCCGGCGCGCCCTGCACGAGCGCTACCAGCAGGCCGTCCGTGTCAACGTCCTGGCCGAGGACCCTGACGCGCTTGCCTCCGCGCTGGGCGACCAGCAGGCAGGGTCGGCGCTGCGCCACGTGTTCGAGGACCGGGCAAACGCCTACACCCGCCGGATCTGGGCCGAGGACCACCTGGACCTCGTCACCGCCACCTACCGCTGGTGGGTGGACGACGACGGTCGGTCGGGTTGGCCACCCCCGCCTGCGCCGGTGGTGCGCGGGTGGCAGGCGCTCTACCGGGAGCTGTGGACCAACCAGGCCCACACCTTGCTCGCCAACGCCGCGGCCATCGCGGCCGACGACCCGCGCCTGTGCCGGCCCGCGGCATGCGTGACGGCCGGAGAGCTGGTGCGGGAGTGGACCTTCACCAAGGATGGCGTCACGGACGGCCGCGTCGCCAACGCCGAGGCGGCGACCGACTACGAGGCCCGCCGTCAGGCCGCCATTGCCGAGCACCTGCGCCAGCTTCCCCTGCACCGGCGCCTCATCGCCTCAGAGGCGGCGCTGTCCGCCGACTACGACGCCCGGCACCTGGTGATCTGCGCCGACTGCGGCATCGCCCGCCACGAACGCGACGACCCCTACGGCTACAACCGCGACAGCTGCCCGGTCTGTGGCGGCCACCTGGTGCCGGCCGCCAACAGCCCGGACGTCCTCCCTTCGCTCGCAGAGTCGATCGCCGCGATCCGCGCTCGTCTGGCCGACCTGGAGGGTCGCCGATGACCCGGGTCGGAACGGTCAGCCAGGACAGCTGCGGGGGAACACCGGACAGCTCCCCTGCGGCTGGCCCCCACCATCCGCAAGGTGCCGCGGGGGACCACCTGCTGCGACCCCACGCGGCGAAGCGGACCGGGTCGGCTCTTCCCCGCCGTCCGCGAGGAGAGACCCGTGGGTGCCGCGCCGGGACGTCGGCGCTACCGGCACCTACAGATCACCTCCACCATCCGCGAGGGGTGCACCTACATGGCGGATCTGGCCGCCCTGCCGATGACAGCGAGGGGATGCCGCCTTCTGGTGACAGAAACGTTACGCCTTCCCCCGAGGCACTGCGGCCGCTGGCCCGCGGCCTTGTGGCCCTGGCGCTCGAGGTCCGCGCCGAGGGCCTTGCTCCCGAGCACGAGAAGAGGTCTCATCTGCCAAGCGGCAAAGGAGGACGCCCATGCGCTGCGTGATCTACCTGCGGGTCTCGACCAAGGAGCAGGCGGATAAAGACCTGACCGAGGATGGCTTCTCGATCGCCGCCCAGCGCGAGGCCTGCGTGCGGCGCATCCGCGACGAGGGCTGGGAGCTCTGTGACGAGTACGTCGACAAGGGCGAGTCCGCGCGCTCTGCCGACCGGCCACGGCTCCGGGCCATGCTCGCCCGAGTGGCAGAGACAGGCGACGTCGAGGCCGTTGTCGTCCACAAGGTCGACCGCCTGGCGCGAAACATGGAGGACCACATCGCCATCCGGGCGCTCCTCCGCCGCCGAGGGGTGGCACTCGTCTCGGTCACCGAGAACCTCGACGAGACCGCCTCGGGGCGACTTGTCGAGGGCATCCACGCCCTGATGGCCGAGTTCTACTCGGCCAACCTCGCGGCAGAGGTGAAAAAGGGCATGGGCCAGAAGGCGAAGTCAGGCGGCTACCCCCACAAGGCCCCGCTCGGCTACCTCAACGTGAGAGAGCCCATCTGCGGCCGCCAGGTCGCCCACATCGCGTCGTCGACCCTGAGCGCGCGCCCGTGGTCCGGCAAGCCTTCGAGTTGTACGCGACCGGCGAGTGGACCCTCCAGCGCCTGGCAGAGGAGATGGCCCACCGGGGGCTCAGGAACCGCGGGCGTGACGGCCGCTACCCCGAAAGGCCCCTCACCATCTCGGGTCTCGCCCATCTTCTCGCGCATCGCGCCTATGTCGGTGTCGTCGAGTGGGACGGGATCGAGTACGAGGGCAGCCACGAGCCGATCGTCGAGCGCGCGACGTTCGACCGCGTGCAGGAGTTGCTCGGTGCCCGCGCGGTGCGCGGCACGCGCGAGCGTCGCCACCACCACTACCTCAAGGGCCTCTTGGTCTGCGGCGTGTGCGGGAGGCGGCTTTCGATCCAGCACTCGA
>DATLRB010000096.1:0-29228 GCA_035534875.1 Saccharimonadales bacterium (SeqCode)
CAACCGCATCGCCATCTGCGATGACTTCCACAGCCGCATCGTGATCGTGGATCCGCTCACCGATCAGGTGATCTGGACCTTCACCGGGACCGGCTCCTCTCGCCTCCTCTATCCCGACGGCATCGACTACGAGCCGCCCCAATGAGCGCGGCGCCGCGATACGACGGCGCAACCGGTTCTGGTGACACGGCGACCTGACGCCCGTCCTTCTCCAGACCGCCGAATCGGTGGCGGCTCGCTCATCGCCGGGCTCCTCGCGGTGACCCTCGCGGCGTGCTCGAGTGCCGTCACCCGGACCCCGGCACCGCGTGCTCCCAGCCCCGCCGCAGCGACCGCGACCCCGAGCCCGACGGCGACGCCGGCACCTCCCGTCATGGCCACCCTGGCTGACTGCGCCGCCGCGGTGCCACGACCAGCGCTCCACGTGGTCCACCACTTCACCGTGTCACCTGACGACATCGCGATCGACCCCTCGGGCCGCTTCTGGGTGAGTGCGCGTGTGGCCGGCCAGCTCATCGGCATGAACCCGGACGGAAGCGGGGTCACCACGGCCACGGTCCCCGGCGGGCCCGAGGGTGTTGCCATTGCGGCATCGGGCATCTACGTCGCCGAGCAGAACGTGAACGCGATTGAACAGTTCACAACGCCTCGACACGACGTGGTGGTGCTTCCGAATCACACCGCGAATGCGGGGATCGACGGCATATCGGCCGGCCCGACGAGCCGGACGCTGCTCATCCCCGACAGCCCGAACGGCACCCTGCTCGAGGTATCCCTCGTCGGGCCGCCCAGCCCGCGCGTGATCGCGGCCCACCTTGGACGGCCGGTTGCCGCCATCGCGGGCCCGTCCGGCGCCATCTTCGTCGCCAGTGAGTCGTCGCCCGGGCTGGTGATGGTGACCCCGGCCGGAGCCGTGACCAGGATCGGGAGATTCACCGATCTCGACGAGGTGGTCGCCTATGCCGGTCTGCTGTACGTCACCGAATTGGATCGACACGATG
Organism: Saccharimonadales bacterium (SeqCode); assembly: GCA_035534875.1. Taxonomy (GTDB): domain Bacteria; phylum Chloroflexota; class Dormibacteria; order Aeolococcales; family Aeolococcaceae; genus Palsa-851. Next base: position 1,002 of record DATLRB010000096.1, read on the forward strand.
TGGTCGCCGTCGATCCGCGGTCGGGGGCCTCGGTTGCGATCGCGGTGAGCCTGCCTGCGCCGCAGGGGCTCGCGGTCACTGCGAGCGGCATCCTGGAGGTCGTCGACGCCACGACCGACACGCTGTACTCCCTTCCCGCATGCGGGGTGGCGTAGCGCCGGGACGAGTAAGTGTTATAGGCAGGCTAACAGCTTGGCCCACCAAACCGTCTTGGGACAAGCCCTGGTGGTCACCGGCGTGTAACGCGGTTTCGCGAGGTGTCGGATACGGACGCCCACGAGCCGGCGGCGTGCGCTTCATTAGGATCGTCGGGTGGCCTCCGGTCGCCCATCACGAGGAGGATCGCTGCATGGGGACGCTGGACGGGCCCTCGCCTGCTGCCGGGAGCGAACCACGCCGCTCACCGATGAGCCAGATCTTCCATCGCAACCGGCCTGGCGACCCCGCGCCACCGGCGGCGCCGGTGCTCGCACCCATCACCGGGATCACTTGCAGACTCCCGGGTTGTACGAACGAGACGGCCCAGCCCTGCGCCTATCGCGACGGGCGGGGCCGAGCGTGCGGGGCCGCCTACTGTCCGGAACACGGCATCGCAGCTGATGGAGCGTTCTACTGCCGACGGCACGCCGGGATCGTCCGCGCCGTCGGGGCGGAGGCGACACCGAGCGGCGGATTGCCGGACATCGATAACCGGGCACCGTCACTGGTCAGCTGGGTCGCCCGCGACCTCGATGCCAACGTCCGCAGACTGCTCTCCGGCGCCGCCCGTCCCGGCGAGAGCGTCATCGCCGACCAGACGGTGCACGTCGCGCGTGACTTCAACCGCAAGGCGCGATGGGAGCAGAGCTGGCGGCTCGTGGATCACACCGGGGTCATCCTCAAGGTCACCATTCAGGTGCTCGAGGAGAACGACTCCCTGGTGCGCGTTCATGTCGGGAGTGGCGTGATCGCGGACGGAGTCCCGCCGTGGATCGTCCGCCGCACCGAGGAGAGCGACATCGCCACGGATACCGCGCAGCGGCAGCGGTTCTACCAGTGGCTGGACGAGAGCATCTTCATGGCCGTGGACCGGTTCCGAACCGAGCGCCTGAGTTAGGCGCCCTCGCTCACGAAGAACGGTCCGGTCGGTCCGCGACCGGTTGAGGGATCCCCTCGAGCGCTCCCGACGTGGTGCGGGCAGTCTCGGTCCCCGGGACGTACACGGTGACGCCACCGGCACCCAGACACCGCCATGCTCCGGATTCCCAGAGCGCGCACGTCCGCTCATCGATGCCGATCAGCACCGTCTCGGGCAGGGCAGCTCGCGCCGACGGGTACCAGCTCGCTCCAAATGTGTCGTGATGCGGTAGCACGGCAGAGCCCGGCACCACATCGAGGCCTGGCAGAGCGCGCCGCTGCGAGTGACCTGGGAACGACTGACGTACCAGGGTCGCTGCGCACAGCGCCATCGCGCCCGCCGAGGATCCGGCCAGCACCGCGCCGTTCCCCCAGGCGCTGATGATCGCCCGGCCGACGGGGCTGTCGCGCAGGACTGACGCAACCAGCCCTGGATCACCGCCCGTGAGGTAGCAGAACCCCGACCGCCCGGCAGCCTCGGCGAGCAACGGATCATGCGCCTGGGCCTTCGTGTACACGCCGAGCTCGACGAGGTCCAGTCCGAATCGGCGAAACCACCCCTGGGCGGTCCGGACCGCCATCTCCGGGTGCGACCGCGCAGCGGCCGTGGCGACGACGTACGCAGGGCCGCACGCCGCAGCGGCAAGCACCGCGTCCTGCGGCTCGTTGCCTCGATGAAACTCATCGCCACCGCACAGCGCGAGGAGGCCGGCTCCAGGTTCAGCGCTGCGCACGGGCCGATCATGCACCGGCGCGCCGGCCGTGCTGTGCCCGATGGGGATGCACGCCGGCAATCGAGCGGCGCGTCACCGCCCCGATGGCACTGCCTCCGCGACTCGTCCGGCAACGCCGACGGGCATCCGGGCCAGCGTCTGACCCCAGTGCACGGCGCGCTCCGACTCGCCGGAGACGAGTTGGTTGTCTCGATTGACCACGAAGCTCTCGGCTGGAGCGATCGGGTTGGCACCGCTGTGCTCGAGCCGGTGGACGATGCCCTTCGACGCGCGCCCCGTGAAGATCGCGGGAGCATCGAGCCGGGTGTCGAACGCGGCGGCGTCCTTGCCGTGGAGCGGTCCGAGCCCGTTGAACCACTCGCGGAGCCCGGGGCCGTCCGCCGAGGGGTCCATGGTCAGTCGCGAACCCGTCTTGGCCGCAGCGTCCCGGGCGCCCTTGCGCGTGGACTCGCGGCTCAGGCTGTGGACGTGGGTTGGCCCGCCAACGATCAGGAGATCAGCCCAGTCGACGAGACCGGCGGTGGCGTCGCGAACTGGCACCACCTTTACCTCGTCATCGGAGGGAAAGCCCCCTCGGATGCCGTCGGCGATGACGTGCGTGTTGCCGTACATGGATTCGTACACGATGAGTGCTCGCATCTGACCTCACCTCAAACTGCGTTGAACGTGTCTGTCACGAGCGTGCGAAGTCTCGCGACGATCGGCCAGTGCCGGTCGCCACTACCTCCTGGGTCCTTCGCCTCTGCGAGCGCCGGCACCCCGCCGGGTTGACCCGGGCGGTTTACCCGTTGTGCTGGAGGGCTGCCTCGAGGCGGAGACGCGCGTCAGCCTCCCGCCTCGCCTCGACAACCACGTCCCACATCACGCGGGACGCATCTCGCTGCTGCAGATACGACTTGATCGATCGGCTCTCAGCGTGGTCTGCACGACGCTGCTGCCACCAAATCCAGGCCATCCGGGGTTCCTTTCTAGACACGCCCAGTCTACCTCGCCCGTTCGACCTCCGAGGGCATTTCCGAGAGAGAAACCACGGATTGCGTGTTGCCCAGCCCCGATCAACGTCCTTCGGCGGTGACGGCGCGCCGAATCGTCCCAGATGCGATCCGGGGGCGGCGATCTCAGGACCAAGGTCACGCCCACTCTCGGCTTACGCCTCTGGTCGCCCTCGGCATCAGGGTGGATGCTGCGACCCAGTCGCACTGGCCATAGGAGGTGCCGCCGTGAGCAAGGAGATTCATGCGTACCGGGTGTGGGCCGTCCGCAACGGCGAGCGCACCCTGGAGATGCAGCTCGATCAGCCGGACGGGCGGAGGATTGCCACCGACCGGGTCACCACACTCCGGGAGGATCCCGAGGTGCATGAGATCGAGATGCGGGAGCACCTTGTCCTGTATGGAGAATCAGACACTCCGACGACGCGACGCAACGCCCTCCGGTGGAGACGCGCACGATCGGGGCGCTGGTATCAACTGCCCGATGGCAACCTGCGAAGCCAGCCGTCTGGCGAGCCCAGCGCGCCTCGTCCCCGCAGCGATACGCCGGCTGCGTCGCAGTCCGGACAGGTGCAAGTGCCTCAGGTCGATTGACCTGCCGCGAGCGGTCGGAGTCAGTTCCGACCCGCGACGGCCGGTATCGCAACGTCGGCGGTGATCCTGATCGTCGGGATGTCCACGAGCGTGTTGTGGACCGTGCAATGGGCAATCGCCCGCTCGACCGCGGCGAGGCGAGCCGGGGACGTGCCCTCAGGCAGATGAACGTCGAGATCGATCGTCGACACTCGCCACGGAGCAACCTCGCTCATCATCCACGTGCAATGCACCCTGGGCCCCGCACCGGATGGCCCGAGCCCGCGGCGCGCATAGTGGGCGATGCAGGATGCAAGCGAAGCGATGAGCAGCTCGACCGGCGTCGGACCCGCATCGTCGCCGCCGTCACACCGTGGTTGATCCACGATCAACTGGTGCCCGCGCACGGCGATGCGGTGGCGGTCTCCACCGCTCCAGGTGACGGTCAGTTCCGACGCAGCTTCAGGTGAAGATGATGTGGCCACCGGCGGCCTTTTCATAGAACTCGCCGACGGTGATGATGTCCTGCACCTGCGGCACGAAGTCGTCCTTCGTCAGTCCGAACAGATCGACCGACGCCTTGCACGCATAGAGCCCGCACCCGGTGTCGGCGACCATGTCGATGAACTCGGGAATCGAAGGAATGTCCAGCTTCTCCATCTTCGATCCGAGGTAGTGCGTCATCACCGAGGACATGCCGGGCACCCCGCCCAGCCAGGTGACCAGGTGCAGTCCGGGATTCCCCACCGTGGCGATCTTGATGTGCTCATGACGCGTCTTGTGGATGGCGTCGAGGCCGAAGAACGTGAAGAAGAGATTGGCGGTGATGCCCTCGGCGCGCGCGCCGTTGGCCATGATCAGCCCGGGGTAGATGCCGTCCAGCGAACCTTTGGAGATCACGATCGACACCTTGTCGATGGTCGCGGGCATGTAGGCAGCGGACTCGGTTTGTGGTTGGAGGGTTGCGGTGGTCATTGGCATATCTCCTTGCGCGAATCAGATGTGGAGCATTCAGATGCAGCCGCGGGGCTTGGGGATGCCGGCGATGCGTGCCGCCACTTTCGCCGGCCCCTTGGGAAAGAGCTGGTAGAGCTCCTTGATCGGCACACCCGACGCCTTGCCGAGCACGCGCACGCTGGGACCGGTTCCCTTGGCAAGGTACTCGCTGCGCATGAATCGGATGACCTGCCAATGGCGATCATTCAGCGCGGTGATGCCGTCGCGCGCTGCGAGTTCAGGAACCATGCTCTCGGTCCAGTCCTCGGGGTGCAGAAAGAAGCCTTCCTCGTTGAGCTCGACGTCCGTGAGCGGGAGCGCTGCGACAGACATGTGGGTGCCTCCTCTAGCCCGTCACCGAGGTCGCGTGCTGCTTGCCTGCGACGGGCATCTCCGACGAAATCCCCGGAATGGAATGGCCGGGGAGCAGTGCGTGCCAGTAGAACCACTCGAACATCAGCTTGCCGAGATGGTTGAGATGGGATTCCTTGAGCAGCGGCAACCCCACACGACCCGGGTAGTGGCCGGGAAGCGGCTCGGTGTCGTAGTTGAAGTCGATCAGCGCCGCCTTCCCGAAACCGGTCTCGATGAAGCAGTTCGTGTGGCCGTCGAACGAGGCGTCGAGTGGCTCCCCAGCGAGGAACCGGCGAATGTTCTCGGTCAGCACCTCGCCTTCGAAGTGCGTCACGGAGCCGGCCTTTGACACCGGAAGCCCTGCCGCGTCCCCGATCACGAAGATGTTCGGTGCGACCTTGGACTGCAGTGTCTGCGCGTCCGTCGCGATGAAGTTCAACTCGTCTCCGAGCCCGTCGGACCGGCCGACGTAGGCGGCGCCACCGTGCAGCGGCACCACCACCGCGAGGTCGAAGGGGACCTCACGATCGTCGTACGAGACCAGCTTTCTCGCGTCGCCGTCAACGGTCCCGGTGTTGAACTCGGTCACAACGTTGATTCCCTTGGCCGTGAGGAGCTCCCCGAGCCGTTTTGAGGCGACGGGCTTGGTGAACACGCCGTCGAGCGGGGTCACGTAGGTCAGGTCAACGGCGTCGCGAGTCCCGCGCTCCCGGAAGAACCAGTCGGCGAGGAAACAGAACTCGAGCGGTGCCACCGGGCACTTGATGGGCATGTCCACGACGTTCACCACGATGCGCCCAGCCGTGAAAGCCTCGAGCGCATCTCGCAGGGCACGGGCGCCGTCGAGTGAGTAGAACGTGAAGATGTTTCTTCCAGCGCCGGAAAGATCAAGCCCGTCCGTTTCCTCCGGCATCAGCACCGCACCGGTCGCGATCACCAGCACGTCGTACGTCGCCGAGCGACCGCCCGAGAAGTGGACCTGGCGCTCAGCGATGTCGACGCGCTCCACGACGGCCCCGATGTACTCGATGCCGTGATGGAGTTGACGATCCCGAGGTCGAATCAGATGCTCCGCCTCGGTCAACCCGAAGGGCACGAACAGCAATCCCGGCTGATACAGGTGATCGTTGTTGCCGTCCACCACCGTGATGTCGATCGACTCCGGTAGCGTGCGCCGAAGGCGGTTCGCGGTGATCGTCCCGCCGGTGCCGCCCCCAAGAATCATGACGTGTCTGCGAGCACTCATCACTCTGTCACCGTGCCACCGGTTCACGGCACCGGGCAAGTGCCGAAGCGCCTCGAACGGGTGTGACCTTAGGCCCTCAGAGCCTTGATGCCGGCAGCTCGTGCGGGGACATCACCAGGCGCACGTCGTGCCTCTCGTCGGCCCGCTAGTGCGCCACCATGATCGGCACCTTCGCCACGTGGATGAGCTTGTTGGAAACGCTGCCGACAAGCATGCCGGTAAGGCTCGAGAGCCCGCGGCGGCCGACGATGATCAGATCCGCTCCGCTCGCCTCGGCTGCGTCGATGATCGTGCGCGGGACATCCCGCGTCTGTGCCTGAAGGAGCCGTCCCGTGACGGTGACGCCCTTCGCCTTCAACCGCTCGACCGCCTGATCGACGACGGCCTTGGCTTCGTCCATCCGCTCGAGGTCGGGGGACATCCCCGCCTTGGACGGGATGAGGTCGTGCTCGTGGACGTGCACGACCTCGACCGCGCAGCCCGCCTTGACGGCCAGGCCCTCGGCAGCGGCGAGCGCCGCCTCCGAGTACTGCGAACCATCGACCGCCACCAAAACCTTCTCGAACATTGCCGCACCTCCGAAAGAGCCCGACGCGGCTCTGCGTCGCGCGCGGTGCGGGATCGCACCGCGCGGCAATCATGACGATGTCCGATCGGCGACCGCCAGGGTCGAAGGTCACGCGGAGTGGTGCGCGGCCGCGACTGGGCTCAGTGACCAGGGTCGCCTCCGAGTGGGGTATTCAACCGGGCCGTCGCGTCGTCCTGCCGGCGGGCATCGCCGGCGCTCCCGTACCGCTGCTGCTGGGCTGCGCGCCACTCGAGATAGAGGCGAATCGCCTGCCCTTCGGCGCGATCAGCTCGATGCTGGTGCCACCACAGCCACACCATCGGAGTTCCTCCACGTGTTCTCAGCGGTCTGGCTGAGGTTGCGCCGTGGTGGGGCGGCAGTCCAGAGAATCTCGGACTGACTTGGCGATGACCAACGTCATCGAAGTGACGTGAAAACTCGGGTCGGAGGTCACAGGGGACGTACGCCTCCATCGATCGCCGCCTCGCTCGGCCCGGCCGGACCCTGGCAGCGCCCCACCGGTGTCTTTCGTGGAGGCACGACCCTCACCAGGTCACTGCGATGTACTTGCTCTCCATGAACTCCAGGAGCCCGTCGTGGCCACCCTCGCGGCCGAGCCCGCTCTGCTTGACACCGCCGAACGGCGCCGCCGGGTCGGAGACGAGCGCACGGTTGAGGCCGACCATGCCGGACTCGAGCGCCTCGCTGAAGCGGAGCCCGCGCTGCAGGTCGCGGGTGTACACGTAGGCGACGAGGCCGTACTCCGTGTCATTCGCCAGGGCAACAGCCTCCTCCTCGGTGTCGAAGACAACCACCGGGGCGACGGGTCCGAACACCTCCTCCCTCAGGATGGCCGCAGTGCCCGGCACGTCGACCAGCACGGTCGGCGGGTAGAAGAAGCCCGGCCCGTCGGGAACCGCGCCCCCGACAGCCAGCGTCGCTCCGTCGCGAACCGCGCCCGCCACGAGTGACACCACCTTGTCGCGCCCGGCCGCGTTGATCAGCGGGCCGACCTGCACGCCCTCCTCGAGGCCCGGGCCGACGCGAAGCGCGCCCATCGCATCAGACAGCCGCCGGCTGAACTCGTGCGCGATACCTCGCTGCACCAGGAAGCGGTTGGCGGCCGTGCAGGCCTCGCCGCCGTTGCGCATCTTGGCCACCATCGCGCCGGCCAGCGCGCTCTCCAGATCGGCATCGTCGAACACGACGAACGGGGCGTTGCCGCCGAGCTCCATCGAACAGTTCACGATGCAATCGGCCGCCTGCTGCAGGAGGCCGCGTCCCACCTCGGTGGAGCCGGTGAACGAGAGCTTGCGAACCCGGGGATCGTGGAGCATCGCGTTCACCACCGGCCCGGAGCGCCGCGAGGGCAGGACGTTGACGACGCCTGCCGGAACGCCCGCTTCCATGAGCAGCGCCCCCATCGCCAGGGCGGTGAGCGGCGTATCCGACGCGGGCTTGAGGACAACCGTGCATCCCGCAGCGAGCGCCGGTCCGATCTTGCGAGTCGCCATCGCCGCGGGGAAGTTCCAGGGCGTGATCAGGACACTGACCCCGATCGGCTGGCGCAGCACGAGGATCCGGTTGGTTCCCGCCGGCGCCGTCTGGACGTGGCCCTCGGCGCGCACCGCCTCTTCGGCAAACCAGCGGAAGAACTCGGCCGCATAGGCGACTTCGCCGCGCGCATCGGGGAGCGCCTTGCCGTTCTCCCGCACGATCAGCCTCGCGAAGTCATCGGCGCGCTGGGTCATGAGTTCGAAGGTGCGGCGCAGCAGCTCGGCGCGCTGCCGGGGCGGCGTGGCCGCCCACCCGGGGAGCGCTTCGGACGCGGCGCTCACCGCGGCCAGCCCATCCTCGACAGACGCGTTGGCGACCGACGCGATCACCTCGCCGCTCGCGGGGTCCTCGACGTCGAACGTCTGGTGGTCTGACGCGTCAACCCAGCGACCGGCGATCATCAACTGCGTCGGCGCGCCGACGGCTGCGGTGTGAACCACCGTGCTCATGACTGCATTGCCCTCTCGATGATGGTGACGATGCGCTCGACCGACGGAATCGCCAGATCCTCGAGCGCGTCTGCGGATGGGAGCGGAATATGCGGCGTGGTGATGCGGAGCGGCGGTCCGTCGAGGTAATTGAAGCACTCCTCGGCAACGATCGACACGAGCTCGGCACCCCACCCGCAGAGGCGCGGATTCTCCTCGACCGTGAACAGCCGGCCCGTGGCGGAGACCTCGCGCAGGATGGTCTGCGTATCGAGCGGGACGAGGCTGCGCACGTCGATCACGCCTGCGTTGATCCCGCGCTGGGCCAGCTCATCCGCGGCTGCCACGGCTCGCGGCACCATAGCGGCAAGAGCCACGATCGTTGCGTCTGCTCCGGTTCGAAGCACCTTCGCCGAGCCCAGCGTATCGACGATCTCGCCGTCGGGAACCTCGCCCTTGCTGGAGTAGAGACCCTTGTGCTCGAAGAACATCACCGGGTCCGGATCTCGAACCGCGGCGGCGAAGAGACCGATGAGGTCGCTGGGGTTCGACGGCGCCACGACCTTGAGCCCGGGTATCGCCATCGCCCAGTTCTCGACCGATTGCGAGTGCTGCGCCCCGAAGCGAAGACCCCCGCCGTTGCCGGAGCGGATGACGAGTGGAAAGCTCACCTGGCCCGCGGTCATGTACGAGCTCTTGGCGATCTGATTGGCGACCAGGTCCCAGCACACCGCGAAGAAGTCCGCGAACATGATCTCCGCGATCGGCCGGAGCCCGGTCATCGCAGCCCCCATCGCCGCGCCGAGGATCGCCTGCTCGGAGATGGGCGTGTCGCGCACGCGATCCGGCCCGAAGCGCTCGAGCAGCCCGACCGTTGCCTTGAACACACCCCCGGCGCCGGCGACGTCCTCGCCGATGAAGACGACGTTGGGGTCCCGCTCCATCTCCTGCGTGATCGCCCGGGCGACCGCTTCGCGATACGTCAGTTGCGCCATGACCATCCCCCGTCAGACCAGACATCGCGCATGAGGGCGTCGGCGCCCGGAGCCGGCGATGCCTTCGCGGTGACGGTCGCCGTCTCGACATCACCGTCGGCGATCTCCTCGATCGCATCAAGGTCCGCTTCGCTGACACCACCGGCCACGAGCCGGGTGCGGTAGATCACGATCGGGTCGTACCCCTTCCAGGCGGCGACCTCGGCGTCCGGCCGGTACTTGCCGGGGTCGGCGCGCGAGTGACCCGAGCTGCGGTAGGTACGAGCCTCGATAAGCGAGGGGCCGCCTCCGTTGCGAGCCCGGTCGAGGCTCTCCCGCGCGGTGAGGTACATCGCGTCGGCGTCATTGCCGTCGACGAGGATGCTTTCCAGCCCATACGCGCAGGCGCGATCGGCTGCGGGATTGGCGACCGCGGTCACCGCACGGATGGGCGTGTACTCCATGTACATGTTGTTCTCGCAGACGAAGACCACCGGGAGCTTCCACACCGCCGCAAGGTTGAGCGACTCGTGAAAAGCGCCGATGTTGGTCGTGCCGTCGCCAAAGAACGCGACCGCAACCCGTCGCTCGCCGCGAAACTGAGCCGACCACGCAGCGCCGAGTGCGATGGTGAGGTGCGCGCCGACGATTGCATACGATCCCATGACGCCGTGGCTCACATCGGTCAGGTGCATCGAGCCGCCCTTGCCCGACAGCACACCGCACGAGCGGCCGAGCAGCTCGCCCATGACGCCGGTCATCGACGTGCCGCGGGCAAGCGTGTGCGCGTGGCCGCGGTAGGTGGCGAATGTGTAGTCCTGCTCCTCCATCGCCTCGCCGAAGGCCGCGGCGATCGCCTCCTGCCCCAGCGACAGATGGCTCGTGCCCTTCACGAGGTTCTCCATGAAGAGGTCATAGGCGCGCGTTTCGAACTTGCGCATGCGCACCATCTGGCGGTAGAGCGCCAGCCGAGTCGGGACATCGACACTGCCATCGGGACGATGCAGTGTCGCCGGATCGATCCCCGGCGGTCCCACCGTCGCGGCGGGATCGTCAGTGGTTGATGTCATGTCGCTGCTCTCCTCTCGAACCGCATGTGCATACGGGTCTAATACTTGTTGGTGACAAACAGCTCTTCTGCCGGGAAGAGGGTCAGCAGCGAGCAGCCGCTTGACGTGACCACGACCTCCTCCTCGATTCGCGCCGCGGACTGCCCGTCGGTCGCCGGACAGTATGTCTCGAGTGCGAAGACCATCCCCTCGCGCAGCTCGATGGGATGCTCGAGGGAATTGAGCCGGGAGATGATCGGCCGCTCGTGCAACCCGAGGCCGAGCCCGTGGCCGAATTGCAGGCCGAACGCGGCCATCTCGCTCGCGAATCCGAAGTCGTTCGCCTCCGGCCACAATCTCGCGATCTGATCGGTGGTGGTCCCCGGCCGCACCAGCTCGATCGCCGCGTCGATCCAGTCGCGAGCGCGCGTATACGCATCGCGTTGCGCCGGGGTCGAGCGACCGACGGCGAACGTGCGGTAGTAACAGGTGCGATATCCGTTGAAGGACTGGATGATGTCGAAGTACGCCTGGTCGCCGGGACGGATCAGCCGATCCGAGAAATTGTGCGGGTGGGGGTTGCAGCGCTCACCCGAGACCGCATTGATCGCCTCGACGTCGTCTGATCCCATCTCATAGAGGCGCTTGTTGGCGAGCGCGACGATCTCGTTCTCACGCACGCCGGGCTTCAACGCCTCGGCGATGTCCTGGTAGACGCCGTCGACCATCGCCGCGGCGGTGGAGAGCAATGCGATCTCATCGGATGACTTGAGGAGACGCGCATCGAGCATGACCTGCTGCGCGTCGCGGACATCGATGCCAACCCTGAGCAGCTCGAGCAGCATCGGGGTCTCCGCGATGTCGACACCGAGCGGCATTCCGGCCACGCCCGCGGCGGCGAGCTCCGATTGAATTTCCGCCACGGCGCGCGCGATCAGGCCGGCGTCGGGTGCGACCGCGCCACGCAGACCCAGCATACCGGCGCGGCTGTTCTCCGGCCGGATCCACGGCGCATGGAGCTGATGGTGCCGCGCCGCGGATCCGAAGTCCCAGACGATCGGCTCCCCTGCTCTGGTCAGCAGTGCATACCTCGCCACCTTGTCGCGAGCCCACTCGCCGATCATCGTCGCTGACACGTACCGGATGTTGTTGATATCGAACAGCAGGACGGCTCCCAATTCCGAGGCGTCGAGCGCGGCGCGCGCACGCGACAGACGGTAGGCGCGGAGTCGCGTGAAGTCGACGCGCTCCTCGAAGTCGACGTTCATCCGGCCAGGACTGGGAGGGACCCCGCCGAGGATATCGAGACTCATGACCTCTCCTGTGGGCACCGGCCGGGAAGCGGCGCCGTTGCGCCCATCGCTGTCACCGGTGCAGTTCCTTATCCGAGCTGCTCGCTCATCCAGTCCGCCATCACCGGTCGGTACTTGTAGGCGATGTTGTTACAGACATGATTGCCGTCCGGATACATGAGCAGCGTGGCGTTTGGGGCCTCGCGCGCGATCCGCTCGGCCTGCTCGGGCGGGAAGAGACGATCGCGCGCACCGTGGATCACCAGCAAGGGTTGCGTGACCTTGTCGAGGATGCCGTGGAGGTTGAGCCCGTACGCCTTCTCTCTCGCCTCCTCCTCGTCGGCGGACTTGGTGTAAAAGACGTAGCCACCCCGCGTGAGAGGGTTGAGCGCGTCCCAGCAATCGCCGAGGTTGTACGGACCGGCCAGCCCGACGACCGCATTGAGCCGTGGCTCGTGCGCCGCGGCACGCGGACCGTAGATGGCTCCCATGCTGATGCCCATGAGTCCGATCAATCCGAAGGTGCTGTCGAGCCCGATCTCCGCGAGGTGGTCGAGGACCGGCGTGATCACCGTTTCCCAGTTGGGGCGGATGGCGAATTCGACGGAGTTCTCGGATTGCCCCGGACCATCGATGCTGAGGGTCGCCATCCCGCGGCGGAGGAACTCGTCCTCGATGCTGAACATCTCCTCCTTCGACGAATCGAGGCCGGGTACGATGAGCACGAGCGGCGGCGTGGTCACGCGCCTCGGGCGGCGAAGATGACCGGGGATGACGTGACCTTCGAAGGGGATGTCGAGGCGTTCCGCGGGCGGGTCGAGGTGCGGCAACGTCCGCCGGTAGACCGCGACGGCCCGGTCGCGCAGCGTGGCGTGCAAGGCGGCGTCCTCGAACCACAGGAATTTCCCGAGGTGATAGCACCACGCGGCTCGCTGATACGCCGCGGCCGCCGACACCATGCGTCCGAGGCGCTCCGCCTCGCGACCGAGCGCCTCGTGGACACCGCCCATCTCGTACCAGTTGGGTCCCCAGTCCGCCCATTCCGTGGTTCTCGCCAGGACGTTCTCGAAATCGTTGACATCGATGCCGTTGGCGACGAATCTCGGCTGCCAATGATGCGCGGCGATCTGCACGCGGTTCATCGAGGAGTCCATCAGACGGGTGCTCCCAGGAAGAGACGACCGATCTCGCCGTTGCCGAGCACGCCCGCTCCGGTCCCCTCGAGACGAACGCGCCCGCTCTCCAGGACGACACCGTGGCTCGCGAGGCCCAGCCCGGAGCGCGCGTTCTGTTCCACCAGCAGGATGGTTCGACCGGCCCTGTTCATATCGCGGATCAGGTCGAACACGATGGTGTGAGTCTTCGGATCGAGCCCCATCGAGGGCTCATCGAGCACGAGGAGCTTGGGATCGAGCATGAGCGCCCGTGCAAACTCCACGATCTTCTGCTGGCCGCCCGAGAGCGCGGCGACGCGCTCATGGCGGCGCTCGGCCACCATCGGGAACGTCTCGCAGACGATGCTCATCCTGCGTTCCGTCAGGGCTCGATCCGACAGCGTGTACGCGCCCATTCGGACGTTCTCCCAGACGCTCATCGTCGGGAAGAGACTGCGCTCCTGCGGCACCTGAACGATGCCGAGTTGCAGGATCTGGCGGGGAGTCAACCCGGCCGTCGAGCCGCCGCGAAACCGCACGCCGCCGAGTCGCGGCTTGATCAGTCCGCTCACCAGGCGAAGGATCGTCGACTTCCCGGCGCCGTTCGGGCCGACAACGCAGGTGATGCCACCCTCCTCGACAGCGAGGGTCAGCTCATGCAGAACATCGCCGCCACCGTACCCCGCGGTGACGCCGTCGAGTTCGAGCAGTACGGTCATCTATGACCCCAGATACGCTTCGAGCACGGCGGGGTTTTGGCGAACGTCGGCGGGCGTCCCCTCGGCCAGCACCGAGCCTCGGTGCAGCACGACGATCTGCTGGCACAGCCCCATCACGAACGGCATGTTGTGCTCGACCAGGAGGAACGTGACCCCCTGCCGGTTGAGGTCGAGAATGTGCTCGCCGATGCGCTCGACGAGTGCCGGGTTGACACCGCCCGCGGGTTCGTCGAGCAGGACCAGCTGGGGTCTGGCCATCATCACGGCGGCCAGTTCGAGCAGTTTGCGCTGACCGTAGGAGAGCGAGCCACCGAGCAGACCGGCAACATGGCCGATATCCATGGCCGCCAGCATGTCCATCGCGCGGGCTTTCTCGTCGTGCCATTGCCCTCGCGAGAAGAGGGCTCGAACGCCCGTCCGGCGGACCGGGACCAGCATGTTCTCGAGCGCCGTCAAGCGGGGAAAGATCCGCGCCAGCTGAAAGGTGCGGCCGATGCCGAGACCGTAGATTCGATTCGGCCCGAGCCCGGCGATCGACTGTCCTTTGAAGCGCACATCGCCGGCGTCTTTGACGATGAACCCGGTGATGAGATTGAAGACCGTGGTCTTGCCCGATCCGTTCGGCCCGATGAGGCCGGTGATACTGCCGAGACGCAACGAGAGCGAGCAGCCGTCGACCGCGGTGACACCGCCGAAGTGCTTGGAGAGGGCGTCCACCTCGAGCAGGCTCATGGCGATTGGACTCCGGCCATCGTGTGCGTGTCGCTCGACGTCGATGTGGTATCGGACGGGCCGATCGCGCCGCGCGCGGTCACGCGCCGCAACAGGTCGCCCACCGAGGGGACGATGCCGCGCGGCAGCAGCAGGATGACGCCGAGGAACACGGCGGCATAGAACACCAGGTAGAGCCTGCTCGCTCCGAAGTTGTACGCGAGCCAGAGTTGCGCCGGCTCGAGGATGACCGCCCCCAGGACCGGGCCCCAGAGTGTTCCGAGACCGCCCAGGAAGACCATCAACACCAGCGATATGCCGACCAAGGGGTCGATCGCGTACTGCGGGTAGATGTAGGTGACGTAGTAGCCGTACACGGCACCGATCATGCCCACCAGGCCGGCGCTGATGACGAACGCGGTCATCTTGTAGGCGTGCGCTGGCACGCCGACGGCGAGGGCTTTGTCCTCGTCGTCGCGGATCGCGAGCAGGCCGAGGCCGAACTTGGACCGGCGGATCCACCACGAGATGGCAAGTGAGACCAGGGCCATCAGCAGCATCGCGTAGTAGAACGGCGTGTCGAAGAAGTCGCCGCTCCACGGGGGGACCGGGAAGCTGAGTCCGGAACCGCCACCGGTGAGCCCGACGAGGTTCTCGGCAAGCAGCTGGATCATGAACATCATGGCGATCGTCACGATCACGAAGGTCGCCGCCCGGGTGCGCAGGGCGATCCAACCGATCACCACCGCAAGCAGCACCGTGAGCGCACCGGCGACCGGGACGAACAGAAAGGGCTCATACCCTGCCTGGATGCCCAGGTGGGCGAGCACGAGACCGAACGCATACGCGCCGAACCCGAAGAAGGCTGCGTGTCCCAGCGAGACGTACCCCGTATAGCCGCCCATGATGTTCCACGCGGTTGCCAGCCCCACATACATGGCGGTGAACACAGCGATGTTGACCGTCGCGGGATCGGTCTCGATGACGGGCACCAGGACCGCGATGACCACGGCGATGAGCAATGCCGTCCACTTGACGGCACGTACCCGGGCCGTCGACCTCATATGCGCTCTCGGACGCGAATGCCGTACAGCCCCTGCGGACGGACGACCAGGACCGCGACGAGGAGCAGGAAGAATGCGAAGCTCGCCCAGACGGGCGAGATGACCACGGCGGTCACGTCTTCGATGATCAGCATCGCAACTGCCGCGATCACCGCGCCGCGGAGGCTCCCGAGTCCACCGAGCACGATGATCGTGAGCAGCCGCGAGATCAGATCGTAGTGGCTTCCCGGATTGAACGCATTGGTCATGCCGAAGATGACTCCGCCGGCCGCGGCCGTCGACACGCCGATCCCGAACGCGATCGCTGAGACGCGGTCAACGTTGACGCCGACCAGCTGGGCAGCAGTCCGGTTCAGCATCGTGGCGCGGACCGCCGAGCCGAAGGTCGTTCGGTACAGCACCACGAAGATCGCCGCGAGGATCGCGAGACACAGGCCGAACCCGAAAACGTAGACGTATGCGATGTGAAAGCCGAAGACGGCGAACGACGCCGTCTCGTACCACGCGTTCAGCTGCACGAAGTTGTTGGTGAACAGGTACCCGAGGAGGCCCTCGATGCCGAGCGCGAGAGCGTAGGTCACCAGCACCGACAACGCCTCGCGGTCTTCCTTCAGCGGCCGGATGAAGACGACCTGCAGCACGACACCGAGAAGGAACATCGCCGGCATCGTCACCACGAGACTGACGAACGGATCGATGTTGGCCGAACGGAGAAGGGCAAAACTGAGGTAGGCACCGAGGATCACGAGCGCTCCGTGGCCGACGTTGATGATCCGCATGACGCCGAAGATCAACGTCAGCCCCGAAGCCATGAGCGCATAGACGCCGCCCGTGAGAATCCCGAAGACGACCGCTTCGAGGACCAGGGTCACGCCGCCCCCCTGATCACCCTGAGAAGGCGGGCTTGGGGTACTCCGGCTGAGCGACGGCGGCTGATGGCGGGTACACGGGGACGGTCAGTCCGTTCTGCCATTGGACGAGGAAGCTTGCGCCGTTCGGCCGGCCGAGGGAATCGAATGCCATCGGCCCCTGCACCGTCTGATATGTCCCGGTGTGCAGCGCGGCGATGAGCGCCGAGTTGGCAATGCTGTGCGCCTTCTGCGCGGCCTGGTCAACGACCTCACCCACGCTGTAGGCCTCGGGCGCATCGCTGGGAATGTCACCAGGGGTGCCGCCGTACTTGGCGATGTATTCCTGCACGAAGGTGGCGTTGCCCGGGGTCTTGGCGCTCGACCACCATCCGGCCGGGACCATGACGCCCTCGGTGTTCGCGGTCCCGACCTTGGTGGCAAAGTCTGCGCCCTGGTCCGGGCCAGCCGTCGCGACCAGTGCCTTCGGGTTGTAGTGCTGCTGCTGGAAGGCCTTGATGAACGCCACCGCATCCGGCTCCTGCGTTCCCAGGATGACGACGTCCGCGTTCGCGCTGATCACCTGCTGCGCGAGCGGCGTGAAGTCCGTGGTCTCGGCCGGGTACACCTTGTACGACAGGGTTCTGACGCCGCCCGCCTCGAGGAGGGCGCGGGCCTTGTCGACCTGGGGCTGCGTGAAGGGGTCGTCCTCGGTGGAATAGGCGGCGGTCGCCGGACGCTCGCTCGCCGGGAGCGAGAGCACCCACTGCGTGAAGCTCACGAGGTTGTCCTCGACCGGAGCGGGCTGCACGAAGAAGAGCGAATGGATGCCCCGGTTGAAGACGCTCGGGCCACCACCTGCGGGCTCGGGAAAGGCGTAGCCGAAGCGGTCGGTGACCGTCGATGCGGGAATGGTGAGCAGGCTGCTGAAGGGCCCGAAGACGAGGGCGACCTTGTCCTGGGTGATGAGGTTCTGATAGTTGGTGACGACCTGCGTGGTGCTGCTGGCGTCATCCACGTACTTCATGGTGACGTGGTGGCCGAGCAGGCCGCCCTTGGCGTTCTCGTCCTGGGCCCAGAGGTCGTAGCCCTGGACGAGGGCCTTGCCGTCTCCCGAGAAATCCCCGGTGAGCGACACCGAGACGCCGATCGTGATCGGCGCCGCCGGGGTCCCGCTGCTGGCGGTCGGACTGCTGCTGCCGCAAGCCGCGAGACTCAGCGCGCCCAATGAGACGATCCCGGTCACGGCCAAAGACACTGGCTTCCGCATGCTCGTCCCCCGCTCGCGACATGGCGAGCTGTCTGCCGATGAACAAACGATTGCGCTAGCCTAGAACCCCGCTGAAACCAATGTCAAGGGCCAAGAAATGCCGGTGACGCTCAAGGAGCTTGCGGCGCGCGCCAACGTCCACCCGTCGACGATCTCACGGGTCGCGAACAACGATCCCGGCCTGAGAATCGCGACCGGCACACGCGCGCGCATCGAGGCGCTCCTGCGCGAGACCGGCTACCAGCCCAACGGTATCGCCCGTGGGTTGAAGATGCGCCAGACCAACGTGCTCGCCGTGGTCATCCCGGACGTCACCAACCCATTCTTCGCCGCGCTCTTTCGGGGGGTTGAGGACGCCGCGGCGCCGCGTGGATTCAACGTGCTGCTCTGCAACACCGACGGCCTTCCGGAACGTCAGCGATCCCACCTCCAGAGCCTTCAGGCCCGCCGGGTTGACGGGGTCATCATCGCGAGCAGCTTCCTCAAGGACCCGAGCGTTCGCGACCTGCGCAGGCAGCAGGGTCCGTACGTCCTGGTGAACCGATTCAGCGACGAGGGCGAGGACCCCTTCGTCGGCTCCGACGATCTTCTCGGCGGCCAGCTCGCCACCGCCCACCTGATCGAACTCGGCCACACACGGGTGGGGCATCTCGCGGGGAAATCCACGGTCAGCACGGGGATGTTGCGCCGGCGCGGCTATCTCGCCGCCCACACCGCGGCCGGCCTTGCCGCCGATCCGGATCTGATCGTCGAGGCGGGCTACACCGAGGAGAGCGGATCGGCCGCTGCGCGACGGCTGTTCTCGCTGCCGGAACCGCCGACGGCCGTCTTCGCGGTCACCGACATGGTTGCGATCGGTGCCGCCGACGTCGCTCGCCAGATGGGGTTGAGGGTCCCGGAGGATCTCGCCATCATCGGCTACAACGACATACCACTGGCGAGCCGTGTCAGCCCGGGTCTGACCACGATGCATGTTCCGATCCACGAGTTCGGGTCGGTCGCCGCCCGCCTTCTCCTCGATCAGATCGAGAGCGACGAGCCGACCCGCCGTCGGGTGCGGTTCACTCCCGATCTCATCGTGCGCGAGTCGACCGTCGCCGGAGCGAGATCACAGCGCAGCGCGCGACCGCGAGCCAGCGCCGAATAGGTGCGTTGACACCGCAAAAAAGTTGCCGCTATGCTAGGCAATCGTTTGCGCACGACGAAAGCGTTCGAATCAGCCACGAGGGGTGAGGACATGACCGAGCACGGGGCAGATGCCCAGACCCTCGGCTGGATCGGGGTTGGGCGGATGGGCCAGGTGCTGGCCACACGGCTCCTCGAGCACGGTTGTGATCTGACCGTCTACAACCGCACGAGCGCGAAGGCCAAGCCCCTGCTCGATCGTGGCGCGCGAGTCGTCGAGCATCCCGTCGACCTCGCCGACCGGGACATCGTGATCACCATGGTCGCGGGGTCAAGCGACTTCGAGGAGGTGATGTCCGGGCCCAAGGGACTGCTCGCGGATGACACCCGCGCCCCGTCGCTGGTGGTCGATGCATCGACCGTCTCGATAGCGGTGTCGAGCGAGATGCGCGAGAAGGCCGCGCAACGGGGCGTGACCCTCCTGGCAGCTCCCGTCAGTGGCAATCCGAAGGCCGCCCGCGCGGGCATGCTCAGTGTCGCCGTGTCCGGCCCCCACGAGGCGTACGTCCGCGTCCTGCCGTACCTCCAGATGCTGGGACGGAGTGTGTCGTACGTCGGCGAAGGGGAAGCGGCGCGTCTCGTGAAGATCTGCCACAACCTCATCCTCGGCGTCGTGGCGCAGATCCTCGCGGAGACGACGGTTCTCGCCGAGCGCGGCGGGATCGCACGGGCAGACTACCTCGCGTTCATCAACGACAGCGTGCTGGGCTCCGTCTTCAGCCGCTACAAGACGCCGGCATTCGTGAACCTCAACTACACGCCCACGTTCACGACTCACCTCCTGCGCAAGGACTTCGAACTCGGCCTCGAGGCAGCGCGGCAGCACAATGTTCCGCTGCCACTCACCGCGCTCACGCACCAGATCGTCGTCGGCCTCATCGGCCAGGGATTCGGCGATCAGGACTTCGCCGCGTTGATCGAGATCGCTGCTCGAGGCGCGAATCTCGAACTCGTCCCGGACACGCGGTTCGTGCCCGACGGGCTTGGTTCACCGGAGGCACCTGCCCTCGAAGGCTGACCGCGGCGACACTCAGTCCCGAGGGGCGTCGGGCGCCGGAGCACCGAACGCCTGCCGCAGGCGAACCGCAATGAGCCGCTCCACCAACTCATGTCGGAGCGGTTTGTTGACGGGAAACCGAAGGGCGCCCTTTGACTGGGAGAACGTCGAGAGCTCGTCCCTGAGCTCCGAGAGCACCGACCCGCTGTGCGGCAGATAACTCAGGTGGTGCTTGAACGCCGCGAATCCGGCGATGACCTTGCCGCGCAGCCTGAAGGCCGGCATGCCATAGGACATGCACTGTTCGGCGTCCGGCAGGATGCCCGCAATCGTGTCGCGCAATTCGCCCAGCGTGGTTCGCTGAGGTTCGTCGAGAGCGGCCAGATATCCATCGATCTCCTCGCGCGGCACGAGCCCATTCTCGCGCCGAGTCCTCCCGGCGGTCAAACGGCTCGAGCATCCATTCCCCTTCGAGCATCGATGAATTCGGGTTAAGAGATCTCTGATCCCTTGGCACAAGGGCGCCGGAGATGTCATCCTCGGGGACATGCCCCAGGGGAGTGGGGAGGACACCTTTTTGCGCTGCAATCAGTGCGGCAGCGACCGGGTCATTCGCTTGCACTTCGATCAAACCGACGTGAGCTGGCTGACCTCGCTCCCGAGGTTCAAGTGCGCGAACTGCGGCCATCGCGCCGTCAATGTGGTCTCGCATCCGAGAGCGCCGAAACCAAGCTGACAGGCCCGGTCGAGTCACACTTGCAGCAATGGCCAAGAAGACGTCGCCCGAGCACGACTCGCTTCCTCCCCCGCTCCCCACCAAGGTCTACGAAAAGGAGTTGCGGCGGCTGCAGGTGGAGCTGGTCAAACTCCAGGAGTGGACGCGGAGCACGGGTGCTCGCGTGGCGGTGATCTTCGAAGGCCGCGACGGAGCCGGCAAGGGTGGCACCATCAGCCGCATCACGCAGTATCTCAACCCTCGCGTGGTCAAGGTCGCGGCGCTTCCAGCACCGTCGGATCGCGAACGTTCGCAGTGGTATTTCCAGCGCTACGTCGAGCATCTGCCGTCGGCCGGCGAGATCGTCCTGTTCGACCGCTCCTGGTACAACCGTGCGGGAGTCGAGTACGTCATGGGCTACTGCACGCACGATGAGCACCGCCAGTTTCTTCGCCAGTGTCCCATCTTCGAGCAGCTGCTCGTCGACTCCGGACTGATCCTTGTCAAGTACTGGTTCTCCGTCAGCGACCAGGAGCAGGAACGTCGCTTCCAGCTCCGCCTGCACGACCCGCTGAAGCACTGGAAGCTGAGCCAGATCGATCTCGAGTCCCGGCTCCGCTGGGTGGAGTACTCGCGCGCCAAGGACATCATGTTCGTCCACACCGACACCCCCGAGTCTCCGTGGTTCGTCGTCGAAGCAGACGACAAGCAGCGTGCCCGGCTGAACTGCTTCGCCCACCTCCTTTCGCAGGTTCCCTACAAGGACGTGCTGCGCACGCCCCTGAGGCTGCCACCACGCCAGTCCGACGGCGGCTACGTGCGGCCCGGACGCGACACGTATACGTATGTTCCGGACCATGCAGCGTCGTGCCTCGCCAAGGGGTAGCCACCCCAAACATCTTCCGGGCGAGACTGGATTCGCAACGGGTCACCCGGCGGCACAGGTCGGGACCTTCGGCCCTGTCGTCGGCTTCCGGCCGGGACCATGCTGCCTGCATGGATCCGCACGAGCGCTTGGTCCTGATAACAGATCCGGCAACGCACCAGGTCATCGCCATGTGCACAGGCCCGGACTCGCACGGGAGATGCCCGCGCGCATCGGAGCCGCCATACGACTGCCTGGGGTTGCGCCTCGTCCCGGCCGCGGGCACGAGCGCAGACGGCCTGCCGTTCACCGTGACGGCCGCTCAGGATGGCCGCTGTCCGCTCGCGTGGATCAATGAGCCCGCCGTCGAGGATCACGAGGAGGACCGCAATCCATGACAGCCCACTCCATGAACCAACCAGCGTTGGAGGCAACCGCCGTGACTGACCGAGACCACCCACAGCTCCGCGATCTCTCCCGCGAGGAATGCCTGGCGCTCTTGGAGGACTCGCTGATTGGTCGAATCGGCTACGTCGTCGACGGCCTCGCGGTCATCCTCCCCGTCAACTTCGTGCTCCTGAACGGCGACATCGTCTTCTGCACAGCCAAGGGCGGGACGCTTGCGTGGCTCAGCAACCGCCGGCGCGTCGCCTTCGAGGTGGATGAAAGCCGTCCGGCAGAACGCGAAGGATGGAGCGTGCTCGTCCATGGCTCGGCGCATGAGGTGACTGACCCGGATCAACTCGAGGTGCTCCGTCGCGGCCCGCTTCGGTCCTGGGTGCGAACGCCCGCGGAGCACTGGGTGCGCATCACCGTCGATTCGATGTCCGGACGCGCACTCCAGCACAGTCGAACCTGACCAAATGCCCAGGCGCGGCGAGCGCCCCGCGGCCGGAACCGGCATACTCGTGCGCACAGGGCCGCGCTCCGGATGCGGGGGCAGGGCGGCGGCCCGACCGCGAATGACACCCTGCGTGAAGGATGGGCAGAGGGATGACGCCTGAAGCCATCGTGCGGGAGCCCCGCGCGTGAACCATCGCACGCTGCGCCGGACCACCGCCGCGAGCACACTCACCGTGATTGCCGGTCTCCTTGGCGCGGTGAGCGTGAGCGCCGCAACTGCCACAAACTATCCGGCATATCTCGGAGGTCCAGCGCACACGTCCTATGCAGCGGCGGCCACGACATTCACGGTCGCCAATGCCGGCGGAACGCATTCGCTGTGGACGTGGAAGCCGCCTGGATACCTCAATGCGTCGCCGATCGTCAGCGCCGGGATCATCTACATCGGGTCGGAGAACGGTGATTTCTACGCGATCAAGGCCAGCACGCACCGGGTCAAGTGGACCAGGAAGCTGACGATCGCCAACTGCTCCAAGTCGGGCATCGTCTCCAGCGCGACGGTGGCCGACGACCCGATCACCGGCAAGGCGACCGTGTACGTCGGCGCAGCCGACCACTATCTGTACGCCCTCAACGCGGCCACCGGGGCCACGATGTGGCGAACGCTGATCGGCGGCACCACCACCGCGTACTACAACTGGTCGTCACCGACCATCGCCAATGGCTACGTCTACTACGGCGTCGCAACCTCGTGCGACACGGCCGGGGACGACGGCCTCATGGCACTCAACCAGCACACCGGCGCGCAGGCGGGTCGCTACTACACCTCCGGGAGCGCAACCGTCGCCGGGGCGTCGGTGTACACGTCAGCCGCCGTCGCGCCGGACGGTTCGGTGTTCATCACCACCGGCGATGACAACGCGGCGTCGACACAGGACGCAACGTCGATCGTCAAGCTCGCCGAGGGCACGCTCACCCGCCTGGACGGCTACCAGATCCCCGGATTAGCCGGGCTGAACCTGGATTTCAACGCCAGCCCCACGCTGTTCATGGCGGGAACCACCCCGATGGTCGGCGCCTGCGACAAGAACGGCGTCTTCTACGCGCTGCAGCAAGCCGATCTCTCCGCACCGGTCTGGACGCAGCAACTGGGTATCCCTCCGACCCCTGGTTCTCTGGCCTTCTGCGGAGACTCCGCCGTGTATGACGGCGCCGCACTGTATGTCGGTGCCGACGCTGCGACGACCACCGCGCCTCCGGGCAGCATCTACGCTCTCGATCCCTCCACGGGTGCCGTGCTGTGGGAGACAGCATTGGCGACCGGGCCCGTCATCGGCAGTCCCAGCCTCGACGGCAGCGGGGTGCTGGCCGTCCCCACGTACAACAGCAAAGGCAGCACCGGCTCGGTCTACCTCGTCGACAAGAGCACGGGCCTGATTCTGCGGACCATCAACTCCAGCGGCCCGATCTTCGCGCAGCCGGTGTTTGCCGGCGGGGACCTATTTGTCGCGGGCCCGACCCTGCAAGCTTATGTCCCATGAGTCATCCTCCCCGGCGCTGACGCTCGCCCTGGGCGCCAGGCGAAACGCGAAGAAGTCAACCGGCCGGCCGTCCTCGATCTGTCGTTCCTGTGCAACGAGGCTCGCGGTCAATCCCGACTCGTCGGAGAGCTGCTCGAGGTAGTCGCGAGCTCCTGGAGGGTTGAGCAGGAGGAGCATCCTGCCCTCGGGGAGGAGGTAACCGGCCGCGCTGCGAAGGAACATCATCATCGCTGGGACGGCCTCTTGAGACGTGACAGCGGCGATCGGATCCTCCCGGTCGCGCCAGCAAAAGGGCTCCTCGTAGACGATGAGGTCGAACCGACCGGCGACGTCACTGAAGAGGTCGCTTTGACGGACGTCGACTCGATCGGCGAGTCCGGTGCGCTGAACGTTGTGCCGCGCCACATCGCAGGCGCGAGCGCTCAGATCGACGGCGACGACGCGGGCGCCGAGCGAGGCCGCAAGGATGGCGTTGACGCCGCTTCCGGCACCGATGTCGAGAACTCGATCCTCTGCGTGGACGGTGGCCAGAATCGCCTCGCCGAGCAGGTGCGAGGCGGCGCTGATCCGGCGCATCCCGGGCGGGACGGCGACGGTCATCCCCTGGTAGGTCAATGTCTGTTCGGATCCCGCATCCCCGCCCGCGGCACGGGACGCGGCCTCGTGCCACTCGCGTATGCGCTCGGCAGCCTCCGGCGAAACCCCCGGGCCTCGCTGTCCCACCGGAGAGGGGATCCCCGCGGAGGCCTGATTCATTTTCTGCACAGTGTTCGGTTCCTCAACCGCAGCGAGCAGGGTCGACCCCCGCTGGGCAGGCGGGACGTATTAGAACACCGAACCCCGCGCAGCGCACCGAAAACCGCAGAGCCGGCCGCGCCGATCCGCGCTTCGGGGGCGCCTGAATGCGTCAAGCCGACCGATCGGCGTTCACCGGCCCAGGCGACCAGCGCGAGGTCAGGCGGGAGTGCCGGCGACCCTGGATTCGACGCGCGAACGACCCGACGGCAGATCAGATGAGTCACGAGCTCGGGCGGTACGCGATACCCTCTACTGTGTTATGGCTTGGGGGATTGTCGGAATCGCCGTTGCGGCGGCACTGGTTCTCGCGTTGATCGCCGCCGCGCTGATTGCGCGCCGTGTTCGCAGGACGCGAGCCGATTCAGTGCGGGCCATCGAGGAGACACGCCGGGACGAGCGCCGAGCGGTCGCATACCTGGAGACGGCCCTCGGTTGGCACGCTTACCTCCAGACCCTCCGGCCGCTCGCCTTCCCAGACGAGGCCTTCTCCCCCAACCGGCAGCGCGATCTCGCGGGGGTTCTTCGGTCGCGCGCCCAACTCGAGCAGTTCGGCTCGGCCACCGTCCGG
Organism: Saccharimonadales bacterium (SeqCode); assembly: GCA_035534875.1. Classification (GTDB taxonomy): domain Bacteria; phylum Chloroflexota; class Dormibacteria; order Aeolococcales; family Aeolococcaceae; genus Palsa-851. The sequence continues at coordinate 26,159 of DATLRB010000096.1, forward strand.
CAGCTGCACGAGAATGCCCTCGAGGAGGCGGTGACGCTCATCGGCGTGCTGCGTTCGATGCCGATCGCCCCATCGACGGGGGAACCCGATCTCGCGGCAGGACGGTTCGTGCTGCGGTTCGTCCTCGGTGAGATCAGCAAGCGGGTCGACGCACTCGAGCGGGAGATGAACCGCGAGCTCCGTGCGGGAACCGTCGCTCCCGAGCCGATGGTCGAGCTGACCGGACGCCAACGAGTCGGCGAGGCTGCTCCTGCCGCGTATCAGCAGCGGGTGAGCTGAGCTCAGCGACGATTCAGCGTGGCGCCGCCTGCGCGGCTGGGATCATCGAGTTCGTGGACCTTCACCCCGTAGCCCGTCCGGTGCCGCGGTGTCATCTGCGTGCGGCCCTGCGTCCACGCGACCGAGCCTTAACACCTTCTTTCCTCGCGTCTCAATAGGATCACGTTATAGACCGCAACCCACCCCCCTTTAGAGAGACCCCTGGCGGCGTGCTGGGGGTCTTCTTCTTTCATCCCCAAGGGTGCGGCCGGAGACTCGGCGGCAGCTGCGTCAACGGCGGCGTCGAATGATCGCGGGGACACCGAACCCGACGACGAGAGCACCGAGCACCACCGCGACCACGATCGTCGCACCGAGTGTCACGAGCCCTCCAGAACCGCTCTGACCGGACCCCGTGTCGGCGGCGCACACGGCGAAGGTCAGGAATTTCTCGTAGATACCGTCAATGAAGTTGCTCCGGTACTTGGAGCTCTCGACGATCGACGCGGCCACGCTCGCTTGCCACGCTGCATCGTGCGGTAGAGGCAGGCTCAGATACGCGGCTTCCTCAGACGGTGTGCCGGCTCGATTCAGCAACGCATCGATGGTCCGGGCAACCAAGTCGACGTCCGATCCGCCGGTGTCGCCGAGGTACTCCGAGGTCGCCGCGATGTTCTCGACGAGCGCTTCATCCGGCGTCCGCAGGGACGGCGCATTTCCGGCGAGCACACCCTGACCTGCGTCCGTCTCGGAGGCGAACGGCGCACGGAGGAGGAGCTGTTGATAGTCGAGCGACACGACAAGGTCCTGATACTCAGGGGACGTGACCATCGCCTGGGCAAACGCCGTGTGGCCGACGAAGTCGTTTGTATACCTGTTGAGCGCTGACGACAGCTCAGCGCTCGATGGCGTGCGACCCAGGAGATCCTGGTACACGCCCTCGATGAGGCCGGTCTGGGTGCTGCCGTGCTTCTGGTAGTACTCGTCAGTGCTGAGCACCCCCGCAATGACGTCCTCCTCCGTGGACCCGCCTGCGAGTGCGGCGAGCGCTGCCGAGAGCTCGGCATTTGTCGGCGTCCGCAGGGTGGTCGCGCACTCGCGCTGCAAGACCCCCAGGCAGGTGGGGTGCAGGTAGTTGGCGAAGAACGACGTGATCTCGTCGGTTCGGAACTCGGCGCTGGAGACCACCGCACCCGCCAGCGCCAGGCGCGCCGCGGAGTCGCCTCCGGCGATCGCCCGGATCAGGCTCGCGTCGCTCGAGAGCTCCGCAGATGTCGGCGCTCGATCAAGCACGTCTGCGAAGAGCTGCGATACGAACCGCGCCGCCAAGTCGCCGGCCCGGCCGAAGTACTCCGGAGTGGCGGCGACGTCCTCGACCATGGTCGTCCCGAAGATCCCGGCCGTCGCGCCGGAGCCGGGGAGACGATTGACCCAGAGTGCCAGCTCGGTGCTTGACGGATAGCGCTTCAGCAACATGTGGAAGGCTGCATCCACGCCGATCGCCCGGGCTTCCGGGCTGAGCACGACGTCCTGGGCGAGCTGACTTCTCCCGACGCCACCACCAGCGGCAAGGACCGCGAGCGCGGTCGAGACCTCCACGGCGGTGGGGTCGTGTCTGAGAACGTCGTCGTAGAGACGCACCACGAACCCGAGGGCGCTGCCGCCGGCGCCGTGGTAGTACTCGTCGGAGGCGAGGAGGTCGATCTGGATGGAGGTGCCGTCGGCTCCTGCCGCCAGTTGAGCCGTGTCTGCCGCAAGCTCTCGGGTGCTGGGTGGACGCCCGATTCCGGCGGAGCAGGCCGCCCCTCCCTCCGGTGCACCGCCGCCTGACTCACTCGGACCGGGTCCGATGATGAACGGGGTGGGGGTCGGAAGCGGAGATGGCGTGGGCGTCGGTCTCGACGTGGACGCGGATGCGGAGGATGTCGGCCCTGACGGCGACGTCGACGTGGGTGTTGGGGTTGCGATGGGCGTGGGTGTCGCCGTTGGGGTTGTTGTCGGTGTTGGCGTTGGGGTTGGGGTGGGTGTTGGTGTCGGTGTTGGTGTCGGTGTCGGTGTCGGTGTCGGTGTTGGTGTCGGGGTTGGTGTCGGTGTCGGCGTCGGCGTTGGCGTTGGCGTTGGTGCCACCACAAACGACGAGTCGGCCGCCGGGCTTCCCAGAACGGGACAGACGCCTGTCGTGGTGTCGCAGAGCGTCGCCGAGACCGTGATCGCACCCGCTGTCGCGTCCATCGGAACGAACCCCGAGACGGTGCCCAAGCAGGTGGTCGGATCGGCTGTCCCCGGCGTCATCGCGATGGCGCTTGGATCCCCCCACGCGGCCTCGATAGTGAGGGCGTCGGTGGTCGCAACGCCACAGTCAGGCTGATCCCACAGGTAGTCATAGGTGACGAGCGTGCCCGGAGGTCCGGAGGTCGGACTGGCGGCGTCCAGAGAGAGACGCGGCGCCGACGCGGAGACCGGACCCGCCGTGGCCACCTGCGCCGTCACCCCGCAGAGCAAGCACAACATGCCGAGCCCCGCCACTCTCCGCATCGCGGGAGTGTAGCCGTTGCGCCGGCAAGGGGGGTCACGATTCCCTTCTGTCGCGTACCGCCCCGGGCCGTTCGCCGGCGCCACCATCCTGAGCCCGCTCTCGCGGGTCAGTCTCTGGATCGGCGGTGAGATCGAAGCGATGATCTCCGCACTGCTGACGTCCGGCGCCGTCCTCCCGGTGCTCCGACTCCTTCCACACGAGTGGGTGCACCGGAGCCGGACGGCACGGGCTGGAGCCCAAGGTGAGGATTGAACTCACGGCCTACGCCTTACCAAG
>DATLRB010000097.1:0-4834 GCA_035534875.1 Saccharimonadales bacterium (SeqCode)
ACTATGACCGCGATCACAGATCGAGGCGGGGATTTGCCCAGCGGTTCGTCCGTGAACCGTGCGCCTTCACAGGCGAGATCTCTGGTCGCACCCTGCTTCTGCATTTCAACTCCCTGCTAACCGGTACGAGAAGCTCACCTCATCAAACGCGGTGGTACTGGCGCGGAAGACCCCCGTCTCCCGCCGCGCCGTCCATGAGACGTCCATGACACGTCAACGCCGGCGCCCGAGACGGTCATCAATCAGCGGTTCCGCGGTCGATGTCGTCGCACGACGGAGGGGATTCGAGTTCCGCGACGACGAGATCCTGGACCCTGCGATGTGGGAACTCCGCCGACCGTCTCTGGAAGGACAGGATCGTGTGGCCTCTGATCGCTGGCTCGTCGCCCCCTCGGCGCCCTCGACTCGCAGCCGATCAGCGGTCGCTATGATGTTGATTGATGCCGGTATACGGGTGGGTCATCCTCGTGCTTGTACTGCTGGCGGTGCTCACCGTCGCGGCAGTTGGAATTCAACGTCGTCGGCGCTCCGGCAGAGTTGTGTCGATCGGTTCAAAGACGTCGAAGCGGCCGCCACCATGAGCGTCCTGCTGCGCGCCACCGACCTGGAGGGACGCCCTGTCGTCACCCTGGGTGGCGAGCGGGTTGCTGAGGTCAAGGATGTCGTGTTCGACAGTGCGCGAGGCAAGCTCATCGGTTTCAGCCTCCGAGGGGTCGGCCTGCTCTCCCGCTCGCGTGAGGACGCCCTGCCCTGGAACATGGTCAGCGCCCTGGGGCGCGACGCAGTGATGATCCTTGACGAGGGTGCCTTTCAGGTTAAGAGCAGCCTGGCGGCAGAGGGGATCCCGGACGACCGAAATGTGCTGGGCAACCTGGTGCTGACCGATACCGGGACGCACCTCGGGACAGTGGTCGACGTGATCATCGAGGTGGGTCCGACCGCCGACATCGTCGGATACGAGGTGGCGGCCGCCGAGGCGCTGGCCTCTCGTGGAGAGCGGGTGCTCATCCCGCTACCTGACACCATCGCCATCTCCGGCGAGCATCTCATCGTGCCAGCTGCAGCGACTGACTTCGTCGCCAATGACCTCACCGGCTTCGGAGCCGCAGTCGACGCCTTCAGAACCAAGCTCCACCAGGGCGGGTGATGCGATTCACTGAGGTCCACGGGCGCAAGGCGGTGAACCTTGACGATGCCGAGACGCTAGGCAAGGTCGACAGGTATGTCGTCGACCCCCGGAAGCGTGCCGTGGTCGCCCTGCGGTTGAGCAACGTGAAGGGCGACGCCCGCTTTCTCGCGTGGACTGACCTCCACGCCTTCGGTACCGACGCGGTCACGGTCAGTAGTGCGAGTCGTCTCCGGCCAGCGGCGGATGCAGGTGAGGAACGCGCTGCCTCGAAAGAACTACAGATCATCGGCAAGCTCGTTCTCAGTGAGTCGGGAACGGCTCTCGGCAAAGGGAAGGATGTCGAGATCGACGCGGAGTCCGGAAGCATCCTCGCGGTGGACCTCGGCGAAGCGGGAACGGTAGCGGGCGACCGGATAATCGGGCTCGGCTCCTACGCCCTCATCGTCGCGGACGCGCCCTCCGACTGAATCCCTCAGCCTGAACGGCGAGCACTGACGGTCGCCGGCAGCCGGCTCCGTCGCGGACAATTGCCCGCGATGCTCGAGGCCAACACCGAAGCGTTCGTCGCGCTGCTCTTGATCAGCGCGACTGTCGCAGTGATCATCAAGCGGGTCCCCGTCCCCTATGTCGTCGCGCTCGCTGTCGTTGGATGCGCTGGAGGGGTGGTCTTCGGAGCGGGGCGAATCATCCTCACCCCATCACTCATTCTCTTCATTCTTCTTCCGGGCCTGCTCTTCGAGGCGGCCTTCAACCTGCAATGGCCGAGATTGCGGAGCGGCGCCATCCAGATACTCGCGCTAGCGACCATCGGAGTGCTGGTCACGACGGCCGTGGCTGGGCTGCTCGGGCACCTGTTGCTTGGACTCAGTCTCGGAGGGGCGGTGGTGTTCGGGGCGGTGCTCGCCCCGACGGATCCGGTTGCAGTCGTGGCGGTCTTCCGCAGGCTGGGCCTGCCGAGCCGCCTGGTGACCATCGTTGAGGCTGAGAGCCTGGTGAACGACGGCACCGCCGTCGTTCTCTTCTCGATCGCATTGTCAGCGGCAACGGGAGAGACGACCAACGCGCCGTCGGTGCTGCTCGAGTCGCTCCGCCTGGTCGGCGGTGGGGTGGCGATCGGACTCGCGATCGGGCTTGCCCTGTCGTGGGTGACCGTCCACATTGACGACCCTCAGATCGAGATCACGATCACGGCGGTGTGTGCATATGGGACATACCTCGTCGCGGAACGTGCCCAGGTCTCAGCCATCCTTGCGGTTGTCGCCGCGGCCGCCACGATGGGCAATTACGGACGCACGCACGGGATGTCGCCGCGAACGGCGGCAGCCGTCGACGTCTTCTGGGACTACCTGGCGTTTCTCCTCAACTCGGCGACGTTTCTGCTCATTGGTTTCGCCGTTCCCTGGCAGGATCTGACGTCGAATCTCGGGGCCATCGCGGCCGCTTTTGCAATTCTCATGCTCGGTCGCGCCGTCGCCGTGTACGCCGTCCTCGGTGCACTCCGTCCCTTCGGCCAGCACCTCCTCATGCGCTGGCAGCATCTGTTGGTCTGGAGCGGCCTCCGAGGAGCCGTGGCGATCGCGCTCCTCCTCAGCCTTACCGACCGTGGAGGTGAATTCGACACAATCCGAAGCATCGCCTATGGAGTGGTGCTGCTCTCGATCCTCATCCAGGGGTCGACGGTCGGAACAGTCAGCCACTGGCTGTTACCAACTGGTCAAGCGTCACGCCGCGCAGGCGAGTCACCATCGTGAGCAGGGTGAGGGGACGTGTGGCCCCGCCGCTGGTGCGCCGGCTAAGGGCGAGAGCACCGCGGTTTAGGTCCGAGGCTGGCTCCGTCGAACGGCGAAAGCCACCATCGCCGCCGGTTCCTCAGATCGAACCGGCGAAGGTGTTGCAGTCGGCAGGCCGGCCGCTGTCGAAACCGGTGGCGAGCCAGTGCTGACGTTGCGCCGACGAGCCGTGCGTCCACTTTTCGGGCTCGACCTGCCCGGACCCGAGCTGCTGGAGGAAGTCGTCGCCGGCCGCCGCGGCCGCCGCGAGCGCTTCGTCAAGATCGCCGGGCTCGAGCAGATTGCGTACATATGTGGAGTGAGCCCATACCCCAGCCAGGCAATCCGCCTGCAATTCAACGCGCACCGAAAGCCCGTTGGTGAGAGCCGGGTCCTGCTGGTCGGTGTGCGCCACGCGCTGCGTGATACCCATCAGGTTCTGGATGTGGTGGCCCATCTCGTGGGCGACCACGTATGCCAGCGAGAAGTCACCGCTGATGCCAAGCTGCTGCTCGAGCGCTGCGAAGAACCGCAGGTCGAGGTAGACGGTGTCGTCGCCGGAACAGTAGAAGGGGCCGACGTCGGACGTTGCGGGGCCGCAGCTGGTACCGACGCTTGAAATGAACAGGACGAGCCGCGTCCGCGTGTAGGGGAGCCCGGCAGCGGCGAAGCTGTTCGACCAGAATGCTTGGATGTCGTCGAAGGCTGTGGTGACGAACTGTTGCGTACCCGCCGGTGTCGAAGGATTCGGCAAGGACGGCGATTGCGAAGGCGTGGGTGCCGTGGGAAGCTTCGAGACATCGCTGCCCTCCACGTTGCGCGAGCCGTTCGGGGCTGCTGCCGGACCGGATGCGCCGCAGCCGACAAGCAGCGCACAGGCAATGGCGATGACAGCGACTCGGCGCACCCTCGCCGTGGACATTCACGCATCGTAATTGGGGTCGAGGCACCGTGGTTTGGCGTTTGCGCCCTGTAGCCTTGGTGAAATCTCCGCAGGCCGGCAGCTGCGCTCTCGCGCCGGGCTGTTCAGCGACGCACCAACGGGGTAAGACTTCGTGTTATCGTCGACTCATGCGCACGACGGGGACAGTGACCATCTCGCTCCCGCCGGAGCTCGCGGTCGAGGTGGACCGCCTGGCGCACGAAGAGGGCCGGACGCGTAGCGAACTCTTGCGCGAGGCGTTCCGCCAGTACGCGGAGCGACGCAGACGATGGAATCAGCTCTTTGCGTATGGCGAAGAACGCGCGGCTGCCGGCGCCCTGAGTGACGACACCGTCGTAGCCGCCGTGAAATCGCGCCGCCGCAGCCGCTCTCGCCGCAAGCCAACACGCTGAGTGCGGGTCGTTCTCGACACCAATGTGCTGGTGTCGGCCCTCCACTTTGGTGGACGCCCGCGACGTCTCCTCGAGGACGTCCTCCGTGGTGACCACACGCTGATCAGCGGTCCCGCGATCCTCGGCGAGCTCGAGGCCGTGCTCGTGGAGACCTGTGGCTGGACAAGCGATCGGGCTGCCGCGGTGCGATCCGAGCTCGAGGCGATCGCGGAGGTGGTGACGCCGGTCGAGGTTCCCCGCGTCTGCCGGGATCCTGATGACGATCAGATCCTTGCCATCGCGGTCGTCGGCGTGGTGGATGCTCTTGTTATGGGGGACGGCGATCTGCTCGCGGTTGGCGCGCATCGCGGCGTCAACATCAGGTCCGTCGCCGACTTCGAGGTTCTGGCGAGGGGGTAAGAAAGGTGGTCCGCGGCGTGCCCGATACCCGCCGCATGTCCAATCGATTCCAACGGAATCCATCACGTGTGCACTAGTCGTGATTCCAACCATTTCCCGACGAAAGCACTGGAAGTCGAAGTCAACCCGAATCGGGAAATAAGGACTAGTCTGGGGGACCAGGGGTCGCAGGTTCGAGTCCTGTCTCCCCGACGGACGCGCA
>DATLRB010000098.1:0-15421 GCA_035534875.1 Saccharimonadales bacterium (SeqCode)
GCCTCTGTGACGATCATCTTCGGGGAGACGCCCGACCCGCGGCTCTCGACCATCAGCGTGGTGAACGGGTCGGGGTTGAATGTCGACGACGGTCCAACCACCGCCGTCCCCGGCAATCCGCTCGAGCTCGAGGTGCCACTCCAGCACATTGGCACGGGCGTGTACACGGTGACCTGGAAGACGGTGTCCGAGGTTGACGGGCACCTTGCGACCGGTGCCTACGCGTTCGGTGTCGGTGTGTCCGCGACCAGCGCCAACGCCCATGCCGCCGGATCCGTCGTGTCACCGGCCCCGTCGATCCTCGCCGTGGTGAGTCGCTGGTTGTTCTTCGTCGGTTCGATGGGCATCGTCGGTGTGGCATCGACGTGTCTGGTCGCGCTGCGTGAGATTCCGCGGTTCGCGGCCCGCGGGGTGCTCGCCATGTGGGTTGCCGCCTCGCTGGGCGTCGCCGGAGTCGTCGAGTCCGAACGCGAAGCAGCCGCAATCGGGTGGTCGGCGCTGTTCTCGACGTCGTTGGGGACGGTCGTCGTGGAGAGGCTCGCGGCGCTCATGCTGATCGCCGCAGGAATCGCCGCGGCGTTCCTGCATCGCGCGACCGCGAGACGTATCGGTATCGGCCTCGCGGGCCTGGGTGCCGCGGCGTCCATGTGGGTCGACGTCGCTGCCAGCCATGCCGGTGCTCAGGCCCCGGTTGTGGCGAATCTCCTTGCGCAGTGGGCGCACATCGTCGCGACCGGGGTCTGGATCGGTGGGCTGCTCGCGCTGATCCTTGCCGTGCGTGGGCAGCCGTCTGAAATGAAGGGGCGGGCGGTGCGGCGATTCTCGACCGCCGCCGGAGTCGCCATCGTCGTCGTGGCCGTGACCGGCACCTTCCGGGCCGTGATCGAGATCGGGTCCGTCGGCAATCTCTTCAGCACGGCGTTCGGCGTGCTCGTGCTCGTGAAGGTCGCGCTGTTCGTGGTGCTCGCAGGACTCGGAGCGATCAACCGTTTCGGCAATGTGCCGCGAGCGTCGCGAGCCCTGCGCGGTTTGCGCCGGATCGCATCGACGGAGATCGTTGTCGGCACGGCCGTCACGCTGATCGCCGCAACACTGGTGAATGTCGCGCCACCGGTCGCGTCGGCTGCGCCGGTGACCACGGCGCAGGCGACGCAGCTCGTGGTGAGCGGCAGCGATTTCGCCACGACCGTCCGGGTGCGGCTCTCGGTCGCACCGGGCTCGCCTGGGTTCAATCAATTCACACTTCGGGTCACGGACTACGACACGGGGGCGACGGTGCAGGCTCGTTCGGTGCAGCTCGAGTTCTCGCAACCGCTCCGTCCACAGCTCGGGCAGTCAACGCTGACGCTCACCCACCAGGCCGACGGCAGCTTCGCGGCTCGTGGAGCCAACCTTGCGGTGGCAGGGATCTGGGAGGTTGCGGCCATCGTCGACAACGGCGGGCGTTCGACGGAGGTCCACATGCAGCTGACAACGATCAGTGCTGCGCCCACCGTCACCGCGACGCGGTTCAACGGACTGCCGACCCTGTACTCGGTCCAGCTGCAGAACGGCTGGCTCGCTCAGGTCTACATCGATCCCGACAAGCCGGGTGCCGACGAGTTTCACGTCACGTTCTTCACCAACTCGAACGAGACGAGTGAGATTCAGATCGCGACCACCACGATCGGTATGACGCCTCCGGGAGGCATGCCGACCATCCTGGTCAGCCGGAGGCTCGACCCCATCGGCCACTTCGTCGCGGATGCCGTGGTTCCCGCGGGTGCCACGCGCTACGACATCATCGCGACCACGCAGACGGGCGCGGCCATCGCCACCTACGTGACGATCACGCCCGGTTGACGACCCTGTCAGCGGATGGCTGAGCTGATCAGGTCGGCGACGGCCGCCGGTTGCTCGAGATAGGGGAGGTGGGCCATGCCCTCCAGCACGAGGTAGCGCGAGTGCGGGAGCCAGTCGGCGAGCTCCTTCGATCGAGCGATGATGAAGGGCAGGTCGAGGTTGCCACACGCGACGGTCACCGGCACGGTGATCTCCTCCAGCCTCGACCACGCGGTGATGCCACTCCTTCCAGATTCCTCCGGGATCTCGTTCTTCAACGCGATCGCGTTCATGGAAAGCGCGAGCTCTCGCGCCGGACCGGACACGCGCCCCTCGGGCGCACTCGGGCCGTCGAGCCAGAGCCACATCTCGACGCGGTTGATCTCGTCGATCTCTCCTGAGGTTTGCGCCGCCTCCCAGAGACGCACGAGTCGGTCCGTGTCGGGGTCGAACACGCTCGGTTCGGGGGCGCCGCTCACCGCCGGGGCGAGGAGCACGAGGCCCGCCACGCGTTGCGGCAATGCGAGGGCGGCGTCGATGGCGACCTCGCCGCCCATCGAACTCCCAACCAGCCACACTGGCCCGGTCGCGACCCGCTCGAGCACGGCCTCGAGATCATCGAGATGCGAGAAGCCGTATGTGACTCCCGATGTCTCACCGTAGCCGCGCAGGTCGTACGCGACGGCACCGGTCGCCGGCTGCAGCGCGTCCGCGACGGCGTGCCACGACCGGCGATCAGTCACGCCGGAGTGGAGCAGCACGACGGGTTGTCCGTCGCCCGGCCATCGCTCGGCCGCCAGGCTGGCGGTGCCGCGCTGCACGGTGAACTTTTCCGATGCCACCCGCCCATTCTGACCGGAGTACGGTGGTGGCGACGTGCTCAGCGTGGGGATCGACGTGGCCAGTCAGGATGCGCGGACGGCGATCGTCTCGATCCGCTGGAGCGAGGGGCGTGCCCTGATCGAGCCGCTGGGGCCACCAGGCGCAACCGATACCGATATCCGCCGGCACGTCGAGACCGCGGATCGCGTCGGCGTGGACATTCCCCTCGGCTGGCCGAGCGCTTTTGTGGAATCTCTCGGCCGTCACCACAAGGGAGAAGCGTGGCCTGAAGTGGACGACACAGGCGGCATGAACGCGCTGCGCCTTCGCGAGACGGATCGCTGGCTCGCCGAACGCGCCCGGCGTCCCGGCGAGCCGCGCGCCCGCTGCCATCCCATGAGCGTGTCCTCGAATCTCATTGCGATACCGGCGATGCGCATGGCGCGTGTGCTCGGCCCCGTGGACCGGAGCGGCGCCGGCAAGGTGGTCGAGGTGTATCCGGCCGCGGCCCTGTTCGTGTGGGGACTCCCGTACCGCCGCTACAAGGGTGCGCGGCCGGATCGTCGCAACGAGCGCAACGACCTCGTAGTCCGGCTTCGCGACCAGGCGCCGTGGCTTGCAGCAACGCGAGATGCGGATTGGGACAGGATCAAGGAGAACGACCATGAACTGGACGCGCTCGTCGCGGCGCTGGTGGTGCGTGCCAAGGAGTGCGGTCTGTGTGACGAGGACTACGACGCGACGTCGAGCAGCGCTCGCGCCGAGGGGTGGATCGCCCTGCCGCTGCCGGGTTCGCTTGCCGACCTCGCGCCGTCGGAGATGCCCTGAACGGTCACGAGGTTGTTGAGAAGCGAGCGCGGTTGGCCGACGTTGCCGGCCGCGTCCACACCGCGATGGCATGATTCCCGGTGATGGCCGCAGACGACGATGACGAATCCTACCAGTCACTCAGACCAGTTCCCGGACAGCTGTCATATCTGCAGATCCCGGCAATCAACGTGCGGCGATCAGCGGAGTTCTACGCACGAGTCTTCGGCTGGCATATCGAGCATCCGCATCCCGGTTTCGACGCTCCAGGCCTCATCGGTCAGTGGGTGACGGACAGGCCACCGACGCGTGATGCGGGGATGCTCCCCTGGTTGAACGTCGACAGCATGGATGCGGCCATGAAGCTCGTGCGTGCTCATGGCGGCGAGGTGCTCGAGCATCCGACCCCGGACGGGCCGGAACGGCTGCTGTCGACCGTGCGCGACCCTGCCGGAAACGTCCTGGGCCTCGTGCAGCTCGTCTCGCGCTGACCGCGGGCTGCGGTTCAGCCTGCGAGCAGTACGCTCGGATGGGCGAAGTGGCGATGCCCACACTCGACGCACTTCAATTCAGCACGGACTGGGCGGGGGCGCTGCGTCTGCCGGTACTCCGCGCGGGGGAGAGGGACCGTCAGCGGGATGAGCCTTGGCGCGCCGCAGCGAGCACATCGGATTGGACGCTCCTGGGTCGACCGTTTCATGCGCGGTATTCTGCTATGACCTCGCTCTGCCGTGTCATCCCTCGCCCCTAGCGTTGAGCTCGGAGCGTGGATTCCCGCAACGCGGACCAGGGCCGCGCGCGTTCCTGCGAATCGATGGCCCATTGCAGGGTCTCGAGTACGTGGCCGAGATGCTCCGCCATCGCGGCGTCGCATACATCCGGGTCGTGCGCGATGATCGCGGCGACGATCGCCTCGTGCTCCCGGAGCGATTGCTCGGGACGGCCGGGCCGCAGGATGGTGCCGTACTGGAACCGGATGCTCTGCGACTTGAGCGTGACCAGCATCTTGATGGCCACCTGGTTGTCGGAGATGCTCCAGATCCGCCGATGGAGCTGCGCGTTGAGCTGCATGTAGCCGAGCGTGTCGGCCTCGCGCAGGCGCTCGTGCATCGTCGCCACGATGACCTGGAGGTCGGCGACATCGCCGCTCGTCGCCCGACTGGCGGCGCTGCGGGCGAGGAGCCGCTCCAATGCGTTGCGCACCTGCTCGATCTCGAACGCCTCTCGCGCTGAGATCAACCGGACCCGGGCGCCCCGGTGGGGCTCCCGGACGATGAGCCCTTCCTGATCCAGAACCGCCAGTGCCGCCCGGATGGCGGTGCGTCCCGCGCCGAACCGAACCGACAGGTCCGCCTCGACGAGGCGCTCGTTCGGCTGGAACTCGCCGCTGACGATCGCCTCGCGGAGCCTGTCGCACGGATCGCTGATGGTCCGTACGCGCGGTGTCTCCGAATCGGAGGTGGGGGCTAGATTGTTCACAACATTGTCGCTAGTATTGCCGACAATCTTCGCCAGCCGCGCCGAGGGCGCTAGGAGGCATCTGATGCTCGCAAGCCATCATCGGGTCGGCAGAGGGGTTGGGGTCCTCTTCGCGATGCTCGCGCTGGCACTTGCCGCGTGCGGGAGCTCGTCGACCCCGAGCGGGTCAACGAGCAAGTCGCCACTGCTCATCGGAGTCATCGCGCCCTTCACCGGGCCGGACGCGGCGCTCGGTCCGGCATATTTCGCCGCGTGCCTGCCCGCGGCGCGAGCGATCAACAATGCCGGCGGTGTGATGGGGCACATGGTGAGCTGCCAGGAGTTTGACACCCGCGGGGAACCCGCCGACGCGGTCCCCGCTGCCCAGCAGATGGTGGCGAGCCACTCGAATCTCATGGCCGTGGTCGGCTGCACCTCCGACGAGGCAGCGAGCGTCGCCCCCATCCTCAACCAGGCGCACATCCCGATGTTCTGCATGACCGGGCAGTCGGAGTTCAACAGGACCTCATTCACCTACTTCCATCGCCTGGTTCCCCCCGATGAGTTCGACGCGTTCGCCATGGTAGGGAGCGCGCTGTACCACTTCAACTACAAGAAGGTCGCGCTCGTGTTCGGCAACGACATCGGGTCCCAGGCGTTCGTCGGGCCCGCGATGGCGGCCCTGCAGGGTCTGGGCGCGACGGTGACGATCAACCAGGCGATCGCGCTCGGCCAGCCGTCGTATCGAACCGAGGTCACCGCGATGCTGGCCACCCATCCCGACGTGATCTTCACCGAGGCGCTTGGCCCGACTGACGCGACGTACATGGCCGAGGTCAAGCAGTTGAACAACGGCACGATGCTGCCCTTCATGGGGACGTCGGCGACCATCGACCCGGTGTGGTTCGCGGCCGTCACGGGCGCCATCGGCGTTCAGACGGTTGTTGACAAGTTCACAGCCGTGGACCTTGGCGTCAGCTTCAGTGGCCCGGGGTACGACGAGTTCAAGACGAACCTCGACGCCGTCGCGTCGCAGTTCCCGGACGCACCCAAGTACTCGCAGCGCGGAGCCACGCTCCACCTCTACGACGGCATCATGCAGGCGGCGCTCGCCATGGACGAGACCAAGAGCCTCGACACGACGGTCTACAACCCGGTCATCCGGGACGTGGGCAACGGTGTCGCCGGCGCCGTCACCGTGAACACCTATGCCGCGGGTGTCGCCGCGATCAACGGCGGCCAGAAGGTTCGCTGGGTCGGGGCCGGTGGGCTGACCAACTACAACCAGTACAACAACTCCCAGCAGGGGTACATCCTCGTCAGGTATGACGCCTCGGGCAATGAGATCACCATCGGCACCCTCTCTCAGACGCAGACGGCAACCATCATCGCGGCGGGTGGTGGCTGAGTCACAGATCGGTCGGAGGCGGCGGCGATGAGTCTCATCGTCGCCGCGTTCGGCTTCGGCCTTGTCTCCATGTCGATCATCGCCATCTCGGCGGTCGGCTTCACGATGCAATTCGGCATCACGAACATGATCAACCTGGCCTACGGACAGGTGATGATCGCCTCCGCGTTCGCCGCCTACGCGGTGAACAACGCGGGCGTGAGCATCTGGCTGGCACTGCCGGTCGGTGCCGTCTTCGGCGCGGTCTTCTCCTTCCTGCTCAACCGGCTGATCTACGCGCCCTTCCAGCGCAAGGGAACGAACCTGATCGGCATGGTGATCATCTCGCTGGCGGTGTCGCTGGTCATCGCCAACGTGCTCCTCCCGATCGTCGGGTACTACAGCGTCTCCTACCACCAGAACCCCGGTCCGACGTACCACCTGGGATCGATCGCGCTGACCGGTGTGCAGCTCGCGATCATCGCCGTAGCGGTGATCGTGATGCTCGCCATCTACGCGCTGCTCCGGTTCTCACGGCTGGGCAAGGCGATGCGGGCGACCGCCGCCAACCCGACGCTCGCCCGCAACTGCGGGATCCCAACAGCCCGAGTGGTGGACCAGGCGTGGCTCATCACAGGCGCTCTCTGCGGTGTCGCCGGCACGGTGGCCGGCATGAACTCCGACTCGTTCTCGGTGGCAAGCGGCTCTGAATTCCTGATTCCGATCATCGCGGCATCGATCCTCGGCGGGGCGGGCAGTCCTTATGGGGCAATGATCGGCGCGGTGCTTATCGGCGAGATGACGGAGATCAGCGCGGCGATCATCTCTCCCGAGTACAAGCAGGTCGTCGCCTTCGCCGTCCTGGTTTTGGTCATGGTGCTCCGGCCTCAGGGGCTGCTCGCGAAGAGAGGCGCACTCGCGGCTGCCGGGTGACCTACTACCTCACGACGGTCCTCGTCTACGCGGCCGTCGACATCCTTGCCTGCCTTGCGATCAGCCTGCAGTTCGGGGTGTCCGGTATCGTGAACTTCAGCTTCATCATCTTCCAGGCGGCCGGGGCATACACCGCGGCGGTGCTGTCGTTGCCGTCCGACTCAGCGAACGGCGGCTTTCAGACGTATATCCTCGGTCTGAACCTGAGCTTTCCAATCCCCTGGATCGGCGCCACCGTGGTCGGCGCGCTCCTCGCGCCGCCGATCGGTCTTGTCGTGCTGCGGCGGCTGCGCAGTGACTACCAGGCCATCGCGATGCTCGTGCTCTCCGTGATCGCCAGCCTCGTGGTCACGAACACGCCGGCGTTCCTCGACGGCGCAGCCGGTCTCTCGCTCGTTCCTCAGCCGCTTTCCGACAAGTTCAACCCTTACTCCGACGGCTACCTGTGGGCATATACGATCGGTGCCCTCGTCCTGGCGGTGATCGTCTTCTTCATCGCCCAGCGGGTGATCAACTCGCCGTACGGGCGCTCACTTCGAGCCATGCGTGAAAACGAGGTTGCGGCAAACGCCCTTGGCAAGAACGCGGTGGCGCTGAAGATGACGGTCTTCATCGTCGGTGGTGCGATAGCGGGCTTGAGTGGGGCGATCCTGGTCGGCTTCATCACCACCTGGGCGCCGTCGACCTGGCTCTATCCGGAGACTCTGATCCTGTTTGCCGCCGTGATCGTGGGTGGACGCGGCAACAACTACGGCGCCGTGCTCGGGGCGCTGCTCGTTCCCGTCGGATTCGAGGAAGCCACTCGCTACCTGCCACCGTTCGGCCCGCCCGGGCTCATCCCCGCCCTCGAGTGGGTGTGTATCGGTGGATTGATCCTCGGGTTCCTCTGGTTCCGGCCCCGCGGAGTCCTCCCCGAGCGGCGCAGGGTGTTTCCCGCACGGCCGAAGGCTCTCGCGGCGGGGGAGCAACATGCCGGTCGAGACTGACGTGGTCGATGCGGGCCCGGCGACACCCCAGCAGATGCCGGCCGAGCGACCGCTGCTGGTTGCCAGCCACGTCAGCCGGCACTTCGAGGGCGTTCGCGCCGTCCAGGACGTGTCGATCGACGTGCTCCCCGGACGTATCACCGGTCTCATCGGTCCGAACGGCGCCGGAAAGTCCACGTTCCTCGCGGTGCTCGCAGGCACCCTGCCCGCAAGCTCCGGCACGATCACGTTCGACGGGCACGACGTCACCGCGCTCCCGGCGTTCCGCCGCGCACGTCGCGGCATGGTGCGCACCTTTCAGCTCCCGTCCGAATTTGCCCAGCTCACCGTCCTCGAGAACCTGCTCGCCGCAGCGCCGCACAATCGCGGTGATTCGTTGGTGGGCGCGCTCCTTGGCAGGCGCTACTGGCGAGCAGATGAAGACCGCCTGGTGGAGCAGGCGCGCGTCCTGCTCGAGCGCTTCCGGATGAGCGCCAAGGAATCGGACTACGCGAGCTCCCTCAGTGGCGGCCAGAAACGCCTCGTGGAGATCATGCGGGCGCTGATGCTGCGGCCCCGGCTCCTGCTCCTCGACGAACCGATGTCAGGCGTGCACCCTTCGATCGTCGGCGAGATCGCCGACTACTGCGAGGCGCTCCGCGACGAAGGGCTGACCATCCTGATCGTCGAGCACGAGCTGCACATGATCGAGCGCATGTGTGATCCGGTCATCGTGATGGCCCAGGGGAGTGTCATCGGCCAGGGAACCATGGCGGCACTCCGGCAGCAACGCGAAATTGTTGACGCGTACCTTGTCGGATAGCGGCGCTCCAGCGTCCGGGACGCGGCCGGAACCGCTCCTGCGAGCGGAGGGGATCACCGCCGGGTACGGTGGCGTGCCCGTCATCCAGAACGTCACGTTGCGTGTCGGCCCCGGCGAGATCGTCGCCATCATCGGACCCAACGGCGCGGGGAAGAGCACGCTGCTCAAGGCACTCGTCGGGATCCTCCGCGTGACCAGCGGACGGATCATGCTGGGCGACCAGGAGGTCACCAACCGCCGCCCCGAGGAGCTGGCGCGACGTGGGGTCGGGTACGTGCCCCAGGTGCAGGACATCTTCGAGCCGTTGACGGTGCTCGAAAACCTCGAGATGGGCGGCTATCTCCTGCCCGCGTCAACCATCCGCGCGCGCGTTCCGGAGGTCGTCGAGGTCTTCCCCGCCCTGGCGCCGATGCTGAAACGCCGCGCGGACAAGCTGAGTGGCGGTGAACGCAAGATGCTCGCGATCGCACGCGTCCTGATGCTCGATCCCAAGGTGCTGATTCTCGACGAGCCGACGGCCAACCTCGCTCCCCAGCTGGCCGACAAACTCCTTCGCGAGCAGGTGAGCGGCCTCGGTGCGCTGGGCAAGGCGGTGGTGCTCGTCGAGCAGCGCGCACGAGCCGCGCTCGAGATCGCGGCCTACACGTCAGTGCTTGTCTCCGGATCCATCCGCATGGAAGGCCGACCCGGCGAACTCCTCGATCGCCAGGATTTCGAGGAACTTTTTTTGGGAGCGGCGACGAGTCTCAGCTCAGCGTCCAGCTCGGAGGCGAACAAGGAATGAAACTGCTCATGTTTCGCGATGGTGGGGCGCCACGCCTGGGTGTGGGACGCGACGGCGCACCCGACGAGATCATCGATGTCGGTGTCGCGGCCGACGGATCCGGTCAGGACAAGCTGCCCACGACGATTCTCGATGTGATCGACGCCGGCGACGAGGGCCTCGAGCGGCTGCGCGTGCTCGCGTCGTCGGCACCTGCGAGCGCGGTGCGTCACCTCGAGGATCTGACCCTGCTCCCGCCGTTCGATCCGCCGCGGGGGAACGTCCTGGCGATCGGGCGCAACTACCAGAAGCATGCCGAGGAAGGCGCGCGCGCGCTCAACACGGAGGTGGGGCCGCCGACGATCTTCACGAAGGCGATCACCACCATCACCGCTCCCTACGCCGATATCCGCATCGACCCTTCGGTGAGCACCAAGATCGACTGGGAGGTCGAGCTTGGCGTGGTCATCGGACGCCCCGGCGCGAACATCAGACGAG
The DNA here is from genome assembly GCA_035534875.1 of Saccharimonadales bacterium (SeqCode). GTDB lineage: Bacteria > Chloroflexota > Dormibacteria > Aeolococcales > Aeolococcaceae > Palsa-851. The sequence goes on from DATLRB010000098.1 coordinate 10,278, forward strand.
AGGACGCGCTCAGCCACGTCTTCGGCTACACGGTGCTCAACGACGTGACCGCCCGCGACATCCAGAACGGCTGGGGTGGCCAGTGGTTCAAGGGAAAGAGCCTCGATGGGTCGTGTCCGATGGGCCCGTGGGTGCTGACCCGCGATGAGGTCGCCGACGTGCAGTCGTTGCATCTGCAGTTGCGCATCAATGGCGAGGTCAAACAGGATGCCAACAGTCGCGACATGATCTACCCCGTGGACGCGATCATCGAATGGCTGTCCGTCGGCATGACGCTGCTGCCCGGAATGCTGATCGCGACCGGCACACCCGAGGGAGTCGGGTTTGCGCGCACACCACCCGAATACCTGCGGCCCGGCGACGTCATGGAGTCCGAAATCGAAGGTATCGGGAAGCTCCGCAATGCCGTGGTGGCGTCGCCGGCCTGATGTCGTACGAGCGGTCGGTGGGTCGGGTGCCGTCCGCTGCCGTCGCCACCCTTGCGTCCCACGGCGTCGCCGCGGCGCACGAGGGGTACGCCAGGGCCGGGCTGCTGGACCCGGCGCTTCGGCCGATCCAGCAGGGCATGCGTCTCGCCGGTCGGGCGGTGACGGTGCTGTGTCCGCCGGCTGACAACCTGATGATCCACATGGCCATCGAGCACTGTCACCCGGGTGACGTGCTGGTCGTCGCGACGGTGCCTCTCGGTACCGCCGGTGTCCTGGGCGAGCTGCTGGCGACGTCGCTTCGCGCCCACGGCGTGATCGCTGCCGTCATCGACTCGGGAGTGCGCGATGTCGCGGCGTTGCGGGCCATGGGCTTCCCGGTGTGGTCACGCTGGATCTCGGCGCAGGGAACCACCAAGCAGGGGCCCGGAGCGGTGAATGACGTAATCGTGTGCGCGGGCCAGGTGATCGAGCCGGGCGACATCATCGTCGCAGACGACGACGGCGTCGTCCGCATCCCGGCAGCGTCTGCCGTCGACGTGGCGCACCGCGTCGCGGACTTGGTGGCGCACGAAGCCGCGATCCGCGAAAGGCTCGCCGCCGGAGCGTTGAGCGCCGACATCCTCGGTCTGCGCGAAGCCGCCGCGCGCGTGGGGATCCCGTCCGGCGACCGGTGATCCATCTCGACGCAGCGCAGTTGCTTCTCGTCGCCGGCGCGGCCTTCCTCGCGGGTGCGGTGAACGCCGTCGCCGGAGGAGGGACACTCCTGTCGTTTCCGGCCCTGCTGCTGATCGGGTTTCCCGCACTGACCGCGAACGTCACCAGTACGCTCGGCATACTTCCGGGATACGCGGGGGGCAGCGTCGCGTACCGCGCGGAGCTCAGCGCTCAGCGCGATCGCGTTCGCTGGCTCGGACCGATCAGCATCGCCGGGGCCGTCGTCGGCGCCATCCTGCTGACTCGCACCTCGAATCACGTGTTCGCGTCGGTCGTTCCATGGCTGATCCTGCTTGCCTGCGCCCTGCTCCTGCTCCAGCCGGTGGTCACCTCGCGAGTCCGCACGCGCCGCCCGGCACGCGAACAGCATCGCTCGCCCATCCTCGCGGCGGCGCAGTTCCTGGGTGGTATCTATGGCGCCTTTTTCGGAGCGGGACTGGGGGTGATGATGCTTGCGGTGCTTGGGCTTTTCATCCGCGACGACCTGCAGCGCATCAACGCGCTCAAGGGCATGATGTCACTGATCATCAACGTGGTCGCCGCAGTCTACTTCGCCTTTTTCGGACCCGTGTCCTGGATCGCGGTTCTGGTCATGATGCCGATGAGCGCAGCCGGCGGATTCGTCGGCGTGACTCTGGCGCGCCGGCTCCATCCAGTGGTGCTCCGCACGCTGGTCGTCGCCTTCGGCGTCGCGTTTGCGATCCACCAATTGCTGTAGGCAATCGGTGGATCGCAGGGTCAGCGCAGCTCTGTTTGGCTATTTGATGAGGCAGACGTCGCCGGTCTCGGGAGCCATCACGAGGCTGGTAACCCTCGTGCCCTCAAGAGTTGTGCAGGGTGTGCTGAAGGAGGCCGTGCCCGGCGTCGCGCCTGGATTGACAATCGCCCAGCCGTTGCTGAACTGGCGTTCGTAGACCCCGCCAACCTTGGCAAAAGGACCGCTCGGGGTGCCGGGATTGATCTGATCCCATGCGTCGACGACCGTGAACGCGGCGGGGAGTGTGCTGCCGATGAACGAAAAATACGAGGTTCCCGTCGTCCCCAGCAGGAAGGAGGCGAGAGAGTACTTGTGCCACTGGTCGACCTGGGCCTTGGTTGCGGTGATCCAGACCTTGACCGTCACCGCGACCGAGTCACCTTTGCTCCCTGCGCTGGCCAGCATCCCCACCTCCTGAAGCCAGACGGACGTGACCTCGAAGGTGCTGACGGGATGCTGAGCCTGCCGGAGCCACACCTCCGCCAGTGCCGCCGTGACGCCCGTGAAGAGCTGGGAGCTGGGCACGCTTGCAAAGTAGTCGGGTCCGTTCTTGAGACCGTTCGCCATGACAACTTTGGGGGCCACCGCAGTCCGCACGGCGGAGGCGATCAGCGTCGTGGCGGCAATGCGCTGAAGGGTTGTCCAGAGTCGACCGGTGGTCGGGTTGATCGGCGCGCCGCTCAAGAACGCGCCGTTGAGCAGGGCATAGCCCAGAGTGTCGATGAAGCAGCCGTCATAGGCCGTCGTCGGCGTGGCCCGAAGCTCCGTCTGACAGGTGTGCACGACGGCGCTGGTCCAGTTCGGGTTGCTGATGTCCATCATGTAGTTGCCGAACTTGGTGGACGTGATCTTGTTCCCGTGCGCGTCGTGCGCGTAGTAGCTGCTCGGGTACAGGGTGCCCTGATTGTGCTGTAGGAACGTACCGTTCAAGTAGATGAGGATGACGACCTTAGGGTTGGCCGAATGCATCGCGGTGATGGAGCTCGCGAACTGGCCCCGGTGTGCAGCGATGATGTCGAAGTGCTGGGCGATGGAGACGGCCTGAGCCTGCGTGTACCGAGTCGTCGGTGTCATGTAGGTGGGAGCGAACCGATGCAGCACGGTTGGTGTGGCACCGATCGATTGAGGCACGGCGACGTTCGCTCGGGCGGCTGAGAAGTGCGTCACCGGACGATCCGCTATCAGGAGGGCAATCGTCAGGGCCAGCAACCCGGAGCCCACCCGCACCACCAGACGGGGCTGAACCTTCAGGCACAGCGCGCGGCGACGCTTGTAAACCGCGAGTCGTGAATGGCGCGGACGACACCGGAAGATCATCGACCACGTGTGCAGCCTGCGACGCTTCAAGCGATCGCCTTCTCTCATCTTTACCCCGCCTGTCTTGACTGCCTGGCAGCGATCCGCCCGCACACATATGCCGGCCGTAGTGCGGCATGCATGCGGACATCCGCGGCGCGGTCACCCTATCACCACAGGGTGCCCGGTTTCCACCCGTTCCGCGATGTGGTGCTGGTCAACGAACCGCGTGCTTGCCAGCCGATTGCGTCGAATGATTCGTGCTGCTTGCGCTGCATTACCAGACACGTCGAACGTGCCGAAAGCAGCGATTAGTTCTGGCGCGTTGTTGCACAAACACTGGTGCCCCCCGGAGTGACCGGTGAGCTCTCAGACGGTGAAGCCGCGCATGACGCTGTCCACAACCCGCTTCGCGAAGTCGAGGTCGAGGTCGCCGCCGAACATGAGCCGAAAGTAGACGGGTCCGACCAGCAGCTCAGTTGCGACCCCGGCGTCCGCATCCGCGCGTAGATCGCCACGCGCGATCCCGCGTTCGATCACCCTGGTGATCTCGCGGCGACGGGACTCGACAACGGTCGCGCGGAACGGGTCACCGATCGACGGGTCGCTCGCGATCTGCGACAGCAGGGCCCTGATGACCGGTCCAAAGTCGGTCTCCCTGACAGCTCGCATCGGGTTGAGGACCGCAGCGAGCAACTCGTCGCGTGTGTTTCCTGAGTCATCGACCGCGATGTGCGGCGCGGCCAGGTGGGCGAGCAAGTCCTGGGCGAGCGCTTCCTTCGATGACCAGCGCCGGTAGATCGTTGCCTTGCCCACTCCGGCTCGCGCCGCGACATGCTCGAGGCGCATGGCGGCGAAGCCCTTCTCGATCAGAAGTTGGCGCGCTGCGGTGAGGATCGCCTGGTGAGCACGCTCGCTTCTTGGCCGGCCGACACGCGCCGCGGCCGAGCGGGCTGGGCCGGACGGCGCGCTGGATGAGCGCTCATTTGGCATGTTGCTGCTATGATACGAAACGCATCGTATCGATGTTCGGGAGACCAAAAATGACCACGACAGACAACACCCGCATTGTGGCGCTCATCGAGCGCGCCGAGCGCGAAACACCGTTCTGCGACTGCGGTGAGCCTATGGCGGCTATGGCCTGCAATCACCAGATCTGGCTTCAGTGCACAGCGGAGCGGAAGCCCACCGGTGGCACCGTCCGCCGGCTTCTTGCCACGCTGGTATCCGCCGGGCACACTCGCAGGCTGATCGTCGAGCCGGTGTAGACCCGCTCCGGTCTGACTCGGACCCGTGGCTGCGGGAGCCGACGGGAGATTCTCGCCACGGCTGCGTACAGTTGCCCACTGTGAAGTGGCCCATCAGGCCCGTGACGACACGTCGGCCGGCGACGATGCTTCTCGCAGTCGCCGGGCTCGCGGCGGTCGTTGGCGGCGTCGTCGGCGCTCAGATGATCCACGGGCCGGCAGGGAGCATCGGGTCCAACGGCTCGCCAGGAGCGCCCGGGACGTCTGGCGTACCCGGGATGAGTGGAATTCAAGGACCGAACGGTCCACACATGGGAATGTTGCTCAGCGACGGCAGTCTGGCGATCAGCGACGCGTCGGCAGTCGAATCCAACTGCGCCGTTCTCCTGGCGCCGTCGGGGTGCCAGGCTGCGGTCGCCGCCGGCGAGACCGACGTGGCCGAGATGCGGAGCATTCTCGTGTCCGACACGACCAAGGGACTGCCCGTGGCCGAGCGAACGATCGAGACAGGTCTTGCCACAACACTCGGGGGTGTCCTCGCACACCTTGCCACGTGCGGGCCAAAGGCGGTGCTCGCGCTGGGATCATCGCCGACGACTCACGCGTTCGGTTTGGCGATCCAGGTGGAGCTCTACTGGAATGCCCTCAATGGCTGCGCCTCGCCGGCATCGCCTGTATTCGCCGCTGATGTGACGACTCTGC
>DATLRB010000099.1:0-70744 GCA_035534875.1 Saccharimonadales bacterium (SeqCode)
GGTCCTGTCTTCACGGTTAGCACCCCCGGTGGTGCGCACGCGTATGCCTTGCCCCCGCAAGAGCCGCCGCACCGTGGTTCCCGATGTGTGAAGCAGATTCCCGATCTCGGCCGTGCTTCGACGCTCCCGAATGTAGAGATCCGTCAAAAGCTCCCGCGCTGTCGCGGAAAATAATGCCTGCGTCTGCGCCCGAGGACGCCCTGCGCCCCTCGGGGACAGCGCGATGCCATCGCCGCGTAAGAGCCGCCCGACACGCTGGCGATCCACGCCGAGGGCTCTCCCAATCGCATACGTGGAGAGGCCTTTGTCCACATAGAGATCGTGGACACGCCGTTTGAGGTTGGCCGATTCCGCGCCGTTCGGGTCGGCTACACCTTGCCTGATGGCCATCTGACGCCCACCCTGTGACGGGTTACGTAGAGGCCGTCAGCCAGCGCGGTTCGGATGAGCCCGGACGGGAGAGCCATCACGCCGGAGCCTCATCCGGCATGCTCGAGTGTACGCTCTCGCGTCCGACTGGTCAGCGAGCTCTGGACAAAGCGTCCGCAATCAGCGGAGAGACGGCGCTGCCCCCAGTAAGCGCACTTGATCAGGTGTCCGCACCTTCCTCTTGCGTCACACGTAATTGGGCAGCGCCGAGCAATGCGACCAGCATCCAACCTGCGGCGTATGCGAACCCGACAACAGGCGACAGCACCGCGTAAAGGAGGCCGACGACCGCCGATGACGCGAAGTCGCCAGCTGCTTGGACACCTCCCAGCAGGCCGAAGCCGCTGCCCCTGAGTTCGTCCGGCAGCGCGCGGGCGACCAGGGTCGATTCCGCGGTTTCGGCGAGTCCGATTCCACTCCCAGCAAGAGTGAAGGCCACCAGCAGAGTCGGCCAGCCCTGCCCGGGCAGCGCGAAGCCGATGTACGCGACGACATAGAGGGCCGCTGCGGTCGCAAAGACGATCCGCGGGCCGGAGCGATCGACCCAGTGGCCGCCGACGGCCGCGACAGCAGCACCGAAAGCGTTATGCACGGCGTAGATCAGGATCGCGAATGACGCGGCGGCAGTTACCGATAGTCCGCCCGACTGGAGTTGCTGGGTCGCGCGGAGAATCAGGAGTGTGGTGGCGACATTGCCCAGCTCGAAAGCGGCGACGGGCACCATCGGACGCAGCAGCCCGGCGCGGCGAATGCGTCCGAATTCGATCCGCATCGCACCTCCTGCGGCAGGCAAACTCCGCCGGGCTGAGCGTGCGGCGACTGTGATCGCGACGACAGCGAACAGCCCTGGGATGACCGCCAGATACAGCGTGGGACGTATGCCGATCCAGGTGATCAGCCCGGCTGCGAGCAGCGGGCCGGCGACCGCGCCCAGGTTGTCCCCGGCGCGCTCGAGCCCGAAGGCGCGCCCGTACGCGCGCGACGAGACCAGGGAAGCGAGGATGCTGTCGCGAGCCGGGGAGCGGACACCCCTGGCAATCCAGGCGAGCGCACGGAAGATGCCCACCTGCCATACCGCGACGCTGACCCCGATGAGTCCTGTGGCGATGGCAGTCCCGAGATAACCACCGCTCGCAAGGCGACTGCGCCGATGGGGCTGGTTCGCGAGGGGCCCGGTTCCAAGCTTCGCGAGTCCCATGAGGCCATCACTGATGCCCTCGACCAGGCCCAGTGCTGAAGCTGAGGCGTGAAGGGTAGCGGTGAGGAACGATGGGAGAACCGCCGTGGTCATCTCATGACCGGTATCGGAGAAGAAGCTCGCAGCACTGACGCCGCCAACCGGACCCGTGAGCCACGGGCTCGCCACGCCTTCCGTTCCCGCAGGCTGGACCGATCCGGTGTGGCCCGGTGGCGCAGGGGGCTCTTGTTCAGCCAATTGAGTTTTCGGAGGTCGTTACCTCATCAGCCCCGACGGGGCGCCAAACGTTCCCCAGGTAGGCAGCGGTCGACCAACGTGGATCTCGCCGGGATCGAAGCGCGCGGGCATACCCGCGGATGTATCCCGCGATCGGCGGACGGAGGCCGATCTTCTCGAGGCCGTCGAGGGGGACAAAGGACGGCGCAAGCCCGGCCTCGAGTTGCCTGGGCTGCACGAGCTGATCGTCTTCGGCGCCGACGAAGATGATCTCGATGAGGTCGTGGTTAGGGTCACGGCTGCTCGTCTCCAGAACGAACGCGACTCTGTCGGCAACGATGTTCAGGCCGGTCTCCTCGGCAACCTCTCGCCGCGCCGCGGCCGCAGTCGCCTCGCCGGGTCGCGGCGTCCCTCCGGGCAGCACCCACGTATCGGCTTCCTCGGTGCGGCGGCAGAGCAGAACAGCATTGGCTCGCAGGACCAGTACCGCGCAACGAAGATTCACCGGCTCTCGATCATCCATTGCCCATCTCCTCCGGGGAATGTTCGCGGGCGATGACGCGGTGCAGCGCTGCCCCGCTGGGAGTCTCACACCTCACAGGGGTATCCTGTACGCGGCGATGGAGCTCGCCTAAGCCCTCCCCAGATCGGCTGATGGCTCCTACTGACCATTTGTCAGCGGGAGCGAGCTTGATCCGCCAATCCGAACGCAGCGCGTCCGATCGCGAGACGCCCGAACCGCGACGTGATGCGGTCACGAGAGCGGCGCGGTCTGAGGTAACGCGCAATGGGTGACGGGTATCGGACGACTGTCGAGCGTTCCACGAGCGGCAATTTGCTCCTGAGGGTTGACGACGCGCTGTTCCTGCGTGGTGACCGGGCCACCTGGCTGGTGGATCTTCAAATACAGGTCGGCCCTGTACGACGACGGCTGCAGATTCCGATCGGGCGTCACCGCGCATTGGACCAACTCTGCCTGCAGCTCGAGCGCGAGGACGACAGCGAGATCACGACGGCGCAACCCCGCCCGTAACGTCGCGGACGCGTCCCGACGACTCCCCCCACACGAGGCGGATCGCCTCAACCCACGTGTCGGTGTCGGCATACGCGCGATCAGTGCCGCGCTGATAGCCAACGTAGCGATTGAGCGCTGGAAGCATCCGCTCCAGGCGCTTTTCGAAGTCGCCCGCAAGCCAGTCGGCGGAGCCCGCAGGCACCTCGCGCAACGCGATCCAGGCGTGGGGCCCACAGAACCCGTCGCTCGCCGCATAGGCGGAGCGGCCTTCCTCTGCCCCGAGAAGGATCAACACCTCCTCGACGGCCACGGCGGCAGCCGTGGCGCCCGCCTCACACAGAGGGCAACGAGCCGGCTCGTCCGCGGGCCTCGCGCTGCGTGGCAGCCGTCGCTGACCTGCGGTGGACCCGCTCCAGGGCGTCCGACGCTTTCGGGGCAACGCGGCTCTGAACCCTCGAACCGTCCTCACCTCCTCGCGCACCAGGAATTCCAGGGTCACCGAGAGCTTCGGCTCCCGCTGCGCAAGGAGCGTGGCCAAGTGCCGGAGGCAATAGCGACCTTGTGTGAGGGCGTTCAGCGTCGCGCGCTCGCGATAGTTCTCGAGCAGGAACCACGCAAGGGCATTGGTTTCGGCTTCCCGCTGAGCCGCACAGGCAGCACAGCCAGGGGCCTGCAGGCGCCACGCCAGGGTCGCCCACTCCAGTTGAGGCTCGATCGTGGTCGGTACCTGCGGGGTTGTCGATCGATGTGATCGCATGACCATCTCCGCATCAGCACGAACGCGTAGAGGCCATCAGCGAGGGCAGTTCGGGCTGGGCTGCGCTGGGCAGTGGCCCGCCGGAGCCTCATCCGGCATCGACACTCTAGCGCGATCATCCGTTCACCTGACAAACCCGCCAGGATAGAAGTCGAGCGCTCACAGGAGGGGCAGCGGCTGTCTACGCCGTACCCCAGTTCATACCCCAGTTGGCGACGCTACCAGCCAGCACGTAGCGTTATCCGGCGGCACAACAGCGGTTGCGCCCGAGTTCACAACGACCCCGTGCGACGCATGGCGACACCACCCTGCCGGACTTGAAAACCGCAGGGGCCGCCAAGCCCCCGGGGGTTCGAATCCCTCTCCCTCCGCACCCGCCGCGCTCGTTGGCGAATCCTGACAAGACGAGATGAATCGCGGCCCGTGCATCCTGCGAACGCGATGCGACCGCTTGGTCTCGTTCCAGGTCGCGCTTGCTGGACAAATCCGAGCCACTTTGACGTGTATACGAGGACAACGTCAAAGCCGCGACGTTGTTCGCGCGCCATTTAATCCCTTTGTCACAGGTTCGAGTCCTGTAGCGGGTACCACTTCCGAATACGTTTGAGTATAGTTGCTGCCAATTCTGACTCCAACTGGGAGCAACGTGGGAGCAACCAGGCGCCGCGTTGCAGCCAGGCCGGAAGGCGCCGCGACAAGTCTGGTTTAGCTGGAAGCAGCGTCGATCAGGTTCATCCGCTCCACCCGCCAGCTTCGGAACCGCTGAGGGAGTTCCTACATCGGCCGGACGTGGTGACAGATCTGAGGCGGCCAGTTTCGGATGAGCGTCGGCACTCTTTAGGCGGTCGTTGACGGTCGCGGCACGCTTCCTTATAGTCTGGTGGGACCATCAAAAGGCGGTGAAGAGGAGGGCCTTTTCGTGAGACTTCGTTCATCGGGTCCGCGAGCCCGCCTTGTCATGGCGGTGAGCGGCGCACTCGTGGTCGGTGGCGGAATCGCGACGGTTGCGACCCTCAGCGCTACTGCGGCGACCACTGCGCCGACGGGGACAACCCTCTGTGTATCCAAGGGTTTTGGCGTGGTACTTACGCCGACTGCCACAGGACGGTGTCTCGGTGGGCAGACGCCGGTCGATGTAGCCAACCTGGACGGGGTCAGCGCACTGTCCGCTGCCGTCAACAGTCTCGAGAGTGTGGCCCCCTTGCTTTTCCACAGCCACCCGGGGGCTGGCGGCGGAGGGACGACCAGCACCTACACCGTGCCGGCCGGCGTGACCGAGCTCCGGGTCGAGCTTTGGGGGGGCGGAGGCGGCGGTGGGGGCGGCGACAACATGGACGGGGGGTCGTTTTTTAGTGGCGGCGGGGGCGGTGCCCAAGGGGACTACACGCACAGCGTGATACAGGTTGTACCTGGGGACACGTGCACTGTCGTCGTCGGCAGCGGCGGCGCCGGTGGCTTTGGTGGCGGAACCATCAACACCCACGGGAGCGTTGGCGTAGATGGCGGACCGTCGAGTTTCACCTGTACCCAAAGCCCGGCTTCTCTCAGCGCGCCGGGAGGTCTCACAGCCGGCAGCGACGTCGCTCCCTTTCCGGCGAATGAGGGAGGTGTTGACCCCGTCGCCCCGCTGACCGCCGCCTTCCAGACGTACCCCGGCCAGCCAGGGCAGGATGGTGGCTTTGAGCCATCCACGCCCGGCAGCGGAGGGGGCGGGGGCGGGGGAGGGGGGTTCCCTGGTTCCGGTGGCAGTGGCGGCGGCGTGGATCACGGGTCCGGTGATGGCGGCCACGGCGGGGCTGCCGGGCTCGCTCTGATCACCCCGGTATCCGGGGGCTGAGGCTGCTCTCCCGCCCCTGAGTATGCCGACGCCAACGGGCCGAGGATGGAGATTGCCTGGGTTTGGGAGCGATGATGGGAGCAACCCGGGCGGTCGTGCCCTGGTCATTCCGGTTCAGACTGCCATCGCTTGCGAACCATTACTCGCCTTGAGGGTCATTCCCGGACGCCCGCGGACGCTTGACAATAGTGCTCTTAATCCCTTGGTCACAGGTTCGAGTCCTGTAGCGGGTTCCAAGGTGGACTCGAACCCAGGGCGGCTACGCGGCTCCCGGGCCCCAGCCCCACCAACCGATGCCCACCACCAGACGGCCGCGCGCGTCCATTTCGCATGGATTCAGCGGGCACTTACCCTGGCCACCGCTCGTAGCGCGCCATGGATTCGCGTGATCGCAAGAACCTTCACGCGAACAGGACCTCCAGGGTGGCGAGTGAGGAGGCGAATCCCTCTCCCTCCGCCAGACCCTGAACGTTTGACAGTAGACTGAGAACAGACGGCGATGGAGCTCGCCGAAACCGCCTTCGTGACTGATGGCTCCTGTTGACGGCCCTAGCGGGGAGAACAGGAGCACGCCATGGGAGACGGAACCACAAAGGTCCCCGACCGGCGCCGGCCGGCCGGTGCAGGCGACGAACCACCGTGGAGGTCACCGCCGGCACCTCGTCGAGGAACCGGCTTGCTCTTCAACGAGTCGTCGGGGCCCGCGGCCGCCAAGGAAAGGGAAGATCGCTCATCCGCATCCGACCTGAATCTCGACCAGATCGTCGGGGCAATCGCCGGAGTTCGCGAGGAGCACGATTTCATCGCGACCCTGCTCTTCCAGCAGCTCGACGATATCGACACCGTGCGCCATCGCCATGAGGTCTTTCGAGACCTGGAGGATGAGTCGCTCTTCAAGCGCATTCAGCAATTTGCCGACCTCATGAGCACGGTGCGCAACCAGCTCGGTCAAGCCGGGAAGATGCAGTATCAGCATCAACGCGAGGGGTGGTTCCTGGACGCGGCGTCCATCTACTGTGATGCCGTCCGCTCCCTGGCCGGCGCACTGCGTGCTGCGCACCTCGATTCCCGCGCCCTTCGTACGTTCAGCGCGTTCCTCACGGTCTATGTAGCGTCCACCGACTTCGAGTCGCTCGCTGCCGAGACGAGAGAGCAGCAGAACACGCTTGCACAGATCCGCTATTGCACCCGCATCCGGGGCGGACGAGTCGACGTGAGCCGCTACGAGGGCCAAGCCGACTACAGCGCCGAGGTCTTGAAGACTTTCGACCGCTTCAAGCAGGGCGCTGTCAAGGACTACCGAGTCAATTACCGCACCGGGCCGGGCATGAACCACGTCGGGGCCCAGGTACTGCAGTTGGTGGCGCGGCTGTTCCCTGACGAGTTCTCGGCGCTGGACGCTTACTGCCGCCGCCATGCCGAGTTCTTTGACGAGACGGTCCGGCGCTTCGAGCGCGAGCTCCAGTTCTATCTCGCCTATCTCGACTACATCGGACCGCTGCGAGCGGCCGGTCTCAGCTTCTGCTATCCGGTCGTGACCGCGACCTCGAAAGAGATCTTCGCAACCGACACCTTCGACCTGGCGCTTGCCAGGAAACTGGTGTCGGAGGGTAAGCCCATCGTGCGTAACGACTTCCGCATGCAGGGTCCCGAGCGCGTCTTCGTCGTCTCGGGACCGAACCAGGGAGGCAAGACGACGTTCGCCCGAACGTTCGGTCAGCTCCACCACCTGGCCAGTACCGGCTGCCCAGTTCCCGGCAGTGCCGCTCGCCTGTTCCTCTTCGACCGGCTGTTCGTCCATTTCGAGAGGAAGGAGGACCTCACGAACATGCGCGGCAAGCTGGAGGACGACCTCGTGAGGATCCAGCAGGTACTGCGAGCGGCCACGCCGAACAGCATCGTCGTCATGAACGAGATCTTCACGTCGACAACGCTGAGCGATGCTCGTTTCCTGGGCATGAAGGTGATGGAGAAGATCATCCAACTCGATGTGTTGTGCGTCTATGTGACTTTCGTCGACGAGCTTGCTTCTCTCGGCGAGTCGGTCGTCAGCATGGTGAGCACGATCGTTCCCGAGAACCCCGTCGAGCGCACCTACAGGGTGGTCAGGGGACCCGCCGACGGGCTTGCGTATGCGCTGGCCATCGCCGAGAAGCACAACCTCACCTACGAGCGCCTACGCGGAAGAGTCACTGCATGAAGGCGCACCTCCTCCACGAAGACCAGGACTTCAACTTCGAGGCCAACCTCCCCCCCAACCACAGAGAGCTGCTCCAGGACCTCGAGATGTCGAGCCTGCTCGAGGCGATGGCCCTGGGCGACAAGTTCCTCTACGAGGTGTCAGCGAGAGTGGTGTTGGCAAGCCTCGGCGACCCGGAAGCCATCCTCTACCGCCAGCGAGTCCTCGCGGACTGCATCGCTGAGCCGGACATCATCAGGGAGATGTACGCAATCGCCGTGGGCGCGCTCGAGGACAAGCGAGGAATCTGGGGATACAGCTCTCAGTATCCCTCGTCCATCCTTGCAGGCGCGGTCAACCAACTCGAAGCCGCCGTGATCCGGCTCAAGCAACTGCGCAAGATCGCCGATGGCAACGCCGGAAGGTTCCACTCCGCCGGCCTGACGACGCTCTTTCACACGCTGCAGCGTGAGCTCGACGACGAGTACTTTCAGACCATCGGCTTCCACCTGAGGCAGTTGCGCTTTCGCGACGGCCCGTTGATCAGCGCAGCGCTGGATCGAGACAACAGTGGGCTTGGCTTCGTGCTCCGCGCCACCGGCAACGGCAAACGGAACTGGAAGGCGCGCCTGGGGATCGGGCCGCGCACCTCGTACTCCTTCACGATCCCGCCCCGTGATGATGCGGGCGCTCAAGCCCTGTCAGACCTCACCAGTCGGGGGATCAATCTGGTCGCCAACGCGACCGCTCAGTCCACCGACCACATCTGGAGCTACTTCACCATGCTCCGGAGGGAGTTGGGCTTCTACGTGAGCTGTCTCAACCTTCGGGACCGGCTCGTGGCACAGGGGGAGCCGACCGCGTTCCCGGAACCGTCTCCGTGGTGCGACCACGTCCTCTCGTCCATCGGCTTGCGGGATGTCTGCCTCGCCCTGCGGTCGGAGCACCGGGTGGTCGGCAACGACATCCGCGCCGACGGCAAATCGCTGATCATCATCACGGGTGCGAACTCCGGAGGGAAGTCCACATTCTTGCGCAGCGTCGGTATGGCACAGCTCATGATGCAGTGCGGCATGTTCGTGGCCGCTGAAGCCTTGCGCGCGAGCGTGTGCAGCGGCGTCTTCACGCACTTCATCAGGGAGGAGGACGCCAGCATGACGAGCGGACGGCTCGATGAGGAGCTGAGCCGGATGAGCTCGATCGCGGATCAAATCCGCCCGCATGCCCTCATGCTCTTCAACGAGTCGTTCGCCGCGACCAACGAACGCGAGGGGTCCGAAATCGCTCGCCAAGTCGTCCGTGCACTGCTGGAGGCCGAGATCACGGTGTGCTTCGTCACCCATCAGTTCGATTTCGCACATGGATTCCACGACCAGCGCTCGGATTCCACCCTCTTCCTGAGAGCTGAGCGACAGTCCGAGGGAAAGCGCAGCTACAAGCTCGCGGTGGCAGAGCCGCTTCCGACAAGCTTTGGAGAAGACGTCTATTACCAGCTCGGCGGATGGCTGGACAACGACGACGACGTTCGCGATGTCTCAACCGCCGCGCAACGAGTGGCGGACTGATTCGACGCGGGCTCGGACATCGCCGGATTGAGCGATTGTCGCTCCGGACCGTCCGGCCGCAAGCTCGGCCCGCGCAACAGCGCCGGCCAGAGCATCACTCACGCCGCGGGAGGTCTGTTCCGCCTCGCGGATCCATGTGCGAGCCGCTCGATCGACGCCTTGCAGCGCAGCGTAACGCAGCCGTCCGGCGAGGCGGTCGGAGTCCTCGATCGCGCGTTCCTGGCGAGCTCGCTCGCGCCACCGCCTCCCGACGGCGCCCGGCGCGCGCGCCCGGAGGTGGCTCAGCCCCATCGCCAGCGCACCCGGATCATCCGCCAGGTCCAACCTGACAGCGTCGAGGTTGACCCGAGGTGAGACATCGATCGCAGTGGGGAGGCTCACCCCGAAGGCCTGCCCAGCCTCCGCGACAAAGCGCGTCGCCAGCTCCCGTACCCGCTCGGCATGCCGGTCGACAGGGCCACGCATCGCAGCGACGAGCGCTGCCCGCACCTCACGCTGCCACGCACCCGCGGCGGCCGCGATTCGATCCGGCCGCGCATCATCCGTCGCGTCGAGCAGCAAGCGGGGCAGCTTCTCGCGCAGTGCGTTTGCCCTCGGCTCGATGACCGTGTCTGTCGCGCGCCGGGATGCCGCAAGGAGCAGCGTCGACTCCTCGTCGACTGCGGCTGTGAGCGCGGTTTGCGCGGCTGCGAACGCAGTGCGCGCCGCCGCCGCATCTCGCGCCGGCTTGGCTGCCGCCGCTGCTTCGAGTTGGAGGGTTGCGTCGACGAGCGACAGCAGCGTCGTCGCGACCCGGCGGCCACGCTCGCCCGAGAGGTCGCTCCGGGCGGCCGCGACATCGTCTCTCAGCCAGGCCGTCAGCGCTTCCAGGCCGCTGTCCGCGGATCCGCCGAGAGCAGATACCGCGAAGACGGTGACATCCGAAGTGCCGCACAGCGCCGACACCCGCGGGCGTACGAAGTCAACGGCCTCCTGCGTCTCGTGCGACGTCAGCCGATCGACCTTGTTGAGGCAGATCGCGACACGCGCCGCCGTGTCTGCCACGCCTTTCAGCAGTCGTGCCTCCGAGTCGGAAAGCGGCGCGTCCACGCTCAAGACGAGCAGCGCGACATCGACTCGCGGCAGAAAGTCCATGGCAGCCTGCGTGTTATGGCGGTGGATGCTGCCGGTGCCAGGCGTATCCACCAGGATCAGGCCGCTCTCGAGCACCGCGGCCGGATACTCGATGATCGCCTCGCGAACACCCTCGCGGTTCCCCGGATTCTCCTGCTCGGTGAGGTAGCCCCGCAGCTCCGCGACGTCGACTTCCATCTCCGACCCGTCCAGGAGGCGAAGCATCGACCGTGGCCGCCTGCCGAAGCGCAGCAGCACGGGGATTGCGGTCACCGGAAGCACACCCGTCGGAAGCAGGTCCGCTCCGAGCAGCGCGTTGATGAGAGTCGTCTTGCCACGCTTGAATTCTCCGATCACGGCGACATACAGCCCGCGCCCAGCCAGCTTGTCAGCTGCCTCTTCGGCAAGATGCCGCTGCGCGATCGGCAGCAATTCCAACGACGCGAGCGTCCGGAGCCCCTCCTCGAGGGCGGCTTCCGCGGTGTGCGTCTCTCTCATCGTCACAGAGCCCATTTCGCGCGACCCCCGATGCAAAGGGATCGGCAATGACCCATGCGGCCTCCTACCAGATTCGGGCTGGTAGGGCCCATCAGGCCGGACGGCCATTGACGGCGGGACCCATCACCGAGCCGCGGTGTGCGGCGATCTCAGAATAGCACTGGCCACCTCGAATGCAGGGTCGATCGCGAGAGTACACTCAGCCCCGGCGATGAGCCCGCCTAAGCCGAGTTCCGGATGATGGCTTCTACCCATGTCGCTACAGGGAGAAGACCGATGCTGACGCGCCACGACCATGCATGAGGTCATCGTCGTCTGCGTCGACGGCTCGCCAGGGGGCTATGCGGCGGTTGCCGAAGCGGCAGAACTCGCCTTCCGATTCAACGCGCGACTGATCTCCCTCTCGGTTGAGGAGGGACTCCCGAAACACGCTGCGACAATGGGCGAGGTCGACGAGTTCAAACGCGAGCGCGACAGCTACTTCGAAGGCGTCCAAGCCCAGGCCGCGGCCATCGCACGCGAACATCACGCCACGCTGACGAGTGAAGTGCGCATTGGTCACGCCGCGGATGCGATCGTGGACTTCGTCGCCGAAGTGAGCGCCGATCTCGTCGTGCTCGGCTACAGGCGGCATGTCCGGATTCTCGGCCACCTGATCGGGGCCACATCCAGGAAGGTCAGCGCGGCTGCGAATGCGTCGGTGCTGATCGTCAAGGGCGCCAGAGCTGATGTTGGACATCAACGTCTTCTCGAGTTGTACGGTTTGCAGTAGTTCCGAAGATGCGTCGATGCGGAGTCCTGGGCGGTTCCATGGTGATGGCCGCGACGACCGGAACCCACGATTCACCGCCCCGACTCGTCGTGCACTCGTGGACTCTGCCCGCCGTCGGCGCGGAGCACTTCGGCCGCGAACCTGTCGAACACCTTGTGGCGGCCGATGGGAATCTGCATGCGGCGATGCGCGCCGGCCACCTGTGTCTGCACGTCCAGCAACCACGTTCCACGGTTGCCACGCACCAGGAGAACATCGTCAAACCGCAGCATCAAACCGCCGCTATCGGAGCGCTCCGCCACCGGGCGTCGAGGGGACATGACCCTAACCTCCATAGGCATGGTGGTCAGGGGCCATTAGCTCGACCGGAGCGCTTCCAGGATCGACCACCCTGCGGCGAGCCCCATCGCCGGCGCACGACTGTACCACCACGCGTCACTGAAGACTGTTGACGGAGGGATGTCATGACGCCCGAACAGCACGACCCACCTGCCCGCAACGTTGCCGGCGAGTCGATGGCGAGTTCGGACATCGACACCGACCCGTCGTGGTTCGGCGCCGGTCGGCGTTGCTGGAGCGAGCTTCTTCTCCGACACCGGCCATGAGATCGCCACAGCGATCCTGCCGTCGTTCATCACCGCCACGCTCCACGCCTCGGCCGGCGCGCTCGGCATCGTCGAGGGAGTCAGCGACAGCCTGATGGGCCCTGCAAAGCTCGGGGCCGGCCCGCTGGCGAACCAAGCTCATCGCAGGAGCCGGCTCGCGAGCGGAGGGTATCTCGGCACCGCCATCTATTTGCGGACGTGAGCACTAGCAGGTGTTGATGCAGGTTTGTGCTGCATACGTTGAATTGATGAGCGCTGCCATACCGGACGTCGCCACTGAGTAGGTCTTGTGATCGCCGAAAGCGGACGCGACTAAGACGTCGTCCGGCGTCCAGAGCGTCGGGGCCAAGTTGCTGGCACCGGTGACAGTCACGACATGGCCGCTCGCCAGATCCAGCAGGACGAGCCGAGTACCCGAGGCAGTGGGGCACGAGATGGAAACCGCTGCGAAGCCGGCATCGGCTGATAGCTGCACCCCTCCATTGATGCATTGCCGTGACGTCAACCCCGAAATGCTGTAGTTGGTCCGCGTGCCGTCGGGCGCGACGACCCGAAGCGCTGGTGCCGACCCGACAACGGAACAGACGATAGTCCCGTCATCGGCGATGTCTTCGAAATTGCAGTCCGTGCCGATGCGAGAGGCGAGACCGGTGGCCGCGCCCGTCGCGGGATCGATGAGGATGGCCGGCGAGATCGCCAATGTCGACGGGTCACCGGGACCGCCGCACGTGTTGTCACCTTGCGCCACGATGCCGGCAGCCGTCCACGCCACGAAACTGACCTGCGTGACTCCTGCGCCGAAGGACGCACTCCCGATCTTCCTCGCTCCGTTGCCGTCGTCCGTGTCGATGTCGAATGCCGCTCGAGTTGAGGACCCGCAGGCGGGCGAATTGGTTTGCACGGCCCAGGCCCACGCCTGACCATCATCGCGTCCAACCACTGACGGAGAACCGGCAACGTTCTTCTCGAGTGTTGTGACGGTGCCATCTGACGATACCGCGACGATTGAAACCAGTCCGCTCGACCCGCCCTGTTGGCCATCGGTTCCAATCATTCGAGCGCCAAACGGGCCGGAGATCGCCAATGTCGCGTCAGCGCCGATGACGGGCCCCGAGGGCATCGGGACCGTCGCCTGTCCGCTTGCCAGCATCAGCATCCCCCTGTCGGGGTCGACGCCGGTGAACGCGACGAGGAGCGGCTCGAACGAGGGGCGTGTCGGTGTGGGAGACGCTGTCCCCCCGCCGGAACCGCTTGTCGGTGCCGTGGACGGCGTCGGCGCCCTTGATGAGGACGTCGCCGATCCGCAGGCTGCCAGGGTAGCCGCGCCGGCGATCACAAGCGCGGCTCGTTGGATCCGCATCGCCAGACTCCTTTCTCTTCGTGCATAAGGAACGGCCGCATCGCGGTTTGGGTTATGCGATCGAAGCGTTCGCAGGCCGGCACGGCACGCGCGGGCATCTCACGCCTCGCTTGTGTCGGCGTTGGTAGTCCTTCCTGCAGGTCTGAGCGCAGCGACGGGCGTCGCGATAGGGCCGATGGTCACCACGTTCGACCCGTCCTTAGGGCAAAGGATCGCGGCCCAATCCTGGTCAGCGCCAAACCGAAAGCTCTTTCAGGACCGGTGCACTAGAAACGGACTGGCGACCAGACCCGCCCACCGTCAAACGTCATGAGCAGCATCGAGGTCGGCCGGCCGGACTCGATGGCCACGCCCTGCGACGAACTGGTGAATCCGAGATACGTGAACAGCATCGACGGCGGCGCGGTCGCCACGATTCGCCAGGACGCGCCGAAGTTGAGGGTCTCGAGCAACTCGCTCTGGTTGGTATTCGTCAGGACGTCGGTCACGGCGGCGCCACGCGCGGGGCTGGCAACAACATCCCCGGACGCGCCAGCCTGGCCGCCGGGGACCGTGCCGCCGAGAAAGAACGTGGCGCCGCCGTTGTCGGAGAAGTACGCCCGCACCGCGGGCGGTCCCTGATACCCGGACGGTCCCCAGATCCCCTGCTCGCAGATCGCGACCAGCGATGAGACCGTCGGTGCCGCGATGACCCCCGTGCCGCCTGTGGTGTCGCAGGGGGCGCGCCAGGTGAGCCAGCGACCGGCGACGAGACGAGCGCCATCGATGACCTCCCGGTCGTTCTCTATGACCCATCCGGTGCTTCCCTGGAGCACCAGATCGGATTCCGGAACTGGTCCCGCGCCGAGTTGCAGCGAACCGCTCTTCACCCAAGCGTCGCGGCGTGTCACGCTCGTTTCAATGGCGAACGCATCCGTCGACTGGTCGAGTGCGACTGCATGCACAAGACCGGCCGCGGCTTCCAGACTCGATACGTCGGTGAGACCGATCTTGGTCCAATGCAGTCCGCCGTCATGAGTCGACCAGAGGTCCGGCCCGAACGCCCATCCGTCGAAGGAGTTGGCGAAACGGATCTGGCTGACCCCCTGACCCTGCTCACTCGCGGGCGAGAACAGCGCCGGCGGCGCCCCCACCGCCGACCACGACCGACCGCCGTTGAGCGTTCTGCGGAGCGCTACGCAGGTGCCGCTCGAGCACGGGGCTCCGCCGAGAGCCCACCCCATCTCGATTGACACGAACGTCACGGAATTCGGCTCGAAACCGGATCCGTCGGGCACGGCAATGAGCGAGGGAGCGGGCGTTGGCGACGACAGCGGCGACGGAGTGGCGGTGGCGACCGACCTGGGCGACGGACTGGGCGTTCGCGAAGGGGTCGCGGGCGAGCACGCCGCAAGAAGCAGGCCGACGGAAACGGCGCTGCATGCAGGCAGGAGCCGGGCGCGACGGGTTCGTGTCATCGATGCGAGAAACGCCGCGTTCATGGGTGGAGTTACGACTTCCGCTGATCGCCATTCCCGGCCATGCCTCACAAGGCCGCGACGAGTCGCGTGACGCAAACGCGTGACGGCAGTGGCACCGTCCGAGAACGGCGCCGAACCTTCTGACAATCCCTGCAAGAGAATGGAGGGTGGCCGCCACCGCGTCTGTTGCCGTCTGCTGCCCCACCTGCTGGAGGTGGTCGGAGCTGAAGAACTCGACCACCTGCAAACGGTGTGGCTCCCCGCTCGTGCTGTCGGACGGCCGTCGCGTCGACCAGGCGCGAGATGGCACGGCTCCTGCTAAGGTCACCATCAGAGCCCCAACGGTGTCGCTCGCGCCGCTCACGGTGGGGACCGACTGGATCTCGATCGCCCGCTGGATCACGATCGCCTACGGGGTCCTCCAGGTCCTGGGAATCTTTGCAATCGGATTGCTCATCCCGAGCATCACCGTGCCGGTTCAGGATCCGACCACCGGAGTGATCGCCGACCAGACGCTGAACATTCGCCCGTTTCTGGCGCTGGTCGCGGTCGTCGCGATTGTCTTCTTCGCGATCATCGTCTGGCTCACCAAGTACGGGATCGCGCGGGGAATCGTGCTGGTTGTCGTCCTCCTCGAGGCGCTTGCTGCTATGTCCCGAATGGGCTCGGAGCAGTCCACCGCAGTCGCCGCGAGTGTCGTTTCCCTGCTGTGCGATGCCGGGTTCGCATATGTCCTGGTCATGACGTTCGTTTCGCGTCCCCAGCCGGCTCCGGTCGCCACCGGAGTCCCCGCGACGCTGCCAATGGCACCGCCCCCACCGCCACCGCCACCGCTACCGGCTCCACCACCGCTCTCCCCGCTCCCGTCGGTGTAGCGCAGGCTCCTAGCCGACAGCCACCTCGAGGACGCGGGTCCCCCAGTTGCTCAGGCGATCGGGGGTCTGGCTCGAAAGCGGCGGAACGTATTCGGTGGCGAGCCAGACGGCCCGGGCCGCGGGGTCGATGACCGCCCACGAGTAATCGCCCCAGCGAGTGGACGTCGGCGCGTATGGGCCCGTGCCCGCTGCGGCGATCTTGATCGCACCGAATGCGGACTGGCCGGCACCCAGGACGGCGTACGCCGCGCTCGGATAGTGGTTGGCGCCGGTCACTGTGAAGACCATCGCGGCGTTCCCCGACGGGAGGGATTCGAGCGCCGGGTAGATGACGTTGTTGCCCGCCTGCACGACGTAGCCCTGGTGCTTGATCACGGCGGCACCGATGTGGCCGCCACTCAGGGACGGGCGAACGCTGAACCACGCTGCTCCGGCACGATTGGTCGAGTCATGCGCGATCGTGACGACGCTGGTCAGCTCACCCCAGAGCGTCCCGTTGATGTACTGGGTCTGCTGCATGCGGTCGTCACCGGAATCAATTGTGCTCGTCGAGCCCTTCTGCGTCGACGCTGGTGGCAGCCCGTATGTCTCCGACGTGATCACGGTGCTCGAGAGCGTCGGCAACTTGCCCAGCTGGAGTGCGGTGCGATTGGTCATCGCCCAGACGCCGAGACGGTTGTCGGTGGTGCCTGTCGGGTCGAGCGAGTTCAGGAAGAATTCAGCGCTCGGCGAACCGGTGCTGACCGCGGGCTGCACGGACGCCGCTGCCGACCCACCGATGCTGAGGTTGGCGAACCGCGCGAAGTGGAGGGGGTTCCCGGCGACCAGATCCTTCTTGGAGAACGCGTAGATCTGCGCGCCATTGAACTGAGGGCCCAGGATGGAGAACTCGTTGGTGGTGACGTACAGGTTGTCCTGGTCGATGCCGAGCGTCGGCTGGTCGCCGAAGCAGGGGCAGCCGTTGCCGCTCGCATCGGTGGTGTCGATCTGGTATTGCGTCCAGATGTTCTCGGGGTTGCCCGAGGCGTTGACCGCGATGTCCAGCTGCGACGACTTCCCGTCCGGTACCTCACCGCCACTCAGGAAGAGAATCGTCGCGAACCAGGTGTTCGTTGTGCGGTCGTAGTAGCAGCGCGGATCGCTCGTGAACTGTGTCGATCCCTGGTCGAAGAGATCGTTGACGTTGCTCGGACCGACCAGGGTCTGGCCGTTGGTCTTGAAGATCCTGAACGCGGAGTTCACCGGCTCCAGCACGTATCCGTTGCCCACGCACAGTCCCTGGTCAGGGGGCTCGAATTCCTGGTTGAAGTTCGTTCGGGCGCTGTCGTTGCTGCTCGTCCCGTTGAAGTTCTGCATCAGCGAACTCGAAACCGATGCGGTTGCCACAGCGGCCGAGGGTGCGCCGGCGAGCGACGACGCGGCTGCCGTCCTCGGTGCCACACGGATCCCTCGTTGGGCGTGCGCGGTGGCCCGCCCCGCTGCGGCGGGTGCCGCATGCGACGGCGCGACAACGCCGGTGGATCCAGCCGCATACACGGTTGCCGCCGGCGACGCAGCAGCGAGGTCCGGCTGCGAAAACGGGGCTGCCAGCGCGATGCCCGTCGCACTGATGACCGCTCCAAAGAACACTCGACGCACGTTGCTTGCGCTCATCGTTCCACCACCTCTGCTCCTGTCCTCGCCCTCTCGGAGCCGGCCTCGCGACCCCGTACGCGACCGATGATACGCATCGGGGTACGGGTCGGCTTGTCTCGCGGCGCCCCCGCCCATCGGAAACAGCCGGTGACGTCGACAATCGCGTCGATGGTGCCACGAGAACGTCAGGAGATGGCCATCGCGTCCGGCCGGGTCCGGGCTACGGCGCCTTCAGGTACTGGTGGAGGTCGATCAGCCAGAGATGGAGCGCCACCGAGCCCGACCGCAGGACGCCGGTGCGCACCAGCTCCGCTCCGAATGGCTTCAGTGAGTCGAGCGAGGCCTGGAAACCCTCGCCGGTGAGGCTCATCAGCAGTATTTGCGCAGGGTGACGCTGTCCGAAGAAATACTTGTCCAGCGGAGTCAGGTCACCGAGGTTGCTCGGGATCGAATTGAAGAATGCATGGAAGATGCCGATCGGCTCGCGCAGTTCCTTCAGCTGATTGGCGTTCCACCACATGAGCAGCTGCTCGCCGGAGTACGCGGCCGGGCCGACGAACGCGGGCATCTCAGTGGTGACGGCATACAGGTTCACCCACGTCGAGTCGCTGCCCCAGGCCGGATCGTTGCCGCCCAGGGTGTACGCGTAGTCGGGGAAGGTGTCGTCGACGGTGCCGCGTTCGTGCTTGTGCTGCGTGGGTGTGACCGTCAGGACCAGCAGCCCTGTGACAATCGCGGTCAGTGCACCGCCGATCATGAGGCGCGAGCGCACGAGGTCATGCGAGGCGGCTTCCTTCGTCGCGATCCACGCAAGCAGCACGATCGCCACGACGATCAGCAACCCGACCGGCATCCAGCCGAACTGCGGGACCCTTGGGGAGATCTCGAACACAAGCGGCACGGCGACGAGCACGACTGGAATGAGCCACCGGTACCGCTCGTGCTCGAGGATCGGACGGCCGAGCTCGACGATGGTTATCGCGAGCGTGAGCAACACCGAGGCCCACAACAAGGATGAGAAGTAGTGCACCTCGAGGACCTGCGTGCTGCCGATGAACTGCAGGATCGCGTAGATCACGATCTGAAACGCGCAGGCCACGCTCACGCAGAGCTGGGCTGTTGGAATGGCGCCGAGGCGACGGCCGATCCTCGCGAATCGATCCCTGGCGAGCAGGTCCTGGAGCCGACCGCCGAATGCTGCGTAGCACGCGAGGCCGACCGCCGGCGGCACCAGCAGGTACGTGATGTACGGCGCCCACAACGGGCTGCGCGAGTGGTTCGCGATCGTCTGCGACGGCTGCGCGAGGTAAACGAGCGACTGGATCGTCGTCAGGATGTAGTCCCAAGGGCCGATCAGCAGCCCTGAGGCGAGCACGAGCAGGCCGGTGACGCCTGCCGCCGCGGCGACGATGAGCCCCAGATCTCGCCAGAGTTTTGTACGGTCGCGCTTGCGCCGGACGAGCCCGTACGCCAGCACTGTCGCGAGCACCAACGGCGCCGACGAGGCCACCGCCCAGACCGCGAGAGTGAAGAGCACCGCGGAACCGATCAGCCAGCCGACGCGATGCCGCGCGGAGGGCATCACGAGGCAGGCCAGACCGCCGATCAGGTACGAAACCCCGGCGGAGTCGGGGAAGTCGGTGCCCCAGGCCAGGATGACGACCGGGCAGCTGAGGATCACGATGACCCCGATGACCCCGGCCACACGGCTGTACAGGCGCCGGAGCAGCAGATAGGTCGGCACCACCGCAATCAACGCGAGGACGTACCGGAACACAACAAAACCCGGAACGCCACCGAACAGGAGGTAGGCGATGCGACCGGGCACCAGGAGCCCGACTCGCGCCCCCTCGCGCAGCCGTTCGGTAGGTTCGAAGACGGCTGTGTAGCGGAGGAAGATGTCGTGAGGGTCGATCATGAACGTGGTGTGCATCGCCGGGTCGTTCAGATCCGGCGGGGCCATCAGCGTCAACCTCAGCCCGAAGAAGGCGGCCGCCGGCGCGAGCGCGAGGAGCAACGCCTCGACGCACATCCACCAGAGCGAGCGTGGCTGCCCCGGCGCAGCCTCACCGAGCCGATCCTGGGGACCCCGCACCGGCACAGGATAGGGACTTCAGGGTCGCGGCCGACCCTCGCGACCCTCGGTATCAGGGGCTTTGGGCGTCAGCGCACGTGCCGGGCGGCGCTCCACTGATCGATGTCGATGATGAAATCGATCAGTCCACGAAAGTACGTGACCTGGTCGTCGTACATGGCCAGGTGACTGCCGTTCCGGCAGAGCAGGAAGCGGCCGTGAGGGATCCGGCCGGCCACCATCTCCATGTGCGCCGGGTCCATCGTGTCGTGCGTCGCGCCGATCACCAGCGTCGGCACGTTGATGCTCTCCAGCGCATCCGTGCGGTCCCAGTCGGCGAGGATCCCGCTCGCGCCGAGCTCACTCGGCCCCTGCATGGGCACGTAGATCGACCGGTTGATGCGCGCGAAGGCGCGGATGACCGGGTCGGGCCACTCGTCGGCCGGCATGCGGAGCACGTGCTGCCGGTAATGGTCGCTGAGCAGCTCCATGTATCGGGGCGTCTCGGTGTCACCCACCGCTTCGAGCCGCTTGATCTCAGCGAGCGCCTGCGGATCCATCGCGGGCATGAGCACCGTGCGCGCGTATTCGTTGTACGCCGGGATGCTCATCATCATGTTGGAGATCACGAGACCCTTCAGGTGCTCCTGATAGCGCAGCGCGTACTCGGTGGCGAGAATCCCGCCCCACGAGTGGCCCAGGAGGAAGAAATTCCCGGCGTCGAGACCGAGGGCGACGCGCACCTGCTCGACCTCGTCGACGAACCGATCGACCTGCCAGAGGTCGGGATCGTCGGGCTGGTCGCTGTATGCGGATCCCAGCTGATCGTAGTAGTAGTACTCGACGTTCGCCGCCGGCAGGTAACTGTCACATGCTTCGAAATACTCGTGGGTGGCGGCCGGACCACCGTGCAGGAGCAGCAGCTTCGTGGTTGGGTTGTTGCCGAAGCGCTTGGTCCAGACACGAAATTCCCCCTTGGGCGTGGTGATGGGGATCATCCTCGCGCCACCGCCGCGGAGGTCGTTCCGACCCGTGTTGTCCAGGTATTCCTCGGCGTTCATCGACTCTCCTGTGGGGGTGCTCCAACGCGCTGCGACAGGCGACACATCAGGCGCCGGAGTTGGCGCTACCGCGCGTAGCGGCGATCGCCTCCCCGAAACTCCGCAACCGCTTTGGCGATGCTCTCCTGCAGGTATCGGTAGAACAGCTGCCGCTGCGCGACATCGATGGCGACGTCGACATCCTCGCCCATGCGTCGTCGCGCGATCCAGGGTGGAATCCCGTCAGCGACCATCTCGCTGCCGACATTGATGCGCACCAGCGCATCGTTCTCCTCGGACACGTGAATGCTGATCTTGAGGACCAGCCCGGTGCTCTCCACGAGCCGCCAGCTGCGCTCCCATCGAAGGTTCCGGTTCTGGTCGCGGGAGAGGTGGACGGCGTCATCCGTCACGACGGATTCGCCCACTCGCGCCGCGGCTTCCAACTGCGCGCGAATGTGTCCGTCGAGCTCGCGCGAGATCCAGTTGACGAGCGACGGGGTCCGGTCGTCGAGGTCCGGCCGGCCGTTCGGATCGGTTGCCAGCGGCCCGATTGCACGGACGGTGCTCGCATGACGGCGGCAGTATGGGACGCCCTGGATCACCGACCCGTGGTCCGAGCAGAAGGAGACGGCGCACAGGTGACCCCGGCGGTCGCGATACTCGCAACTCAGCGCGTTGTCGTTGGAGCATCCGGGGACGCTGCACTGGATGCCGGTGGCCTCCGGCTCGGGCTCGGGATCGGGAGGCGGCGCTGGGGGTTCCGGGCGCCGGCGCCGAAAGAAGCTGCTCATCGACGGAACTCCACGGCGGACCCATCCTACCCCCCAGACCCGCGCAGTATCGCGGGCACATGACGGCTATGGAATCCCACACCCCGTGGGCCTCACGATCGCCGTGATGCGCTTGCCGTCGAACCTCACGGTGATGCTTCGGTGCGGCGTTAGGTTGTGTTCAGGAAACGGGGGACCCCGCGAGGCCCGCCACCAGAGCCCTGACGGCGGCACCGGGATGGCCGCCTGCGGCCGCGCGAACAACCGCGACCCGCGTCGCCCCCGCCGCCACAACGCCCGGGAGCGACGCGCTGTCGATACCGCCGATGGCGAACCAGGGACGCGGCTCCGACCCGTCTCGCGCGCGGGACGCCGCGTGCGCCACGATCTCCAGCCCTGTCGCGGGCCGGCCCGGCTTGGTCGGAGTCGCCGCGAGCGGCCCCACGCAGAGGTAATCGGCCTCGGGCGCGCCCGCGTCGAATTCGGTGAGTGAGTGGGTTGAAAGTCCGATGAGCACGTCTGGCCCGATGATCCGGCGCGCCCAGGAGGGCGGAAGATCGTTCTGACCGAGATGGACACCGTCCGCCCCGGCGGCGATGGCGATGTCGGGCCGGTCGTTGATCACGAAGAGCGCGCCGTACCGGTCGGTCGCGGCACGGAACTGCCCGCTCCACCGGATGACGTCTCCCGCCTCCGCGTCCTTCTCGCGCAGCTGAACGATGTCCGCGCCAGCCTCGAGCACGGCCGCGAGAAACGCCGCGAGATCCGCCTGCTCCTGGCGCGCTCCGGTGACGACGTAGAGGCGGGCGCGCGCCAGGCGCTCCCGCCTCCGGTCACCCGGACTCGGCATCGTCCAGCGCTGTCATCGTCGCGGGACGGCGGCCGAGGTCGGCGAGGCCCTCCCACGATGTCGACGCCTCTGCGTACAGGCGCTGGGGAATCCGCCCGGCGCGATACGCGAGCCGGCCGGCCTCGACCGCGGCTCCGATTGCCCGTGCCATCAGCACCGGCTCCGCGGCACGTGTGATCGCCGACGCGACGAGCACCGCATCGCATCCCAGCTCCATCGCGATGGCCGCATCCGACGCCGTTCCCACGCCCGCGTCCAGCACCACCGGGACGCCCGCGCGCTCGCGGATGATCCGGAGGTTGTACGGGTTGCGAATTCCCGATCCGCTGCCGATGGGCGCCCCGAGCGGCATCACCACCGCGCAGCCAAGGTCCTCGAGCCGCCGGCAGAGCACCGGGTCGTCGTTCGCGTACGGCAGCACGACGAACCCGTCGTCGATGAGCTGCTCGGCCGCCGCGAGCAACTCAGCGCCGTCGGGAAGCAGCGTGTCCTCGTCGGCGATCACCTCGAGCTTGATCCAGTTTGTCTCGAAGGCTTCGCGCGCGAGCCGCGCGGTCGTGATCGCGTCGCGGGCCGTGAAGCAGCCGGCGGTGTTGGGCAGGATCCGCCGCCCGGACCGACCGACGACATCCAGGAACGCGCTGGACCCGGAAGGATCCAGGCGGCGGAGTGCGACGGTGACGATCTCAGTGCCCGAGGCCTCGAGCGCGCGCTCGAGGATGTCGAGGCTCGGCGCGCCTCCGGTCCCCATGATCAGCCGCGACCTGAAGCGCTCTCCGGCGATCACCAGGAAGTCGTCCACGTCAACCACCCTGGACTGCATGGAGGATCTCGAGCCGGTCGCCGGCGAGCAGCGTGGTGTCCGGCCAGCTCGCGCGCAGCACCACGTCGCCGTTTCTCGCAACCGCTATGCCGCGCTGCTCCGGGGGGAGCTCCATCTCGCGCAGCAGATCCGTCAGGCCCAATCCCTCGGCCACCTCGCGGCTCTCGCCGTTGACGACGATGATCATGCCCCCACTCCGGCCGTACGGCGGAACCGCGAGGGCGACCAGGGCCTCGTGGCGTCAGGCCAGGCGCTCCCGGCGAGCACGCCCGCCACCGCGTCGGCGGTGGCAGGTGCCAGGAGGTAGCCGTTTCGGTAGTGGCCGGTCGCGATGATGAGCCCAGGGGTCGTCGCGTCACCGACCATCGGCATGTTGTCCGGCGACCCGGGACGCAGGCCGGCGGACGACTCGACCAGCTCGAGCTCAGCCACATCCGGGACAAGAGCGCGTGCCTCTCGGAGCAGCTCGTACACGGCGCCCGCGGTGACCGATGTGTCGAAGCCGCGTTCCTCGACCGTGCCGCCGATGACCACGCGGCCGTCCCCCCGGGGGACGATGTACACCGAGCCGCCCCGGATCGTTCGAGCGATCATGTTCGGCGCCCCGCGCAGGCGCAGGATCTGGCCCTTCATCGGCCACACCGGCGGGACGTCCTCGTCCGGCACTCCCTTGACCGAGCCGGACCAGCAACCGGCCGCGAGCACGACGGACGACGCGTCGACCCTTGCCCCACCATCGAGACCAACGCCGGTTGCGCGTCCCGCCTCGACCAGCAGCGACGCCCTGGAGCGGTGGATCTGCACACCGAGGCGGCTGCACGCCTGCAGCAGGGTGGCAACCATGGCGCGGGGGTCGACCTGGTGGTCGGACTCGACGAGCATGCCCCCCCGGATGGATGGCGACAGCCCCGGCTCGAGGTCACGTGTCTGGCGTGACGTGAGCCGCTCGACGGGAAGTCCGAGCTCACGTCGGAATGCAAACTGGCGCTCCAGCGCCATGCGCTCGTCGGCGTCGACGGCGACGTGCAGCGTTCCGGTCTGGCGGTATCCGGCCGACCGGCCCGCGTCGAGCTCGAGCTCGGCGATGAAGGCCGGGTATCGCGCCGCGGAACCACGGTTGAGCGCGATCACGGCCTCCTCGCCGAATTCAGCCTCCCCGATGGGAGCGATCATTCCCGCAGCAAAGTTCGAGGCGCCGGATCCCGGATCCGGATCCACGACTGCCACACTGAGGCCGGCTCGAGCGGCCCGCCAGGCCACCGCGAGACCGATGACACCCCCGCCGATGACCGCTGCGTCCACGCGTCTCCTCCGGTACTGAGTCGAGTTTACGAGGACGGGTCGATGGCACCGATCCGGTCGAGGCGATACCCGACACCGAACACGGTGGTGATCCGGAAGGGAATCTGCGCGAAGGGCTCGAACTTCTCACGAAGCCAGCGCACGTGCACGTCGACGGTCTTGGGGTCCCCGTAGAAGCGATTGCCCCATACCGCGGCGATGATCGCCTGGCGCGAGAGCACGCGACCGCTGTTGCGCAGCAGCAGGGAGAGCAGATCGAACTCCTTCGGGGCGAGCCGCAGCTCAATGGTGTCGACATGAATCGTCCGCGCCGCACGGTCGATCCGAAAGCCCTCGAACTCCTCGACCTCCGGGGCGCCCGCCGGGCGGGCGCTCATGTCCGAGCGGCGAAGCAGCGCGGTGATCCGAGCGAGCAGCTCATTGAATGAGAACGGCTTGGTCACGTAGTCGTCGGCGCCGAGCTGGAGACCGACGACCTTGTCAACCTCGGTCCCCTTGGCGGTGAGCATGAGGATCGGTGTCGACAATTCCTGCCGCAACAACCGGCACACCTCCAGCCCGCTCAACCCCGGAAGCATCACGTCGAGGAGGATCAGGTCCGGTCGCTCGGTCCTCGCAACGCTGAGCGCGTCGGGTCCGGTCGCGGCCTCGAGGACGATATAACCCTCGCGGACGAGGTTGTAGCGGAGCGTCTCGCGGATGGCGTCCTCGTCCTCGACCACGAGAATACGTTTGGCGACGGTGGGCGCCATCAAACGAGCTTAGCGGTTCGCCTCCATGGGCGCCGCGAGCCACATGCCTATACTCGCCGGAGTGGAGGCGTTGAGCGTCGAACTCCTTTCCGGCTCAGGCAGCATCGACGTGCTGCGCGCGGTGGGGCTCCTGCTCGATCCCGGCATCGTCGGCCTTGACGCAGACGGCCGGGTGCTGCTCGCCAACGAGCCCGCCCGCCGGTTGCTCGCGCTGCCACTGGTCGAGGGTTCGGACTTCGTGGCGGGCGAGGTGGACTACCGGTTGATCCGCCTGCTCGATGCCGCGCGGCTGAGCGGGCGCGTCGAGGAGCGTGCCATCACGCTCCACGACCGCGACTTCAACGCCCGGGCGATTGCCCTCAATGGCGAGGTTGCGACCCTGTTGATGGTGCGTGACGAGACCCGCGTGCACCATCTCGAGCGAGTTCGGCGCGACTTTGTCAGTAACGTCTCGCACGAGCTGCGGACCCCGATCACCGCGGTCCAGCTGATCGCGGAGACGCTGGCGAACGGCGGTCTGGAGGATCCGGGCGCGGCCGCCGACTTCGTCCGGAGGATCGGTCAGGAGGCGTCACATATGGCGCAGATGGTCGAGGAGTTGCTCGAGCTGAGCACCATCGAGTCCGGGCTGCGGCCGATGGCCAGCGAGCGCGTCCCGATCGCCGCGCTGATGGGCAGCCTGGATCGGCTCCGTCCCCTCGCCGAGAGCAAAGGCGTGTCGCTCGACGTCAATGTCGCGCCGGGAACCCCGGACCTGATCGGCGACGCCTCGCACCTCGGCCAGGTGCTGCGCAACCTCGCTCACAACGCGATCAAGTTCACGCCGTCGGGCGGGCTGATCACGATCAGCGCGGCCCCGGGATCGGCCGGGCACGTCGTGCTCAGCTGTCGCGACACCGGGGTCGGGATCACGCCGGCCGACCTGCCGCGAATCTACGAGCGTTTCTGGAAGGCGGACAGCTCGCGCCAGCGCGACGGCGAGGGGTCGGGGCTCGGCCTCGCCATCGTCCGCCACGTGGTCGAAGCACATGGAGGAACAGTCTCGGTGACCTCCGAGCCTCGCCACGGGACCGAGTTCTCGGTGGTGCTCCCGGCCGCCGTCGACGATTGACCCCGCCGCGATTGACCGGCTTGCCGCCGCAGAAGCCGGTTGGTTACCATTCGACGATAGTTAAGGCGTAGAAAGCTTCCTTGCAGGGGGAGGCCCATGGCGGAACGCGTTCTCGACATCGATGCGTCGCCGCCGATCGAGGGGCAGCCGGCGCTTCTCGACCGGCACACCGATCTACTCGACCACGGTCTTCGCAAAACCGCGCCTCGCACCAGGGGACTGCTCCGGCAGATGTCCGCCTACCATCTCGGCTGGACCGACGCGCAGGGCCGTCCGGCGAACGATCCCGCCGGCAAGCGGATACGGCCGGCGCTTGCGCTCTGGGCGTGCGAGTCCCTGGGAGGCGACCCCGACTGGGCACTGCCGGCGGCCGTTGCGGTCGAGCTGATCCACAACTTCACGCTGATCCACGACGACATCCAGGATGGCGACCAACTCCGCCGCCACCGACCGACGGTGTGGACGATCTGGGGCGCCGAGCAGGGCATCAATGCCGGCGACGGCATGTTCGCCAACGCGATGACCGGCCTCCTCGCGCCCGGACCGCGCCCCGGCCGGCGGATGCGTGCCGCGCACCTGCTGAGCGCCGCGGTGGTGCAGGTGGTCGAGGGCCAGTGTCTCGACCTCGCCCTGGAGGGCCGCCCGGGGGCCTCGCAGGCGACCTACCTCCGGTTGGTCACGATGAAGACCGGGGCGCTGCTCGGAGCCGCGATGGCCGCGGGTGCGGTGCTTGCGGGAGCGTCGCGCGCTGTGGCTCAGCGCTTCGACGCCGCAGGCAGATTGCTCGGCCTCGCATTTCAGGTACGAGACGACTGGCTGGGGACCTGGGGCGACCCGCAGCTGACCGGCAAGGGCAGGAGCGGGGATCTGCGCCGGCGCAAGCTCACGTACCCCGTCGTTGCAGCGTACGAGGTGGCGACGCCGGCGCGGCGGCGCGAGCTCCGACGGCTCTTTCACGAGCGCGAGCCCGGAGGCGAGTTCCGGTTGCGCGCGCTGCTCGATGAGCTGGGTGGACCGGCACTCACCGCGGGTGTCCCGATGGTGCTCGCCCGCGACGCCATTGCGGCACTCACCGGCCTTTCGGACGAGGCGCTGACCGACTTCGCGGATCTGGCGATCCATGTTGCTGAACGCAACCGCTGACTCGAGCACCGACGCGAACACCGGATCGCGCACGGCGTCGCGGAAGGACGAGCACCTGCGCATCAACATCGACGAGGACGTTGCCGCCAAGGGGGTCGAAACCGGCTTCGACGACTGGCGGTTCGTGCATCGCGCCCTCCCGGAGATCGATCTCGACGACGTCGAGCTGCGCGCGAGCCTTCTCGGCCGGCATGTCGGTGCCCCGCTCCTCGTCTCGTGCATGACCGGTGGGACGGAGCGGGCGCGAATCATCAACGAGCGGCTCGCCCGCGTCGCGCAGGCCCACGGACTCGCGATGGGTCTTGGCTCGTGCCGCGTGCTCCTCGAACAGCCAGACGTGCTGCCGACCTTCGACGTGCGCGAGCTCGCGCCGGATGTGCTGCTGCTCGCCAATCTCGGTGCCGTGCAGCTCAACCTCGGGGTCGGGATCGACGAGTGCCGGCACCTGCTTCGGGTGCTGCGCGCGGACGCACTGGTGTTGCACCTGAACCCACTCCAGGAGGCGCTGCAGACCTCGGGCAACACCAACTTCTCCGGTCTTCTGGGACGCATCGCCGCGCTGTGTGCCGGCCTGCGCGCGCCGGTGATCGTCAAGGAGGTCGGCTGGGGCATCGCCGATGACCTGGTGACGCGGCTCTTCGACGCGGGCGTGGCAGCCGTCGATATCGCCGGAGCGGGCGGAACATCATGGAGCGAGGTCGAGCGCCATCGCATGAGCGACCGGGCGCGCGCGCGCATCGCTGCCGCATTCGCCGGCTGGGGCATCCCGACCGCCGCAGCATTGATCCTCGCGCGTGGCGCGGCACCGGCCGGAGTGCTCATCGCGAGCGGCGGTGTCCGCAACGGGATCGACATCGCCAAGGCGCTGACGCTCGGTGCCGATTCGGTGGGGATCGCGGGGCCGCTCGTACGGGCCGCGGCAGCAGGCGACGACGCGCTCGACGAGACCGTCACGGTGATCCTCGAGGAGCTGCGCCTGGCCATGTTCTGCGTCGGCGCCGCGACAGTCGGCGACCTGCGAGTCGGTGCCCGTCTCATCCGCTGCGACGGACCGGCGCTGTGATGGCCCAGCCCACCGTGTCGATCGAAGCCGCCGACGCGTACTGCCGCAGCCTGGTCAGGCACTACGAGAATTTCACGGTCGCCTCGCGGCTCTCACCGCGATCGGTGCGGCGCGACCTGACCCGCGTCTATGCGTTCTGCAGGTTCACCGACGACCTCGGCGACGAGAGCGGTGATCGCGCGGTGGCCATGCGGCGCCTGCGGCGGTGGCGCGACGAGACCCGTGAGAGCTTCGATCACGACGAGCGCACCCATCCGGTCCTGGTTGCGCTCACCGACACCGTCCGAAGGTTCCGACTTGAGGCGCAGCCCTTCGTCGACCTGATCGACGCCAACATGCAGGACCAGCGCATCGACACCTACGAGGACTGGCCCGCGCTGCGCGGCTACTGCATGCTCTCCGCGACCCCGGTCGGGCGCATCGTCCTCCGCCTGTTCGACATTCGTGATGCCGCCGCGGTGGCGCTGAGCGACGACGTCTGCATCGGCCTCCAGCTCGCCAACTTCGCGCAGGACGTGTCGGTTGACCGGCGGCTCGGCCGCACCTACCTCCTCCAGCGTGATATCCGCGAGCACGGCATGGAAGGAGCGACGCGGGCCATGTGCGAACGGGCGAGGATGCTGCTCGAATCGGGAATCGCGCTGGAGACACTCGCATCACCACGGCTGCGCGTCCAACTCGCGCTCTACCGCCTGGGTGGTGCGGCGATCCTCGACGCCATTGCCGAGACCGGCTATCGCACGACCGCATATCGCCCCGCCGTCGATCGTGCTGCGCGCGTGCGCGTCATCGCGGCAGCCCTCTCCGCGGGTGTGCGTCGCGGCGGGTCCCAGACTGCCCCACAGCCGTCGAGACCGGCCGGTGACCGGCGTGCTTGACACACCCACGGCCCCCGACGTGCGCGCACTGGAGCGCTACTGCGAGGACATGGCGCGTCGCGAGGCGGCCAATTTCTACTGGGGGTTCATCGCGCTGCCACGCCGCCAGCGCACCTCGATCTACGCGCTGTACGACTTTGCGCGGCAGGTCGACGACGACGCCGATCTCGACGGCCGCGCCTCGCGTGACGAACGACTCGAGCACCATCGCCGCCGGCTGCGCGATGCCCGCCCCGGCGACAGCACCGACCCGATCATGGGACTGCTCGCGATCGCGATGCGGCGTCATGCGATTCCAATGGCGGAGCTGGACATGCTCATCGACGGTGTGGCGATGGACCTGTCCACCACGCGGTACCGCACGTGGGACGAGTTGCGCGCGTATGCCAATCTGGTCGCGTCGGTCGTCGGGCGGATGTGCGTGCGCATCTTCGGCTTTCGCGATCCCATCGCGCTGGTCCGCGCCGATGAGCTGGGCGTCGCCTTGCAGCTGATCAACATCCTCCGTGATGTGCGTGAGGACGCCGCGCGCGGGCGCATCTACCTGCCCCTGGACGAGCTGGCGGCGTTCGGCATCACCGAGAGCCACATCCTCGACGGCCACGTCGCGCCCGGCTGGCGCGCGTTCATGACGATGCAGATCGCCCGCGCGCGCCAGCTGCACGCGTCCGGCATCCGTGTGACCGAGTCGATCCCGAAGCAGCCGGCCGTGTGCGTGCGCACCATGGCGGGGATCTACCTCGGCATCCTCGATCGGATCGAGGCAGCCCCGGAGCTGCCGCTGCGCGGCCGCGCGCGCCTCTCGAAAGCGGCAAAGCTCGGCGTGGTGGCTCGCTCGTGGCTGGCAGCCGTATGACTCGGGACCCGCGGGTCGCGATCGTCGGCGCGGGGCTCGCCGGCCTCACCGCCGGGCTCGCGCTGGCCAAACGGGGCTGGCACGTCGACCTCTACGAGCGTTCCCGACTGCTCGGGGGCAAGGCGACCTCGTTCGAGGTGGACGGGCAGGAGGTGGACTGCGGACAGCACGTGGTCCTCGCGTGCTGCACGGCCACGCTCGACCTCATCGAGGAGCTCGGCCTCAGCGATTCACTCTACATACAGCCGCGGTTCGAGGTCACGGTGCTGTCCCGCCGGCGCCCGCCCGCCCGCCTGCGCGCGTCGGCTCTGCCGGCACCGCTCCACCTGATGGCGGGGTTCGCACGCTACCCACACCTCACGACGCTCGACCGCATGCAGGTCGGAAGCGCGCTCCTCGCCGCGCGCGCCGACCGGACACCGAAGGGCGACATGGCCGCATGGCTGCGACGGCATCGCCAGAGCACGCGGGCCCTGCGCACCTTCTGGGAGCCCTTTCTGGTCCCCGCATTGAATGCGCCACTCGACCGCGTCTCCGCGGAGATGGGGCTGTTCGTCATCCGGACCGCGTTTCTCGGTGATCGCGACGCGGCGCGAATCGCGTACCTCACCGTGCCGCTGGCGAGGCTCGCGGAGGCCGCGGCCGCGCGTCTCGACGGGGTGCACCTCCGTCAAGCGGTGGTGGGCCTCCATCGACAGGACGACCGCGTCACGGGGGTGAGGTTGAGCGGCGGTACCGGCGCGGCATGTGACGCATGCGTCATCGCGGTGCCACCCATGCGCTTGAACGCGATTCTCGAGGACGCGCCGGCGTGTGGAGTCGACGGGCTGGACTCCTTCGCGGCCATGCCCATCGTCGACGTGCATCTCTGGTACGACCGCCCGGTGCTCGGATGCGACTTCGCGGCGCTGCTCGATTCGCCGGTGCAGTGGGTGTTCGAGAAATCGCCCGGCTACGTGTGCTGCAGCCTGAGCGCGGCCGATGACCTCGTGCAGCGCACCGAGCGCGAGCTCGTCGAGCTCGGCCGCACGGAGCTCGCGGCGGTTTTGCCCCAGGCTGCTCGAGCGCGGTTGCTGCGGGGGGCGGCAACGCGCGACCCGGAAGCCACGTTCATCCCGGCTCGGGGGGTGCATCGGCCCGGCGCGACGACGGCGCTCTCCAACCTCGTCATCGCCGGGGCGTGGACCGACACCGGCTGGCCGGCCACGATCGAGTCAGCGGTGCGCAGCGGACGGACCGCCGCGCTGACGCTGCTCAGCAACGCCGCCGCGTGGCCGTCCGCAAACAGCACGCGCGCCGGCGCGACGCAGCAGGCCGCGCGTGCAGTCTGACGCACTCCGCTCCGCCGTCGACTGGCTCCTCGACCATCAGGACGCGTCCGGGTGGTGGAGCGGCGAGCTCGAGACCAACGTGACCATGACGGCAGAGCACGTGCTGCTGCTGCGCTTTCTCGGCATCTCGAACGACGACATTCGTGACGCAGCGACTCGCCACATGCTCGGCGCGCAACGCGACGATGGCACGTGGGCGCTCTACCACGACGGTCCCGGCGATGTCAGCACGACGATCGAGGCCTACGTCGCGCTGCGCGTCCTGGGTGTCGACGCAATGCATCCGCGGATGCGCGGCGCGCTGCAGGCGATTCTCGCGCAGGGTGGGCTCGCCGAAGCGCGCGTGTTCACCAAGATCTGGCTCGCGCTCTTCGGCGTCTACCCCTGGGACGGAGTGCCGAGCATGCCACCCGAGCTGGTGCGACTCCCATCATGGGCACCGCTCAATCTGTACGACTTCGCGTGCTGGGCGCGCGGCACCATCGCCCCGCTCCTCATCGTCATCTCGCA
Organism: Saccharimonadales bacterium (SeqCode); assembly: GCA_035534875.1. Taxonomy (GTDB): domain Bacteria; phylum Chloroflexota; class Dormibacteria; order Aeolococcales; family Aeolococcaceae; genus Palsa-851. Next base: position 32,021 of record DATLRB010000099.1, read on the forward strand.
CCGCCCCGTTCGCGACCTCGGGGTCCGGGTCGATGAGGTGATCGCGCCCGGCAGCGAGCATCGGATGCATCGTGTGCCGGGATCGGGCGTGTTCCTGTGGCTGGACCACGCGCTGAAGCTCTACGACCGCCTGCCCCGCCAGCCGGGGCGCAACGCGTCGCGCGCCAGGCTCGTCGAGTGGATCACCGCTCGGCAGGAGGCCGACGGTGGCTGGGGCGGCATCCAGCCTCCCTGGGTGTACTCGCTCATCGCACTGCATCTCGAAGGCATGTCGCCCGACCACGCCGTCATGCGCCGAGGGCTCGAGGGATTCCGCCGATTCGCCATCGACGACGAGAACGGGTGGCGACTGCAGGCGTGCATGTCGCCGGTGTGGGATACGGCGTGGGCGATGCTCGCCCTGCGCAGGGCCGGCATCCCACGCGGCCACGTCGCGCTGCGCCGCGCGGTGGACTGGCTGCTCGCCGAGCAGATCTCGGGGGGCGGCGACTGGCAGGTCAAGGTGCCGATCGAAGGTTGCGGCGGCTGGGCATTCGAGTTCGACAATGACATCTACCCCGACGTCGACGACACCGCCGTGGTCGTCCTCGCGCTGCTCGAGTCGGGCGACCCTGAGCGGATCTCGAAGCCGGTTGCCGACGCGGTGCGGTGGTGCAGGGCGATGCGGTCTCGCAACGGTGCCTGGGCCGCCTTCGACAAGGACAACACGCGCGCCCTCGTGTACAGGCTCCCCTTCGCCGACTTCGGCGCCATGCTCGATCCGCCCTCCGAGGACGTGACCGCGCACGTGATCGAGATGCTTGCGGCAACCGGCTGCGGCCCTGACGACGCCGTCATCCCATCGGCGCTCGCATACCTGCGCGCCACACAGCGTCCGTGGGGATCGTGGTACGGCAGGTGGGGGGTGAACCACATCTACGGCACCTGGTGCGTGGTCAGCGCCCTGGTCGCGCTGCGCGCCGGCGACGACATGGTGCGCCACGCCGCGGCATGGATGCGACGGGTACAGAACCCTGACGGTGGCTGGGGCGAGACCTGCCACTCATACGTCGATGAATCGTTTGCGGGCGTTGGCACGAGCACTCCGTCGCAGACCGCCTGGGCGATGCTCACCCTGCAACTCGCGGGGCTGGGTGCCGACCCCGCCTGCGCACGCGGCCGGGCGTTCCTTCTAGAGCGTCAGCGTGACGGCACCTGGGACGAGCCCGAGCACACCGGCACCGGATTCCCCGGCGACTTCTACATCAATTACCACCTGTACCGGCACGTCTTTCCGACCCTCGCGCTCGCCGGCGGCGAGTCCACCGACACCGGACAGCGGACCGCCGAGCACGAGCTCGTCGCCCGCAGATAGCTTCAAGAGCAATAAGGAGACAGCCATGGCGGTGCCACTGCGACAGGCGATGCGAGTTGGAGCCTATGTGGCGCGGCAACGGCTGCGCCGCAACGAGAAGTTCGCGCTGGTCCTGCAGCTCGAGCCGCTGTATCAGTGCAACCTGGCGTGCGCCGGGTGCGGAAAGATCCAGCACGAGGACGCTATCCTGCAGCGGCGGCTCACGGTGCAGCAGTGCATCGACGCAGTTGAGGAATGTGAGGCGCCCATGGTGTCGATCGCGGGCGGTGAGCCCTTGGTGCACAAGGAGATCGATCAGATCGTCGGCGCACTCGTGGCACGCAAGCGCTATGTGTACCTCTGCACCAACGCGCTCCTGCTCGAGAAGAAGCTGCATCTCTTCACGCCCTCGCCGTACTTCTCGTTCTCGATCCACATCGACGGGCTCCGCGAACGTCACGACGAGTCGGTCTGCCGGACCGGGGTCTTCGACAAGGCCGTCGCCGCGATCGCGGCAGCCAAGGCGCGGGGTTTCCGGGTCACCACGAATACAACGTTCTTCGACCAGGACGACGCGCGGTCGATACGCGGCGTGCTCGACTTCCTCAACGACGAGGTGCAGGTGGACAGCATGCAGATTTCGCCCGGCTACGCGTACGAGAAGGCACCCGATCAGGACCACTGGCTCAACGTCGAGCGCACCCATGCGATCTTCCGCGACGCGTTCGCCGACGGCCGCCGCAGGAAGTGGCGGCTCAACCATTCCCCGCTCTTCCTCGACTTCCTCGAGGGCAAGGTCGACTTCAGCTGCACCGCGTGGGGCATTCCAAGCTACTCGGTGCTCGGCTGGCAGCGTCCCTGCTACCTCATGTCGGACGGATACGCCTCCTCGTACCGCGAGCTGCTCGAGACCACCGAATGGGAGAAGTACGGCCGCGGCCGCGACGAGCGCTGCGGGAACTGCATGGCGCACTGCGGCTACGAGCCCACCGCGGTCGTTGCCACCTCCGCGTCGCTGCGCGAATCGCTCCGAGCGGCGCGCGACAGTCTCCGCCCTCGCGGATCCAAGCCGCATCTGAACTGATGTGAACGCGGCGCAGGCGGCGCCCGGCGAGGGGGACGTCTTCCTCACCGGCGCCTCGGGGTTCGTCGGTTCGCACGTCCTCAGCGCACTGCTCGCCAGCGGATACGGCGTGCGCGCCCTGGTGCGCGGGCGCTGGGAGCCACCGCCGGGCGTCATCGGCGTCGCCGGGGATCTCCGTACGCCGGGCGCCCTGGTCCCCGCGCTCCGGGGCTGCCGCTACGTGATCCACACCGGAGCGGTCTACTCGTTCGCACCGCGCGATCGCGCAGCGATCGAGGCGGTGAACGTTCGCGGAACCTCCGGCATCCTCGAGGCGGCGCGGATTGCCGGCGTCGAGCGGTGTGTAGTCACGTCGAGCTCGGCTGCCCTGCCGCCGGCGTCAGCGTCGCGACCGGCGACCGAGTCCGACTGGGCGAGCGCCGACCACGGGAGCCGGTCGTACCACGCCTCCAAGCTCGCCGCCGAGCGAGCCGCGCTCAGCGCACAGGTCGCCGCGATCACCGTGCTCCCGACGGCACCGGTCGGGCCGGGTGATCGCCGCCCGACTCCGACCGGCAAGATCATCGTCGATCTGCTCCGTGGTCGCATGCCGGCGACCCTCGGTGGCGGCATGAACGTCGTGCCGGTCGAAGACGTGGCGCGAGCGCATGTGCAGGCGCTCGAGCGCGGACGGTCCGGCGAGCGCTACATCGCCGGCGGCGTCAACCTCACGCTGGCGGAGCTGTGGCGGCTCATCGCCCGCTCGGCGGGGCGAGCGCAGTGGACGGCTCGGCTCCCCTACCCGATCGCGGCCGCGGCGGCGCACGCAGACGCAGTTCGGGTCCGGCTCGCCGGTGGGCAGCCCGCGATCCCGCTCGAGGGGGTGCGCATGGGACGGCTCGAGATGTACGCATCGAGCGCCAAGGCGTCCGCAGAGCTCGGATACGCAGCATCGAGCGCGGACGATGCGATCGAGCGCGCGGTGCGCTGGTATCGCGACAACGGCTATGCCGCCTGAGGCCCCGGTGCACGCCATCTGCGCGATGGGCGTGGAGGCGTGGGGCGTGCGACGGCGAGCCCGGCACCTCCGCGTCGTGCAGGTCGGCATCGGCGGGCGACCACCGACCCGCATGCCGGGGATCGTGATCAGCGCAGGGCTCTGCGGTGGCCTGCTCCCCGATCAGACCCCGGGCACCGTGGTCATCCCTACCCGGGTGGTCGATGAACGGGGTGTGACCCATGACTGCGACCCCGGGGTGGTTGCGGCGCTCGAGCGGGCGGCGCATTACCTGCGCTTCCGGGTCGTCGGCGGGTCGCTCATCTCGACCTCGGGAATGGTGACCGGCGCGGCACGGGAGTCATGGGCGGGACGTGGTCACGTGGCCGTGGACATGGAGTCGGCTGGAGCAGCCGAATCCGCGCAGCGCTTCGGGGTGCTCCGGGTGATCCTCGACACACCCGCTCGCGAACTCTCCGCGGCGTGGGCACAACCGGCGCGAGCGATCCGGCAGCCCGCAAACTGGGGCGAGGCGATCTGGCTGGGGATCAACGCGCCCCGCTACGCCCTCCGGGTCGGCGCGGTGTTAGAGGCGGCCTTCCTCGGCAATATCGACCCCGAGGTATAGCTGCACCGCTCCACGGAGCATCTGCGCGACCCCTGGGACGTCGAAGTCCTGCGCCAGCTCGTGCAAGGCCGCCCGCTGGGCATGGAGTGCCGCCTCGACGACGCGGCAGCCCGCCTCGGTGAGACCGACGCGCACCATGCGCCGGTCGGGGGCCGACCGGAGCGTCCGGACCAGGCCGCGCGCGTTCAACTCATGGACCATCAGCGACACTCGCGCCTCCGGCGCCTGAATCAGCTCAGCGAGATCTCCCTGCACGCAGCCCTCGGTTCCGGCAGCCCCGGCCTCGAGGAGGAGGTGATACTGGAGCGGGCTCAAATCGTGTTGGGCGAGCGAGCGGTTGATCTGGATCATCGCTTGGCGGAACCCGCGACGGAACATCGCCGCGAGCCGCAGATCGTGGATCGTGGCGTCCTGGAAGAAGTCGCTGTTCCGCGCGTCCGGTTCCGCTTTGGCAGCTACCGTCACGCTTGCGACTTTACTAGGCCAGGAGGGGCTCCCAGAGGCCTGAGGGGCGGCGATCGGCAAATGTTTATTTGTGGATAGTTAAGAACGGTGAAGCATGCGTGGAGCACTTCCAACGCTTCAGGCGTGCACCGTCAGGATGCTCGCCCAGGGGCCACATCGGAGGGGGGCTGCCAGCCAGGGGGATGGTGCCGACGGGGGCCGGTCCTACGGGACGGGAGCGCAGCCCGCGCCAAGCGGGCTACGTCTCTCTCCTCAGCTCCGAACGACAGGCCGGCTCGCCCTCACGCCGCTGTGCGGCCGGGGATACGGTGCCCGAGTGCGAGGAGCGCGCGAACGTATTTCGGGGTGCTGTCGGGCTCGCCCACGCCGGCGGTGCGCAACCGGGTCATGACGGCGCCGATCAACTGCTCATCGACGTCGAAGAGCTCCACCTCCACCTCGCGGAAGGTCTCCACGGTCGTGTCGCCGGAGCGGACAGCGACGCGGTCGTCCGCCACCTCGGCGCGGCGCACGTCGCCGGCGACGAGATCGACGGTATGCCGGGCGGTAACCAGCTGCGCGACGGGATGCAGTTCGACATCGCCCACCACCGCGCGGATCACATCGATGGCTGCCTGAGGCGGCTGGCCGGGAGGTCCCGGGAAGTCCGTCTCCTCGCGCGAGACGGCCTGGCCGACCATGCGGGCGCCGGCCTTGAGCGTCCACTTTCCCGGCTCCCCCGGAGCGCTTCGGTGGCGAAGGCCGAGCGTTGCCTGGAGCAGCGTCAGATCGTCCGTGTCCCAGTACGTCGCGGACAGCTCGATGCTGCCGCGGTCAACGGCGGTGGTGCCGTCGACCACGTCGTCGAGGTCGGGGAGCACAAAGTCCACACCGACCGGGATCTTGATCTCGCGTTCCTCAGGCATCGACACCACTCTAGGCCGAACGCCCGGGCGTCAGCCCGGCACCGCGACCCATGCATTCCGGGGATGGCTGCGTTCCTGCGGGCCCTTGGGCTCGCGGGATGCGAGGCCCTGGTCATACGGCGGCGTCAGAGGAACTCCTCGAATCCCGGCCACGCCTCCACCATCTGCCGTCGCAATTCATCCGAGAGCGGGAGGTAGGTTCCCGTCGCCTCGGCCACGACTCCGCCGTCGGGCAGAAGCACGCGACCCTCGGTGTGGAGGGCGCGACGCAGCAGCCGTGTGATGCGTCCCTCGACGCGGAGCTCGGTCGCCAGCGGCGCGGCGCGGCGGTAGCGGACCTCAAGGCGACCGGTGACAACCCACTGCCGGTGGAGTGCTGAGCACCGACCCATCACGTCATCGAGCACCGCGCTGATGATGCCGCCGTGCGCGAAGCCGGGAAACCCCGCGTGATCCTCGCCGGGCGTCCAGTGCGTGAAGACGAGCGCACCGTCGAGCTCGTACTGCAGGTGCAGTCCTGTCGGGTTGCGCAGCCCGTGCACCCAGTTCTGCTGGAATTCGCTGCGATCGTTGAGCCAGGCCGGGTCGATCTCGTGGTTGATCACGGTGCGGTCAGACGGTCCAGCCCACCGAGATACGCGCCCAGCGGCTCCGGGATCAGCACCGTTCCGTCTTCCTGCTGGTAGGTCTCGAGGATCGCATCGAAGGTCCGCGGGACGCCGAGCGCACTGCCGTTGAGCGTGTGCACGTGGCGTGGCTTCTCGCCCGGCGCCGGACGGTACCGGATGTTGGCGCGTCGTGCCTGGAAATCGGCGAACACGGAGCACGATGACACCTCGAGCCACTGCCGCAGTCCCGGTGCCCACACCTCGACGTCGTACTTCTTCCACTGCGCGAAACCCAGGTCGCCGGTGCACATGAGCAGGACGCGATAATGCAGTCCGAGCCGCTGCAGCACATGCTCGGCGTGCGAGGTCATCAGCTCGAGCTCGTCCATCGACGCTTCCGGCGTCGTGAAGCGCACCATCTCCACCTTCTCAAACTGGTGCAGGCGAATGTACCCGCGGGTGTCCTTGCCCGCCGCCCCGGCCTCGCGACGCCAGCACGGCGTGAGCGCGGCGTGGGCGATCGGCAGCTGCGCCGCGTCGAGAATCTCACCCGCGTACAGATTGGTCACCGGTACCTCGGCGGTGGGAATGAGGAAGAGTCCGTCGTCGACGTGATACGCCTCGTCCTCGAACTTGGGCAGCTGAGCGGTGCCGATCATTGCCTCACGGCGCACCAGGAAGGGCGGTGCCACCTCGGAGTAGCCGTGCTCACGTGCCATGTCGAGCATGAACGAGGTCAGCGCGCGCTGCAGCCGCGCACCGTCGCCGCGCAACACCACGAATCGCGAGCCACTGATCTTCACGGCTCGCTCGAAGTCGAAGACACCGAGCCGTTCCCCGATCTCGTAGTGCGGCAGCGGATCGAAGGCGAAGCTCGGCGCCTCTCCCCAGGTCCGCGCAACCACGTTGTCGTCGGGGCCGCCGCCATCCGGAACACTCTCGTGCGGGGGATTCGGCACCTCGAGCAGGAGCGCATCGACACGTTGATCGAGCTCCGCGAGACGCGCCTCACCGTCCTGAATGCGCTGCTTGAGCGCGGTCAGCGACGCCAGCTGCTCGCTGGAGGGTTTCCCGCGCATCGCCGCCGACGCCAGGCGCTGCTCGGCTCGTGCCTGCTCGACCGTGGTTCGCAGGCTGCGCGCGTCGGCATCCACCGCGAGCAGCTCGTCGATCGGCGCGGTCTCCCCCTTCCTGCGCGCGCCGTCGCGAACGGATTTCGGATCGTCGCGGATGCGCTGAATCGGCAGCATCAGGTGGTACCGGCGCGAGGTTGCGGACGCATTGTCGGAAACAGCAGCACATCGCGGATGGTCGCGGAGTCGGTCAGCACCATGACGAGACGGTCAACGCCGATACCGAGGCCACCCGCGGGCGGCATGCCCACCTCGATGGCCTCGAGAAAGTCCTCGTCGATCGGCGGGATCTCCGGGTCTCCGGCAGCGCGCAATCGCGCCTGCGCCTCGAAGCGCGCACGCTGGTCGATCGGATCGTTCAACTCGCTGAAGGCGTTGGCAAGCTCGCGGCCGGCGACGATCAGCTCGAATCGCTCGACAAAACGGGGATCATCGCGGCGGCGCCGCGCAAGCGGACTCACATCGGCGGGATAGTCGAGCACGAACGTCGGATCCCAGAGCTCGCTCTCCACCCGCTGTTCGTAGATCTCCAGCAGGACAGCGCCCGGACCGAGATCGGATGCGACCTCGACGCCGATGCTCGCCGCAGCGGCGTGCAGGCGCTCCCACGATGCGCGCCCATCGATGCCGGTGTGCTCGAGCACGAGGTCAACCATGGTTGCCGCGCGATACGGCGGCCGGAGGTCGAGCGACCGGCCAAACGCGGTGCGCAGCAACGGGTCCTCGCATGGTGCGCTGCCTTCCTCCTCCGCTTCTGCCACCAGCGGACCTGCCGCGTTGGCGGCGGCCGTGATCAGCGCCTCGGTCAGCTCGCGCATGTCGTCGTACGTCGCGTACGCCTGGTATGCCTCGAGCATCGTGAACTCCGGGTTGTGGCGCGGTGACAGTCCCTCGTTGCGGAACACGCGACCGATCTCGTACACGCGCGCATAGCCGCCGACGAGCAGACGCTTGAGGTGCAGCTCGATCGCGATGCGCAGATACACGTCGGTGTGCAGGGCATTCCAGTGCGTCTCGAACGGGAGCGCGTGACCGCCGCCCGGGATCGGCTGCAGGATGGGCGTCTCCACCTCGAGAAAGCCTCGCTCATCGAGCGTCGCTCGCAACGCGCGAATCAATCGTGTTCGTGTGGCGAAGTGACGGCGCTGCGCAGCGTTGCTGAGCAGGTCGAGGTAGCGCTTCCGGTAGCGCGTCTCCTGGTCATGGAGTCCGTGGAACTTCTCCGGAGGCGCGTGCAGCGCCTTCACCAGCAGCGTCACGGTATCAACGAGAACGCTCGGTTCACCACGCCTGGTGCGCGTCATCGGTCCCGTGATCCCGACGATATCGCCGAGGTCGAGGACTCCGACCATGGCGTGCGCACCTCCCCGGCGATCGGCCGGGAACCACGCCTGCAGGCGACCCGACTCGTCCTCGACGTGCGCGAATGCCACACCGCCAAGGTCGCGCAGCTGCACGATCCGACCCGCCACCGCGACGACCGGGCGATCCGTGGCGTCGACGTCCGCGCCGGGATGCTCCGATTCATACGCGGCGAGCAGGAGGCGCGCGTCGTCCATGGTCGCGCTCGGCGCGAAGTCGACGCCGTGGGACGGGATCCCGCGCGCGGCGAGCTCATCGATCTTTCGCCGGCGCTCAGCGAAGAGGTCGTCGGATGGCATGCGGCCTATCTTCCCCGGCAGGGCTCGCCGCGTGCGCGTGTCGCGCCGGCCGGCGCCCTAGTTGATCTTGACGATCTTGATCTGTCGGGACCCGCCCGGACTCACGACATCGACCGTGTCACCGACGCTGTGACCGAGCAACGCCTTGCCGACGGGCGACTCCATCGAGATCCGGCCCTCGGCGACATCGACCTCGGCCGGACCGACAATCGTGAGCGTCTGTTTGCCGAAGTCATCCTTGACGTCGACGGTCGTGCCGACACTCACGATGCCGCTCGCGCTCCCCTCTTCGATGATGACGGCGTTGCGGAGCATGTTCTCGATCACGAGGATGCGACCCTCGAGCATTCCCTGCTCGTTCTTCGCCTCATCGTATTCGGCGTTCTCTGAAATGTCGCCGAAGTCCTTGGCGTACTTGATGCGCTCGGCCACCTCGGAGCGACGCACCGTGCGCAATTCTTCCAATTCGTTCTCAAGCTTGACGAGACCGTCTCGCGTGAGCAACACAGGTTTGTCCATGCAAATTCCCTGGAACGAACACATTCGGGCGGGGTATCCGGTAACCTCCGCTCTGCGGAGCCCGGAGTATAGGTGAGCAACATCTAACGCGGCGTAACAACTTGTCGTTATTCCTTGACGGAATTGGCTCCGGTTCATATGATCCGTCGCGAGGTCACCGCGGGGATCTCTATTACTGCCCCCCCTCTCGGGGCGTCTCTGGTTTCCAGAGGCGCCCTTCTTTTTTGCGCCCCGCTAGCCCTCACCGCTGATGAACACCGGCCGGAACCACCCCTCGGGTCGCGGTCCGGCCGCGAGCGCGCGATCGAGCAACGCGTCGAGCCGCTCACGCGTGTCCATCGTCTGGACCTCGGCTCGGAGCCGCGCGGCACCGGCGCACCCGCGAATCGTCCAGGCGACGTACTTGCGACCGATGCGAAGCGCACGCGCATCGCCGTGGTACGCGCAGAGCATGTCAAGGTGACGTCGAGCCAGCGCGATGCGGCCGGCAAAGTCGAGATCGGCCAGCCGCGTTCCGGTCGCCAGCCGGTGGACCGCCTGGCGAACGAACCAGAAGTTGCCGAGCATGCCCCGGGCGATGACCACCCCGTCGACGACCCCCGATTCGATCCGCCGGGCCAGCGTCTCGACGTCCTCGACGTCGCCGCTGCCGAAGACCGGGATGCCCACAGCCTCCTTGACCCGGGCGATCTGCGCCCAGTCGGCGATCCCCTCGTATTTCTGGCAGCGGGTCCGGCCGTGCACGGTCACCGCCGCGACCCCGGAGTCCTCGAGGGCGCGGGCCAGTTCGGGGGCGTTGATCGTCGACGAATCCCATCCGAGGCGCATCTTCACGGTCACGGGAACCCGGACCGCCTCGACCATCGCCGCGACGACCCGGGCGGTCGCGATCACGTCGCGCGCGAGCGCCGCGCCGCTCCCCCGGCTCACGACCTTGGAAACCGGGCACCCAAGGTTGACGTCGACGAGGACGGCGCCGCGTTCGACGCAGACCTGGGCGGCGGCGGCCATCACCGCGGGATCGCGTCCCACGAGCTGGGCGGCGACCGGTGCCACGTCGCCCGGGAAATCGAGCAGATGCAGGACCGCGTCGGTGCTGCGCACCACCGCCTCGGCGGCGACCATCTCGGTCGAGACAAGGCCGGCGCCGAGTTCCCGGCACAGCTCCCGGCACGGCGCGTCGGTGATCCCCACCATGGGCGCCACCAAAACCGGCGACGAGAGTTCGAGCCTGCCGACCCGGAGTGGCCGGAAGGCCGTCGTTGTCATGGCCATCGCCCCATGGTACGGGGGCCCATTCACCCGGCTCAGCGATTCTGCTCGTGGATGAGGCGGAGTCCGTGGAGCGTGAGGCGTTCGTCGACGATGTCGATCCCGGGGATGAGCTGCGCCAGCGATGCCGCCAGCCCGCCGGTGGCGATCACCTTCGGCTGTCCCTCCATCTCCTTGCGGAACCGGGCGACGAGCCCCTCGACGAGCCCGACGTAGCCGAACACGATGCCCGACTGCATGCTCGCGGTGGTCGAGTGCCCGATCGCCTCCGTGGGAGCGGTGAGCTCCACGCGGATGAGCATGGCTGCGTGGCTCACGAGGGCATCGTGGCTCAGCTGGATGCCGGGGGCGATCGCGCCTCCGAGGTAGTCCCCCCGTGCGTCGATGGCGTCAAAGGTCGTGGCCGTGCCGAAGTCAACGAGGATGGCCGGCCCCTTGTAGAGATGGTGAGCGGCGATCGCGTTGGCGATGCGGTCGGCTCCCACCCGCCGGGGATCGTCGTACTGGATGCGGATCCCCGTACGCGTTCCGGGGCCGACCATCATGGGCGGCGTGCCGAAGGAGGTGTGGGACAGTTCGTCGATGCTTCGCGCGAGTGTGGGAACGACGCTGCTCACCACCACGGCGGTGACCTGCTCGGGCGCCAGACCGCGGCGTTTCAGAAGGTCCACGAGCACGAGCCCCAGCTCGTCCCCGGTGGAGCGGTCGTCGGTGTGGATCCGGAAGTCGGCGATCAACTGGTCGCGGTCGAAGACCCCGACCACGATGTTGGTGTTGCCGACGTCGATCGCGAGCAGCATGGCGGCGAGTGTAGGCATCATCGCCAGGTGATCGCGCTGCTCGACATCGGCGGCACCAAGATCGCGGCTGCCGCGGGGCGCGGCTCCGCCATCGGGACCGTCCGGCGGACCCCGACACCGGTCGACTCACCGCTCGCAACGCTGCGGGGGCTCGTCGAGAGCGTGATGGGGGGCGTGCTCCCCGAGGCGATCGCGATCTCCGCGCCCGGGCCGTTCGACCGGGCGGCCGGCGCCCTGCTCAACCCCCCGGGCATGCCGGTGTCATGGCACGGGCTGGAACTGGCGTTTCTGCTCGGCCAGCGCTTCGACTGCCCGGTCGTGGTCGAGAACGACGCCAATTGCGCGGCGCTCGCCGAAGCGCGTCTCGGGGCGGGCGCCGGTCGCCGGACGGTGGTGTACTGGACGGTGTCCACCGGGATCGGCTGCGGGATCGTGCGCGACGGGCGGATCGTGGTCGGCAGGCATGACACCGAGGGCGGCCACATGGTGCTCTGGCCGGCGTGGCTCGGCGGGCCGCCGTGCCACTGCGGCGGCGCGGGCTGTCTCGAAGCGCTGGCCAGCGGCCGTGCGATCGCCCGACGGTACGGCATCGCGGCCGAGCACCTGAGTGATCCGGAATCATGGGCCGAGATCGGCCGGTGGATCGGGCTCGCGACCGTCAACGTGACCGCGGTCCACGATCCCGATGTGGTGATCTTCGGTGGCGGGGTGTGCGCGAGCTGGAGCCGGTTCTCGCCGTCGTTGCTGGAGACCGTCCAGCGGTATCTGCACCTTCAGCCCCAGCCGGAGATCGCGCGCGGCATCCTCGGAGAGGAGCGTTCCCTGCTCGGCGCTCTCGTGATCGCCGAAGACCGGGGTGAAGAGCCGGCGAGCGCGCCGGCGGCGAGGTAGGCTACGGCGCCATGCCCTCGGTGCACCTCGTGTGCGACAGCACGGCCGACCTCGATCCGGCATTTCGCGCCGCCCATGTGGTGCGCGTCGTCCCGCTCAAGGTGATCTTCGGCGATCAGACCTATGCGGACGGCGTCGATATGTCGGCCGAGCAGTTCTACGCGCGGCTGGCCGCCCCCGGGCCGTTTCCCCGCACCTCACAGCCCACGCCGGCCGAATTCGAAGACGTCTTCCGGGAACTCGGAGCCGACGGAGGCTCGATCATCTGCACGACCATCTCCGCCGACCTGAGTGGAACCTACGCGTCGGCGACCCAGGCGCGCGCGACGCTGCCCGAGCTGGACATCCGGGTGATCGACACACGGAGCGTGGCGGTCGGCCATTACGCGGCTGTCCTGCAGGCGGCGCGCGCGATCGAGGCAGGCGGTGGCCCCGACGCGGTCGAGGCGGCCGTGGCCGCCGTGCGCAGCACCGAGAAGGTGCTCTTCACCGTCGAAACCCTCGAGTACCTCCGGCGCGGCGGTCGCATCGGCGGCGCCCGCGCGCTGCTCGGCTCGATGCTCGACATCAAGCCCATCCTCGAGATCCGTGATGGAGTCATCGAGCCGGTCGGACGGGTTCGAACCTACCCGCGCGCGATCGACCGCGTTGTCGAGGAGTGCCGGCAGGCAGCTGAGGCGTGGGGAGGCGCCGAGGTTGTCATCGCGCATGCCGACCGCCCTCGCATCGCGGCAGAGCTGGTGGAACGGATGCGTCCCCTGGTCTCCGGGGAGCCGTCATTGACCGTGGTCGGGCCGGTGGTGGGCTGCCACAGCGGGCCGGGCGCAATCGGCGTCGGGTTCCACAAGCCGATCGACTGACGACCGCACGGTTCAAAACGCGCCGGCCGGGTTAGCATTCCGGCTCAGGTTGAACGCGTGAGAAATATCGCCACGATCAGCGTCACGGAGGAGGGAACGTCGGCCCCGGGCGCCGATCTCGATGACGCGGGGAGACGGAGCCAGATCGTCCGAGCGGCAGCCGCAGTGCTCGGGCGTCAGGGCTACGCGGAGACCTCCCTCAAGGACGTCGCTCGCGAGGCCAAGGTGGCGCCTGGACTGCTCCACTACTACTTCGAATCCAAGGAGGAACTGCTCCTCGAGGTGGTGGTGGTGACCGAGCGACAGATGGTCGCCGACTGGAAGGCGGTGGTCGATGCCGTGGACGACCCGCTCGAACGGATCGTCACCGGTCTCGACCACGCCGAGGCCCGCTGCGCGGATCAACCGGAGTTCTTCCGCCTGCTCCTCGACCTCTACACGGTGAGCCTGAGCAGCCCCGCGCTTCGCGTCCGCTGCGCCCGCCTTCGAACCCACCTGGTCGACGAGATCGAGATCGAGGTCCGTCAGGTGCTGGGACGCCTGCCGGCGTATTCGCTCGTCTCCCCGCACGAGCTCGCCGGCGCGATCCTGAGCGCCATCGACGGGATCGCGCTCTCCGGCCTGGTGGTCCAGCAGCCGGCAGCTGCTCCGTTCCACGCACTCAAGGTGCTCCTGCTGTCCTTGGTGGTCACGGCGTACGTGACCGCCGGGCAGGCCCCTCCGATCACCCGCCTGGGAGCGATGCTCAGCCGCCACCCGTGATGCGGTGGCCGCTCACCCGGCGCCCACCGGTAGCGGCGGCAGCATGGCCACGGTCGCGCCGATCGGCCCCGGTTCCTCTCCTTCCGCTCGACCCCAGAAACGCGAGAACCTGCCGTCATACCCCACCGCGAGGCCACCGTGAAACGAGATCGGCACCTCGTCCCAGTGCGGCGTGTGCCCGTGGACGACACGCCGGGCTCCGAAGTGTTCGAGATACCGGCGCAACCGGTCCGGGTCGGCGAAGCCGTGCCGCCCGATGGTGTAGCGAAGGGCCTGGAACGCTCCGCCCCTGGTCGCCAGCCAGCCACAGACCGCGGTGTTGACCGCGGCCACCGAATCGCCGATCTCGGCGTAGCGGTCGTCGTCGGTGTGCTGCGCGAGGGTGCCGTCGTCGAGCTCGACGAGGAAGGGCAGCGCTCGCAACCACGACTCGAGCCGCGCATCGGACGCGACCGCGTTGAGGTCCGCCCAGTCGCCGCGCCGGCTGAGCCAAAGGTCCTCGATGCTGAGCCCGTCTCGAGTGCGCCAGGCGCCGAGCTGGTCGCCGCCACGCGAGCGCTCGAGCATCACGAGCAGGAACAGGTCGTGGTTGCCAAGCACGGAGCGTGCATTGCGCCGTTCCATGGCGAGCGTCGCGGCCGCGGCCCCGCCACCCGCACCGGGCTCGCCTCCCTGGAAGAAGTCGCCGAGGAAGACGGTGTCGACCTCGTCGTCGGGGTAGGGCTCGAGCGCGTCGATGAGCCGGTCGACGTCACCCTGGACATCGCCGACGATCAGGGTTGGCCGGGTCACGCCGTCAGGATACGATCGCCGGTGGCGTCAGCCGCCCCCCGCTGCCTTTCGAGTGCGCGCCACGAGCGCCCGGCCCCGGGTCAGCTGGCGGGTGACCGACTTCGGACCGGGGCCCCCGGGGACGTCGCGACGTCGGAGCGCCGCATCGGGATCGAAGAGCGCCACGACGCTCGGGTCAAAGCGATCCGACGCCGCCCGCCACTCCGGGAGGTCGAGTTCGGCGAGCGTGCGTCCCTCGGCGAGCGTTCGCGCCACCACCGCCCCGACGATCGCGTGCGCCTCGCGGAAAGGCACGCCGTTGGCGACGAGGTGCTCCGCGATGTCGGTGGCCTGAAGCGCGGGATCGGAGGCGGCCCGGCGCATCGCCTCGATGTCGAAGCGCAGGACGGTGACGACCTCGGTGAGCATCCGCATCGTTGCGGCGGTTGTGTCGACCGCATCGAACAGCGGCTCCTTGTCCTCCTGGAGGTCGCGGTTGTACGTGAGCGGCAGGCCCTTGAGGACGATGAGCAGCGCGACCAGGTCCCCGATGACTCGCCCGCTCCGGCCCCGCGCCAGCTCCGCGACGTCGGCATTCTTCTTCTGGGGCATCAGCGACGACCCGGTGGCGTGGCTGTCGGGAAGGCTCGCGAACCCGAACTCGGCACTCGACCAGAGCACCAGCTCCTCACCGAGGCGCGAGCAGTGGACCATCGTCAGCGCACAGGCCGCCGCGATCTCGACGGCGAAGTCCCTGTCGGCCACCGCATCCATGCTGTTGGCCGCGAGCCGTCCGAAGCCGAGCTCGTGAGCCACGTGCTCGCGATCGAGCGGCAGCGTTGAGCCGGCGAGCGCGCCGCTGCCGAGGGGAAGCTCATCGCAGGCAAGGCGTGCCGCACTGAGGCGGAGCGCGTCGCGCCCGAACATCTCGACGTAGGCGAGCAGGTGATGCGCCAGCGAGACGACCTGCGCGCGCTGCAGGTGAGTGTAGCCGGGCATCGGTGCGGCGCGATGCTCGGCGGCGCGTGCGACCAGCGCCTCCTGCAGCCCAGCCAGCGAGACGAGCAGATCGGTGCACGCACGTCGCGCCCACATGCGCAGGTCGGTGGATACCTGGTCGTTGCGGCTGCGCCCCGTGTGCAGCATGCCCGCGACCGGCCCCGCAACCTCGAAAAGGCGGCGCTCGACGGCGGTGTGAATGTCCTCATCGTCGGGCGACACGGCGAACACGTCGCTGGAGAGCTCCGCCGCGATGGCGCGCAGCCCCACGTCGATCGCGCGATGCTGGGCGGCCGTCAGCACGCCGATGCGTCGCAGCATCCGTGCGTGAGCGCGAGATCCGGCAACGTCGTCGGCGCCGAGACGCCGGTCGACGGCGAGGCTCGAGGTGTATCGCTCGACTCGCCGGGATGTCGGCGCGCTCAGGCGACCGGCCCAGACTTTGGTTGCGCGCGCGGCGCCGCGCGCCGGCCGGTCAGGCGTCGCCACGCCGTTGCGTGCGCCGCTCGACGTGGAGTGGCGCCGTGTCCTCGAGGGCGCCCTGCACGCGCGTCTGTGTGCGCAGTGGCAGCCCGAACAATTCGATGAAGCCGCGCGCCGCGGCGTGGTCGAAGGTGTCACTGATGCCGTCGTAGGTCGCGAGGTCGCTGCGGTACAGCGATCGCTCCGCGCGCCTGCCGACCGCCTCGGCGACGCCGCCCTGGAGACGCATCCGGACCACGCCCGTGACGTGCACCTGGGTCTCCTGGACGAAGGCGTCCAGCGCCGTGCGCAGCGCCGAGAACCAGAGGCCGTCGTAGACGAGGCGCGCCCACTCGTCGCCGACGACGCGCTGGAAGCGCGCAACGTCGCGGGTGATGGTCAGGCTCTCGAGCGCACGGTGCGCCGCGTGCAGAGTGACCGCGGCCGGCGCCTCGTACACCTCGCGGGATTTGATGCCGACGAGACGGTTCTCGACGTGGTCGATGCGCCCGATGCCGCGCGCTCCGGCGGTCGTGTTGAGCTCGCCGACGAGCCGGTCGCCCTCGAGCCTGCGGCCGTCCAGCGACACCGGGATACCCCGCTCGAACCCGATCTCCACGACGACGCCGGCGGCGTGGTCGTTCGCGGTCCACTCGTACACATCGCGTGGGGGCTCGACCCACGGGTCCTCGAGCACTCCGGCCTCGATGCTGCGGCCCCAGAGGTTCGCATCCACCGAGTACGGCGAAGCCCGGGTCACCGGCACCTCGATGCCGTGCCTGGCGGCGTAGTCGAGCTCCTGCGGCCGTCCCATGCCCCAGTCGCGCACGGGTGCGACCACGCGCAGCTCTGGAGCGAGCGCGCCGACGGCGACGTCGAAACGCACCTGGTCGTTGCCCTTGCCGGTGCACCCGTGCGCCACCGCGACGGCACCCTCCTCGCGGGCGACATCGACGAGCAGCTTGGCGATGAGCGGGCGGGCGAGCGCGGTGGCGAGCGGATAGACACCCTCGTACAGCGCACCCGCCGCAAGCGTCGGAAAGCAGAAGGCGTCGACGAACACCCGGCGGGCGTCGGCGACATGGGCGCTCAGCGCACCCGTGCGGAGCGCGCGCGTTGCAACCGTGTCAACGTCCTTCGACTCGCCGAGGTCCGCGGTGAGCGTGATCACGTCGTAGCCGAGTTCCTCCTGGAGCCAGCGAATCGCCACCGAGGTGTCGAGGCCACCGCTGTAGGCGAGCACGCAGCGTTCGCGAGCGCTCATCCCTCCTCCTCCGTTATCGAGTTGAGACGGAGCAGGAGACGCTGTGCCGCCGGTCGCGAGCGTGCGATCACCAGCACCGTGTCGTCGCCGGCGATGGTCCCGGCGACCTCCTCGAACCGCGACCCGTCGAGTGCTCCACCGACCAGCGGCGCGCATCCGGGTGCGGTGTGCACGATGCCGAGCAGGTCGACGAATTCAATCGCCTGCACGTGCTCACGGATCGCATTGCGCAACCGCTGCATGGTCTGCTCCACGTCGAGCTCGGCCACCGGAGCCATGTAGCGCGATCCCGCGTCGTCGTGGACTCGGAGGAGACCGAGCTCGCGGATGTCGCGGCTCACGGTCGCCTGGGTGACCGGGAACCGCCTGCGATGCAACTCGGCGACGAGGTCCTCCTGGGTGCGAATGATCCCACCCCGCACCAGCGAAAGGATGGCGCGGTGGCGCGCCGGCTTGGCCGCGGGACCGACGAGCCGCGTGGCGTTCGCGCTCACGCGTCGCCGTCCGCCGCGGCAACGGCGTCGAACGCTCTGCTCAAGCGCCGCACGGCCTCGTCGACCTCGTCGCGGGTGATGATCAACGGGGGTACAAGACGCAGCGTGCGATCGCCGATGGCGTTGACGATCAGCCCTGCATCGAGCGCCGCGGCTGCGACATCACGGGCGATGTCACGGGTGAGCGCGAGTCCCAGCATGAGGCCGCGGCCGCGAACGCCCGCGACCGGGGCGCCGGTGCCGGCGAGTGCGCTCAACGACTCGGCGAGATAGTCACCGACTTCGGCCGCGTGCTCGACGAGGCCCTCGCTCCGCACCGTGCGCATCACCGCGACCGCGGCTGCGCACGCCAGTGGTCCGCCACCGAACGTGGAACCGTGGTCGCCGGGCTCGAAGACATCCGCGCGCGGCGCGGCCAGGATGGCGCCGATCGGGACGCCGCCTCCCAGCGCCTTGGCGACGGTCATCACATCCGGTGCGGCGGCCTCGTGCTGATGCGCCCACCACCGGCCCGTGCGTCCCATCCCGGTCTGGACCTCGTCGAGGATGAGGAGCACGTCGCGCTCGTCACAGAGCCGGCGGATCGCCGCGAGCCGGCCCGGCTGGAGTGGGATCACGCCACCCTCACCCTCGATGGGCTCGAGCATCACCGCGCACGTCGCGCCGTCGATGGACTGCTCGAGCGCGCCGAGGTCGTCGTAGGGGACGTGCACGAACCCCTTGGGCAATGGCTCGAACGGCCTGCGGTAGCGAGCGTTCGCAGTTGCCGCCAGCGCTCCCATCGTACGTCCGTGGAATGCGCCCTGCGCGCAGACGATCACGTGCGCGCCGTCGCGATGCAGCTTGCCCCATTTGCGCGCCAGCTTGATGGCCCCTTCGTTCGCCTCGGCGCCGCTGTTGCAGAAGAACACCCGCGACGGAAAGGCCGACGCGACGAGCCGCTCGGCAAGGTCCACCTGCGGCGCCGTGTAATACAGATTGCTCGTGTGCATCAGCGTCGCCGCCTGCGCGGCGATCGCATCGCGCAGCGCCGGGTGATTGTGTCCGAGGATGTTCACGGCGATGCCGGCCACGAGGTCGAGCAGCTCACGCCCGTCGTCGGTGGTGACCCACACACCGTTGCCGCTCCGCAACGCGATCGGCTGGCGCTGGTAGGTGTCCATCAGCACCGTGCCGGCACGGGCCGCCACCGTCCCCGCGTCAGCGGTCACTCCTGCTCCTCCTGGGTGAGCATGGTGCCGACCCCTCGCTCCGTGAGCAGCTCGAGGAGGAGCGCGTGCGGCACCCGCGCGTCGATGATGTGCGTCGCGCATCCGCCGTCGGTCGCCCGGATCGCCGCCTCGACCTTGGGGATCATGCCGTCGTGGATGACGCCGGTGGCCAGCAGCTCACGGGCACGAACGGCGTCGAGCGCACTGATCAAGCCGCCGCCTCCGTCGCGGACGCCCTCGACGTCGGTCATGAGGATGAGCTTGCTTGCGTGGAGCGCGATCGCAACCTCGGCGGCCACGGTGTCCGCGTTCACGTTGTACGCCTGGCCGTCGTAGCCGAGACCGATCGACGCCATCACCGGAATGCGCCCCTGATCGAGGATCGCCATGAGGGGTTCGGCGTTGACCTGCGCGACGTCACCGACGTAACCGAGGTCGGCCCCGCCGGCGTCGGATCGCGGCCGAACCAGCAGCGTCGGCCCGTCCTCGCCGGAGAGCCCGATCGCGCCCGCGCCCAGCGTGTGGATGCGCGCGACGATGTCGGGGCCGACCTTTCCGGTCAGCACCATCTTCGCGATCTCCATCGTCGGCGCGTCGGTGACGCGAAGACCATTCACGAACTTCGTCTCGATTCCCATTCGTTCCTGCCACGCGCTGATCTCCGATCCGCCGCCGTGCACGATGACCGGTCGCATGCCGACGAAGCGCAGGAGCACGACGTCCTCGAGGAGCGCGTCGAGATCGGCTGAGGCACTCGCGGCTCCGCCGACCTTGATGACGAGGATGTGCCCGGCGAAACGCTTGATGTAGGGAAGTGCTTCGATGAGCACCTCAGCGCGATGGATCCGCTCGTCGATGGTCTGTTCAGGCATGGTGGTTGTGGTGGTTGCTCCGTATCAGGTGGTGTAGTCGGCGTTGATGCGCACGTAATCGGCGGAGAGATCGCAGCCCCACGCGTGACCCGTCCCTTCACCCGCGCCGAGGTCGATGTCGATGTCGAGACGCGGTTGGGAGAGCGCGGCCCGGATGCTCTCGGCATCGACCGCTTCGGGTGCACCCCGATCGAAGACGACGATGCCGCAGATGGCGACCCGGCAGCGATCCAGCGTGAAGGTCGCGCCGCTGCGGCCGAGCGCGGCGACGATGCGGCCCCAGTTGGGATCCCCACCGTGGACGGCCGTCTTGACCAGTGGACTCTGCGCGACCACCCGTGCGGCGACGCGCGCCTGATCGCTGTCGACAGCGCCGTTCACAGCGACGCGGAAGTGGCGAGTCGCGCCCTCGGCATCGGCGACGAGCTGCTCCGCGAGCGAGTCGCAGACATGGAGGAGCGCGCTCTCGAGTGCGGCCGCCGCGCTCGATCCCTCCGCGAATGCCGCACCGCCAGCCGCGCCGTTGGCGAGCAGGATGCATGAGTCGTTGGTCGAGGTGTCTCCGTCGACGGTGACGCAGTTGAACGTGCTGTCGGTGACCCGTGACAGCACCGGTTGCAGCACCATCGCGTCGACGGGCGCATCGGTGGTGATGAATGCAAGCAAGGTGGCCATGTCCGGGTGGAGCATCCCCGCCCCTTTCGCGGTGCCGCCGACGGTGTACGTCACACCGCCCGCGGTGAAGGTCGCCTCCGCGACCTTGGCGACTGTGTCGGTGGTCATGATCGCCCGGGCGACGTCGCCGCCGGCGGCAGCCGACATGGAGAGCGCCGCTGCGCGGATGCCGCGCACCACGCGGTCCATCGGCATCGGCCGGCCGATCACCCCGGTGCTGCACACGAGGACGTCGCTGGGGTCGAGATCGAGGACGTCGCCCGCGGTCGTGCACATGACCAGCGCATCACGGAATCCCTGGGCGCCGGTGCAGGCGTTGGCGTTCCCGGCGTTCACGACGATCGCGGAGACCGGCGTCCCGCGGCGCAGGGTGAGCTGGGAGATGACCACCGGTGCTGCCTTGACGGCGTTGCGCGTGAAGACACCGGCGGCTGCCGCCGGCGTATCGGACCGGATCACCGCCACATCGGTTCGCGTGCCCTCACCGTCGCCGCGGATCCCTGCTGCGGCGACGCCCCCGCGGAAGCCGATCGGCGCGCACACGCCGGCGCGAGCCTGAGTCGCAACCGGCGCAGTCACGGCCATAGGACGCGGGACTCCAGCCCGGCCGTCTCGTCGAACCCGAATCGAACGTTCATCGCATGCACGGCCTGACCACCGCCGCCCTTGCCGAGGTTGTCGATCGCGACGGTGACGACCGCCATGCCGTCCTGCCAGCCCGCGTGGATTGCTGCGCGGTTGGTGCCGGTCACGCTCTTGGTGGCCGGTGGCTCGTGGAGGTGGTCGAGAAATGGGCTCCCCTCGCAGAACGCCGCGTAGCGGTCGTGGAACTGCGCCTCGGTGACACCCGGCCGTGGACGCAGATACGCCGTGACGAGAATGCCGCGCGTCATCGGAATCAGGTGAGGCACGAAGGTGAGCCGGACATCACCGTCAGCAGCGTCACGCAGCTCCTGGAGCATCTCGGACTTGTGACGGTGCCCTTCGACGCCATACGCTCGCACGGACTCGTTGACCTCCGAGAAGAGATTGGCGACCTTCGCCTCGCGCCCAGCGCCGCTGACCCCGCTCTTGGCGTCGACGACAATGTCCGGCTCGATCAACCCGGCTGTGAGCGCAGGAGCGCACGCGAGCAATGTGGCCGTCGGGTAGCACCCCGGCACCGAGATGAGGTTGGCGGTCGCAAGCCGCTCGCGCTCGAGCTCGACCATCGCGTATACGGCCTCACCGAGAAGATCCGGCGACGGGTGCTCGACGCCGTACCACCGGCGATAGTCGGCGGCGTTGCGCAGGCGGAAGTCGGCGGAGCAGTCGATGACCGTCGCACCAGCGGCGAGCCACCCCGGCGCCAGTGACGCGGCGACGGTGTGGGGCAGCGCCGCCATGACCACGTCCGCCGCACCCGGATCGAGGCTGTCCTCGATGATCAGGTCGACCCGGCTCCCGGGAACCACGTCGCAGTAGCGTCTGCCGGCGCTGCTGCGCCCGAGCACGCGCGTGAGCTCGACATCGGGATGGCCGGCGAGCAGCGCGGTGCACTGCATCCCGATGTACCCGGTGGCGCCCACGACGGCGGCGCGAAGCGGTGTCGACTGGGCCATGACCGAGCAGTATACGGTCAATCCTGCATACTTATGCAGTCACGGGGCGGGGCGGGGTCTCAGTGCTTGCGCAACCCCTTCACGCCGAGCGTGCGCTGGCGGGCGCGCTCCATGTTCACCGCCGCCCCCACGAGCGCGAGGTGCGTGAACGCCTGGGGGAAGTTCCCGAGCAGCGCTCCGCTGCGCACGTCCACCTCCTCCGAGAAGAGGCCGAGCGGCGAGCTGAAGTGGAGGAGCCGCTCGAACCGGCGCTCCGCATCCTCCAGCTCACCGCAATGGGCGAGCGCGTCGACCAGCCAGAACGAGCTGAGAAAGAACGCGCCCTCCTCGCCGCGCAGGCCGTCCTCGCTCTCGTTGATGCGGTAGCGGTTGACGAGCACTCCTTCACCGAGGTGCTGTGCGATCGCGCGCACAGTCGAATGAATCCGCGGGTCCCTGTCGGCGAGGAAGCGCACCTGGCTGATGCGCAGGATGGAGGCATCGAGCGCATCGCTGTCGAACTCCTGGGTGAACGATCTGCGATGCGCCGAGTACCCACGCGACGTGATCGCGCGGTGGATCCGCACGCGCGCCCGGCGCCATGCGGGCTTGTCATAGGGGAGGTCGTAGCGATCCGCGATGCGGATCCCGCGATCGACCGCGACCCAGCACATCAACTTGCTGTACACGTACTGGCGGCGCTCGCTGCGCACCTCCCAGATGGAGGAGTCCGGCTCCTCCCACCGGCTGATCGCCATCTCGACGATGCTGCTGAGCTCTTCCCACAGCGTCTTGCTGATGACACTGCCCCCGAAGCGGGCGAACACGTAGGCGCTGTCGAGCACCTCTCCGTACACGTCGAGCTGGAGCTGGTTCACGGCCGCATTGCCGACGCGCACGGGCCGTGATCCCCGATACCCCTGGAGGTGATCGAGGGTGCGCTCGACGGCATGCGCGTCGCCGCTCAGGTCGAAGAGGTTGGGCATGTCGGTGGACCTGCGATCGGCGAGATGGCGGTGCGTCAGCCAGTCGAAGTAGGCGACCGCCTCATCGGAGAGACCGAGTTGAAAGAAGGCGTAGAGGGTGAAGGCCGCGTCGCGCAACCATGTGAATCGGTAGTCCCAGTTGCGCTCACCGCCGATGTCCTCGGGAAGGCTCGTCGTGGGCGCCGCCACGATCGCGCCCGTCGGCGCGTACGTCATGAGCTTCAACGCGAGCGCCGATCGCCACACGTGTTGCTGGTACGGACCGTGGTAGTTGACCTGCCCGACCCAGCGCCACCAGTAGCGCTGACTCTCGCGCAGCGACGCACGCGCTCGCTCGACGCTCCACTGCCCCACCTGGCACCGGCCCGGCGGCCCCGTGTGGAGCGCGAAGGCCACGGCATCGGTGGCTCTCAGCTGAAAGGCGTCATCGGGACCCTCCAGCTCGAGGCTCGAGCTCAGGCAGAGATGGAGTCTCGAGGTGTCGGCGTGGAGGTGCCCGTCCGACGCGGTCAGTGACACCGGCGTCCGGGCGAAGCCGGGTGCGGGATCGAAGACGTGGTGCATGGTCATCTCGCCGGCGAGGCATTCGACGAGGCGGATCACGCGGGGATGGTTGTGGGGCTTGGCGTGCTGGATGACGCTGTGCTCGTCGACGGGCATGAAATCGGTCACAACGACCACGCCGGTCCCGGTGGAGAAGACGGTGTCGAGGAGATTGGTCCGATCCCGATAGCGCTGGTGCACCTGGTGGGGTTCGTCCGGGTGGAGCTGCCAGCTGCCCCCCTTGCCCGCGTCCAGGATCCGTGAGAAGAGCGCGTCGTCGTCGAATCGCGGCAGGCAGAGCCAGTCGAGGCTGCCGTCGACCCCCACCAGTGCCGCCGACCGGCAGTCGCCGATCAGCCCGTAGGCCCCGATTGGGAGATACCCGTCGACCCGCTCGAACGAGACGGTTCGACCACTGGCGCCGGCTTGGCTAGTACTCGTCCTCGGGCCGCGCGTCATCGTCATCGTCGGTTTCAAGACCGGGCGGCGTCTCCTCGGCGTCCGACTGGAAGGTGCTCATCCCGAGCTCCCCGAGGTCGTCCTCCGCGTCGTCTGCCGGGCGGCCGAGCAGCTCCTCGCCGTCGTCGTCGAGCGGGGTCGAGTCGATCTCACGGGATGCCAGCAGCGACTCCTTGGCGTAGGGGCGGAACTCCTCGCGGCGGCCACCCTTGGCGAGCGGGAAGGACGACTTCCGAGCGTTCTCCGCGGCCTGGTAGGTCTCGCGGAGGATGATCTCGACGCGCTCGTCCTCCAGCCGGGCCACGGCGGCCGAGTAGCGGTTGCCGGTCTCCATCAGCGGGACCAACCGCCGCGCGATCTTGGTGTCCACCTCGCCGAGCGAGACCCCTCGCGAGGTCTGGGCTCTGAGCGTCGAGCCCTCCCGGTAGAGCTCGACGACGTCTCCGGGGGCGATCGCGACCGTTGCCGACTTCGAGGGCGCGCTCAGGACCGTGATCGCGCTCTTTCCCGGCTCCTCCGTGAACAGCTCGACGTCGATCGCCGCCGCCGAACCGGCGGCGGTGCTCTTGCTCTCGAGCATGGCCGTGAGCTTGCGCACGTTCTTCTGCGCGATCAGGTTCAGCGGATTGATCTGCAGGGAAGCCGAATATGAAGCGAGCGCCTCCTCGCGCCGGCCGAGCTCGGTGAGCGCCTTGCCGATACGGTTCAGCGTGTCCTCATCCGCGCCGTGGCGCTCGACGAGCGCCTGATTCACGGCGAGCGCCTCCGCCCAGCGGCTCTCGAGCGCAAGCGAGATGGCCTCGTCAACGAAAAGGCTGCGAGGCTTCACACGTTCTTCAGACACCAAACACCACTCCGGATTCAAGGGTCGATGACCGCTGCGAGTGCACTCGCTCCCGACCCACGGCCGAGAGAGGCAATCGGGTTCGCTATGATAGCTGCTCAGTGAGGCGCGTCCGTTCCCTTTGCGATCTCTTGACACCGCGCCAGCCGTGACGCGGATCATTTCGGTCGCGAACCAGAAGGGCGGGGTGGGCAAGACCACGACCGCCGTGAACCTCGCGGCAGCCATCGCGGAGGCCGGCCCGAAGGTCCTCGCGGTCGATCTCGATCCCCAGGGTCACCTGACCATCAACATGGGCTGCCGCCGGCCGGACGAGCTGGAGCGAACGATCTACGACCTGCTCACCGACCATCGGGTCACCGTTGCCGATGTCCTGCTGACCTCGGAGGGAATGGGGCTCGATTTCATCCCCGCCAACATCGATCTCAGCGGTGCGGAGCTGCAGCTGGTGACCGAGTTCGGCCGCGAGTCGATCCTCAAGGAGAAGCTCGAACCCATCGACGGCCGCTACGACTACGTGGTCATCGACTGCCCACCATCGCTCGGCCTGCTGTGCATCAACGCGCTCGTCGCATCGACGGACGTGATCATCCCGCTGCAGTGCGAGTACTTCGGTATGAAGGGGATGCAGCAGTTGCAGCGCACCATCGATCGCGTGCGCGCCAAGCTGAACAGCCACCTGCGGGTCGCGGGCATTCTGCCGACGCTCTACAAGTCGCGCACCCTGCACAGCCAGGAGGTGCTCGACCTCGTCAAGAGCGCGTACCCCGACCTGGTCTTCCCGATCACCGTCGACTCCTCGATCAGGTTTGCCGAGACACCCTTGGCAGGCCAGTCGATCCTCGAGTACGCCCCGAACTCGCCTGGGGCTCGCTCCTATCGGGCCCTCGCGAAGGCCGTCATCGCGCAGGATCGCGACGGCGACACCATTGAGGTCTCCGGGAGCGCGGAACGTCCACGCGAGCGGGTGCGCGCGGCACGAGGGTGATGCGCGGATTCCGCCGCGCCCAACTGCGCGGCAGCGACGAGCTCTTCCGGTCGGCGGAACCCGAACAGCTCGACGCCCCGCTGTCGCCCGGGGTCAGGGAGGACGCCGTCCACCCGGTTCCGACTGCGCCGGCTCCGCATATGCGCTCGGTCCGGCTGACCGACGACGAGTTGCGGATTCTTTCGGACGCCGTCCAGCATCTCAAGTTTCCGAGCAAGGCGCCGACGCGTCCCTCGGTCGACGACTTCGAGAAGCTCGAGGTCCTCCGCCAGAAATTGCTCGACGCCCTCTGATGACCACGGGGCCTCGGGGCTAACCGCCGGTCGCCGTGGTCATCGGCACGCTGACGGTCACGCTCCAGGTACCGGACAGCGGATCCCTCAAGGACAAGCGCCAGGTGGTGCGTTCGATCACCGCCAAACTCCGCAACACGTTTAATGTCGCGGTGGCCGAGGTGGCGGACCAGGATCTCTGGCAGTCCGCGGTGATCGGGGTCGCCTGCGTGAGCTCGGACAGCCGCCACGCCGATGAGATGTGCCAGAAGGTGTTGCGTTTCGTCGACGACCATGGCGAGGCGCTCGTGCTCGGCTCGCATTTCGAGCTGATCCACGTCTGAACCGGGCCCGCTGCCGCGGGATCTCATCGAGGCGTACCAGGCGACGCTGCCGTTCGCGCTCGATGAGTTTCAGCGCGAGGCGATCATCAAGCTCGAACGATCACGCGGTGTGCTCGTGAGTGCGCCGACGTCGAGCGGCAAGACCGTGGTCGCCGACTATGTGATCTGGCGCCGCCTCGACGCTCCGGCCGCGCTGCGACGCGCGATCACCGATGCCGCGGATGTCGTCTACACGACACCACTGAAAGCGCTCAGCAACCAGAAGTACCACGACCTGTGCGAGCGCTTCGGCGAGCACCGCATCGGATTGATCACCGGCGAGCACACCCTCAACGACGGCGCGCCGGTCCTGGTGATGACCACCGAGATTCTGCGCAACGTGCTCTACGACGAGCCCGCTCGCGTCGATCGAGTCGGCGACGTTGTGCTCGACGAGGTCCACTACATTGACGACTACCCACGCGGCACCGTGTGGGAGGAGCTGATCATCGAGGCACCGCACCACATCCGCTTGATCGGCCTCTCGGCGACCATCAGCAACGTCGGCGAGGTTGCGGCATGGATGTCCGGCCTGCGCGGCACCATCGAGACCGTCACGCGGACGGAGCGTCCGGTGGCGCTCGAGATGTGGCTCAGCATCGACAACACGCTGCATCCGCTCTTCGACACGGCAGGCAACGCCGCGCGCGGTACGCTCGAGCTCGCGCAGGCCGATGCCGTGCAGCAGCCGCGTTTTCGCGAGGCGCGACGTGCGCCCGACAACGACCTGCTCCAGGTGATCGACGTGCTCCGGCGTCGCGCGATGCTCCCCGCCATCTACTTCATCTTTTCGCGCCGCGGCTGCCGCGAGGCCCTGCAACGATGCGGCGTGCATGGTGTCGACCTCACCACCGAGGATGAGAAGGAGCGCATCGATATCGCGGTCACTGAACGCATGGAGGCGTTGAGCGACGCGGACGAACGCCAGTGCGTGCTGCTCGAGCTCGACAGGCGTCTGCTCCGCCGCGGTCTCGCGATGCATCACGCCGGCCTCCTCCCCTATGCGAAGGAGACCGTGGAGCGGCTCTTTCAGCAGGGGCTGATCAAGGTGGTGTTCGCCACCGAGACTCTCTCGCTCGGGCTCAACATGCCGGCTCGCTCCTGCGTCATCTCCAGCTTCACGAAGTTCGACGGCGTGAGCTTCGCCTCACTCACGAGCGGCGAGCTCACCCAGCTCATGGGACGCGCCGGGCGGCGCGGCATCGACACCGTCGGGCACGGCGTGATCCTCAAGGAGAGTGACGTCGACCTGCGCGACATCTATGACGCCGCCATCTCCGGCGAGTTCGCGGTGGATTCCAAGTTCTCCCCGACGTACACGATGGTGCTCAACCTGCTGCGCACCCGGTCCGCGGAGGCGGCGGAGCTGCTCCTCGACAGCTCGTTCGGGCAGTTTCAGGCCGTCGAGCGCTCGGCGCGGTGGGGGCACCGGAAGGCCAATCTCGAGGCAGAGCTCGAGGACCTCCGGCTCCGGCGCTTTCAGCATCCCCGGGTTCCCTGTACCGAGCGGACCCTGAGCTCGTTTCTCACCACCACCACGCAGCTCGGCGAGGCGCAGCTGGCGCTTCGCAGAGTCCGGCGCGGGCACTGGACCGACGCGCGCCGCGGCCGCTACGGCAAGGCGGGGTCGGACCCGGGGCAGCGGCACGAGGCGCTCCGGCGCACCACGCGGTCGCTCCAGGACCGGCTCAACGATTCGCCATGCCGTAACTGCCCGTATTTCGGAGAGCACCGAGCCCACCATCACCGGATCGCCGGCATCGAGACGACCCTTGCCGGCGCGGAGGAGGAGCTCGAGCGCTCACAGCATCGCTTCCGTCGCGAGTTCCGCGCGCACCGAGCGGTGCTCCGGGCGGCCGGCTTCCTCGATGGAGACGAGCCAACCGACCTTGGGCGCCTCGCCGGCTCGCTCTACGGTGAGAGCTCGCTGCTGGTTGCCGACGCGATCGCGTCCGGGGTGCTCGACGGCCTGAAGCCCGAGGAGCTCGCCGCGACGCTGGTGAGCCTGGTCGCGGAGGACCGTGGCCGCGAGCGGCCCCAGCCGTCCCGCCGCCACTTTCCGACGCCACGCATCGAGGAACGCCACCGCCGCCTGCGGACGGCGATGCGGCGCTTCGTCGAGCTCGAGCGCGAGCACGGGCTGGAGACGATGCCGCCGCTGTCTCTGGAACAGATCCGGCCGGCCTTCGAGTGGGCGTCGGGCGTGCCGCTGGCGGACATCGAGCCACCGCCCGGCGCCGACACCGGCGATGTGGTCAAGGCCGTGAAAAGCCTCTACTCGCTGCTTCGTCAGATGGAGCAGGCGCTTCGTGGGCATGCGCTGCACCCGGTCGTCGCGCTGACGCGAGAGCGTGTCGAACGCGACCTCATCCGCCGCATCTGAACTCGCTGCGACCCGCCGTCACCGCGTCAACGTGCGACCGGACGCGGCGGCCGTGCTAGCATGCCCGCACTGTGCTGACACCAAGAGTCGTGCTCGCAACCATGATCATGCCCCGCGGAGGTTTCCGAACGTAGGGGCACGCGCGCCCTCGTTGGGAAGCCTCCCGGACCACAAGCCCGGGAGGTTTTTTTTATGTCCACGATCAGCCTGCTCGAACGCTACGGACGCGCCCCATCGGGTGCGCACGTCAGCTGCCTCGTCTGCCGCGCCTGTGGTCACGAGACCCCGGTCGAGGCGACGAACATCTGCGAGCGCTGCTTCGGCCCGCTGGAGGTTCGTTACGACTACGAGGAGGTGGCTCGGCGCATCTCGCGTGAGAGCATCGCCGCCGGCCCACCGAGCATCTGGCGGTATCGCGATCTCCTGCCCGTCGACCTCGAGGCGGTCGAGCCGATCTCCATGGGCGAAGGGTTCACACCGCTGGTCCACGCGCGCAACCTCGGGGCGGCGCTCGGGCTGCGCAACCTCTACCTGAAGAACGACACGCAGAATCCCACCGGCTCGTTCAAGGATCGCGTTGTCAGCGTCGCCGCGACCTGGGCGCGCGAGCATGGGCTCACCACGATCGCCTGCGCCAGCACGGGCAATCTCGCCAACTCGGTCGCCGCGTACGCGGCGCACGCCGGACTGCGGGCCGTCGTCGTCGTTCCCAGCGACCTCGAGCCTGCCAAGATGATCGGGACCTCGATCTTCCGGCCGACGATCATCGCGGTCGACGGGAGCTACGACGACGTCAACCGTCTCTGTACCGAGCTCGCCGATTGCGTCGACTGGGGTTTCTGCAACCTCAACCTGCGCGCCTACTACAGCGAGGGGAGCAAGACGCTGACCTTCGAGACCGCGGAGCAGCTCGGCT
Organism: Saccharimonadales bacterium (SeqCode); assembly: GCA_035534875.1. Classification (GTDB taxonomy): domain Bacteria; phylum Chloroflexota; class Dormibacteria; order Aeolococcales; family Aeolococcaceae; genus Palsa-851. The sequence continues at coordinate 62,020 of DATLRB010000099.1, forward strand.
GGCGGCTCCCCGACGAGATCATCCTGCCGGTCGCTTCCGGGTGCCAGTTCGTCAAGCACCGCAAGGCCGCCGGCGAGTTGATCGACCTCGGCCTGGTCGAGAGCGGATCACGCGTGCCGCGTCTCACCGGCGCCCAGGCGCTCGGGTGCTCGCCGGTCGCCGCGGCCTTCGCGGGCGGCGAGACGACGGTCGTCCCGGTCCGGCCGGCCACCATTGCGCGCTCGATCGCGATCGGCAACCCCTCGGACGGCGCCGACGTCCTGCGCATCGCACGCGAGACCGGCGGGGTCGTCGCGAGCGTCACCGAGGAGGAGCTCGTCGAGGGCATCGAGTTGCTGGCGTCGAGCGAGGGCATCTTTGCCGAGACGGCCGGCGGGGTCACGGTGGCCGTGCTGCGCAACCTTGCACGCGCGGGCCGCTGGGAGGGCGACGAGACCGTCGTGGCCTACATCACCGGCGCCGGCCTCAAGACCGCCGACTGCGTTGCATCGAGAGCTGAAGCCCTGACGCCCGTGCCCGCATCGCTGCGGGCTGTCCGGGAGCGCTACGCCGGCCTGATCTGACTCGCGTGAACGCCGGTTTGCCCCGCCTTCCGCCGTGGCATAGTGAGAGCGATGTATCACCAGATTGCCCGCAACAAGCGCAAGAGCGTGATCGTGATCACGGTCTTCTTCGTCTTCTGGATGGCTGTCGGCTACGGCATCGGCTACCTCGCGTCCGGCCTCAGCGGCGGCGTCTCGGGCATCGTGATCGCCGCGATCCTCGCCCTCCTCGCGGTGCTGTGGTCCCTGACGCTCGGACAGGCGACGGTTCTTGCGGTCTCGGGTGCGCAACCGGTCACGCAGGCGCAGGCACCGGTGCTGTACGACGTCGTGTCGACGCTCGCGATCGGCGCAGGCCTGCCGATGCCGAAGGTGTACATCATCAACGACCCGTCACCGAACGCGTTCGCCACCGGCACGAGTCCGCAGAAGGCGGCGATCACCTGCACAACGGGACTGCTCGCGATGATGAATCGCGAAGAGCTCGAGGGTGTCGTCGGACACGAGATGAGTCACATCCGCAACTACGATGTCCGCCTCGTGCTCATCGTGGCAACGGTGGTCGCCCTCGCGGGGCTGCTCGCGAGCCTGTTGTGGCGGTCGCTCTTCTTCACCCGCGGCGGCAACAACCGCGACGGTGGCTACCTCATCATCATCCTCATCGGGGCCGCTGCATTGCTCTCGGTGATCGCGGTGATCGTCGGCCCGCTGATGCAGTTCTCGCTGTCACGCTCGCGCGAGTCGCTCGCGGATGCGAGCAGCGTCGAGCTCACCCGCAATCCGGCGGGGCTCCTCCACGCGCTGCAGAAGCTGCAGCAGAATGAGAAGCCCTTCGCGAAGATGACCCACGCCACGGCGGCGATGTGCATCGACGATCCGCTGCAGCACCACGGCGGATTCACGCACCACCTCTTCGACACGCACCCGCCGATCGAGGAGCGCATCGCCGCACTCCAGGCGATGATGCAGGTCCGCCAGACCTAGGCGACCCGGGAGGCGACTCCCGGCTGGAGGCGGCAGCGCTAGGCTGACGCCTCGAAGATGACCATCGGTCTATCGGCGGGGACGGCCACCCTGCTCGCGTGGGTGTTGCTCGTGGCAGCCGGACTCGCCGGGATCGGCATTGCGTTCGCACCGGCGCCAACCGGGCCCGACCCTCGACGGGTCGCCGTGCGGCTCCTGGCGGTCACGCTCGTCGCGCTCTGCATTCGAGCGGCGGTGTCGCTCCTGTTCGACGGCGGCACCTACGACATCTTCTTCGCGTACCGGAAGCTCGGCAACGAGCTGCGCCATGGCGGCGACGTGTTTGCCCAAGGGTTCCCCTCGCTCGCCAACTACCCTCCCGTCATCTACTGGTGGTGGTCGCTCGCCGCGACCGCCGTGCCGAGCGGCAGCCCGCACCTCTTTGCCGCGCTGGTGCGCGCGCCGTTCTGGCTGATCGACGCCGCGATCGCCCCCGTGCTCGCGCTGCTGGTCCGGGGACGCTGGCGATGGCGCAGCGCGTGGCTGTACGCACTCAACCCCATCGCGATCGCGGTGCCGACCCTGCATGGACAGTTCGACAGCATCCCTGCGCTCTGCCTCCTCCTCGCGGTCGCGTGGCTCGCCACCCACCCGCGGCGCGCGGCGTGGCTGGTCGGCATCGGCGCGGCGGTCAAGGTCTGGCCCGCGTACTTCGTGCCCGCGTTGCTCGCCGGCGTCCGTCGCGCGCAGTGGGGCGGCTTCATCGTCCGCGTGCTGGTTCCCTCCGTGACCGCATTCACGCTGTACTTCGTCATCCATCCGGACCACATCGTTCAGGGCCTGGTCGGGGTGATCGCCTACCTGCCCCACCGCCAGGGTCTGGGGACGTCATTGCTCTTTCCGGCGGCATGGGGCGATCCATTCATCGCGCCCGCCGATGTCGCCGTCGCGGCTTTGGTCCTCTGGATGGTCGTGGAGTGCGCGCGGCGCCATGCCGCCGTCGTGGATGTCGTCGCACTCGCGATGCTCATCGTCCTCGGGCTCGCGCCCGCGATCTCCGATCAGTACCTGATGTGGCCCATGGCGATCCTGCTGCTCGGTGGCCATCGCCGCATCGCCGCGCTCTTGAGCGTGGCGATGACCCCCGCGACCCTGCTCATCGACATCTCGTCGGCGGGATCGAGCACCGCGGTCCCGGCCGTGGCTCCGCTGCTCGCGACGGCGGCGACGATCACCGCTGCCGCGGTGCTGTGGCGCGAGGTGCCGACCCGGCGCATCGAGGTGCCCACCCCGATGACCCGGAAACCAGGCGTGACCGGCACGCCGGGAGCCCTCTGAACGGGCTCACGCGACGGCCTTCGCGTCTCGTTCAAGTCGACTGCCGAGCGTCCCGGCGCCAGGACCGTCCCAGGAGGACGATCCCGACGCCTCCCGCCAGGATCCCCGGCACCACCGAGAACCGCGCGACGAAGAACTCCAGGGTCTGGGCGACCCTGTAGGTGAGATTCGGATCGCCCGGCACGACGATCTCAGAGCGCCAGACGAGCGCCGTGACCGCAAGGGCGGCGAGCCCGGCGGTGATGACGCCGAGCGTTCGCGCCTGCTCTCGTGAGAGCCGCGCGACGCCGGCGATGACCAGGGCGATGTCCGCCGTGAACATGGTCTCGGCCAGCCCGGAGCGGGACGTGTTCGTGGGCAGGAGGAGCATGCCGGCGACGACGCCACCGACGATTGCCCACACCGCCGGCGGAGGCGGGCGTGGCCACCGGCGCCCCACCAGGAGCACGGGCAGCAGCGCCGCGGTTGTCGAGAAGAAGAACAGCGAGATCACCGCGTCCAGCAGCGGCGTGCCCAGACGTAGCGGCGGGATGCCCCAGAAGGTCGAGACCAGGAGCACGGGCCGGCTCAGCAACCACTGACCCACCGAACCGGCGTACTGAGCGGGAATCGATCCCTGCCACAGCACGCTCGGAGACAGGGTGTGCGTGAACGCCGCCCATGGCGCGATGAGGCAGGAGCCGACCACGCCGGCACCGACCGTCAGCTTCCAGTCCGTTCGACGGAACAGCACCCACAACCCGAGGCCTGCGGCAAGGCCGATCGCGCCGATGTGGGTGAGCAGGGCGCCCGCGAGCCCGATCCCGATCGTGATCGCCGCGACGCGACCTCTCGAAAGTGCCGCGCAGATCGCCGCCAGCACGAAGAACGAGACGAAGCCCCAGGGCCACGTGTAGACGGAGTAGATGATGATCATCGGGGTCAGCCCCACCACGAGCAGACGCCGCGGGCTCGCGCCGAGGATCTGGATCAGGCGCTGCGCGGGCCAGAGCCAGAGGGAGTTGAGGAGCACGCTGACGATCTGAAAGACCCAGTACGACTTCCCCCAGACCAGCACACCGCCCGCCAGGGCATCGAACAGCGGCGTTCGCTGACGGAGATCCGTCAGACCGACGGTCGACGCGAGCCCGGCATACGCCCGGCTGAGCTGGTAGTGCAGATCCCAGTCGCCGATGCGGCCACCCCCGGTCTGGATCGGAATCAGCATCTCCACGGCGAGGGAGACACCGACCAGCCCGATCATGACCTGCGTCGGCCGGGCGAGGGCGATGGCGGCCAGAATCGCGGGGGCGACGAATGCCACGCTCACCTCCGGGTGGTGGAGCAGGGTGGCGCAGAGTGCCAGCGCACCGGCGAGCATGAGGCTCGCCATCGCGACGAGCAGGCGCCACAGCTGGCGGTCCCCTCCGCCGCCGGTCGGCTCGGCCACCCGGGCTGCGGTCAGGCGGGGGGCGCCGCGGCCGGTGGACCCGCCGGCGTGAACGACACCGTCGGCGCGGCCCGCTCCGAATCGGCCGCCGCAAAGAACGCGAACGGCTGGAAATGCATGATCTGTCCGAAGATGTTGGTCGGAAACGTCTGCAACGCCGTGTTGAAGTCGCGCACGTTGCCGTTGTAGAAGCGACGTGAGAACTCGACCTTGTCCTCGGTGGTGGTCAGCTGCTCCTGGAGGTTCAGGAACAGCTCGGAGGCCTTGAGCTGGGGGTAGTTCTCGGCGACGGCGAGCAACTGCCGAGTGGATCCCGTCAGGGCATCCTCGGCCCCGGCCATCGCCGCCGGGTCCCCCGTCTTCGACGCAGCAAGCGCGTTGGTGCGTGCGGCGGTCACCGCCTCGAACACGCCCCGCTCGTGGGCCGCATAACCCTGCACGGTGTTCACGAGGTTGGGGATGAGGTCATAGCGGCGCTTCAGCTCGACGTCGATGTCCGACCACGCCTCCTGGGTTCGCGTGCGCAGCCGGATGAGCCGGTTGAATCGATACGCAACGTACAGCACGATGAGGAGGACGACGATCAGCACGATCACGAGCGCGGTCATGAGTTCAGTGTCTCACTCTTCGCGCAACATCGCTTCGGGGACACTGACCACGCGGTACGGCATGTCGGTGATGTCGTAGTAGCGGATCGGCTTCTTGAGGCGCTTGGCGATGCCGATCTGCACCTTCACGCCGAGCGACGGGTTGCCGAACACCCACATCTGATCGCAGCGCACGATCAGGTTGTTGAAGGCCTCACGCACGACGTCCTTCGGCACCGTGTGCACGAGGTAATAGTCGAACAGCATGAAGGGAACGATCGGAACCTGCCCCTCGTCGAGGACGAACTTGGTGATGTGCTGGCGCCAGTAGAAGTTGCGGTTGCTGAGTGCGCAGTAGATCAACTGCTTCGGCCGGCGCAGCGCGCGCTCCGCCTGCTCCGCGGGACTCGCCTTCGGCGTCGGCGCGAAGATGCGCTCGAGGATGTCCTCAGCGTTCTTGACGGCGGGCTCAGCGGGGGATGCGGCCTCGTCGCGAATCAGCGGTGCGCCCTCGTCGCGACGCCGCATACCACGTTGGCGCAACCTTTCTCCCCGTCACAGCAATACGTGCGAGAGCCGATGATAGCATCGGCATTACCTCACGAAAGTCGAGGCGAGCGCGGGCTGCTCAGCCGGCCGGATCCGCCCACACGACCATCTCGTGCAGGACGGCGATGGCCTGCTCGAGCAACGCCACACGCGCGGGGTCGTTGAGCCACCTGCTCTGCCCTGAGGGATGGGGGAGCGGAACGAGTACCGGCGCGATCTGCGGAGTCCCCGAAAATGCGGCCCCCGTTGCGCCATACGCGGCGCCGATCACGTCGTCCAGCCGCCGTCCGGGCAGGAACCGCTCCAATGCCAGCGAGCCGATCGGGATGATGAGTCGCGGGTCGAGCCTCGCGATCACGCCGTCAAGCCAGGGTGCGCAGAGCCCGACCTCCGCGGCGCTCGGACGCCGGTCCCCCGCGCCGCCGGGGCGCCGCCCTGGAAAGCACGTGGTCATCGCGGTCATGTAGATGCGATCACGCACGTCTCCCTCGTCGCGGAAACCGGCGCGGATGAACCAGCGCATCAACTGCCGTCCTGACCGTCCGGCGAACGGCCTGCTCTGATCGTGTTCGACCGGACCGGGTGCCTGTCCGACCAGGAGGATGCGCTGACCTGCGCGGCCGCTGAACACCGGGTGCGCCCGCGCGATATGGCCGGCGTCGGCGCATCGCGTGCACGCGCGCTGCTCGCGCTGCAGCGATCTCAACGAGCGTCCCTGGGCGGCTTGTTCCGGCACGGTGACCCGACTCTGACTCGCCGAGGTAGCATCGCCGTACCCCAGGCGATATCATTTCCTCACCGCTCGTTATCCCTGCATCATCGCTGAGCGGCCGTCGTGGTCAGCCGTCGCACACCGAGGCGCCATGTCCGACGAGTCTTCGCGCTCCGCCCGGCCTTACGGCCAGCGACGAAACGACGGCGCACCCATTTGGTGGGCCGCCCTCGATCGAGTAGATCTCCCCGACGACGAGTTCGTTCCCGCCGCCCACCGCCGCTGGTACGAGGACGCCCAGCCCGTCGCTCCCGTGATCGAGGTCGCCGCCGCGCGCACGGAGGCGGAGCCGGCACACTACGGCTGGCTGGTCGGCCTGCTGGTGGCCCTGGCGGTCGCCGCGATACTCGCCATGGCTTGGGGGGAGGATCACACCCTCCAGGCTCTGACCTTGACCCTCCTGATCGGCGTCCCGGTCGGCCTGGCCGCACTCGTCACCATCTGGCTCGCCCGGCGGAACGGCTGACAGAGGTCGCGCCAGGGTTGGACGGCTGGTGACCCCAGGCGCGCCGCGGGCCGGGCATGTCCCCCGGCAGCCCCGCCGACCCCATCTCGACCCGATTCCAGGGCTCGCACTGCCCGCCGGTGACGACGAGGCGGCGGCACCCACGCTTCGCGCCCGGTTCGAGGCGGCGCTGGCACCGGGCCCCGCGGACGGCGCGTCGCCCCGAGACGCCGAGATCGCGCGGACGCTCGCCGAGGCACCGATCGAGCGCATTGCCGAAGTCGTCTACGGCAGCAACGGCGTCTTCCTGCTCGAGCTCGATGCGCCCGACCCGGCGGCGCCGGCCAGGCCGCTGCGGGCGGTGTACAAGCCCGTCCGGGGCGAGCGCCCGCTCTGGGACTTTCCCCGAAGGACGCTCTATCTGCGAGAGGTGGCTGCGTATGTGGTCGATGCGGCGCTCGGCCTGCACCGGGTCCCGGTGACCGTGCTTCGCGACGGACCCCTCGGGCCGGGTTCGGTGCAGCGCTTCGTGCACGTCCTCGACGAGCCGCTGACCGCCGAGCGCGCCGCCAGGCTCGAATCACAACTTCGTGCTGTTGCGGTGCTCGACGTGCTCATCAACAATGCCGACCGGAAGCGATCGCACCTTCTGGTCGTCGACGGCCCGAGCGTCAAGGCGATCGACAATGCCCTGAGCTTCCTCCCCTATCCACGCCAGCGGACGGCGCTCATCTCACTGGGTGGGACGCACCTCCCACCGCGACTCGCGAAGCGGGTGCGGGATCTCGCCGGTGACCCGACGCGGATGACCTCGCTGCGCACGCGGCTTGGCCGGCTGCTCGGCGAGGCGGAGGTCACCGCCTTCAGTCATCGGGTTACCGAGCTTGCGGCGGATCCCACCTACCCGGTCCTCGACGACTGGGACGGCAGGCCGTTCGAGTGGTGGTGAGGCGGCCCGCCAAACCGGCGGACCGCCTGGAGGGAGGAAGGGACGCCTAGCCCGTCGTGCCGGTCGAGCCGCCCATGTTGGGACACATGGTCGTCGATGGCGTCTTGGTCGCCGGCGTCGTCGTTGACGGCTTGGCGGTGCTCGCCGTCAGGGTCGCGCTGCTCGATGCCGGCGTGGATGAGGCGGCGTGCGCGATCACGAAGCTGCCGACCCCCGTGCCGGCGAGCAAACCGACCGAGAGCAGCGCCGTCGCCGCAATCTTGCGCAGACCCGTCCTCGGCTTTTCCGGCTCTTCCGGGGGCGGGGGCGGTGGGATGAACTGGTCGCCGTCCATGGTGTTTGTACCTCCTGGGTGGACTGACGTTTGACGTTGATCAGCGTCGCGCCCGGCAGTCAGAACCGCGTGGGCTTCACCTTGGAGATTGCTCAGAGTTCGTAAGCGGACTCAGGCGTGGTCACGCTTGATCCCAGCATCGGCATGCCCAAGATGATGGACATGCCGTCCGAGCAGATCGTGGTACGCCCGGAGGGACTTGAACCCCCGCACCCGGCTCCGGAGGCCGGCGCTCTATCCAACTGAGCTACGGGCGCCCGTCGTGGCTCGCCGGGGCAACCGTGGCCAGTATACGGCTCAGTCGGAATCCTCCTCGGAGGTGAACATCAGACTGTCCTGGACGTCATAGAGCGCGTCCATCCATTCCGAGATCATCAGCTCCTGCGGCGAGCGCCCCGCCAACTGGGCATCGGGGCTCATCAGCGCCGCGGCGCGGCCAACGAGCTCGTAAGGCACCTCGACCTCGTCGGCGAGATTGAGCTTCTCGAACTGGTCGATGAGCTCGTCGATGTAGCGGATCTTCTGGCGGCGCGCGTTGCGCGCTTCGCGCAGCGAAGTCCAGCGAGCTTCAAGCTCACCGATCTCCACGCAGGTCTCCTGGATCATTGGACCACCACCCTCACAACCTCTACCCCTGTAATAACTTCCATCGTATGTCGCAGCATCCACCCGGTCAAGAAGCGCGTTTTCCACGGCTACGGGTGACCCGCGTGGCGAGGACCGGGAGCACCCAGGACGTCGTGCTTCGAGCTGCGCGCGGCGGCGCTGATGAGGGATTCTGCTGCCTTGCCGGGGAGCAGACCGCCGGGCGCGGGAG
>DATLRB010000100.1:0-6037 GCA_035534875.1 Saccharimonadales bacterium (SeqCode)
TCGAGGTCAAGCGGCTGGCAACTCACCCGCTTCTGAAGCTCGAGATCCAGGCGATCGCCGTCGCGCCGCCGCGGTGACCGGGGGGCAGCTCTGGCCGAGCACCCGGTCCGGGCCGGCGTCAACTACGAGCTCCGTAAACGCGAAGTGGGGCCGCCTCCGGGGGGTCTGGATCGCGCTCGGCCGGTCGGCTTCGACTACATCACCACCCTTGCCGCCCGGGGGGCGCGCCGGGCTGCTCGTCGAACAGAACGCGTGGTCGGCTCCGGCGCCAGCCTTCTCGACGATCCCGAGGTGGCCCGGCTGTATCTCGGCGTCGCCGCAACTCCATCGGTTCCCCACGCAGATCTCGCGATCCAGCAACCCCTGCCGTGAATACGGCACCCTAAAAAAGAGGTTCCGATGAGCTCCCGCCACGCTCCCACCCTAGGCTGGATCGGCACTGGCCGCATGGGTCACGCCATGGTGCAGCGTTTGCTCGATGCGGAGCAGAGCGTGCTGGTGTGGAATCGCACCCGCGCCAAGGTGGAGGACCTCGCGTCGCGCGGTGCTCGTGTCGTCGACTCCGTCGCCGAGCTCGCCGGCCAGGACATCGTGTTCTGCATCGTCGCCGCAGATCCCCAGCTGCTCGAAGTGATGCTCGGTGACGGTGGCCTGCTGCGTCAGGAGTCGGCGCCGCAAATCATCGTCGACTTCAGCACCGTTTCCCGGGCAACCTCCGAGCGCATCCGCTTGGCTGCGGCGGAACGTGGCGCGGCGTTCCTCGCAACGCCCGTCAGTGGCAATGCGAAAGCGGTCAAGGGGGGTGCGCTCTCGGTCGCGGTTTCAGGCTCGCGCGAGGCGTTCGACACAGTGATGCCGCTGCTGAGCATCATCGGCCGCTCTGTGACGTATGTTGGCGAAGGAGAGGTGGCGCGGCTGGTAAAGTTAGCTCACAACATCTTCCTCGGCGTGGTCACGCAGTCCCTTGCCGAGGTGGTGGTGCTCGCCGAGAGAGGCGGCGTCCCGCGCCACGCCCTGATGGCGTTCATGAACGGGTCCGTGCTGGGCTCCGTCTTCACCGGCTACAAGACGCCCGCATTCGTCAATCTCGATATGACACCGACCTTCACCACCTCCCTGCTGCGCAAGGACTTCGACCTCGGCCTCGCTGCCGCTCGGGAGCTCGAGGTACCGATGCCCATTGCAGCCGCGACCTACCATCAGGTGCAGGCTGCGATGGGTCGCGGCCATGGCGAGGAGGACTTCGCAGCCCTGCTCATCGAGCAGGGCAGGAACTCTGGCCTTGAGCTGCAAGCGGAGGGTGTCGAGGTCGGAGACGGTCTCAAATCATCGCCGAACGCGCTGCGCTCACCCGCTGCTGGCCCCTCCGTCGACGGCGAGAAGCGGTGACACCGCTGTCCGGCGCGGTCCCGCCGAGCCCCGGGCGAATGAACGTCGACTTCGAGGAGCGCGTCGACTTCGCCCGGCTTCGCGCGTACCGGCTGTCGCGCGCCCGTGCCGCGCTCGACGCGTCGGAGCTCGGGGCGCTCCTGCTCTTCGATATCAACAACATCCGCTACGTCACGGCGACGATGATCGGCGAGTGGGCGCGCGACAAGGTTGCTCGTTACGCACTGCTCCCCCGCGGAGGCGAGCCGATCGTGTGGGACTTCGGGTCAGCGGCTCGACACCATCAGCTGCACGCGCCATGGATCCGGCCGGAGAACAGCCGCGCGGGGATGCTCGGCCTCCGTGGCGCCGTTGCACCAGACGCGGGACTGGTCACCCGCGCCGTGGCGGAGATTCAGTCCGAGCTGGCGGCGGCAGGCGTCGCAGGAATGCCGATCGGCGTCGACATCGCGGAAACGCCCATGCTTCTCGAGTTGCTCCGTGCCGGCGTCGATGTCCGCGACGCGCAGCAGGTGATGCTCGATGCCCGTCTGATCAAGTCGGCGGACGAGATCGCGCTGCTGTCGACGGCGGCGGCCATGGTCGATGGCGTGTACCAGGACATCGCCGAGGCGCTGAAACCCGGCGTGCGCGAGAACGAGATCGTCGCGTTGGCCAACAAACGCCTGTACGAAATGGGATCCGACGACGTCGAGGCGATCAACGCGGTGTCTGGGGAGCGCTGCAACCCGCATCCGCACAACTTCTCGGACCGCCTGATCCGCCCCGGAGACCAGGCGTACTTCGACATCATTCAGTCGTTCAACGGCTACCGAACGTGCTACTACCGCACGTTCGCGGTTGGAAGGTCAACGCCGTCCCAGCGCGATGCGTACTCCTGCGCTCGCGAATGGATCGACTCCGCCATCGCGCTCGTCCGGCCCGGGACGACCACCGACCAGATCGCGACGCTCTGGCCCAAGGCAACGGACTTCGGCTTTCGAACCGAGATGGACGCCTTCGGGCTGCAGTTCGGCCATGGCCTCGGCATGGGACTGCATGAGCGCCCGATCATCTCCCGCCTCAACTCGCTCGACCATCCCATCGAACTGCGTGAGGGGATGGTCTTCGCGCTCGAGACGTACTGTCCCGCCAGCGACGGCACGTCGGCGGCTCGCATCGAGGAGGAGGTCGTCGTCACCACCGACGGCTGCTCCGTGCTGACCCTCTTCCCCGCCGACGAACTGTTCGTTGCCAACCAGTACTAGCTGGAGTCCAACCGACATGAGAGGAGACCACGCAGATGTCAGCAACCACTGACGATCTCGCCGGGGTGGCCGGACCGCCGGGGATCGATCCGGGCACGTTGCACCGCCCCGATGGCAGCGTCGACGCGGCTACGCAGCTCGCGCTCTACCGGCAGATGGTCCGCATGCGCAAGTTCGAGACGCGCGCTTATGACCTGTTCATGCAGAACCTTGTCAAGGGGACGAGTCATCTGTCGCTGGGGCAAGAGGCGATCGCCGCCGCGTTCGGCGAGGCCATGGACGAGCAGGACTATACGTTCGCGACCTACCGTGGTCACGCGCACACGCTCGCGCGTGGGACGTCGATGACCGGGGTCATGGGCGAGCTCCTGGGACGCTCATGCGGCGTGCTGTCCGGCAAGGGCGGATCGATGCACCTCACCGACGTGAGTCACGGCGTCATGGGCTCGTATGCGATCGTCGGGGCTCCTCTCACCATCGCCCTCGGTGCGGCGTGGTCGGCGCAGTACCGCAAGGAGCCTCGCGTGGCGGTTGCGTTCTTCGGCGACGGCACCACCAACATCGGCGCATTTCACGAATCGCTCAACCTGGCAGCGGTCTGGAAGTTACCGGTGGTTTTCGTGTGCGAGAACAACATGTACATGGAATACACGCCGATCGGCACGGTCACGGCGGTCGTCAATCCCGCCGCCGATCGAGCCTCTGCATACGGGCTCGAGAGCATCCTCGTCGATGGCAACGACGCGGACGTGATGTACCTCACCGCTCGCAAGTGCATCGACCGCGCCCGGAGCGGCGGCGGTCCTTCGCTGATCGAGGCTCGCACCTATCGCAGCTCCGGTCACTCCCGTGCCGATCCGGGCAAATACAGGCCCGACGCCGAGGTCGCCGCCTGGGCAGCGTATGACCCGATTGTGCTGTATCGCGCACGGTTGGTCATGCACGGCGTCAGCGAAGCTGACCTCGACGCCGTCGATGAGACGGCGGACAGCGACGTCGAAACTGCCACTGTCGAGGCCAGTGCGTCCCCACCGCCGGGGCCGGAGATGCTGATGCGCGACGTCTGGTCCGACGGAGGGTGGTCATGGCGCAACTGACCTATCGCGAAGCCGTGGCCAGGGCGATCACCCAGGAGATGGACCGCGACCCCAACGTCGTCTTCCTCGGCGAGGACGTCGCCGGCGCGGGCGGCGTGTTCAAGGCCACGGTCGGACTGCTCGAGCGCTTTGGGCCCGAGCGCGTCCGCGATACGCCGATCTCCGAGCAGGCGATCCTCGGCGCCGCCATGGGGGCGGCGATGACTGGGTTGCGACCGATCGCGGAGATCATGTTCGCGGACTTCTTCGCGGTCTGCTGGGACCTGGTCGCCAACCAGATCGCCAAGAGCTCGTACATGACCGCCGGCCAGGTGAGCTTTCCGCTGGTGATCAGGTCGGGCAACGGCGGAGGGCTGCGCTTCGGCGCGCAGCACTCGCAGTCCGTGGAGAACTGGGCGATGGCGATACCCGGGCTCAAAGTGGTCGCACCGTCCAGCCCGGCGGACGTCATCGGCCTCTTCGCCGCCGCGGTCCGCGATCCTGATCCCGTGATGTTCTTCGAGCACAAGGGCCTGTACTCGTCGAAGGGCGAGGTCCCCGATGGGGAGCTGGTCGACACGCTCGGCAGCGCGAAGGTGCTGCGGCCTGGCGCCGACGCGACCATCGTGGCGCTAGCGGCAATGGTGCCCCGCGCGATCGCCGCGGCCACGCAGCTGGCGGAGCGCGGGATCGACGCCGGCGTGATCGACGTGCGCAGCCTCGTACCGCTCGATACGCAGACGATCCTGCATGAAGTGTCCGCAACCGGGCGGTTGTTCACGGTCGAGGAGAACCCCCGGCTGTGCGGCTGGGGGGCCGAAATCGTGTCGATCGTCGCCGAAGAGTGCTTCAACTACCTCGACGGCCCACCGTTGCGCATTACCACACCGCACATTCCCCTGCCATCGGCGGACGCACTCGAGGACATGGCGATTCCTTCGGTCGAGCGCATCGTCACCACCATCGAGAAGGCAATGCAGTCATGACCACGACGACGTTGAATCCCGAGGCTGTTGGTGGGTCGACGCAATTGCTGATCGGCGGCCGCTGGATGGACGCCTCCGACGGGCGCACCTTCACCGTGCACGACCCGGCCAACGGCGAGGTGATCGCGGTCGTGGCCGATGCATCGGTGGTGGATGGGTTGGCGGCGGTCGGCGCTGCGCACGACGCCCTGCCCGCCTGGGCGGCGACACCTCCGCGGCAACGCGGCGAGGTGCTTCGACGCACATTCGAGCTGATGACTGAGCGTAGTGACGAACTGGCACGATTGATCGTCAGGGAGAACGGCAAGGCGCTCTCCGATGCGCGCGGCGAGGTCACCTACGCCGCGGAGTTCTTCCGCTGGTTCGCCGAAGAGGCCGTGCGCGCAGGTGGCGATCTCCAGACGGCGCCTTCCGGGACCAACCGCATCCTGGTGATCCGCCAGCCGATCGGCGTCAGCGTCCTGGTCACGCCATGGAATTTCCCCGCGGCGATGGCGACGCGCAAGATCGGGCCAGCGCTGGCTGCCGGGTGCACGGTGGTGCTCAAACCCGCCTCCGACACGCCCCTCACCGCGTTGGTGATGGGAGCGATCCTGTGTGACGCAGGTGTTCCCGCAGGCGTCGTCAACATCCTGCCCTCGCGGCGCTCCGGGGCCGTGGTCGGAGCGATGCTGCACGACCCCCGAGTGCGCAAGCTCTCATTCACCGGCTCGACAGCGGTCGGCCGCGGCCTGCTCCATGAAGCGGCGGACTGCGTCGTGAACTGTTCGATGGAGCTTGGCGGTAACGCGCCGTTCATCGTGTTCGACGACGCTGACCTGGAGAGCGCCGTGGCCGGCGCCATGGTGGCGAAGATGCGCAACGGGGGCGAGGCCTGCACGGCCGCGAACCGTTTCCTCGTGCAGCGTGGCATAGCCGCGGAGTTCGGAGCCAGGTTGGCTCAGACGATGGGAACCCTGCGCGTCGGTCCGGGCCTCGAGGATGGGGTCCAGCTGGGACCGCTGATCAACGCAGCCGGCCGCGACAAGGTGGCGTTGCTGGTCGACGGCGCCGTCAGCGACGGCGCACGGATCACGGTCGGGGGCAGCATTCCTGATGGGCCGGGCTTCTTCTACCCGCCGACCGTGCTGGTCGATGTTCCTCCCACCGCGGCAATCCTGCGCGAGGAGATCTTCGGGCCGGTTGCGCCGCTGGTGGTCTTCGATACCGAGGAGGAGGCTGTCAAGCTCGCCAACGATTCGGAGTACGGACTGATTGCGTACGTGTACACGCGGGATCTGCAGCGCGGGCTGCGGTTCAGCGAGGCGCTCGAGTCGGGCATGGTCGGCCTCAACCGCCC